>CAZMBB010000035.1:0-24911 GCA_964564575.1 uncultured Dehalococcoidales bacterium
CGCCCCTGAAAAGGCGCAGGGGGAGGAGCAGAAAAACACAGCCACCCACAAGTGGCCATACAGACACGCCCGAACACAACCCAAACAACCAACACACATCACCCGCATCATCCATAATCAGTCGCATCACAGTTCAAAATCCGGGAGCACTCAAATGAAAGCAATGACCTGGCACGGCGGAGCAAACTTCACCCTCGACGAAGTCCCAGACCCCGAACCAACTCCCGGATACGTCGTCGTCAAGATCGACACCACCGGCATCTGCGGCACCGACGTCCACATCACTCAGGGTCTCTTCCCCTCAGAACCTCCGAACATCCTCGGACACGAGGGATCCGGAACCATCGTCGCAGTCGGCGAAGGAGTCTCTTCGGAACGCGTCGACCAGCGCGTCGTCATGAACCACTCCTCCCACTGCTTCGAGTGCTGGAACTGCCGCAACTGGAACGTCTCCCGATGCCTAGTCGCCCCCGCATCGACAAACGGCCTCTACGCCGAATACGTCGCTCTTGATTCAAGAGCCGCAGTCGAACTCCCCGAAGACCTCGATATCGAAATCGCTGCCATGACCGAGCCGGCGGCCTGCTGCCTATCCGGCGTCGAAATGCTAGACATCCCCTACCGCGCCACTGGCCTAGTCATCGGCGCCGGAATCATGGGACTCTTCACCGCCGCTTTCATGAAGTCGCACGGCGTCGAGACGCTCGTTGTATCCGAGCCAGTAAAAGTCCGACGCGAAATGGCAAAACAGTTTGGAGCCGACATCCTCCACGACCCCAACGACGTCCCTCTCTCAGAAGTCATAGCAGACATCACCGATCACGGCCAAGGCTTTCACGTCACCGCCGAGGCAGTGGGCAAACCCGAACTCGTCGCCACCTGCATCAACTCCACAAAACCCCGAGGCCAGACCCTCATGATCGGCGTATGCCCCGAAGGATCTCCACTCCCCGTCGACCTCTACGACATGCACTTCCGAGAAATCAAACTAGTCGGAGCATTCGGCAGAGGCAACGTCTTCCATCGCGTCCCCAAAGAACTCACAAAACTAAACCTCCAAAACGTAATCTCCGGCCGCTACCCCCTGGCCGACCTCCCCGACGCCATCACCGCCTCCGCCGAAGGTCTAGGCGTCAAATTCGCCATCAAACCAAACGACTAACCCTCAAAACTCCAGGAACCCCAACATGAAAGCACAGACTTGGCACGGCGGCGCACACTTCACCCTCGACGACATCCCCGAACCTGAACCGTCCCCGGGCTACGTAGTCGTCAAGATCGACACCACCGGCATCTGCGGTACCGACGTTCACGTAACGCAAGGCCTATTTCCAAAAGATCCGCCGCAGATATTGGGGCACGAAAGCTCAGGCACCATCGTAGAAGTCGGCGACGGCGTCTCAAAAGAACGCATCGGCCAACGCGTCTGCATCAACCACCCGGCGAACTGCTACGAATGCTGGTACTGCCGGAACTGGAGCGTGTGCCGCTGCGAAAACCAGCCGGGAATTTCGAATGGCTACTTCGCTGAGTACACCGCCGTAGCGTCGCGTTCCGCAGTGGAAGTCCCCGAGTCGCTAGATCTGGAGACCGCCGCCCTCACCGAACCCGCCGCCTGCTGCCTATCCGGCGTCGAAATGCTAGACATCCCGTACCGCGCTACCGGCCTTGTCATCGGCGCAGGAATAATGGGACTCTTCACCACAGCATTTCTGAAATCCCACGGCGTCGAGACGCTCGTCGTGTCAGAGCCCGTGAGCGTCCGGCGCAAGATGGCAAAGCAGTTCGGGGCCGACATCCTCCATGACCCCAACGACGTCTCTCTCTCAGAAGTCATCGCCGACGTCACAGACAACGGGCGCGGTTTCGACGTCACCGCCGAAGCCGTCGGCAAGCCCGAACTCGTCGCCGCCTGCATCAACTCCACAAAACCCCGCGGCCAGACCCTCATGATCGGCGTCAGTCCAGAAGAATCACCCCTCCCCGTCGACCTCTACGACATGCACTTCCGAGAAATCAAACTCATCGGAGCCTTCCGACAAGGAGACGTCACCCACCGCGTCCCAGACGAACTCGCCAAACTGAACCTCGACAACGTAATCTCCGGTCGCTACTCACTAGCCGATCTACCCGAAGCAATCACCGCCTCCGCCGAAGGCCTAGGCGTCAAATTCGTCATCAAACCCAACGCGTAGCTTCAACGCTCATATAGCTCCGTACCCCTATGGAACGCGAACCACCCGAACCAAAACGAAACATTAGAAGGAACAACACTCAAAACCCGCGACGAATCCGAAGAATCCACCAACCTCTCTCGAGATACCTTCCAGACCGTCCCATCCTGATCAACAACCTCAGAAGGATACCCTGCCGCCAACTCATCATCCACCAACTCAAACTCCAACCCATCGGGATTCTCGTATATATGGGCATCCGATGATGACCCCGAAGCAATCACAACCAGATCGACATCCGCAATCCGATCGTGAACAATCCGCTCCTCCCTTAGAACCTCAATCGGATACGCCTTATCAACACCCTTCACTGTCACGCCAAGCACCTCCGCCTTCGGCGCCAAGACCGCATCCCGGTGCGCGATCGGGAACATCGTCTCCGGATCCTCACGATACGCGAAATAGATCGACTTCTCATCACTCTCATGCGTATAGCTCCAAGGCGGATACCTCGCACCTTCCCTAGTGATCACCGTCGTATCCGGATGCTCCGCAAGCCAATCACCCCACGTAGTCCGAGCCGTCGGGAAGTATGTCAGCTCAACATCGCTGCCGACCAGCTCCCCGATAATCGGTTCGCCGGTGAACTGGTGCCACAGCGTCCGGGTCAGCCTGTCATACATCACCTTGTTGCTGCGGAACAAAAACCCCGAAGTCCCGAACGTCGTCGACTCCCCGTTTATGTAGGCGCGATACCCGATCGCGCTGTTGCAAAGCGTTCACCAAGTGAGCGATAATGGCTCTCCCCCCAACTCATCATTCACCAACTCATGCGCATTCACAATCCGAAGCGGATAGGCCCGATGCTCCCCATTTATCGACACCCCTATAACCCGTTCATCATCTTCCAGATAATCGGCTAAAGGATCATCCGCCGGCGCATGACCAGGGTTCTCCAGAGGGGGAATCCCATCAGGAACAACCCCACCCCACTCAAGTTCCGTCAAGTTGATCTCAGATTTCCCGTTGAGAGCCGGTGTCAAGAACGCACCGAACCGTCCATCGATCTGCCGCAAGTAATTAATCTTCCAAAGCTCGTACTCCGAAGGGACAGGATAGTCATCACCATTCCTCCCAATCCACTCCGACCAAGCCTTCCAATCATCCCCGAACGAAGTCTGCCCAGTCAATACCTCAAGAGTTTCTACCGCACCCTCGATGATGTCAGTCGATAACAAATAGCGAAGCGATTCAATAATCACTCGAACCTGCAACTTGTCGTTTTCTTCCCTGATCCTCCCCAAAATCCGAAGCGTACGATCATTCAACGGCCCGAACCCCGGCGACAACTCAAAACCCGCGAAAACCAGATACATCGCCGTATTCGAGTTGTAAGGCACAGGCGTCGGGGTAGGTTTCACCGTCGGACTGACGATGGCCGTCGGATCCTGCACTGTCGCCAAATCCAATGGGCCAGTCAATGCCGGCGTCACACTCGCCATTGTGACTGGTCGATTCGCCAACCAATACATCGACGACCACAAAGCTGCCGCCAGCACGAACAGCACCGCCAGCAATCCGAAGACTGACGCTATGTTCTTGACATTCATCTCACTAGCGCTCGACTCGCCGAGCTGATGTCAGCGTAGACCCCGACCGCGACAGCCCCGGTCAACGCTGCACCAACAGCCGCCTCTTCTGCCACACTCCCGATTGAGATTGGCCCACCAAACGCGTCTTCCAGGCAACGTCGAAGCGTCTCGTTGAGGCGAAGTCCATTTCCAGAACCCACAACTTTGCTTCGAGGCCTAGCTCCAAGCTTCACCGCGCTCCTGTACGAAGCCGCCAGCTCCGAAGCCATCGAACGAAACACCGCCAAGGCCATCGAACCCGGCGTGAAGTTGCCCGGCGTGATTCCAGAGAACTCTCCGCGAGCATTCGGATGCTCGCGGGATCCAGTGAAGAGAGCGGAGGCAGTCATTACATCAGCGTTTTCATCAGACAAAGCGTCACCTGCAAGGTCCGCAAGTCGTTCGTATACCCTGTCTTCATCTACGCTCTCAATCTCTAAGACGTTTTTCGCGCTCCGCACAAAAAAGTCCTTCAACGTCCTAAACGTCCGTCCTCCGACGACCCCAACTCCAGCCAACAAATAACCCTGCTCAATGTGCGGTCGTAGCTCAAGCCAACCGTGATCTATCGAATCATCACTCGGGTCGCGGCTTAAACATGACAGATTATCGACATAGACGGTAGCTTGGCCACCTGTGCCCACGTTAACTGCAACGGTGTCGTTCGCATCCGCCACGGCCCCAACAAACGCGCATTGATGATCGCCGGACGGCACCGATACCGGCGTCCCGCCTTTGATGCCGACGATTTCCGCCACTTCATCACTCAAACCGCCGATCGTCGTGCAAGAGTCCACAATCTCAGGGAACAACTTTTGGTCGATGCCCAATGCGTCGATGAGATCACCATTCCACCGCCGATTCGGCACGTCCAAAACGCCCCAGCCGGCAGCGTCGGTGGCATCCGTAACCGGTCGTTTTGATCCGATCAACCGATGCGCCAAGAACTCCGGCGCAGTAATCGCCCCCGAAACTCCTCCAGGCATCAAATCCGTCGAAGCGAGCCAAAACAACGTAGGTGCCGTGTAACCAGTAACGATGGGACATCCAGCATCCGGAAACGCTGGCAATCCCTCTCCTCGCCTTGTCGCGTGACCCATCTCCGCCATCGCATCCAAGAAATTGCCCTCAGATCTGGGAATCCGATCCTTGCATCGTTGATCCTGCCACGAGATGAACGGCCCTAAATAATCGCCGTCAGCATCCAACAATTGGCATCCTTGCTGTTGCCCAGTGATGCCGATCGAAGCCACGTCGCTCAGTTCGAGCTTCTCGCATAGACCGCGTGCGGTTTCCACAGCGCGAGCAACCATCGAGTCAATGTCCCACTCCGACCTACCGATTAAACGATTAGCCGGAGACGTTGTCTCTGCGTCGTTAGGCAGCGAATGAGCACCAACCAACTCGGCGCTGTGATCATCGACTCGAACTGCAACGACCGTGACGGAGGTTGAACCGAGATCTATGCCCAAGGCGGCGCGCATGGCGAAAGTCTATGCGCTGATGTCAAACTGTGGTAACTCCACAGATAACGAAATAGACGCTTATACGACCGCGATGCGAAGTAGCAGGTTTGAGTTCCCGCCTAGCCGTAGTTGCAGCCGATCCCCTTGTAACCGATCTCGACTTCACCATCGGCAGTAACAAGCACCGGGGTTATGCGGTCTCCCCCGGACAGACGCTCGACTTCGCCCCACATATCTGGCTGTTTCGAAACATCGACCTCTTCGTAAGCGACGCCCTTTTGTTGAAGGTCTGATTTGAGCATGTCGCAATATCCACAGGTAGGATGCGTATAGACGACGGCGATGTCGCGGGTTGGTTCTTTGGTTGGCATGGTACGGATTATAAACGGGTATTTCTTGATGTTCTTATTGAGACGCTATCCGCTTCGTCGGAGCTTGAGCGCGTTTAATGAGACTGACAACGATGAAAATGCCATGGCCGCGGCCGCAGCGACGGGACTCATGAATCCGCTCTCGCTGATGATGAATCGCAAGTATTCAGGCGGTGGAGAATCAGCGAACACGGGATGGAGTGCGCCAGCCGCTACAGGGATCAATATGACGTTGTATGCGAATGCCCAAAACAGATTTTGCCGGATCACTCTAACCGTCGATCGACTTATCGAAATAAGACGCGGAACCGCAGTCGGTTGGTTGTTCATAAGCGTCACGTCTGCCGCTTCGATCGCGATGTCAGTGCCGCTCGCCATTGCGATGCCGACGTGTGCGGTTGCCAGCGCGGGCCCGTCGTTGATGCCGTCGCCGATCATTGCGACTTTGCGATCTCGCATCTCCAAATCGTCGACTAATTGGGCCTTATCGGAAGGCAAGACTTCGGCATCGACATGCTCGATGCCGACACCTCCGGCGACGACGTCGGCCACCTCTTTTCTATCTCCGGTGATCAGGTGCGTCTCGACGCCCATCTCTCGGAGTGATCCAACTGCGGTTTTCGCATCCGGTCGCACGGTGTCTGCCAACCCAACGGCAGCGACAACTTGGCCGTTGATAGATAGGGTTACTGGTGTTTGGGCTCTGGCTTCGATCAGTTCAACAGCGTTGGACATCACCTCGTTCTCTTCGATGAAGACCGCCGATGGATTCATCACGGCGACGATAGCACCATCTACGTTTGCGTAGACACCTTTTCCAGTGATTGACTGGAACCCTTCCGCGTTGGGCATGTCGATGCCGCGTTCACGCACTTCGTTGACGATCGCCGTTGCGATCGGATGCTCGGAGTAGATTTCCACCGCGCCGGCCGCGCCTAGGACTTCTTCCTCGTTCAATCCAGAACCGGGATCGACATGTAGGGAAACTACCCTAGGCTTTCCGGATGTCAGGGTACCCGTCTTATCGAAGGCGACAGTATCGACCGTTGCGGTCCTTTCGAGGGTTGTGGCGTTCTTGATAAGGATCCCGTATTCTGCAGCACGACCGATGCCGGCGACCACGGCTGTAGGGGTAGCTAAACCCAATGCGCACGGACAAGCGATCACGAAAACAGTCACCGAGATCAGCAGAGCATTGGGCAGTGAAGGATCGGGTGCCATCGCCAGCCAAAACACAAAAGAACCCAAGCCAACCAACAGGACCGCAGGAACGAACTTCGCGGTCACGCGATCGACGAATCTCTCGATCGGAGCTCGGGTGGACTGAGCACGTTCGACTTGACGAACGATCTGAGAAAGTAAAGTTTGCTCGCCAGTGGTGGTGACTTGCGCCTTACACGCGGACGAGATGTTTAGCGTGCCAGCGAAAACTGAAGCGCCCTCTTTCTTGACTACCGGCATGCTCTCGCCGGTCAACATCGATTCGTCGATCTCCGCGCTTCCCTCTAACAGCCTTGCGTCAGTGGGCACACGTTCTCCGGGCCGAATGATCACTGTTTCACCAACTTCGATTTCGCTGATATCCACTTCAACCATGCCGCCTTCACGTTCAACCAACGCCGTCCACGGTTGCAGTTCAATCAACATTCGAACTGCGTCGGAGGCACGAAGCCTCGTCCTGCCTTCGAGCCAGCGTCCTAAGGAGACCAGTCCGATGATTGCAGCAGGGACTTCGAAATACGTTCCAGTGTGGTGCCCCGGCACCACGAAACTTGCAGCATCAGACCAAAACGTCGAGTCCCCAAGAACAAGCTGTGTGAGACTAACCATCGCGCTGTATACGAACGCGACCGATGTACCGACGACCACCAATGTATTCATGTTGGATGTTTTGCGTTTGGCGGCGGCCCAGGCGGAATAGTAGAACGGAGCGGCGATTCTGAACTGGATTGGAATGGCGAGGATCAGGAAGAGCAGATTAAGTGCGTATGCGGGAATGTCTGGTGCCCAGATCGAGCGAGCGACCGTCAAACCCATGATCAGCGCGGCGATGGCGACGCTGATTATGGCGTTATTTCGAGTAGTCAGCAGCTCAGATCGCTGAGCGGCGTAACGATCGTCTGCCGAACCTTCGGTTTCTACACCGTCGGCGTCCCCTCCAACCTGATCAACCGCGTATCCAGCATCCTTCACGGCCGCTGAGATCGAGTCGAAAAGTTGATGTTCGATATTCGTATCCGTAACGCTTGCGGAAGAATAATCGACGTTAGCCGAATTGGTAGCGAGTGAAACTTCTGCCGATTCGACGCCGGGCACAGACGAGATAGCCTCGGTCACGTGCGAGACGCATGCGGCGCAGGTCATTCCACGGATATGAATGGTTTTAGTAACTATCTCGAATGTCCCCTGCTCATGGACAATCCCGCGAAATCATAGCTGATTCCGATGGTTTAAGGTTATCCCCAATCTTTCGAAAGAACGGAGCAGCGATGATTCAGAAGGACGGATCCGCAGGTCTGCCGCGACGCCAAGTGATCATCACGATGGCGTGCGCCATGACAGGGCTGTTTTTGGCGGCCCTCGACCAGACCGTCGTTGGAACCGCTATGCCGAGGATCATCGGAGACCTTGGTGGCTTCGACCGTTACACGTGGGTTACGACGGCTTATTTGGTGGCGTCAACGATCACGGTGCCTATAGTAGGGCGTCTTTCCGACATATTCGGTAGAAAGTGGTTTTATCTGGCCGGGCTTGTGATTTTCATGATCGGTTCGTTTGCCGCGGGTACCGCGAATTCGATGACGCAGCTGATCGCTTTCCGAGCGTTCCAAGGGTTGGGTGGCGGCGTGCTGATTTCTTTGGTGTTCGTGATCGTCGGCGATTTGTATGCGCCGGCGGAACGAGGCAGGATCCAAGGCGTGATCGCAGCAGTGTTCGGGATGTCGTCAGTGATTGGTCCGACCTTGGGAGGATTTATCACCGATACGTTGTCGTGGAATTGGATCTTCTACATCAACTTGCCGATCAGCGTGCCGTTGATCGTGGCTATGTCGTTGTTCTTCCCGCGGATCAAACCTCAACCGATGGACAGGACTATCGATGTCTTGGGCATCATCACCCTGATTGCGACCGTTGTTCCGTTGTTGCTCGCGCTGTCTATAGCTGGAGAATCGGGTTGGACGTCCCCAGACGTGATCATGCTCTTCGCCGTAGCCGCGGTCGCCGTCATCATCTTCGTTTTCGTTGAGATGCGCAACTCGAACCCGATCATGCCGCTGCATATTTACACCAATCCAGTGCTCGCGGTGACGATCTTGGCGACCTTCGTGACTGGTTTTGGCATGTTTGGTGCGATCATCTTTATTCCTTTGTTCTTCCAAGGTGTTCTAGGTGCTTCGGCCACGAGTAGCGGTAGTTTCCTGACGCCGATGATGCTTGGAACAGTGGTCGGTGCTTCGATCTCGGGTCAGGTGATATCAAGGTTGGGCAGCTACCGATGGCCGGGGTTGGCTGGAGTCGTATTGATGTCTATCGGTATGTTCTTGATGTCAACGACATCGGAAGCGACAACGTATCCGGTCGCGATTTCGTTCATCGTGTTGCTCGGGTTCGGACTAGGTTTTACATTCCCTTCGTTCACGATCGCGGCGCAAAACGTGGTGGAGCATCGCTTCTTGGGCGTAGCGACTTCGACAGTGCAGTTTTATCGGACCATCGGCGGTTCGCTGGGGCTTGCGTTGCTCGGTTCTTTGATGGCGAACCGTTTCCAGGACAATCTGAGCGATTCGCTGCCGGTGGGGGCGCTGGAACAAATTGGGCCGGACCGAGTTTCTGAAATTGCGGAAAATCCGGCAGCGATGATTAATCCCGATGCTTTGAACGGATTGATGGCGCGCTTGGACCTATCTGAAAGTGCGACATCCGCCGTGCTGGATAGTCTGCGCATGGCGCTCGCGTCGGCGCTCTCATCCGTGTTCTTTGCAACGTCTTTCATCCTTTTAACTTCGGTGGTGATCGTGTTTTTCCTGAAGGATGTCCCGTTACGTAGCACGTCAGGGACGCAAGGGACTCCACGGGCGGAACAATCTGACTGATCGTTAACTTCTGGTTATGGTCATGCGCTCAAGCTGCGTTGGGAAACGCGACTAAACGCTCAAAACCCCCCTAGACAGAATGAGCGCGAACGGTTATCATTTAGATAGTGCACGTAATCCGCGGCCACGCCTGCTTTAGGCGATTCATAGCGCTTCCACAACTGGGAAAAACATCCAGCTTGGGGACGCGCGCTTTCGCGCGATACGAACACAGCCGAATTCCGTCATCGGTGCAGAACCTCAGCCATCACGACTAGACCGAATCGTCGTTGCTGATTCCCTGCTTGCTCTCAAGGAGAACTTAATGGTCATTTCACAGGCGTTGACCTCGGATAGCCGGAGCCGCGCGTATCGCACCTTCGGCGAGACTAAAGTCCCGACGGATATGCCGGACCTTATACAGGTCCAGAAAGATTCCTTTGATTGGTTGCTCGGGGACGGGCTCCGTCAGCTATTCAATGAAATCTCGCCTATCACCGACTACTCGTCCGACAATCCTAAGTATGAGATGAGTTTGACGGAGCACGAGATTGGCGAACCCGAATTTACCGAAGATGAATGCCGAGAGCGAGAGATAACCTACAGCGTCCCGCTACATGTCACTATCGAGTTGAAGATCAACGAAACCGACGAGATCAAAGAGCAAACGATCTTCTTCGGTGATATGCCCAAGATGACCGAAAACGGCACGTTCATCATCAACGGTGCCGAGCGCGTCGTCATTTCTCAACTTGTGCGCTCCCCTGGCGCGTACTACTCGTTAGATGAAGACCCGGCCACAGGCAACCGCCTTTGCGGCGTGAAACTCATCCCATACCGAGGCGCATGGGTGGAACTCGAAACCAGCAACAGAGACATCTTGTTCGCCAAGGTCGATCGCAAACGCAAGCTACCCGTCACTACTCTATTGCGCGCCATCGCCGCCGTCGAGGACGGTACCGAACACGATGAGGAAAACCCTCTTAAACTCGACTCGCTCGATGCGATGCGCGAGATCTTTGGCGACCCGGTTGGTGATGATGAGGATGCGGACGTGCGCGACTACATTGGAGCCACGTGGGAATCCGACTCGGATGCCAAGGACGAGGACGAGGCACTCAAAGAGTTCCATAAGCGGATGCGACCGGGCGAACCGGCGACGGTAGAAGGTGCGAAGCGCCTTGTCTCCCAGATGTTTTTCGACTCTCGCCGATACGATCTCGGTGACGTCGGACGTTACAAGCTGAACAGGCGCATTGATGTCGACGTTGAACTCTCCCGCCGCACGTTGACCAAACGGGATTTTGTCAACATCATCAGGCGGATGATCAAGGTCAACGACGGGATGGCCGTACCTGACGACATCGATCATCTCGGCAATCGTCGCGTTCGCACCGTAGGCGAATTGATCCAAAACCAGATCCGCGTCGGATTGGTTCGGATGGAACGCGTAGTACGGGAACGGATGACGACTCACCCCGGCGAGACCACGCCCGCGGCTTTGATAAACATCCGACCCGTAGGCGCAGCGGTCAAAGAGTTCTTCGGTGGCTCACAGCTGTCACAGTTTATGGACCAGACCAACCCGTTGTCGGAACTCACTCACAAGCGACGACTTTCCGCGCTCGGACCCGGAGGACTGACTCGTGACCGCGCCGGATTCGACGTTCGCGACGTTCACCACTCCCACTATGGGCGCATCTGCCCGATTGAGACCCCCGAGGGGCCGAACATTGGCCTCCTAGGGTCTCTCGCCACTTATGCAAAGGTGAACGAGTTTGGGTTCGTCGAAACCCCGTACAGGAAAGTTCGGACGACAATCTCGAATAGGTCCAACGATCTTGTTGGACGGACTCTCCTCAAAGAGGTCCGAGAGAAAAGCCGCAAGACGCTTGTCGCGTCGTCAGACACGGTAATTGACGAGGAACTGGCGAAGCGTCTTCGACGTCTAGGCGAACAAGAGATAACGGTGCGACCATACATCTCGCTCAGCGGCGATGATGTCGTTTATCTCTCGGCAGACCAAGAGGAGGAAGTCCTCATCGGTGAACCGACCACCCCCGTAGATGGGGTTGGGCAACTAGAGGGTACCGTTCGTTGTCGCACCGGTGGTGAGCAGTACATCAAAGCACGACCAGAGGACGTCGATTACGTGGACGTCTCGCCTTCGCAGATCGTGAGCGTCTCTGCGGGTCTAATCCCATTCCTCGAGCACGACGACGCGACACGTGCGCTCATGGGCTCGAATATGCAGCGACAAGGCGTGCCGCTCATTCGCCCTGAAGCTCCCATCGTAGGTACCGGTATCGAAGAACGTGCAGCCTTGGACAGCGGTCAGGTTGTTCGAACCTCAACCGACGGCATCGTAACCTCCGTAACCAGCGACAAGATCGTTATCGTAGACGACAAGGGCCAATCTCACGTATTCCCGCTGATTCGTTACGAGCGGTCCAACCAAAGCACATGCATCAACCAGCACCCTGTGGTCGGTAAAGGACAAAGGGTCGTTGCTGGGCAGCCTATCGCAGATAGCTCATCCACCGACGGCGGACGCCTCGCTTTAGGTCAAAACGTGTTGGTTGGATTTATGAGTTGGGGTGGTGGAAACTATGAAGACGCAATCATTCTGAGCGAAGACTTGGTCAAAGATGATCGCTTCACATCGACGCACATACAAAAACACCAAGTTGAAGCCCGCGAGACCCAGCTAGGTCCTGAAGAGATTACACGCGACATCGCCAATGTTGGCGAAGGCAACTTGGCGAACCTAGACGAAGAGGGTATTGTCATCCCCGGCACTTGGGTCGGCCCAGGTGACATTCTCGTAGGCAAGGTGACTCCTAAGGGCGAGACTGAATTGACCGCTGAAGAGAAACTCTTGAGAGCAATCTTCGGTGAGAAGGCCCGCGACACAAAAGACACCAGTTTGCGTGTTCCACACGGCGAAAAGGGCAAAGTCATCAAGGTGCGCGTCAGCAAAAAGGAAGATGGTGCCGAGTTGCCGCCCGGCGTCTCGATGATGGTCCGCGTCTGGGTTGCCCATACCCGCAAGATCATGCAGGGCGACAAGATGGCTGGACGGCACGGCAACAAAGGTGTCGTGGCCATGATCCTGCCTCGCGAAGACATGCCACATCTTCCTGATGGAACGCCGCTCGACATAGTGCTCAACCCGATTGGCGTACCGTCGCGCATGAATCTTGGACAACTGCTCGAAACGCATTTAGGTTGGGCAGCGCGTGAACTCGACTTCGCTGCCGTCACCCCAGTGTTCGACAGCGCAAGCGAAGTCGCGATCGAGGACGAGTTGGCAAGAGCATGGTTCGTTGGTGCTGCCGGTGCGCGGGACCGCCGCGATATAACAACCCGTGACATCGACCGCGAGAAGATCCGATTGTGGCTTAAAGATCGCGGCTACAGTTACGACGAACTTCACAGTCAAGCATCGGATCATGTCGGCAAAGCAAGCGAAGCATGTATGCGTCTTTGGCTTGCTGACGTTGCCAGTGAAGATGTCTCTGGGCTCGACCGCGAGGATTTATTGGAACTTGCACGTCGCCTCGATCGAGAGAATGGCAGCGCCGCTCCTATCCTCGGGAAGCAGATTCTCGTAGATGGGCGCACAGGCGAAAAGTTCGACCAACCCGTCACCGTTGGCAACATCTACATGATGAAGCTGATCCACCTTGCTGAAGACAAGATGCACGCCCGATCCACTGGCCCCTACTCGCTGATAACTCAGCAGCCATTGGGGGGCAAGGCGCAGTTCGGCGGACAGCGCTTCGGAGAAATGGAAGTATGGGCTCTCGAAGCCTACTCCGCACCCCACACCTTGCAGGAAGTTCTGACCATCAAGTCCGACGACGTCAAAGGACGAGTATTGGCTTACGAGGCGATCGTGAAAGGACAATCGGTTGTTTCAGCCGATGTGCCTGAATCCTTTAACGTCCTTGTGCACGAACTCCAAGGACTTGGCTTGGACATCTCGATGATTGGGGATCAAACCGTGGAAGCGAGTGATGTCGAAGACCAGCCATCGCACCACGACGACCTTGAATTGCAACGCCTTCCCGAAATCGAATCCCTCGGAGGAGATGTTCTCGATATCGGCGCAGAACTACCGCCGCCGGTCTTGGAGTTCGATGTCGATTTCGAAGACGACGATCCCGGCGAGGACGTAGATTCTGACGAATCTGGCACGGACGAAGACGAATAACCCCGAACGGGTGCAGGCATCTCGTCTGCGCCCGCTTACCACCTATAACCACACGAAGCCAGCATACGGCTACAAGAGGTGAAACTGAATGGCATTCACACCCGTACAGCAAGTAGCTCCTAGTCCCGAGAGCGATTTCCGAGCGATCAGGATCTCGATCGCTTCGCCACAGGTCATTAGGAAGTGGTCGTGGGGCGAAGTAAAGAAAGCCGAAACGATTAACTATCGCACGTTGCGACCTGAACGCGACGGTCTGTTCTGCGAACGCATCTTCGGTCCGACTCGCGACTTCGAGTGCTATTGCGGCAAATACAAGCGCCAGCGCGACATGCGCATGCGACGAGAAGGCTTCGTCTGCGACCAGTGCAAGGTCGAAGTCACACGTTCGTCGGTGCGTCGTGAGCGAATGGGACACATCAACTTGGCGGCTCCGGTCGCGCATATCTGGTTTTCCAAGGGCACACCGTCCAGGATGAGCATCATTCTGGACATCACCCCTCGCAACCTTGAACGCGTCCTCTACTTCTCCTGCTACATCGTTACAAAGGTTGACGAAGAGGCACGCCAAGGCGTAATCGACGAGTTGATGGGATACCGCGACCAAGAATTAGCGCGCATCGATGAAGAGCGCATACAGTACGCCGAAGCAGAACGAAACGAAGAGTTTTTGGCGCAACTGGTAGAGCAGATCGTCAACATCCACAACTCTTTGGGCGAGGATCCGGAAGCGATACCTGGTGCTCCCGAAGGTGCGTCGATTGACGACGAGATCGAAACCAAGCAGGCGCATTACAAGATCGTCTTTGAGCAGGATATAGCCCGCAGGATCGAACAGGCTCAAAGCCTGCAAGAAAAATCCGAGTTGACAGAGGCGGAGTACAGGGAATTAAAGGAGAATTTGGGCTCGGTATTCGAAGCCGGCATGGGCGCGGAGGCGATCCTCGAGTTACTCCAGACCCTCGATTTGGATGCCATCCACGCGGAGTTGACGGAAACTATCCGCAACACCTCCGGGCAACGGCGAGCAAAGGCCGTCAAGCGATTGAGCGTCGTGGAGGCCTTCCGCACCAGCGGCAATAAGCCTGAGTGGATGATCTTGACGGTTCTTCCGGTATTGCCGCCTGAGTTGCACCCGATGGTGCAACTGGACGGTGGTCGGTTCGCAACCAGCGACCTCAATGACCTTTACCGTCGCGTTATAAACCGCAACAACCGGCTGAGCCACCTACTTAAACTCTCCGCGCCCGACATCATCGTCCGCAACGAACGTCGGATGTTGCAGGAAGCTGTAGATGCCCTAATTGACAATGGTCGACGCGGTCGAGCCATTATGGGTCGTCACAACCACAAATTGAAGTCTCTCACCGACCTCCTGCGTGGAAAACAGGGACGCTTCCGCCAGAACTTGCTAGGAAAACGCGTCGACTACAGCGGTCGAGCCGTGATTATCTCCGGCCCGCAGTTGAAGTTGGATCAGTGCGGGGTCCCGAAGGAGATGGCACTCGAGCTTTTCAAGCCCTTCGTGATGAATCGCCTCATCGCCGAAGGACACGCGCACAATATCAAGACCGCCAAGCGCCGAGCCGAGCAAGCAGACGCGGAAGTATGGGACACGCTCGAAAAAGTGGTCGATGGACACCCCGTGCTCCTCAATCGAGCGCCCACACTTCACCGCTTGGGAATTCAGGCCTTCTACCCAAAGCTTGTTGAGGGGAAGGCTATTCAGCTACACCCATTGGTGTGCACAGCGTTCAATGCCGACTTTGACGGTGACCAGATGGCTGTCCACGTCCCGCTCTCTCCCGGTGCGGTCAACGAAGCCAAGAAACTCATGATGAGCACCAGCAACATGCTCGCACCACGGTCAGGTTCGCCGATCGTGTCACCAACGCTGGACATGCTCCTTGGTCTTTACTACATGACCGGACCAGTTATGGACGTCGCCGTACCGGTTCCTGCTTCAGATTTGGTCACAGACTTTGCGCTCAAGAATGGTGAGGAGGAAACCACCTCTGACAACGGCCATGCCCGCGTGCGCTACTTCGGAAGCTTGTCAGAAGCACTGTTCGCTGAGGACAATGGCGTGATCGGTCTACGTGACCGGATCCGCGTTCGCATCCCCGGAGGAACGCGAGTCTGGACAGAATCGACAGCGATCGCACCTGTGACTATCGGGGATCCGCACGATTGGATCGAGACGACCGTCGGCCGGATCATCTTCAACGAGATTCTCCCGGATTCGATGGGATTCCACAACTACGTGATGAAGGAAGACGAACTCGACGCGGTTGTCCACAGCTGCTACAGCGAACTCGGCAATGCCGGAACAGCTACCGTCCTAGACGAGATGAAGCGCCTCGGTTTCGAATATGCAACTCGGTCTGGCACGACCATCGCGATCAAAGACGCGGTCCCGCCGCCCGAGAAGGAAGCCCTGCTTAGCGAAGGTCGTGCCCAAGTCGCTGAACTCCAGAGGATGTTTGACGAAGGCGTCATCACCGACGATGAAAAGTACACCGCGACCATCGAGACTTGGAATGAAACCTCAGACCTTGTCACCGATGCTGTCAAATCGCACCTGCCCGAATACAACGGCGTATTTGCCATGTCTGACTCTGGAGCGAAGGGTAACTTGGCGCAGATCAAGCAGATGGCAGGCATGCGCGGTCTCATGTCAAACCCGCGCGGCCGCATCATCGACGTTCCGATCGAAGCTAGCTTCTCAGAGGGGCTCTCGGTCCACGAGTTCTTCGCATCCACACACGGGTCTCGTAAAGCTCTTGCCGACACTGCCTTGAAGACCGCCGAAGCGGGATACCTTACGCGCCGAATGGCCGACGCTGCGCAGAACGTCATCATCAATGAACGCGACTGCGGCACCCACATCGGGATGACGATTTCGGCAGAGATTTCCCGCTCTCTAAACCTCCCGTTTGAAGAGCGCATTTTCAGCCGGTACCCGGTGCAAGACATTGTAGACCCCGAAACCGGCGAAGTCCTCGCTACTCCCGATGACCTCATCGACAATGATTTGGCGCGCCGAATAGCGTCGACCGGGTTGGAGGAGCTTGAGGTGAGGTCACCAGTTGCCTGTATGCTCGAACGCGGCATTTGCGCGCGCTGTTACGGGAGCATGCTCGCAGATAATCGGCCTTCGATTATTGGCGAAGCTGTGGGAATCGTCGCTGCCCAATCTATTGGTGAACCAGGAACTCAGCTCACGATGCGGAACTTCCACACCGGTGGTATCGCCAGCGACCGTGACATTACGACTGGTTTACCTCGTGTGCAAGAGCTGTTTGAGGCGCGAAACCCTAAGGCTCCCGCGATCCTTTCAGAAATCGCAGGGACGATCCAGTTCCGCGAGTCGCAAGGAAACCTAGTCATCGCCGTGGAAAACGTCGAGACATTCTACTCGGAGGTGGAAGTGCCAAACGGTTACCGGTCTGCCGTCGATGTCGGCGACTGGGTCGACGCTGGTTCCAACCTTTTGACGCTTACTGCGGCGGGCCGTCGTGATGCGATGGGCGATGACGGTGCGCTGGCCTTGCCCGAAGACATTGTCTCGGAGGTATCTGGCGAGGTTGAGAATATTGAAGATGGCGTCATTCGGATCGTCTGGCACGAAACCGACGAGCGCGAGTACATGCCGCAGAGCAATGCCGAAATCTTCGTCTCCGAAGGACAAGAGATTCAACCTGGGGAGCAACTCACCGACGGAACGCAGAATCCGCACGATATCCTCCGTATCAGCGGCATCGAGGCGGTTCAACGCTACCTAGTTGAAGAGGCGCAACGCGTCTACCGCTCGCAAGGTGTGAAGGTACACGACAAGCACTTCGAAGTCGTCGTGCGTCAGATGCTTCAAAAGGTCAAGATTGATAGCACCGGCGACTCGAAACTGCTGATCGACGAGGTCGTCGATCGATCCCAGTATCTACAGGCCAATGAGGAGGTGCGCGAGCAGGGAGGCGACCCCGCTACAGCATCGCCAGTTCTACTCGGCATCAGCCGCGTTTCGCTGATGTCGCAGAGCTTCTTGGCCAAAGCGTCGTTCCAGGAAACGGAACGCGTGCTGACCGATGCCGCTCTGCAGGGAAGCGTCGATCGATTGACCGGACTAAAAGAGAACGTCATCATCGGCCGCATGATCCCCGCCAGACTCGACCGGTCCGCTGAGGGTCGCGAGTTGCTAGGCCTGCCCGACCCCGAAACCGTGCTGGCCGAACCAGTCACGCAAGGTTGGGAAGACGCACTTGCTGCGATCGCGAACGACGATGTCGCCGCATCGCTCGCCGCGTTCAACGTCGATGCAGAAAGCCCGGCAGTGTCCATTGGATTCTCCGGCGACGACGATGATGCAAGTGCTGCGCCGCCCGATTACTCCGACCTCACAAGCGCGTTTTTCGGAGACCGTGAAACGCCGTCGGAACCCGTCATCTCGTTTGGTGACGACGCCTCCGACGAGTAGCTGACCGGTCGCTCGAACCGAGTTGATCAGGGGCCGTCATCTGACGGCCCCTGTTCGTTTGTTGCGAGTAGAATCATCTCCCATGCCAAACGAAAATGAACGACCCAACGTCATCGTGTTCATGACGGACGACCAAGGATACGGCGATCTGTCGTGCATGGGCGCCACCGATTTCCGAACGCCAAATCTCGACCGGATGGCCGCTGAAGGCGTCCGCTTCACCGACTGGTATTCCAACAGCCCGGTATGCAGTCCATCGCGGGCAGCGCTGTTGACGGGCAGGTATCCAGGGAACGCCGGCGTGCGAGCCATCCTTCAAGGCCACCGGACCGCATCCGGTTTGCCCAACTCCACTCCCACGATCTCATCCCTGCTCAAAGACCGCGGATACCAGACCTCAATGGTTGGCAAATGGCACCTCGGTCTGACGGATGAGTGTCGTCCGCACTCCCATGGTTTCGACTACTGGTTCGGATTCCTCGCCGGTTGCATCGATTTCTACTCGCACATCTACTACTGGGGAGCCAATCGACCCGGCCCCGGAATCAATCCGACGCACGACCTCTGGGAGAACAACGAAGAGGTTTGGCACGACAGCGAATATTTCACCGAGTTGATCGCTGACAAAGCGATCGAGCGTCTACGTGCGATGGTCGCCGAGAGACGGGAATCCGGCAAACCGTTCCTACTCTACGCCCCGTTCAACGCGCCTCATTATCCGATGCATGCGCCTGAGAAATACACGTCTCGCTTCGCCCATCTGCCGTGGGATCGACGCATCATGGCGGCGATGATCAGCGCGGTTGACGATGCGATCGGTGCGATCATGAACGAAGTGGCCCGCCTCGGGGAAGATGAGAACACGATCACGTTCTTCGTCTCCGACAACGGTCCCTCTCGCGAGACTCGCAACTGGCTCGACGGGACATTGGACCCGTATTACGGCGGCACATCCGGTGGTCTCAAGGGCCACAAGTTCAGCCTTTTCGACGGCGGGATTCGAATGCCTGCGCTCGCTCACTATCCGGCTCGCATACCCGCCGGACAGGTCGTGAGCACTCCGTGCGCGTCGATGGACATCGTCCCGACGGTCCTCCACGCGGTCGATGGCACGCCCCCAACTGACGAAACCGGAGAGTTCGACGGGACAAGCATCCTCGATCTTCTGGCCGACGGCACCGCTCTCCCTGAACGCGACCTCCACTGGGAGATGGACGGCCAAACCGCCATCCGCCGCGGCAACTGGAAGCTGGTAATCGACGGCCTCCTAGTCGAGGAGGACGAACCTTCGACTCACATCCATCTAGCCGACCTATCCAACGACATCGCCGAATCTACCAACCTCGCAGACCAGATGCCTGAATTGGCTTCAGAGTTGGAAACGTCGGCGCTCGCCTGGCGAGCCGGGATACAGGAGAGGTGGGATCGGGACTACGCGGGTCTGGGGCATGGCGTTGTGACGTATGCGGATTTTCCGGTGGGGTGAGGCTCAGTCGTTGTTCCGGCGGAGGCGGAATTTGGGGATTAGCAGGGGGTGATGCCTGTCGTCATTCCGGCGGAGGCCGGAATCTAAGGAGGCGCGGATTACCCTTGACATACAGCCTCCTTCAAAACCCGATCTTCAGGACACCGAACCGAGTCGCCCCATGAAACTCGACATTTTCTACGACCCAAAAAGTGACACTCCAGACATTGGCAACGGGCGACCCGCATCAGAAGGTTACGATGTGGCAGATGGCTTTAGCGCACACGTCGATTCCGAAGGCGACTTCGTTTTCTTCACCCTCGAAAACGACGTCTAAGTACTCGCACCTTACCTGCGAGAGCACATGACTGCCGATTCGTAACAGCCCGCCATGGAACTAGAAATCCAATACTTTCTTCAAACTGACACCCTCTACAACGGCGATTCAGTCGTGACCAACGGTGTTTCCGACTTTGCCGACCAACTTCAATCGACTTATCTAGGCCAAATATCACAGATTAAGTTAGCCAAGCGATCACCGCGCTCTCGAATCGCCGCATGATCCCATTGGCGATTGTCATCAAGGTGATTGACGATATCCTTGTTCAAGTAGAGGTTGTCATTCGCTAATATAGGGCGTTTGTCATCCCACGATTTATTGCTGAGTTCAGAATTCATAGGCCCCGAAACGAGGGTCAGATTACCTAGCCTTCCCAAAATCACATCCCAATCGACTACGTCAGTGTCGACACCCACATCAGACCAGTGTTTTTTCCAATCTTGGGGCACGATATGTTCGATCGTCAACGTCCCAAGGTTGTCAAATGGCACACTTGCCGAGGCAAGGTGAATACGTAGAGCGATACCTTCCAAGACCAAACGCAGACGGGAAGCAAGCCTAGGCGAAGTAGAGTACATGTCACGACTCATGACGTCTTGGTGAACCTCGTTATCACTCGGCCACCTTGAAGCTCGCCGTGCTGCTTCAAGTTCTTCCCTCAGGGCGTCCAAAACGTCCGAACCTCTCGCTTTTTTGATTTTGCCTAGGATGTTCGCAACAAGTTCATTCAAGCCTCTGTTTTGTGCGTTGACAATAAATCGCCGTATCAGGTAGCTTTCCAATATCGAGAGACCAGCCTCGAATTCGCCATAAGAACACAATTTCGTTTTCAGTGCCATCACGACAGGCAAGAACACGCCATTATTCAACACCCTTCGCCTATATTCGAACAATGCGAGGGAATCGGATATGTCCGTCGGTTTATCGGGGTATGACACGATCGCTTTGAAAGCGTTCGCAAACTCATCCATGCGCCCCATCATCATCTCGAGGCGAGAACGTTTTTTTGCGATCATCCCTTCGGCGTGTTTTCTGAAGTCGTTGTATATATTGGAATCCGTTGGTCGCTTGCCCAACTCGATGTGGACCCAGTGTCGAAAAAACAGCTCAATGCGCGATCCATCAAACCGAGGCTGCCGCGCAGCTCGAGACCAGAAAGGGCCGTCATCATATCGATCAAGAAATTTGTTGTAAATTTCGTAATCGGTATCTGAACAGTCTGTGGCCACGCTTAAGATATAATTTTTGGATTTTTCGTACTCCGTCAATGGCTTACCGCGGGCGTTTAGAGTTTCAAATATTTTGTGTTCGTTCTCGTTTGGATCCAGTTGAATCTCGACGAATCTAATCCCGTGTAGTAAAGTGAGGTATAGTGCTTCGGATCTTGCTTCCCAATGAGATCCGGATTGTTGAATGAATTGTTCGACTTCATCTCGATAATAATAGTAGCATTCAGACAGTTTTGAAAGTGACTTTGAGACACTTTCATTATTCTGGCATGCATTCATGATCTCGCTGAAGGTTTGATAGTCGCCAACCTGAGGATCAAGTTTTAGGTTGTGCTGAGTCGTCAATTGAGCACTCGATGAATTGACGACATAGTTTGTTAATTGAATCGAATACTTATCTATACCATTCTCACGAAACACGTCGATCATTGCCGCCATCAGCAACTGCAAAGTCGTAATCCGTTGTTGTCCGTCCACGACAGTTCGGAGATTTATATGACCACTAGTACCTTTAAGCTTGGTGATCAATGATCCGAAAAAATGACCATCGATTAGATTTGGATTCACTTGCTTGGATGCGATTATTCTGTCCTGCAATAACTTTTGGATTGTGCCTGTTGTTTCGAGAATATCCGACCACAACGGTTGCCAATGTGCTTCTTTAGACCATACGTATTTCCGCTGATATGGTGGTATGTCATAATGAACTGGCAGACTAAACAAATCACCTGCTGTGGGTTTCAATGTCTCAACCATGTTGTTACCCTTCAGTTAGGTGTTTTAGGTTTCTGGCGATCGATCTAAGTTCATACTTTATCAACTTCTCGGTTACCGCTCACCACTTCCCAACCCCGGCTTCCCTGCCACCGGCACGTACTGCCCATCAAAATCGATAGGCTCCTCCAACATCGCCTGATACATGGGGATGAAGGCGATGGCGTGTTCTAGGCGGTAGAAGTTTACGGTTGACATGCTGACGTGGGCGCCTGCGATGATCTCGGTTTGGTCGCAAACAGCGATGCGATGGCGGCTAGGATGCCGATTGCGGCTGCCAAGTAGAAGAAGGGGAGGTAGGTTGCATCGCCGATGAAGTCGAAGATGAGGCCTGGGATGAGTACGCCGATGGCTTGGCCCAAGGTTGTGAAGGGTTCGGTTATGCCTCGGATGGTGCCTAGGTTGGGGCGACCGAAGTAGTCGGCGTAGGCAACGGGTGGGACGACTAGCATCCCTCCGAGACCGAAGCCGAAGAAAGCGGAGAAGATTAGGGCTTCGATGGCGGTGTCGGTGAGGGTGAAGAGGAAAGCTCCCACGGCGAGGTTGAGGGCGACTGCGGCAAGGACGTATCGGGCTGGGATGCGTTCGACGATGCGACCCCAGAAGAGGCTGCTGATGCCGAGGAAGATGGCGTTGAGGCTGATGCTGATGCCGGCGGTGACGGTGCCGAGGCCTTGATCTTGGAAGAAGGCCGCGGCGTGCGTGTTCGATCCGGCGTGCATGAAGAAGAGCATTCCAGTGGCGAGTGCGAGGAGCCAGAGAGCGGGAGTGCGGATGGCGGCTGAGGATGTCCAGTTTGGTTCTTCTTCGGCGGCTGATTTAGCGGCGTCGGGGGAGTCTTCTTCTTTTTCTTCCTCTGGGTCGCCGTCGGGACGGAGTCCTAGGTCTTCGGGGTTTTCGGCGGTCAAGAGTGCCACCGGGAGGAGGGCGACTACGAAGACGACGACGCTGAGGACGTACCAGGCATCGCGCCAGCCGCTCTGGGCGATGACGATGGAGGCGATGAGAGGGAAGAGGACCATTCCGGCGGAATGGGAGAGTCCGAGGATGCCGTTGGTGCGGCCTCGCATTCGGATGAACCATCTGGAGACGACGACTGAGGTGCCGATCTGGACGGGGCTGGCAAAGATGACGCGGCCGGTGGCGTAGGCGATGTAGAAGACCCAGGGGATGGTCGCGCCCATGATGGTCAGGGAGATGTCGGACCATGCGAGGGCGGCGGTGGAGATTATGAGGATGACGATGCTGGCGGTGAGGACGGTGCGGGCGCCGTAGCGGTCGATGAGGCGTCCGATGATCGGCGAGGTGAATGTTGCGGCTAGGCCACCGGCAGCGGCGGCTCCGGCGATGAGGGTTCGGCTCCATCCGAGCTCTTCGGAGAGGGGGTAGATGAAGACGGAGATCGTTAGGCTGGCAGCGGCGTTGCGAGCGAAGTTGGCGGTACCGGCGGCGGCGAGGACGAACCATCCGTAGAAGAATGGTGCGCGGTTGGCGAGGTTTTGTTGCATGATCCTCGCCTACGGTTGCCTGGGTTTCATTCCGCTGGCCAATCGGGGTGGCGGTATTTTTCCATGGCTTCCATGCTGACGTCTACGCCTAGGCCGGGTTTGCCGGAGACTTTGATGTATTGATCGTAGAAGTTGATGGGTTCTTCGAGCATTGCGTTGTAGCCGGGGATTGAGGCCATCGAGTGCTCGAGGCGGTAGAAGTTCACGGTGGCCATCGAGACGTGTGCGCCGGCGACGATCTGGAGGGAGCCCATCGCGTTATGGGGGCTGATGGGGATGTAATAGGCCTCGGCCATCGTTGCGATCTTGCGGATCTCGGTGATGCCGCCGGTCCAGACGATGTCGGGCATTATGTAGTCGGCAAGGTTGCGGTGGAAAACGGGTAGGAAGTCCCATCTCGTGAAGAGGCGCTCGCCGACGCAGAGGTTTGGCTGGGTGTGGGCGCGGACGGTTGCGAGTCCGTCGAAACCCTCGGGAGGGAGCGGTTCTTCGAACCACTCGATGCGGCTCTGATCGTAGAGGTTGTTGGCGAGGCGGATGGCGGTGGGGACGTTGTAGTGTCCGTGGGCGTCGATGAGGATCTCGGTTTGGGGTCCGACGGCATCGCGGACAGCGGCGATGATGTCGTAGCCGAGTTGTTCGCCGTCTTGGGAGATCTGACCGGTCTGGTAATGGGTGTGGAAGGGACGCATCTCGAGGAAGGGGTCGAGTTTCATGGCCTCGTGACCGGACTCGACGACTTTCTTGGCAGCGGCGTGGTAGTCGTCGGGGGTTTCGCAGTCGGTGAACCATCCGTTGGCGTAGAGGCGGACTTCGTCGCGGAACTTGCCGCCTATGAGTTCGTAGATCGGCTTGCCAAGCGCTTTGCCTTTGATGTCCCAGAGGGCGATGTCGACGCCGCTGATGGCGGTTGTTGGCAGACCGCGGGAGCCGAGGTATGTGTAGCGTCGGTAGAGTTTCTGCCAGAGCGGTTCGATGTTCGAAGGGTCTTCGCCGACGAGAGCCTCTTTCATGGCGAGGACGGCTTGGGCGGTCAGGAAGCTGCCTGCGCCGGGGTAGTTCGTGGCTTCTCCCCATCCGGTTATGCCTTCATCGGTGTCGATGCGGACGAAGGTCCACTGTCGTTCGCGAGTGCTCCCAAAAGCGGGACCAGGCGGTTCGACTACGTAAGCGTTGACGTCGGTGATTTTCAT
>CAZMBB010000036.1:0-23234 GCA_964564575.1 uncultured Dehalococcoidales bacterium
ACGGGCCACCAGTCGACGTAGCCGTAAGGCTCGCCACGACCGGAGTGGGTGATCAGATCTTCGTTCTGGTCCAGCGTCTCTGCGATCAGCGACGGAGTGGTCATGGCTGCGCCGTCGACCTGGTCGTTGATCAATGCCTGAGCGCGCTGCTCCTGCGGGACGCCCGGGATGTAGATGATGCGCTTGACGCGCGGCAGTCGACCATAGTCACCGAGGTCAGCAACACCATCGCCCCACCACGAGTCGCGGCGGTCGAAGATCTTCTGCTCGGTGGAAGTGGTTACCTGCCACGGACCGGTTGAGAGGGGCCAGCCCTTCTCGCGGTCGTAGTCGCCAAATTCGGTCCAGTCGCGACCATGGTAGTGGTGCTGCGGAACGATGTAGACACCGATGTCAAACTTGTAGGTGAGTAGGAAGAAGAACCTCGGGTCTGGTCGGAGCAAGTTCACTTTTGCGGTGTACTTGTCTACGAGTTCGGCGTTGTCCATTGCGGCGTCAACGTCTGTGCCCCATCGGACCTGCTCTTTGAGCTCTTTAAGGGTGTTAAGCGTGTAGACGACGTCTTCGCAGTCGAAGTCTTCGCCGTCGCTCCATGTAATGCCTTCTCGGCAGTTGATGGTGAGTTCGGTGAAGTCATCGTTGTAGCTGTAGCTCTCGGCTAGCCACATGATTTCTTCGTCGGCGAAGGCCGAGAAGAATGCGAGTGGTTCAAAGATGAGGTTCGGTCCCTGCTGGTGGTTTGCACCAATGGCGTATGGGTTCCAGAGTTCGTGGTCGATGAAGCGACCTTCCGAACCGCCGTGGAAGAGCGTCAAAGTCTCCTCAGCAGCAATGTCGCCTGGATCGAAGACCATACCTTGGGCTTCCTCCATCATCATCGCGTCGTCTTCCATCTTTTCTTCCATCGCCTCCTCAGGCTCTTCCATCACCTCTTCGGGTTCAGGGGTCGCCGTCGGCGGTACCGGAGTGGCGGTGGGCGGGACGGGTGTGGCGGTGGGCTCTTCTTCACCACAGGCGATCACGGTTCCGAGAACCATGACGCTGGCGAAGAGTGCCAACAAACCATAGCGCCCTAATTTGACAGGGAGGTTCATTGTGTTTTCTTCCTCATCTGATGTTGCTTGCAAGTCAAGCGATCCGCTACGTGACACATGAACGGCGAATGCAAACCGCGCGAAGTCATAAATCGCCTGACAACGATCAACAACCCATTGTCTACCGCGATCCACGACTTTGTCAAATGTTTTTTACGAAGATTTTTCGGTGTGGTTTCATGCCGTCGGCCTGAGGCATCCGAGACCGAACCCGCTGCGATACGGATGTTGACCCAACGGTTACGCCATCGTGATAACTTGCGAATATCCGCTACTGTGGGTAAAATCGCTTGAGACGTTGGCGTCAAGCATCGTTGAGAACGATGCGTTTGACGACTTCGGCGCTCCCAATCGCATCGGACGAGACTTCGTTGGCCACTACAACTACTCGGCGGGGTAATCCCGCGTTGAATGTTCGCCCCAATCCAGTGGTGGCGTTTTTCGGGGCGTTTTTCGGGAACTTCATCGTCCGACGGTTCCTTCTGTTCCTGCTAACGGTCTGGGTGGCGGCCACGGTCATCTTCATGTTGCCAAGGTTGACGGGTCAGGACCCGGTCAAAGAAAAGCTTCTTCTAGAGGCGCAACGCGGAGGATCTGTACAAGCGGGGATGAACGAAATGGCGCAGGAGTATTCGGCGCGCCTCGGGTTGGATCTGCCTCTACATCAGCAGTACATCAACTACATCTACGACTTGATCCGGTTGGATTTTGGATACTCCATCGCGTATTTCCCCAGGACGGTCAACGACATAATCGTCGACTCGATTGTCTGGTCATTCGGTCTGATGACAGTGACGCTATTGCTGGCGTTCTTAATCGGAACTGGGGCCGGAGCTTTATTGGGTTGGTCGCGATCTCCGGGATGGTTGAGCTACGCCTTTATGCCGTTCTTGACGCTGTCGGCGATTCCTCAGTACATGTTGGGCTTGGTGTTGATGTTCGTGTTTGCGATCATGCTTAATCTCCTACCGTTCTTCGGCGCGTACAGCCCGGGGAACCTGCCTGAGTGGAGTTTGGGTTTCATCCTTGACATGCTGAGGCATGCGATCCTTCCTGCGCTCTCGATCTTGTTGTCTGCGGTTGGGTTCTGGGCGATCGGGATGCGAGGCATGATGGTTAACACCCAAGGCGAGGACTTCATGATCCAGGCCGACGCCAAGGGCTTGAACGGTGTCCGGATCTTCATCAGATATGCTGTCCGCAACGCTTTGCTTCCACAGGTGACCGGGCTGGCGATCTCGTTTGGCACCTTGCTTACCGGTGCCGTGCTAGTTGAAGTGCTTTTCCAATACCCAGGATTGGGAAACACCTTGTTCTACGCGATCAGGGTTTCCGATTTCTTCCAGATCACCGGCATCGTGATGACGATCATCATCTCGCTAGCATTTGCGACGATGGTCATCGATCTGGTCTACCCGCTCATCGATCCTCGGGTCCGGTACACGCAGAGCTGATATGGCACGGCAATCAAGCGCAAGATCCGTCCCGATGCGGACCCGGATGCGACTGGCGCGGCGGCGTTCCGGGGGTTTCTACCAAGAGCGGATCGAGCCGATTTTCCTTTATGGGAGACGCAATCCGTCGTTGATCGTGGGATTGGCGATGTTGGGCGTGCTCCTCTTTATCACGGTCATTGGGCTGTTCGTATACGCCCGATTGGAGCCTCACACCAACAACCCGTCGCAGCATTCCCGGTTAGATGCGTATGTGAGCGGAGGAGCCCCGGTTGGAGACAAGCGTCTTCCGCCCTCATGGTGTACCTGGTGCGAGGACATCGTGGAGTTGGAAGACGACAAGAAACCGTCGGTATTCCAATACCCGATGGGCACGGACACGCAGTCACGCGACCTTTTCGCGACTAATCTTCGAGGCATTCCCCTGACGCTTGGCACTGGGTTGATTGCCGGATTATTGTCGGTAGGAATCGGCACTGTCACAGCATTCGTTGCGGCATATTACCGCGGGTTGCCGGACGTGCTCATCAGGTTGTTGACGGACGTTGGGATATCGATTCCGGGTCTCTTAGTGTTGATCATCATCAGGATCCAGCTTGGAACGGAGCTAGTCTGGTGGCAGTTGGGCGCAGGCCTGGCTGCGGTTGGTTGGGTGTTCTCATCTCGAACGGTGCGATCGCAAGTGCTGGTTCTCAGGGAACAGCCGTATGTCGAGATTGCTCGGCAATCAGGGATGTCTGGATTGGCGATCATATTCCGCGAGATGATGCCCAACCTGATCCCTTACATAACAGCGAGCTTCGTGGCATCGGTGGCTGGTGCGATCCTCGCGTCGATCGGCTTGGAAGCGCTTGGTTTGGGTGATTTCTCGTCACCGTCGCTCGGAATGACGGTTTACTGGGTGATCCAGTTCGGTGCGATCACGCTGGGCATGTGGTGGTGGTGGCTGTTCCCGTTGATCTTTATCGTGATCATCTTTGTGAGCCTGTTCCTGATCTCTGCAGGATTGGACGAGTGGTCGAACCCGAGGTTGCGACGGCAGGTATGAGGACTCGACCCCAGAAGTTTTAGAGATGATAGCTACAACACAAGAAACTCGAAACGACACAGCGTCCGATGGTGAAGACTACGCGCTGAGAGTCGAAGACTTGCAGGTCTACTATGGGACCCCTCGTGGGACTGTGAAGGCGGTCGACGGTGTTTCGTTCAACTTGAAGCAGGGCGAGCGGTTCGCGCTAGTCGGGGAATCTGGGAGCGGGAAGAGCACATTGGCAATGGCGATCATGCGGTTGACTCGTGAGCCGGGACATATCGCTGGCGGGCGCATTTATCTCGATGGTCGTGATCTGGTCCAGATGCAGGAGAGGCAGATCCGGGATATTCGATTGAGGGAGATGGCGCTGGTGCCGCAGGGGGCGATGAACTCGTTGAACCCGGTCATGAGGGTAGGAGATCAGATCATCGACGGAATATTGGACCACGTTCCTTCCGGCGAGTCCGCGCCAAATAAAGCAAGACTTAATGAACGTGTGCACGAGTTGCTGGTGCGCGTAGGGCTTGATCCGACCGTATCTCGATTGCACCCTCACGAACTCAGCGGTGGGATGAAACAACGAGTCGCGATGGCGATCGCGATTTCGCTTGATCCCAACATCATTGTCGCTGACGAACCCACGAGCGCCTTGGATGTCGTGGTTCAGCGCCAAATCATGCAGACTTTGGGACGGTTGCAACAGGGGTTGGAAGCCGCTGTCTTACTCGTTGGGCACGACATGGGACTGGTCGCACAATTCGCCGACACGATCGGCGTGATGTATGCAGGCAAGCTTGTCGAAGTCGGGTCGGTACCCGACGTGTTTAAGGATCCCAAGCATCCCTACACCAAGCTGCTAATCGAGAGCTTGCCGTCCTTCGATATCACCCGCAAATTCGTCGGTATCCCCGGCATGCAACCAGCGCTGCTAAATTTGCCACCCGGCTGCTCGTTCAATCCGCGATGTCCGTCGGTGCATGAACGGTGCTTCAGAGAAATTCCGGAATATCTGAACATTGGAATCGGACGCGGAGTGGCTTGCCACCTGTATGACGAGGAGGCGACCAGTTGAGCGAATTCATGCGACTTGAACGCGTCACCAGAACCTTTGGTGGTGGTGCCTTTTCGACTAAACCGCCTATCGTTGCGGTTGACGATGTTTCGCTCTCGATCAACGAGGATGAGCCAAAGATCACAACAATCGCTGGCGAAAGTGGTTCTGGAAAAACTACCTTGGCGCGACTCTTGATGGGCGCGATCAATCCGACGTTTGGGACGATGTACTACCGAGGCAAAGACTTCGGTAAGCTCTCCAGAAGAGAGTCGTGGAAATTCAAACAAGAGGTCCAGTCGATTTACCAGGACCCGTTTGGCTCATACAACCCCTTCTACAAGGTCGACCATGTTCTCGAGACGCCAATTAGTCGCTTCAAATTGGCGACCTCTAGGCAGGCCAAGGATGCGATGATCGAGGAAGCGTTGGCGATGGTGGGTTTACAACCTGGAGACACGTTGGGGCGGTTCCCACACCAGCTGAGCGGTGGTCAGAGGCAGCGGATTATGGTTGCTAGGGCACTGTTGATCAAACCGCGTCTCATCTTGGCAGACGAGCCAGTGTCAATGGTTGATGCTTCATTACGTGCGACGATATTGGACAGCATTCGCCGATTGAACCGTGAGATCGGGATTTCGGTTGTATACATCACGCACGACCTCACTACTGCGTTGCAGATCAGCGACAACATCTTAGTGATGTATCGAGGGTCTGTTGTGGAATCTGGTGCCGTGGAACGAGTGATTCTTGAGCCTAAGCATCCGTACACGCAGTTGCTGATCGAGTCGATACCGCAACCTGACCCGGACAACAAGTGGGGCGATGAGCCGCCGTCCGCCCGTTTCGAGGATTTCTCATCGATGTTCGGGTGCAAATTCGCCGACCGATGTCCGCACGTTATGGACATCTGCAATGAAGAGCTGCCGCCAGCTTTCCGTCTCGAGCAGCACCGCCAAGCTCAGTGCTATCTCTACCAAGATGAAACCGACGAAATGGAAGACCCCGACCTAGCATCGATCTTCCAAGACCGCCGCGCTGAACTGAACGTCTGAATACCACCGGGTTTCCCCTGCTAGCAGGGGAAATGTCCGAAGGACAAAAGGGGCGCGAGCATCGTCGTCGCGCTAAACTCTAAGTCGCGACATCGACCATCGATTCCTTAAAGACCGATATGAAGATCACTGGTTTCGACACGACACGACTCTCGAACGGACGACTGCTCCTCCAAGTCCGTACCGATAAAGACATCACGGGCGTCGCCGAAGCGGAAGGCGTGATCTTCCCATCCGTCCTTGAATCCACCATAAAACCCCTCCTTTTAGGCGAAGACCCGCGCCAGATCGACCGCCATTGGGAAACTCTCTACTTAGGTTCCCAGAAGCAGATACCACGCGAAACCAAACTCAGACCTCAGATCGTCGGAGCCATCGACATCGCCCTCTGGGACATCCTAGGTAAAGATGCTGGTTTACCGTGCCACGCCCTCATGGGCGGCGCAGCCCGGCTCGACATCCCGCTCTACTGGAGCGTCGGTTCAGGCTGGAAAAAGACTCCCGATCAGATGCTCGACGATGTCATGAACGGATGGGACGAAGGCTACAGATCCTTCAAGATCCGAATGGACTGGAAGTCGTATCGCCAAGACGCCAACCCCGCCAACGACCTCGCTATATTCAAACTAGTCCGCGATTTCCTGCCCAGCAACATCTATCTCGGATTCGACGCAAACAACGGATACTCTGTCCCCACCGCAATACAACAAGGCCGTGCCTTCGAGGACTATGGACGTATCGACCACTTCGAGGAACCCCTTCCGCAATACGACGTGTCCGGCTTACGCCAAGTCGCCGACGCCCTTGACGTTGCGGTCGCCACAGGAGAACAGGACTGGGACCGCTGGCGTTTCCGCGACATCATCATGATCGGCAACCCTGACATTCTGCAACCCGACATTCTGCAACCCGACATTCTTAACGCTGGAGGCCCCTCCGAAATCCTCAAGATCTACGAGCTGGCTACCACGCATAACAAACCCATAATGCCGCACTCCCCTAACGCCGGCATCAACAGCATCGCCTCTCTGCATTGCTACTCCACCATTAAGAACGCCATCCGCCCCCACGAGTTCTCCATCGAGTTCGCACCACCGCTCGACGAAGTCGCCGAACTCTATGGCGAACACGTCATCCCCGAGAAAGGCGTCATCACACTTACCGACAAATCTGGTTTGGGCATCGACCTAAACGAAGCCGCGCTTGCCAAACTCGCCGCTTGATCAGTTCTGCCCCCTATCACCGCGTTGCCTCGCGACGCTTACGACTGGGAATCGGAATATAGATTTTGCGCTAAAATCTCAATTGCGAATCCAGACCCCGAGCACCAGAAACTCCCCATGAAAATCACCGGTTTCGACATAACCCCACTCAAGAACGGCAGAGCGATCCTTCAGGTCCGCACCAGCGCCGACATCACTGGCTATGCCGAAGTTGGAAGGCGCTCGGACGCCTTTCAAGCCTATCTCGATAGCATCGTCAAGCCCCTTCTCATCGGCGAAGATCCTCGCAAGATCGACCGCCATTGGGAAACACTCTACTTGGGAGACGAGGAGCGCATCACTAAGCTACCGCCTCACGTAGTGGGAGCCATCGACATCGCACTTTGGGACATATTGGGCAAAGATGCCGGTCTCCCTTGCCATGCTCTGATGGGAGGAGCAGCGCGTCTCGACATCCCCCTTTACTGGAGTGTCGGTCTCGGCTGGATCAAGACTCCTGACCAGATGCTCGACGACGTTATGGACGGCTGGGAAATGGGATACAAGGCATTCAAGATCCGGATGGACTGGCGGTCATATCGTCAAGACGCCAATCCTGCCAAAGACTTGCAGATGTTCAAGCTGGTCCGCGACTTCTTGCCCAACAACATCTACCTCGGCTTCGACGCCAACAACGGATACTCCGTACCAACCGCCATCCAGCAAGGCCGCGCCTTCGAAGACTATGGCCGCATCGACCACTTCGAAGAGCCGTTGCCGCAGTACGACCTTCCAGGCTTGCGACAAGTTGCGGATGCTTTAGATGTTGCCATCTCTACAGGCGAGCAGGACTGGGACCGCTGGAGATTCCGCGACGTCATCCAGCTCGGAAACCCCGACATCTTGCAGCCTGACATCCTAGGCGCATCTGGCCCATCCGAAATCCTCAAAATCTACACCCTAGCCACGACACACAACAAGCCAATAATGCCGCACTCGCCCAGCGCCGGCATCAATAGCATCGCATCGATCCACTGCTACTCAACCATCAAGAACGCCATCCGACCCCATGAATTCTCCACAGAATTCGCGCCTCCGCTCGAGGAGATCGCCGAACTGTACGGCGAGCACATAATACCCCACAACGGCACTATCACGCTGACCGACAAGCCAGGATTGGGGATCGAGATGACCGAGGCTGGGTTGGCGAAGTACGCAGAGTAGCTAGGCACTGACGGTTCGAGTATGGTCGAAACCTCGGTTCCACGTCACTTCACAGCGACTGGTTTCGTAGTGAACGGCGACGCTACGTTGTTGCATTGGCACCATCGCGTCCAAGAATGGCTGCCACCTGGAGGTCATGTCGAGGAGGATGAAGATCCGGTTCAGGCCGTCTTGCGGGAGGTGAAGGAGGAGACGGGCTTAGATGTGGAGATTGTGCCCACGCAGGGGCTCCCGGAGATTTCTAATCTAGACCAGGTTGTGCCACCGCGGACGATTCTCGTTGAGGATGTTTTCGACAACGTCGTTGGTAAACATCAACACATCGATTTGATCTACTTTTGTCGTGTCCAGGGAGAAAGGCTGGCGGTTCCCGATGGGTGGGTTTGGTTTAGCAGCGAGGATTTGGCATCTGGACGAAAAGTGATCACTCCAGATGGAAGGAAAGTGGCTCCTCCCGAGGACGTGGTGACATTGGGACTGGAAGGAATACAGAAACTCAGCGGCTAATCGCGATGTGTCGCAGCGCTATTTGACAACGAAGCTATTGTCTGTTTCGTAAATCAGGCAGTCTTCGATAGTTTCCAGATACATTGGCATGAAATCGGAGAGTGACCGGAGTTCATCAACAGTGAACCATCGCGCGTCGTCCGTCTCATCCGTCGTCTGCTGCAACTCACCCTTCCATTCATCAACCCGATAAGCCACTGTTAGAAGTTGTGCGTCTGGTCGAGTTGGAGCGGTGAAGCGTGGCTCGGAGTAGATGGCGAACGCGGTTGCGGATTCGACAGTTAAACCAGTCTCCTCCCAAACCTCACGCGCCATACACTCCGTAACCGACTCCCCCGGTTCCATACCGCCAGCAGGCAATGCCCACTGCTTGTTGTCGCCGCGACGGATGAGGAGGATACGGTTTTGGTCGTCGAATATCACGGCGCGCGCTGCGGGAACGATGTATGTGGGCGTCATTTGATTTCCTTTGCGTTTGATCTTCTTAAAATGAAGTCATCGAATCGACTGTAATTCACCTAGAGAGCGGGATTAGGATACATGACGACGCGAACAACTCGACGGGCTGGCAGCAAGCGCAATGGTCGGGCACCCGGCAAGTGGCGATCCTGGGAGACGACGGAAGGCGTGATCCGTGCGCCCCATCGCTCGATGATGCGGGCGATGGGGATGACGGACGCCGACATCGATGCGCCGTTCGTGGGGGTAGCGTCTACTCACAACGAGGTGACGCCGTGTAACGCGGGTATCAAGCCTTTGGTGGATGAGATCAAGAACGGCGTCCGTGCATCGGGCGGGTCACCGTTTGAATTCGGGACGATCACGGTTTCGGATGCGATCTCGATGGGGACGGAGGGAATGCGAGGGTCGCTGATCAGTCGGGAGATTATTGCCGACTCCATCGAAACCGTCTGCTTCGCCGAACGCTATGACGGCCTAGTCGCCGCCGCAGGTTGTGACAAGTCGTTGCCGGGCGCGATGATGGCGATGGCGCGGTTAGATATTCCGTCGGTGTTCGTCTACGGCGGATCGATATTGCCCGGGCATTGGAAGGGTGAGGATATTCAGATTCAGACCGTGTTTGAGGCGGTGGGCAAACGGCAGGCAGGATCGATCGACGACGACGAGTTGTATGGCATCGAGGCGAACGCTTGCCCCGGCCCCGGATCGTGCGGTGGAATGTTCACTGCGAACACAATGTCTTCAATTGGTGAAGCGTTGGGGCTGTCGTTGCCGGGTGCAGCATCCGAACCGACGGTGGACCAGCGTAAACGTGCCTCGTCGCGAGAGGCCGGGGTTGCCGTGATGAATTTGCTTCGGCAGGGAATCTACCCGCGACATATCTTGACGCTAGAGGCATTCGAGAATGCTGTGACCTTGGTTGTCGCGATGGGCGGTTCGACCAATACAGCTCTCCACCTACCTGCGATCGCGCATGAAGCTGGCATCGACTTGACGCTTGATGACATCCACGCGATTTCGATGCGGACACCATTGATTGCCGACATGAAGCCGGGTGGCAGATATGTGATGTTTGACATGGATCGAGTTGGCGGGATTCCGCTTGTGATGAAACGCTTGCTTGATGCAGACCTGCTGCACGGGGACTGCATGACTGTGACGGGACAGACCGTGGCGGAAAACTTGGCGGATGTCGACCCCGATCCATCCGAAAACGATGTCGTGCGATTCCCCGAGAACCCGTTGTCTGAAACCGGCGGATTGGTTGTTCTGCACGGCAATCTGGCACCAGACGGATGTGTTCTGAAAGTTGCTGGTCACCAGTTCGGAGCGCGCTTCTCAGGCCCGGCTCGCGTGTTCGACCAAGAGGAGCAGGTAATGGCTGCTCTGCAAAGGCGCGAGGTCGAAGAGGGCGACGTGATCATCATTCGCTACGAAGGGCCGAAAGGCGGTCCGGGGATGCGAGAGATGCTAGCGATCACGAGTGCGCTTGTTGGTCAGGGATTGGGCGAGAAAGTCTACCTGATCACGGACGGACGTTTCTCTGGTGCTTCGCACGGATCGATGATCGGGCACGTTGGGCCTGAGGCGGCCGTAGGCGGTCCCATCGCCGCGGTTCAAGACGGCGACACGATCGAGATCAATCTGAGTGACTTCGAGTTGAACGTCAAGATCTCGGATGAGGAGTTGCAAGAACGATTGAGCAAGTGGGAACCGAAGGATCCGCCCTACTCTCGCGGTTCGCTTGGGAAATACATCAAGCTGGTGGGGCCAGCTAGTGCCGGGGCAGTTACCGGGTGAAATGTTCGTAGGTGTACCGGTCCTTGCGTCTGGACATCTGCTATATTCACCCCCTAGCAACCACCTAATCTCCAACACCCCACCGAGGTCCCCCATGCCCCTGAAAACCGTCGCTCCTGAAATTCTCGAAGGCCTTGCCGAGTTTGATTCGGCAACGGTGCAAAACGCGGCAGCGATCGTCTACGGCGGCTACATCTCCGAGCACATCGACTACTCGGGGCCGGATCTGAACCCTTACCTCTACGACCTCGACGGTTCTGGCAAGCCCACCGTTGGCTACGCAATGACTTCGACTTGGACACCGTTGCATGAGCCGGTGCCGGAGGTTTTAGGGCGGTACGACTTCATGGACTCGATCGCGTACGCGAACGCCCCTACGATCGTTGTGCAGCAGGACATCGACCTGCCACCCCGACGCGGCGCAATCATCGGCGACGGCATGGCATACCAGATGGTGGCTCTCGGCGCAGTCGGAGCAGTTACCGACGGCAACGCGCGTGATGTGCCGGGCATCGAAAAAGCAGGCCTCGCCCTATGGGCAACCGGCCGCGTCCCCGGCCACGGGCCCTTCAACATGATCGATCACGGCATCCCAGTCGACGTCGCCGGTTTGCACATTCTCCCCGGCGACATCCTAGTTTGCGACGGCGACGGCGTGACCCGCGTCCCCGTCGATCTCGCCGAAGACATCCTGAAACAATCCCACGAGGTCCGCGAACGCGAAGGTAAGACCTTCACCTATTTCTCAAAACCCGACTTCTCCCTCGACGACTGGGAAGCGTATAAAGCCCGGATGGCCTGATAAACAGGCCATCCGAGATTGAACCCGTCCAATCTACCCGGGCGGCGTGATCTGCTCCATCAGATCGTTGTTCCATTCGCCTTCCACTTGGAAGTGCGCCGCTGCGCCGAGAAGAAACGCCTCGATGAGGTTGTGACTCAAGTAAGCGTACAGGCCGGGTTGTCGAAAGGTGTGGATTGAGGCTCCCGCTGATCCCGCGGCGATCTCCCAAGTCTCGAGCCCGAGCTGCGGTGGGTTGTCGAAGCCGCCGCGTTCCCAAACGTAGTCACCGTGCCCGCCGATCAGGTGCGGATAGGAGACTCTGTTGGCTTGAGAATGGATGACCAAGACGTTTTCACCTACGTTGGCCGTCAGGGCGTTGTCACCCGTGAGCGCACCGACGGAGCCGTTGAAGACGATATGCGTGGGGATGAGACCGCGCATGACTTCGAGGTCATCGGCAAAGCCGTCGAGCGGCCGGTCGTACCGTTTGTAGTTGCCGTCTTCATCTTTCGGGATGTAGAAGTCCTGTTCACCCACGTAGTAGGCACGGTCATATTCGATGCGGTTTCCGCCGGGATCTTTGATGCCGTCACGAGGAAGCACCATGATCGCACCGTTCATGCCATGGACGACGTGCCATGGAACCATCTCGCCGCCAGGCGCGCAGTGGTAAATGAAGACGCCGGGTTTGACCGCCCGAAACCTCAAGACGACTTCTTCACCTGGCGAGATTTCAGTGAGGGCTCCGCCACCGAGTGCACCGACGGATGCGTGGAAGTCGATGTTGTGCAAAAGCTGGTTGCCCACCGGATTCACGAGCGTCAACTCTACATAGTCCCCTTCGTGAACCACGATCATCGGTCCGGGAACCGAGCCTTCAAACGTCATCGCCCAGACGAAAACCCCGGGTTCGACTTCGATCTCTTCCTCGGAGATCACCATTCGCACCTTGTTGAGGCGTGGTTCATCCGGTGCTGTCTGTTCGTGATCATGCACGAACGGCGGCGCCACTAGATCAAGGTGGACCACATCGAGCGATGAGATGTCTTCGGGTTCCCACTCTTTTTGGGAGTGCCAGTACGCCGAGCCGCCTCCATCTCCTACATCGGACTCCTGCCCTACACAGGCTAGGCTCATGGCAGATAGGACCACAACTAGCATCAAGGGCCAGATGAGCGCATTGATTCGTAACGCTCGAAATTGCGACTACTTAGTATTCACTTGTCACCTCCTTAGAGGGACTTATAGGGCACTACCTTCAGGCTGTAACCCTATCGACAAGGCCTGTAATGCCCAGTCGGAATCGACTAACCTTGTCGATACTTCTATTGTAAATTCTGGCTGACATTTGGCGAGATCCGGGGTCATTCCCGCGTAGGCGGGAATGACGTGAGACGTGTGCGGAAATGAGGGGATCAGCGGGTGAAGACGGGGCCGCGCATTGCGCTTGCTGCGTCACTAGCCATAAACGTCGCGATCTTGGCCACATCTACAGGATCAGTCAAGCTAGCCACTTCAGATTCATAGCGAGCTCGGTCGCCGGTCTTTTCGAGTTGTTGACGGAGATTTTCGAGCACCAGAGGTGTTCGGACACGACCCGGGGCGATGTCTTGGACGCGGATCTTGGACATATCGATGTGTCTCTGCATGACCATTGTGAAGCCGTGTACCGCGCCTTTGGATGCCCCATAAGCGTATGAGGATGACCCACCAGTGACACCAGCGCCAGATGCAGTGGTGATGATGACACCACCGTTCGGTTGGTCATTCATATAGGTCACGCACTCTTTGGCGATCAGGTACGTTCCCTTGAGGTTGATGTCAAGGACACGGTCCCAAGTAGCTTCTTCGAACGACTCGATCGGAGTGTAAGCGCCGTGGAGGATGCCCGCTAAGTGCAGCAAGATGTCGACACCGCCCATCCAGCTGATCGCAGCGGCAACGCCACCTTCGACGCCGGCGCGGTCCGCGATATCTACGTGCCAGTATTTTGCCGTTGGTGAACCGGCCTGGGAGTTGATGGTGTCGGTGGTCTCTTGCGCCTCGGCGTCTTCGACGTCGAAGATTGCAATGGCTTGAGCACCGCATTGTGCGGCCATGATTGCAGTGGCACGTCCAATGCCAGTGGCGGCGCCGGTGATAATGATGCGTTTTGATGTGAGATCGGGGGGCATGGGAAAGTAAGGTTTTAGTGGGCTGTTTGTTGTTCGGTTGATTTTAGGGGATTTGGGTGAATGCGTTGAACTAAGATGCGAATGATTTCTAAAGAACTGGGTCAGCGCTTTGATAGACTGACTGACAGAGATTCTTTGCCATTCCCAACGTGCGCCAACTTGGAGGTGTGCACCATGGCCCAAACAGCTAACGTCGTAACCAGAGATCAGGTCTATGAGGCGTTGAAAGACGTTTATGACCCTGAGATACCGGTCAATGTCGTCGATCTGGGGTTGATCTACGACGTGGATGTGGAAGAAAACGAGGTGTTCGTGGAAATGACGCTGACGGCTCAGGGTTGTGGGATGGGGCCTTACATTGCGCAGCAAGCCGAGTGGCGCATCGCCGAGATCGAGCATGTAGAGGATGTAGAGGTCGATCTTGTGTTTGACCCGCCGTGGAACCCGGAGATGATCACTGAAGATGGCAAACGGCTTCTCGGCATCGACTAAGTTCAAACACTCCCCTGCCCTGCATCTGGATTGACTACGCCACGAAAGGTAACCCCTGCTGAAGAGGCGCGTCTGGCACAGGCTAGACGGCAGTTTCAGGAACGCAAGCGCATTTCAGATTCGCTGAAGTCTATTGGTCGGCGGATTGGTGTTTACAGCGGCAAGGGAGGTGTGGGTAAGACCACAGTTGCCGTTAATCTTGCTGCGACATTAGCGAAACAGGATCACGATGTTGCTCTGTTTGATTGCGACATCGACTGTCCGAATGTGACCCGAGTGCTGAGCATCTCGGAAGGACCAGTTGAGCGAGAAGGTCGCATGGTCCCATCACAGCGATTTGGCGTCAAAGTGATGTCGATGGCTTTTTTCCAACAGAACGAGGAGGAGGCCATCATCTGGCGAGGTCCGATGATCCACAACGCGATCAACCAGTTCTTGCAAATGACCGATTGGGGCGAGCCAGATTACATGGTCGTCGATTTACCGCCAGGGACATCGGACGCCCCGCTCACAGTGATGCAGACCTTGAACCTTGACGGATTTGTGATCGTGAGCACGCCCCAGGAGCTGGCTGCTTTGGATGCGAAGCGGTCGATCAATATGATCCGTAAGATGAATCTAGACGTGCTTGGGGTTGTGGAGAATATGTCAGGCGGATTGTTTGGTGAAGGGGCGGCTGAAGAGCTGGCTTACGAGATGGGTCTACCGTTCCTAGGCGCGGTGAAATTACGGCCTGACTACTTGGACGCGCTGGAGCCGCCGGTATTGATGAGTGAAGAGATTGCGGCGGAGTTTGACTATATTGCGCTGGGGGTTACGCGGCAGTTAGCCGCCGTCAGCGTCTGAAGTTTCCGCCAGTAACTTCACGGTATCCCGCAACTCCCGAGATGTATCGACTGTCTCTGGTCTTTCATGACCTATAGGCGACGAATTGACGAGGCGGAAGATATCGGCTGCGCCTTTGTGCATGTAAGGTGTCGCGCCGGCGGATCCGAATGTTGCAGAGATTTGCTCCATCTCATCGATCCATCGGAAGGCTTTTGCGCCTAAGCTGTTGACGCCTTGCATGGCGTTTAGGACGCCCTGCTGACTAGATTCCATTTCTGCCACGAATTCGTCGTAGATGCCAAGGTTCATCGCGGAAATGAGTGCGGAGGCGTTGAGGGCTGCGGCACCCTTACTGAGGGAGGCATAGCACATCTTGATAGCGGAGGCACGACCGACTTCACCGCCCATCATAGGAACTGAAATGCCACGACCATCGAGTTGGCCCATTATGGCTTCGTGCGGGCCTGAGGCGTAGAAGCGAGGTGGTTCTCCCCTGCCCGGCGGACTGCCGATGATGCCGCCATCGATATATCTGCCGCCTGCGGAGTCGATGATCTCTGCCATTTCTAAGGCGACAGCGGGTGCGACGGGGTTGCAGTCTGCGAATGGGAGGGATTTGCCGGATTTTCGGATGACATCGGCGACTTGCTGGGCGACCTCGACTGCTCGTTCGGGGACTAGAACGGAAAGGACGATGTCGGCTTGGTCAATCATCTCGCCGAAATCGGGGACGTCGGTTATTCCGGCGGTCTCGGATAGTTCTCTTGTGCGTTGACTGCGCTGGGCGAGACAGGTGATGACGTTGAGGCCGTTTTCGCGGAGAGCGCGTCCGACATTGGAACCCATGTCGCCGGGGCTTAGGATTGCTACAGTTTTGACGATTTCCATGGGTTGTTGTTCCTAGTTGGTTCGATAGTCCGGCGCGCTAGGTTGACTTTACCAATCAAGCGCGTTCCCCCCGTGACTAGGAGGGAACGCGCTGTTATGCTCCGTTTTGAATCCCGGCCTTTGCCGGGATGAAGTCGGTCTTGGTTTAACCGCGGACAGCGGCGGCGATCGACTCGCCGACGACTTCAGCTTCGCCTGGATTCAGGCCGAAGACGTGGAGCATCAACGGGGCGTTGTCGGTCGTGCGTGTCCAGACCGGGGGGTCCATCGCCTTGAGCTTGTCGACTAGTTCGTCGTTGCTGAAACCGACCACGTCCTCGTCCACGCTGATGGTGACACCGAATGGTTGGTGGGCGATGATGTTGTCGATCAACGTTGCTGTTACGCCAGGGAGACCTTGGAGCGGCTTGATTATCGCGAGGCTTTCCTGCTCGGCGGCGGCCAGACGGCTCTCGTGGTCGAGGCTGAACCAGCGTTGCACGGCGGCGACGCATCCCATGATCTCTTGGCGGTCAACCTTGTGGGGCCGTCCGACGCCTCGGATGCGACGTGACTCGTAGCCGACGAAGGAGTGTCGACCAATGGCGTCGATGATCTCTTCGGTACCCATGGCTAGACCGGTGGAGTGCGGTGCGCCCATGTATTTGGCTGCGATGCACTGGAAGTCAGCGCCCATGCGGACGTATTTGCCGAAGTTTTCGAGGGGGAAGATCTGCCCTGCCGCATCGACGGAAGCGTAAACGCCTGCGTCTTTGGCGATGTCGATGACCTTGTCGAGGGTAACAACGTTGGGGTCTTTCGGCGCCTGCTCGACCACTGGGACGTGGATGGCGCAGGTCTTGTCGGTGATGGCGGCCCGGATGTCGTCTTCGTTCGTGCCGTTCTCATCACCGGCGTAGACGAGTTTTGCTCCGGCTAGTTGGAGGCAGCGGTCGTACCAGTACTGCTCTCGGTGCTGGAGGATGATCTCGTCCTTCAAACCGGAAGTATCCGGTAGCTGTTGGATGAGACCGTCATCACCACCCGCCATAAATGCGGCGGTCGCTAGCGTCAATGCAGAGCCTGCACCAGAGGTGATGTATGCTGCTGGGACGCCTGCGAGACGTGCGATCTCGTCGCCAGCGGCTTTTTCGAGTTCAATGAGAGGGATGAATGCGCTGTCAGCGCGGTCCATCGCTTCTTTGACTTCAGGCACGGGAGTCGATCCGCCCAACAGTGTCACGCTGCCAGTGGCATTGATGACGGGCTGAGCTCCAAGCTCCTTGTAGATCGCGCCCCACTGGGCTGTAACCATGTTCAACCTCCGAATCGGTTCAGTCTTGCAAACCACATATAAATCTGCTCGTGCGTGGCTTGTCGGTTTTGTATTCTAACGTTGATTTGTTGAAATCACATCAGCTAGCGCCGTCGCGTTCTTTATAGATAAGCGATCCGGCACTTGGTTTAGAGACGAGGTCCCTCTCACATGCTCACAGATACCACTGAGATAACGCTGGTTACCGAGGCGACAGTTGGTGCCAAGCATTGGACACCGGGGTCGCTGAATGGTGCGCCCAAGAGAGCGCCTATGCTACTTGTTTCGGATGAAGCGGACGCGGGACAGTGGTCGGAGTTTGCGGAGAGGGTGTCGGAGGCCGGGGATGTGTACGCGATTTGGGGTGTTTCGACCTACAAGTTGATCCAGTCGATATGGGCGATCGGTGAGCCGGTTTCTGTCATTGCGCATGGCAAGGAGATGAGTAATCGTGCCCTGACTGCGGCGCGATTTTCGCGAGGCGGCGTTCGGGCATTGGCGCTTGTAGATTACGGACTTGATGAAGGTGAAGAGCCGCCCTTCAAGGTGACGACGTGTCCGCTGGTGCTGGTTCGGGGTCGCCAGAGCGAGATTGCTGGCCATGAGCAGATAGTTGCTGCTCGTGCGGCGCTTGGGAGCAAGTGCAAGCTGGTCGAGCTCGAGAACTGCGGCAGTCGCGCTGCTGAGTCGTGTCCGCAGGATTTCGCGGCTACTGTCGAATGGTTTCTGCAGAGCGAAGCCGCGTAACGGCTGAAAGCGACTGGAACGTCAGTCGCGACGGGTTGTGGTTCGGCGGTTCGGCAATCTGAACAGCCAGAGTGCTAGGAAAGCGGTTGTCAGTCCGAAGACGAGCGCGGCGACAATCGATCCTGTTGGCATTGCGGTGCCGCCGGTGTCGGGCAGTTCTTCCGATGGGACTGTTGCCGTTGGCTCTGGTTCTTCAGTAGATCCGGGTTCTGGTTCTTGGGTTGCCTCGGGAGATGTTGGGTCTTGAGTTGCTTCCGGTGATGCCTCTGGGGCAGGTTCGGGAGTAGGGGTTGGTTCGGGAACGTCTACCTTTGCATGTAGCGACATCCTGGCGGTGGTTTCGGCGGTCCAGCCGTGTTGGGCGGGATTGAGGTCTGCGCCGCCTTGAATGCCGGGGTGCTCTCGACGGCCGTTTTCACCGGGGCCTTCTGAGAATGCTGCTTCGGGGCCGCCTAAGCATGGCACGGTTTCAGTAGTTTCGTCGTTGTTTTCTGCACCTGAGTCGAAAACGCTGGCTATAACGGAAACGTTTTCGATTCGTATCGACGACCCTTTTACCTCGGCGGATGCGACGATGTAGGCGTCGTTGGTGCAGGCGAACATCCCGAGGACGGTGATGTTGTTTCCAACGAAGGCTCGGGCGTTTCCGCTGTATGATGTGCCGGGGGCGATGGGGCCGTCGGTATCCCATTGGGTGACTGACACGACGCCGTCGTGGGCGGCTAGGGTGTCGAGAAGGACTGATGCGTCGCCGCCCTCGGATAGGCGGTCGATCCCGAGCAACTCACGCGGGCGAGTGTATGCAAGTACGTCAATGTGTTTGTCGTGGGCTACTACTACGGGCGGAGTGATCGGTTGCGCCGAGGTGAGATTCTGCAATGTGGCGCCGACGTCAAATGCTCGCCTTGGTGTGACACCTCTGCGATCGATAACAAATTCCACAACGGTACGGTCCCAACCGAAGATTGCGCCCAAATCGCCGATGACTTGGATGCCTGGGTGGGGGTTGATTCTGCCTTCGCCGTCGGCAGTGTCGGGTTGTGACACCTTGTGCTCTTCGTCGCCTAGGCATGGCACAGTTCGCCGGGTCTCGTCGTTGAGTTCTGTTCCTGCGTCGTAGACGACTCCTGATCCGAACGCGGGGCTTTCCTCGTCGGTGATGATCGCTGTTCCGATGGCGATGGCGTCATTGGTGCAGGTCAACATGCCCAAGACGCTGATGTGGTCGCCGGGTTCGGCTTGGAGGTTTGCGAAGATGGTCTGTTGGCTTTGGGGATCGATTATGCCGCCGAACTCGGTGACTTCTTTGACGCCGGTTCGGTTGCGCAACGACTCCATCAAAACTGGTTTTGCACCGGTCTCGGCGAATTCCTCAAGGCCTTCTAGACGGCTGGCGCTGGAGGGCAGGAGTACGGCGTTGCTCTCGTGGATGACTACGATCGGAGGGGAGATTGGTTGCCGATCGGTGATGTTGCGGACCGTTAATTGGTAGGACTGCGATTGAGCTTCTGTCGTCTCAGCGTTGATGACTATGGTTGCTGAGACGAGGGCGAGTGCTATTACGGCTATTGCCAATTTGCGTGTCAAGAACACACCTCTCTGTTGAGATACCAACGCGTGCTGGCTCTTAGTCGACACTTCGGAAATATACGAACGGATTGTGGAGGGCGGTTTGCGTTTGTCTATCAAACAAGGCTAATACACCGAGATCGTGCTACCTGATGGGGCGGTGTGCTTATAACTCGGTTTTGGGGGGTGTTGGGTGATCAAAACATGATTACGGATCGGGCGACTTCGCCTGCTTTCATGGCTCGGAAGGCTTCGTTGATGTCGGAGAGTTCGAGGCGGCGGGTGACCATTTCGTCGAGGAGGAGTCGGCCTTGTTTGTAGAACTCGACGTAGCGGGGCATGTCTACTTTGAAGCGGTTGGATCCCATCGAGCACCCCTGGATCTTGCGTTCTCTCATGCCGGTTGTGGGGATTTCGATCTTGGTGCCTTCGGGGATCATGCCGATGAGGGTTGCGGTGCCGCCTGTGCCGAGAGCGTCCCAGCAGGCTTCGGCGGTATCTTTGAGGCCGATTGCTTCGAAGGTGTAGTCGGCCCCGCCGTCGGTTAGGTTGACAATGGCTTCGACTGGGTCGCTGTCGGATGCGTCGACGATATCGGTGGCTCCTAGGTCCATTGCGGTTTTGAGTTTGTTTTCAGAGATGTCGACGGCGATGATTCGGAGTGCTCCGGCGATGCGTGCTCCTTGGATGACTCCGAGTCCGACGCCGCCCGCGCCGAAGACTGCGACGGTCGATCCGGGTTCGACCTTGGCGGTGTTGAGGGCTGCACCGACGCCGGTTGTTACGCCGCATCCGATGAGGGCCGCGCCTTCGAATGGCATGTCTTCGCGGATCTTGACGACACTGTTTTCATGGACGAGCATCTTCTCCGCGTACGTTGCTAGGAGCGCCATCTGGGTGAGGGGTTCGCCGTCCAAGGAAAGGCGGGGCGAATCGTTTTCGCCGCGCATGGGTTTGGTCTGGCATCGGGCGGGGTGGCCGGTGATGCAGTGTCGGCATCGTCCGCAGTAGACGGAGAGGCAGAGGATGACGTGGTCGCCGGGAGCGACGTCTTGGACGAGGTCGCCGACTGCTTCGACGATGCCAGCGCCTTCGTGTCCCATGACTGCGGGGGTGTCCATTCTGTAGAGACCTTCGACGAAGTGGAGGTCGGAGTGGCAGACACCGGTGGCCATGGTTTTGACGAGGACCTCGTAAGGGCCGGGGTCGTCGACGTAAATGTCTTCGACCGTGAGAGGTTCGTTGACTTTGCTGAATACTGCTGCGTCGGGCATGTTTCCTCGCCTTTCGTTTTTGTTGGGATCAGTCGTCTTCGAGGGTTGAGGTGTCGCCTTCTGGGAGGCCGAGTTCGCGTGCTTTCAGCAGGCGGCGCATGATCTTGCCGGAGCGTGTCTTGGGCATGATGTCGATGAAGTCGATCTCGCGAGGGGCGACGCCGGCGGATAGGCGGTCGCGGGCGAAACGCATGAGTTCGCGTCGGAGCTGCGGGCCTTCCTCGTATCCGGGGTTCAGGGTGACGAATGCCTTCACGATTTCCATCGCGATGGGATCGGGTTTTCCGATGACGCCTGCTTCGGCGACTGCGTCGTGTTCGATTAGTGCAGATTCGACTTCGAATGGGCCTACGAGGTGTCCGGCGGTGTTGATTACGTCGTCGGCGCGACCTTGGAACCAGAAGTAGCCGTCTTCGTCGATGCTGGCTTGGTCTCCGGTGATGTACCAGCCTTTTTTGAAGCGAGAGTTGTACATCTCGTCTTGCTGCCAGTAGGTGTACATCATGGACGGCCATCCGGGTCGGACGGCTAGGCTGCCTGCGTTGCCGGGGCCCATTTCGTTGAACTGGTCGTCGAGGACGCCCATGGTGATGCCCGGGAAAGGTCGGCCCATGGATCCGGGACGGACGGACATTGAGGCGAAGTTGGCGCACATGATTGCGCCAGTTTCGGTCTGCCACCAGTTGTCGTGGATGGGCATGTTGAAGTGTCGGTTGCCCCATACGACTGCTTCGGGGTTGAGCGGTTCGCCGACTGAGCCGATGAAGCGGAGGGATGACATGTCGTATTGGTCAACGACGTCGCCGCCGGCGCGCATGAGGAGACGGATGGCCGTTGGAGCCGTGTACCAGACGGTTACGTCGTAGTCCTGGATGACTTTGTACCAGCCTGATGCGCTGAAGCCGCCTTCGTAGATGATCTGGGTGACGCCGTTGGTCCACGGGGCCATCATTCCATATGAAGTGCCGGTTACCCATCCGGGGTCTGCGGTGCAGAAATAGATGTCGTCGAACTTGAAGTCGAGTGCCCAGTGGCCGGTGATCCATTGCTGAATGACGGCTTGGTGGCGATGGAGGACTCCTTTGGGTTTGCCGGTGGATCCGGAGGTGTAGTGCATGATGGCGAAGTCGTACTGGGTTGTTTCGGCCATATTGAAGTCGTCGGTGTCGGCGTTGGACATCAGCTCGTAGTAGTCGAGGTCGCCATCGTGGATGCCGTCGGCGGTGCGTCCGTCCTTGTTGACGGAGATGACGTTTTTGAGCGTTTTGATGTCGGGCAGAATGCTGGAGATTTTTTCTCGGAGATCAGGGCTGGTGACGAGATATTTTGCGCCTGCGTCGAGCATGCGGTCGCGGACGGGGTCGGGTCCGAAAGCGGAGAAGAGCGGAGCGATGACGCCTCCGGCTTTGAGGATTCCCATTGCTGCGATGTAGAGCTCGGGGAGCCGATCCATGAAGATGAAGACGCGGTCGCCGAGTTCGATGCCGAGGTTCTGCATTACTGCGCCGAAGCGGTCTGATTCGCGTTTGAATTCGGCGTATGTGTAGCGTTCCTCTTCGCCGTTTTTTCCGACCCAGATCATTGCGAGTTTGTCGCCATGTCCGTGGGCTACGTGGCGGTCGACTGCTTCGTATGCGTTGTTGAGTCCGCCGCCGGGTAGCCAGTCCATCTGCTCGAAGGCGTCACTCCACCAGTCGAAGTTGGCTCGTGTTGAGGCGTAGTCTTGGAGGTTTGGTTGCAGTGCGGGGTCGGCAACAGGGGTTTTATCGATTTGTTCGAAATCCAAGTGGTTTTCTCCTATTGAGGGTCTTGGTTTGGTGTTGGTTTCAGCTATGCGGCAATCATACCGCGTTGGGGTGTTGGTTGTCTGAACTGGGATTTTTGGGATTGGGTGGATTTTTGGGATTTTGTTGTTGTGTTGTTTGGGGGATTGGTTTTTGGTTGGGGCTGTAGACGCGTTTAATTGGGGGCTTTGGCCCCTTTCTTTGCTTTGCCGATTTCTCGGTTCTTGGGTTTGCGCCTTTGCCACGGGTTGTGGCAAAGGCTTGGTTGTTGGTTTTTGGGTGAGCCTGTATCTAACAGTCTCGGTCCGGCGCACGTATCGCGATGAGTTGTGCGCCGGGGGTTGGCCCCGGAGGGTTCGGGATGCCGGGCAGCCGACATATACCTTCCGCACGCGTCGCACGTCGCCATAACGTACGACATGACCCTCGCCCGTGGTCAACCGATCGGTAGTTCGATTGAATAACCTTTTGGTTTTTGGGGCGGTGTCAATCACTGGCTTGGACTCCAGCTCACGCCG
>CAZMBB010000037.1:0-23121 GCA_964564575.1 uncultured Dehalococcoidales bacterium
GCATCATCATGAGCGAGAAGCGATGGACGAACTGGCCGCAAGGCGACACCTCAGTCGGTGCGATTGACGTGACTGGTTACGTCAACGAGGCATGGTGGCACTTGACCTGGTCACTGGTCATCCACCAGCTCGATCCGGCATGAAAATAGCCATACATTGGTTGGCCCAACCAATGGTGTTCGGTCAATCAAGCTAGGCAAGAAAGGCCGTGCATGGGATACCATGCACGGCCTTTTGGTTTGTTTCCCAACGACTGCACTAAGGTGCACGCAGACTCAAATGAGGAGGAACCAACCATGCTACGATACGCTTCAATAGTCGACACATATCAACCCATCAAACCAAGATGACCATGACCATGAAAAAGTTGATGCTCGTGCCAATGATTGCATCACTGGCGTTGATCTGGGCCATGGGATGTGGCAGCGCAGACGATGACCCTTCTGACGGCGTAGAGACTGGTGACAGCGTCGCTGAAGTCGTAGAGGAAGTAGTGGACGAAAGTGCTGTCGTGACCATCGGTGATCGTCCAGAACTTCGCGCTTATACCCGTCCCAGCAGCACTTACACCGTTGACGATTTCATCGATGCCGGTTGGAAGAAGAACAAAGAATATGATCTCGACACCTTGCCAGAAGCTACCGGCGCGTTCTTCGGCTTCTACAACCGCAAGGACATCGAACTTCGCATCTACTCGTCTCATGAAATCGCTATGGCTGCAGGCAAGGAATCAGCTGAAACAGCTATCAAAACCGAGAAACTATCCGGACGTGGTGCCGGGTTTTCCAGTGTCACTCTCTACGGCGCATACGTCGTCGCCGGAAACGTCGTGATGCTGTGTGAGATCTCAGTCACGGACTGCACAGACCTCCTCGACGCGATCCACCAATGATCCCAGTACCGCGTTCACAGCTCGGGAAGGCACTCCCCGCGCTTCTGATCTTAATCGTGGCAATCACTTCCGCAGCTTGTGGAGACTCTACGGATGAATCGAGACCTGCCAGCGATTCAGTTCAAGTCGACGAAACCGCGATCAATGTAATAGGCGATCGTCCAGAGATTAGTGCTTGGACCCGACCCAACAGCGACTTCTCATATGACGACTTTATTGATGTCGGTTGGAAGCAACACGAGATATATGAGGTCGACACATTGCCCGAAGCGCTCGAAGCCCGTTACGGGTTCTTCAAAAGACGAGACGTCGAGATTCGCCGATACCCTTCACACGACCTAGCCATGAACGCTGGCGTCAATTCAGCGCAAGAGGCCATTGAGCGCGTAGTCCACGATGGTTCAGGTTTTGCCAGCAGGAGGGTCTACGGAGGTTTCCTAGTCGTAGGGAACCTAGTCATGATGTGCGAGGTCTCCACAGACGATTGCGTTGCGCTGATCGAAGCCGCTGAAACGACATCAGCGACTCAATAATCGTTCAATCACTGAAGCTCAGCTAGCAAGTCGTCGCAGTTTTCGATCGACTGCTTGCTCTCAAGTCCTTCGCACATCAAAATCATGTTGCCAACCACGACGTAATCCCAATACCGAGGCGAATACGCACATCCAGAGTGCGGGGTATCGGCATCGCGGCTGCAACGACGCCTGTCTTTCGCCCCCTCTTCCCAAATCACATCATCGCCGATTACCACTGCATCGTCTCCCGTCACATGCTCAGCATACGGTATACCGTCATCCAGTAGCGTTTGATGATCAGGATAGAAGCGGACTTCATAATCCAGACGATTGAAGATCACCCGCCAAGCAGCATCAGCACCTGGCAAATCCTCAACATCGTAATCCTTGTTCGCCTTCACTCCTGCCGTCTTCAGATCGTCGATCGTGTAACTTCCCTCGGAGCTACGTATCCGCGGGTCTGCACCTCCACCATCACCAGCCTCAGAAGGCGCTCCCACACCACCGTTCGAGGTAGAGGCAGATCCGCAACCAAGCGACATCGTAAGGGCCAAAACCGCCGACAGCAAAACGATTACCGTGACTAGTGATCGACCCATCTTGCTGTGCTTTACGGGAAGCATGACTACCTTGACCTGTTTCAATCGTCTCATTGCACCAGAGCTGCGTACAACTCATCGCAGTTGCTCAACGCCGTCTCTGAATCCTTCCCTTGGCATAGTAGCACCACATTGCCAGCAATCACGTAATTGCCATGTTTGGCATTGTCGCACTTCCCTGAGTGATGCGATCCTCTGGTGTTTCCGGCGCATGCACGCCGCTGACTCAACCCTTCATCCCATCGTTGCACCGAACTCGCGATCACAGCCTCTGGCCCGGTAGCCTCGTTCGCAAAATCCACGCCGTCACCTAGCGCAGTCTCATGGTCAGGATAGAACCGGACCTCAAACTCCTGACGATCATACGGATCCGGACCGAAGAAGCCGTATATCGCCGATTCCGCACTCTTCAAACCCTCTACGTCGTATTCCTTGCTCAGCTTGAAGTTCTTCAGATTCTCAAAATCATTCACTGAATAGCTATTGTCTTCAGACAAAACATGAACCTCGCGCTCGAAAACGACCTCCGCCGACTCCGCAACAGGCAACGGTGTAGCCGTAGGCGCTATATTCTCGGCCGTGGATTTTCCCACGACCTCATAATCATTCGAATCTAAACCGCCGCCACCATCTGTGTTTCCGCAAGCAATCACAACCGAAGCACAAGCAACCGCCAAGATCGCCGCAACCAACCTCGGAGAAAACCGGCGAACTACCCGGTGCATTTGCCAGACCACTATTGCGACTGAAGAGCGTCCATCAACGCGTTACAGTTCGACAAGGAAGCCTCGGAGTCTTTGCCTTGGCAGAGCAACACCAAGTTCCCAGCGATCACATAGTCGCCGTACTTAGCGTTGTCGCATTTACCGGAGTGGTGCGACCCGCGCACGTTACCTTGGCATTCCCTGCGTTGTGTAAGGCCCTCGTCCCAGCGCTGGATATCTTTCGCTATCACCGCATCTGGACCTGTTGCCTCATCCGCGAAATCAACGCCAACTGTCATCGCAGTCTCGTGGTCCGGATAAAACCGAGCCTCGAACTCTTGTCTGTTGTAAGGGTCAGGTCCGAAGAAGCCGTAGATCGCAGCAGTAGCTTCGTCAAGACCCTCGACATCGTACTCCTTGCTCTTCTTGAAGTTCTTGGTGCCGACTAGGTCGTCGACCGTGTACGTAACGTCAGTGGCGACGACTTCGACACCGGGCGGTCCGCTGACAGTATCTTCCACCGCCGCTGCCGGAGCTTCGTTGTCACCTCCGTCTGCCGCACCTCCGCTGCTCACCTCATCCTCCGTATCGGCACTACCGCACGCAATCGCCACCACAAGCACCGAAGACAAAACCGCCACCAACAGCACTCGCGTTCCGAGCAGTGAAACCTTTCTCAGTATCATCTCTTCCTTCTCCTAAACCAAACTTCCCGCCGCGACTCCTCCGTCGCGGCGCTTTGACGCATCAGGGATATTGATTAAATATGTTACTCAATGCGTCAACTAGCAGTCGATGTTGCCGAACCAGTACAGTCCCTTGACTACCTGCTACCAATCAGCATCATCCAAAGCCGATACCAAACTGGCACATCTTTCCGCACCTTGCATCTCATCTCGTCCTTCGCAAAGAGCAATCATGTTGCCATAGACGACGAAATCACCATATCGAGGCGTCGGTGAACCGCGAGTATGCACTATCGTCCGACGATCCCGCAACCCCTCCGTATACCGAGCAAAATCCGGATCGATGATCGCATCCGGCCCCGCTCCTTCAACTGCATACGATAAACCCGACTCAACAGCTTCATCATGTGAGCCATAAAATCGCACCTCGTACTGCACTGGCGTTCCATCCACACTCCAAAAGAACAGTGAAACGCCAGTCGCTGATGGAAGGCCATCAGTCTTGTAGTTCTTCGAGTGTTTGAGGCCGGCACGTTCGAAGTCATCTGTGGCGAAGATGCGATCTGTGGGTTTAATGATTTGCGTCGTAGGCCCTGCATTCTGCGTCGGTTCGACCTGCTCGACTCCGACTTCGTTGCCACAGGCGAATGCCAAGGCAATGATCGCGGTAGAAATCGCAACCGCGACTGTCTTCTTCATCGGCTGTCCAATGCCTCAATCAAAGCAGCACACCGATCCCATCCCTCAGCATCGTCTCTTCCTTCGCAAAGCACAACCATATTTCCGTAAATCGCGTAGGCCCCGTACCTAGGCCTCGGTGTGCCCCTGAAGTCAAAAACCGTGCGACGATCTCGAACGCCTTCTTTGTAAACCGCATCTTCGGCATCCAGCGCCGCATTCTCACCGCTGCCTTCCTCAGCGAACTCCGTGCCTAGGGATACCGCGTCCGAGTGCGACTCATAGAAACGCGCCTCGTAGGTGACGGCAACATCGTCAACACGCCAGAAGTGCAGCCGAGCCTCCAATCCTCCCGGCAGAGTCTCGACGTCGTACTTCTTGCCCGCCTTCAAACCCACGGCGACGAGGTCGTCCGATGACAGAATCACTTCCCGACCCAATACTCGGCTTTCAGTCGTGCTCGCCACAGCTTCTAAAGAATCCTCGATGCTCTCTTCTTCGGCAGAACCGCAGCCAATCAGCAGGATCGCCGCGATCAACGTAATCGCCCGTACGACATGCATCTTTCTCATCACTGCTCCGATGCACGGCAGTCGCGTTCCAGACAAAGCACCTAAAACCGTCGATTTGATCGCTACCTTCATCGACTATCCAGCGCCTCAATCAGCGCAGAACACCGATCCCACCCCTCGGCATCGTCTTTTCCTTCGCACAAAACGACCATGTTGCCGTAAATCGCATACGCGCCGTACTTAGGTTGCAGCACTGAATTTGGGTATTTGAAAACCTTTCTGCGATCTCGGATTCCTTCCTTGTAAACCGCTTCATCTGCATCGATGATCGCGTCCTCGCCGCTTCCTTCTTCCGCTGGCGCCGTGCCGAGTGTCACCGCATCATCGTGCGAACCGTAGAACCGAGCTTCATACTCCACAGCCACATTGTTGACCCGCCAGTAGAGCAATCCGGCTTCGACTCCACCGGGCAACGTAGAGACATCGTATTCCTTGCCCGACTTCATACCAAGAGAAACTAGGTCGTCTGCCGCCAGTAACCCGTCTCGGGCAAATACCCGGCTTTCAGATTCAGTGATGATTTCGACGGATTGTGCCTCGTCGCTATCAGCAGAGCCACATCCAATCGCCATCGCCGCCAAAATCAACGGAAACAGCCAGAATAATCGCATCACCTTCACTACTGTCCCGCCGCCTGGTCCAACGCATTTGCAAGTTCTTCACACCGCTCCAAAGCCTGCTCTCCAGCTGCCCCCCCACAAAGCATCACAACATTCCCGTAAATCGCATAGTCGCCGTACCGTGGCCCTGTCCCGCTACGAGCACCGCCGCCAATGCCAGAACCCACAATCATCCTTCTATCTTTTACCCCTTCCTTGTACGTCGCAATGTCATCATCCAAAACAGCGTCCGCACCTGAACCCTCATCCGCAAGCTCCGTTCCCAACTCCACGGCATCCGCATGACTCGCGTAGAAACGCACTTCGTAATCAATCGGATCACCAGAGGCTATCCGCCAAAACCCGAATATCGCATCGCTCGCACCCGGCAAGCCCTCGAGGTCATAACTCCGCGACTTCTTGAAACCGATCTTGTTCAAATCCTCAGGAGTGAAGACCGTGCCCACATCCATCACCTGCTGAAAGCCAGCCTTAGCTACCTCGGCGCCGTTACCGCCACTATCATTGCTCCCACATGCCGACAGCCCCCAGACCGCACTGATCAAAACCCCGAACGCGAGGCATCTGACCATGTTCACCAGCAAGGTACGCATCATCCAAAATCCCTGTTTAATCTGAATGAATGATACTCAATTCAGCCACATTTACAACCCCCTACAAACTGAGATATACAGATGCCCAGTTGTAAACTTGAATTTGTTGGGGCTGTAGCTCAGTGGGAGAGCGCCTGCTTTGCAAGCAGGAAGTCACGGGTTCGAATCCCGTCAGCTCCACCATTTCCCTTTTCGCAAACCCATCCTTGACTGGACGCGCTGTTCTTTTAGCGGCTTTAGAATCTGTCTAGCCATAAACAGGGATCTTTGTCTCGTCAGGTTTCGCTCCATTAGTTGGTGGAGGTTGATCTTACCTATATGGATTGAGGCGGTTGGTCCCAAGACCAGAAGATGTACTTCGATCCGCGCCTATTCGAACTGACACGCGGCATAAGACTCCGAATAGTCTTCGCCGCCATACTCGGACTCGTCGCTGTTGGCGCAGGAGTTTCCCGACTCGCCGTCTCTGGCGTCATCATCTACCAGGTCCTTGCCGGAGAAGCCAGCTTATCCGCCCTCGCTTTACCGCTCTTGACCATTGCCGTCCTCATCGTTATCCGCAGCACATTCCAGTACTGGCAGAACGCTGTCAGCCACCACACCGCAAACATCGTCAAGATCCGACTCCGCCGCGATGCCTACGAACATCTCATAGAACTCGGACCCGGATACGCCGACCGAAACCGCACCGGCGACGTCGTCCTCTCCCTCGTCGAGGGCATCGAACGTCTCGAGACCTTCTTCGGACAATACCTCTCCCAGATCATCGTCTCCGCTATCGCCCCCATCGCCATTTTTGCATACATGGTCACCCTAGACATCTACATCGCGTTTATCTTCCTCGCTTTCGCAATCTTCACTCTCCTAGTCCCATCGGTTTTCCACCGCTGGAACCGCAACAGCAGCTTCCGACGCCGCAGATCCTACGGACAACTAGGTTCAGACTTCCTAGATAGCGTCCAAGGTCTAGCCACATTGAAAGCCTTCGGCCAAAGCAAAGCACGCGGCCAAGCACTCGCAACTCGCATTCACGACCTCTACCGCACCACCATGGGCGTTGTCGCGGCAAACCAAGCCACCAGCGGGGCATCCATCTTCTTCATGGCCACCGGAGCAGCCATCGCACTCGCCGTCGGCGCAATCCGCGTCAGCAACGGAGACATGGAACTCCGCCCCCTCTTGATCGTTCTCATGCTCGGCGTCGAAGTCTTCCGCCCTATGCGGGAACTAACCAACCTCTACCACCAGGGCATGGCGACGATGGCCGCAGCACAAAGCGTCTTCGACATCATCGACGAACCAGTGGCTGTGCGAGACCCCGAGTCGGTTCCTGATGAACTGACATTGAAGATCGACCCCGAAATCACATTCGAAGATGTCACATTCGGTTACGACGGCGGACATCGAGAAGCTCTACAAGATGTGTCATTCAAACTTCAAAGCGGCGAGACTCTAGGAGTCGTCGGCGCAAGCGGAGCAGGAAAATCCACTCTCGTCTGGTTGATGTACCGTTTCTACGATCCCCAATCCGGATCCATCAAACTAGGCAACCACGACCTACGGGAACTACCCCTATCCGCAATCCGACAAAACATATCAGTAGTCACCCAAGATACATACCTCTTCCATGGCACCGTCGCCGACAATATGCGTTTCGGCAAACCCGACGCCACGCAAGAGCAACTCGAAGATGCCGCCCGCGCCGCCAATGCCCACGGATTCATCTCCCAACTTCCCCAGGGGTACAACACCGTAGTAGGGGAGCGCGCAGTCCGGCTATCCGGCGGTCAACGACAGAGACTTGCCATCGCACGAGCCCTGTTGAAAGACGCCCCAATCCTCCTCCTCGACGAAGCCCTTTCAAGCGTTGATGCCGAGAACGAAACGCTTATCCAAGAGGCCCTAGACCGCCTCATGGAAAACCGCACAACTCTAGTCATCGCGCATCGGCTCTCCAGCGTCATCAACGCCGACCGCATCTTGGTGCTCGAAGACAGTAAGGCAGTGGAGATAGGCTCCCACGCCGAACTAATGGCCGCTGACGGAGCCTACGCCAGCCTCATGCGCCAGCAAACCGAGATGGGCGAAACCATCCTTACCGACGACGCAGACACAACCGCACCCCAATCCGCCGCACCACCACTTCCAGAACTCCCAACAACAGGCCATCACCACGGACCAAGCACCTCTCACTCACATCACCAAGAAGAGATAAACATACGCTCATGGGCCGTATGGGTGCGCCTTTTCGGCTTAGTCCGACCCGTCAAATGGCAGTTCCTCATCACTGTCGCGTTGGGGATGCTCAACCACGGCTCTGTCATCCTCCTCGGTGCAGCAACCGCGCTCCTCGTTGGGGCAGTCGTCAGAGACGAATCACTCACCAACCTCGTCATCCTCGTCTGCACCCTCGCACCACTCTCCGCACTCTTTTTCTACCTCGAATCGTGGCAAGCCCACGACATGGCCTTCAGGCTCTTAGCAAAGATGCGCATTGATCTTTACGAGAAACTCGAACCTCTAGCCCCCGCATACATGGTCCGAAGACGCTCAGGTGACTTCGTCAGCGTCGTCGCTGGCGATGTAGAAACCGTCGAATACTTTTTCGGACACGCCATCACTCCTATGATCGTTGCCGTTCTCATCCCCGGCGGACTCCTCATCGCACTCCTCTTCATCGCTTGGCCTATAGCTGCTGTCCTCGCTCCATTCCTCGCCGCCGTAGCCATTAGCCCATTCTTCGCAAACACGCGTATCGAACGGCTAGGCGATGAAATCCGAGGCCGCATGGGCGACATTCACGCCTTCATGGTCGATTCAATCCAAGGAATGAGAGAGATCGTCGCATTCGGACGGGGCAAAGCTCGTAACGAAGAACTCACCCAACAAGGATGGAACTACGCTGGACACCTCGTCCGCTTTCAGAAATCCCAAGCCTTCCAAATCGGTTTCATGGAAGCAATGATGGGCCTGGGGGGACTCGCCGTTCTAGCTACTGGTGTCTGGCTAGTTCTGGACGGTCAGATCGAACGTACCCAACTGCCCCTCGTCAGCGTCCTCGCCCTCGCATCCTTCAGCCCCATAACCGAACTCGCCCGAACAATGAAGCAGCTAATGGAAACCCTCGCCGCTTCTCGCCGTATCCTAGCTATCCACGACGAGCCGGTACCCGTACGAGACGGCCATGGAGTCGTGGAAACGGGACAAGAAGCGGGCCCAGAAATCTCTTCCATTGAGTTCCGAAACGTCGCTTTCACATACACCGAAGGCGACCCTCAAGCTCTTGCCGGCGTCTCTTTGGATGTGCCCGCAGGCCAGACCGTCGCCATCGTCGGACGATCCGGCGCCGGCAAAACGACTGTCGCTTACCTGATGATGCGCTTCTGGGACCCGGATCAAGGCGAAATCGAACTCGAAGGAAACCTTCTCGATCAGTTCAAACTCGACGACCTACGCAGTCGAATGGCCCTAGTGGCCCAAGACACCTACCTCTTCAACGACACCATCCGCGAAAACATTCGCCTGGGCCGCCAAGATGCCACTGACGAGGAAGTCGAAGAAGCCGCCAAACAAGCTAACGCCGCCGATTTCATCGAATCATTCCCTGACGCATATAACACCCTCGTAGGCGAACGCGGTATGCAACTCTCTGGTGGACAACGACAACGCATCGCGATAGCCCGCGCAATCCTCAAAAACGCACCTGTCCTCATCCTTGACGAAGCAACATCCCACCTCGACGCCATCAGCGAAGCAACGGTCAGGGAAGCTCTCAACCGTCTAATGATCGGCAGAACCACCGTAGTCATCGCCCATCGCCTATCTACAATCCGCGACGCCGACAAAATCATCGTCTTAGACGAAGGGCAAGTCGTTGAGCAAGGTACCCACCGACAACTCCTTACTCAGCGCGGTCTCTACGCCCAGCTAGTCTCCGCTCAAATGGCATAAACGCTGCATCGACCCAACCAGTTTTTGGTTGATGGCTAACTAGGAGACAGTGCGAAGCGAATGCGTCTCTTCGCACTGTCTCCTAGAAGCCCCTGCTATTGCCAAGACAAACAACCACTACAAGTGGTTATTCAACACCGCGATGCTTACCGATTAACTCCACTACACGGACGTCGACTTCGCCTTCAAAATCCCGCCCGGCATCCGACAGCGCGATTCCAAGGTGCGCATCCCGAAGCAGCTGGTCGTAGTCAGCGCTCCCACCGTAACGTTTTTCAAGCTCGACGAACAACGCGTCGAGCGCAGGTTTCTCAAACATCTCGTCCAGAGCTACTCGTCGGTGCGAGAGACACCCTCCTTAACGATGCGATTAAGTTCTTTGGCGAACTCCACAGCATCTTCAGACTTCGGGCCGCCGTTCTTCTCAACAGCATCCTTGAACTGCTCGAACAGCCACTCTTCCTTAGTCCCATGAGGGAACTCGAACATCTCACGATCAAAGTGGGGTAACTCGCCAGGCCCGAAATACCCCTTCTCCCGCAACTCGTATCCCTCCAGATTCGGCGTACCCTTACCGAGAATCTCACCTGTCTCGACGTAATGCTCCATCACCGGCTTCATCCCATATCGCTGGATAGGGCAGACCTTCATACAGACCGCGCAACCCTCATACGTCACCATCACTGGCCGACACCGGTCATACACAAGCTTGTTCTTCTGGACGCCCCGATACCAGACCTTCTCCCGCAACAGCGCCCGCGCCGGACACCTCACCACACAAACCTGACACTGATCGCAAAACTTGTTGATGCCGTAATCCACGGGCTCGTCATACTCCACTGGAGCATCCGTCGTGATCAACATCAACCGCGCTCGTGACCCGAAATGCGGCGACAGCAGTTGCCCGTTAGCCCCGAGCTGCCCCAGCCCGGCATTCACGAACAACGGGATAAACACTCCGCTGTTGTCGTTCGGGCTGTGAACCTGCGCATAGTAGCCGAGCGACCTGATGTGCTCCGCAAGACGTAGCGCCAGTTCTCCCGCAATCTCGTAAGTGCCGAAATGCGCGAACTCTGCCTCTAAACTCGGTATCGTCTGCGTCTGGTAATAGTCCTGCTCAAGCGCCAGACAGATTGCGTGAGTGAACTTCGCCCAACGCTTCTTGCTCTGATACGTGTAACGCCGATCGTACGGGGTAAAACCGACTTCCCCAAAACCAAGATCGCGCGCCTTCGTACGGATATCTTCGGTTGGATCGCGGTCAGGGTCGATTTCACCGGTCGGCGCGATCTCACCGGTAATCGCCGCCGCTTCAATCAACGGCTCGCTAACCTCGTCGTGCTTCTTGCGGTAGTCGTATACCTCTTTGATGTAGACTGACCAACCCCACTCACGATCCGCAGACTTCTCTACCGTCTGCGATTCGACCGGATATTCCCGGCTGTAATAAGTCACATCTCCGTCGATGGTAGGAGAACCCGGGACGGTCACGAGATCCTCGGCAATTGGGATATTCGCATCGGGATCACCGAGTTTTCGACCTGGACGCTTGATGACGTGATGTACAGGCTTGCTCATGATAGTTGCTTTCGTGTTTGGCCTCACTTAGTGGCGGATTATATCGCTTTGTGTCGGTATAGGACGAATGATTCGTCGCAGATCATCCACCTAACTCCTCAAAATGATCCGAATTCGTAAAATCCGTCGTCACATCAGGCTATGCAGATCAAAGACATGACGCCTTGATATCGGGTATCATTCGGATTCGTCGTTAGCCGGAGTAGCGGCACGAAAGAAAAGCGATTCCACGGGGGGCGCAATGCTGAGATTTGCTGAGGAGGTCACTCTTCTTCTTTTGAACGATGACGATGGCCGGTTTGCCCGTATCTCGGACAGTTCCTTCAACTACGCATTGGCTGGTGGCGTCTTGATGGACCTGGCGTTGGAGAATCGCATCGACACCGATCTTGAGAACCTGATCCTGATCGATTCGACGCCGACTGGTGACAGCCTGTTAGACGATACTCTCGCAGAGATTGCAGCGGACGAAGGACACGATGCTCGTTACTGGGTCGAACGCGCCGCGCTGCGTGGATCGCAACTGCGCGAAGATGTGCTCAGCCGATTGGTCGAAAAAGGAATCTTGGAGCAGGTTGATGACCGCTTCATGTGGGTCTTCAAATCCCGCCGGTATCCCACAATCGATGGCGAAGCCCAACGCGAAGTCAAGCTCCGCATAATGGGGGTCCTTTTCAGCGACGAAATACCCGACCCAAGAGATATCGTCATCATCAACCTAGCCGATGCCTGTGGAATCTTCAGAAGCATTTTGAGCTCCGAAGAGGTAGAGCGTGTAACCCCCAGAATCGAGCAAGTCAAGCGCCTTGACCTGATTGGACAGGCTATGACACAGGCCATCCAAGACATCGAGATGATCATTGCGTCATCGCTCCAACCCCACATGTATTGATCTACAGCGTACGGGACACTGTCGCGAAATTCGTGGCAGTCAGCCTAGGTGACCGAATTGTCGGAAAGGAGGTAGAGAGGTGATCACAATCAAGAGGTTGTTCGGCTATATCCACATCGTGCTGGGCTCCCTCGTCGCGGTCCAGTTCCTAGCAAGTGAGATCTATGCAGACGATGCGGTCGGGTCTGTATGGGGCGTACTGAACTACCTCATGGCGGTCGGTGTGATCGCTGCACTGGTGTTCAGCTATCTGAGATCACGAGAGGCAGACCGGTCAGACTTGGCTGAATGGATCGGTGCTACAACGATGTTGATCGCCGCCGCGGCGTTGTTCCTCCTCTACTTCGAGCAGTGGTTCGCATGGACGGTCTTCAAAGATGCGGACGACGAACTAGGCGATCATCGTTCAATAGTCTGGATCATCATCGACGTCGGTTTCCCAATCGTCAACTGGATCGTCGGCAGTTATCTCTTGCGGAGCAGCGGATCAAGTTCCGGCGATTAACGGAGAAAACAGCAATTTATGCATGGCATCAGAAAGATATTCGGTTACATCCACATCGCGTTGGCGTTGCTGGTGGCGTTGCAGTTCTTGGCCTCTCCGATGTACGAGGGTGATGTGAATGGAACAGTCTGGGATATGGTCAGCATCTTGATGGCTGTTGGATGCATTCCTGCATTGATCTTCGCAGTGATCCGAGTGCGAGAAACCGAGGATCGGTCTGATTGGGGTGCCAAGGTGATGCTGATAGCCACTTTGGTATTGTTCTTGCTCTTTTTCCGGTTGTTCTTCAGTTCTCAGGTATTCGACTCGGCAGAAAAACCGCCGTATGAGTTCCGACTGCTGATGTGGTACGGGATCGACGTGCTGTTCGTGGTGGTCAATCTCTTTGTGGGACGCTACCTGTTGCGCAGTGGAACAGGCCAAAGGAGGGCTTAAAAGATGGATGGAATTAAGCGGATAATCGGAGCGTTGCTGATTCTGGTCTCGATTGTGATCGCCGTGCAGTTCATTGCATGGAGGTTGTACGACTCCGGAGCGGTTTGGGGTGTTGTGAACTACGTCTCGCTAGTAGCGATCGCGCTTGCTTTCTACTTCAACCTGGAGCGGAAACGGAATAGCGACGCTAGTGGGGATGATGGGATAACGCGTGAGTATCTGGAATCGAACATGCTTTACTTCGCGACGATGGTGCTAGCTGCGTTGTTCCTGTTCAACTGGCTGAATGTGCTGGTCAATGGTGCGAAAGACGTCGGAGTAGAGGTGATGCACGATGTGGTGTGGGTAGTGGTGGATGTGATGTTGATCGTCGTCATGGGTGCAACTGGGGGGTATCTGTTGAAGGACGATTCGTCAGACTGATGATCGAATACCGAATCAAGGGGTGATCTCTTCTTTCACTCCAACTTCGTACCGTCAGTGACCTGAACGATCAGGATTTCAATCTACTAACCAAGGTGCCTCTTCTTTACTCGGCGGCACTATAAACCGCCCGGCCCCTTCGCGCCTCGGGAACGGATTGCGCCGTCGCCGTTCCGGCTCAGGCGGGTTAGCTTGGAGATCCACTAACGCCTCTTCATCAATCGTGATGCCTAGTCCGGGCTCGTTGGAAAGGTGAATGAATCCGCCTTCGATGGTGTGGTTGAAGTTGATGCATTGCTCTCGGCCCGGGTCTACCACTTCCATCATCATGTGGTTGGGCAGGGCGGCAGCAAGGTGTGCCGCATAGTTAGCCTGACAGTTCATCATCGTCACTGGTAGTTCGTATGCGTAGCAGAGGTTGGCTATTTGCTTGCATCCGGTGAATCCGCTGTGGCTGCCGGCGATGTTTACGACGTCTACAGCTTGTTGTGAGACGAGTCCGTAGAAATCGCCGATGTGGTTGAGGTTTTCGCCGGATGCTACGGCGGCTTTGATGTTTCGGGAGACTTGTCGGAGTCCGTCGAAGTCCCAACGGCGTGCAGGTTCTTCGGCCCATGTGATGTCGAAATCTTCTTCGATTCGCTGGATACGGATGATTGCTTCTTTTGCGGACCAGTATTCGTTGCTGTCAATAAGGAGACGGGGACGGTCGGCGGCGATGCTGAGTGCTTCCTGCATGATGCCGAGTCGTCTGAGGTCGGCCTTAATGTCGAGTCCGACTTTGAGCTTGCCAGAGTCGACGCCACGTTCCGCCATGCGTCGGTAGAAAGCGAATATTTCGTCGTCGTCGAGGCAGAGGTCGATGCCGCTGGCGTATGCCTTTGTGATGCCTTCGCGTGCGCCGAAGGTCTGCCAGAGGGGTTCATCGTTGATCTTTGCTTTGAGGTCCCAGAGAGCGACATCGATGGCGTTGATAGCGGCGTTCATCTCGCCTTCGTTTCCACCTTTGAAGACGAAGTCGACCGTTCGTTGCCAAAGTCCTATGACGGATCTAGGATCTTCGCCCTCAATGAGATGGAAGAGGCGACTGACTGCAGGGTTGCCCATCGGGGCGACGCCAGTGATGCCCTCGTCGGTCTCGATCCAGAGAACGGAGCCGCCAGAGATGTCCTCTCCGACAACGCCGTTGGCGTCGCCGATAGGGCGGTCCATCTTCATCTCGTATTGTTCTACTCGGTATCCAGTGATTTTCATTGTTGGGAAATCTCGTTTCGGGTTTGGGTAAGTGGGCACCGCATGCGGGACGTAGGATCAGTAGGCGTGTCGTCCTTCGGATTGTCCAGTAATGCCGCGGACGGCTTCGCCCCTCTCTTCTTCAGTGGGTGGGACTTCATAGAGTCCAGCGCCAGGGCGGCGTCCGAATGGGCTTGGACCGGCACCTGGCGGGATTCTGTCGACTTTGGCCTTTTCCAGCTCTTCGTGGTTGATTTCGATGCCAAGGCCAGGTTTGTCACCGAGGATGGCTTTCCCGTTTTTGAAGGTGATGTCGTGGGAAGCGACTTTGTTGTCGGGTTCGGCGTTTCCCACTTCGATGGTGATGTAGTTAGGGATGACGGTTGCGAGGTGTGCGTGGTGATGTCCTGCTGAGCCGCCGAGGGTTACTGGCAGATTGAATCCGTATGCGGCATCGGCGATCTGTAGGGCACAGGTGATGCCTGTCATACCTGATCCGACTTGGATGATGTCTGCGGACCGGTTGTGGAAGTAAGGGAGAAAGTCGCCAAGGGTGTCGAGGTTCTCGCCGGCGCAGACAGGGGTTCGGACGGCGTCGCAGATGCGTCTCAGTCCGAGGAAGTCCCAGCGTCGTGCGGGTTCCTCGATCCACATCAGATCGTATTGTTCTTCCATCTCGCGAACTTTGCGGATGGCTTGTTTGGGGGACCAGTATTCGTTGGCATCGACCATGAGACCGGGTTCGTCGGTGTTGATGCTGAGAGCGTCTTTCATGAGGCCGATGCGGTTGAGGTCGAAGTCTTGGTCAAGACCGACCTTGAGCTTTCCATCTTTGAAACCATATTTCTCGGCCATCCCGCGGTAGAAGCCGAAGATCTCTTGATCGGAGAGAGGCATGTCCAATCCGCTGGCGTATGCATTGATGGGCTGTTTGACACCGCCGAGGGTTTTCCAGAGGGGTTCGTCGTTGTATTTGGCTTTGAGGTCCCAGAGTGCGATGTCGAGAGCGGATATGGCGTCGTTTGCGATACCGTCGTGTCCGCCTTTGAAGTGCTTGTTGACCATGCGCTGCCACAGGCCGGTGACACGTCGCGGGTCTTGTCCGATGAGGACGCCTTCAACGAGGGAGTTGATGATTCCGATTGCGGCTCCGCCGCCGGTTGTGATGCCGGTGAGCTCTGTGTCGGTGTGAAGCTCGATGAGGCATCCGCTGGCGATTGCGCGGCCCATGGGGGAGTTTGCGTCGCCCATGCGGCGAGGCATTGTGTGTTGGAAGAGCGTAGAGGATATGCCGGTGATCTTCATCTCGACCTTTCGGGTATGACTCTGGTCGTTTAGTGATGCTCAAGTTGGGAAACAGTATTCCAACGGCGTCGTGTCAAGGGTTGATTCTTGCACATTTCGGTCAAGGTATGTCAACCGTAGGGTTAATTGGTTCGTATCAACGTGTGGTTAACGGTTCAACAGAGCAGGGAAGTCGATTCCAGTAAAATCAGAACGTTGAGCAGTCGATACGTCGGCTCAAATCCGATCCGCCGCAAATAGACATGATCAGCACACTTCCAAGACGCGCCTCGTTAACACTGTTCGCCTTCGTTATTGTGGCAACGTACGCTGTCTGGGGATGGCCCGATACCAACGCGATCCAAGCCCAAGTCAACCAGTCCAGCGGAGTCGGTTTCACCTTAGTCGCTTACGACACCTCCCTCCTTGACCCATCCGACATCGAAGCCGCCGATCTAGCCGCCAAGATGGTCTTATCCAACATTGACGAGGGACTGATCCTGGTCGGTCGATACTCCGACCATGCCGTAGAACCCGAGACATTCGCCACCAGCGACCTCGCCAAAGCCGCAATCGACGAATCGTCCGACCGTATGAGGTCCGATGCCGCAGATACACCGGCTGACCTCTCCGAAATGCTCGAAAGCTATGCCTCATTCATTGAACAATTGGGAGTTCCCGGAAAACTGTTCATACTCTCCGCAGGCAACTTCACATTCCACGAATCCACAGGAGTCCGGGGCCTCGAAGACCTCGCCGCTGACCTTTCTGCCCAAGGCGTCACGATCAGCACGATCTCATTGGCCACAACACCAGCACCCGACCGCGATGTCCTAGCGGCTGTCAGTGACGCGGGCGGTGGAACACCATACGACTTGGGTTTCCTAGATGGTGTTATCGAGTTCATTAACGGAGAGCTCGGCGTCACTCTGACCCCATCGCTCCAGACCGAAAACACTAATGCTGCTGGCGAGACCATCGACATCGGCGTCCCTCCCCATTCGTCCTACCTAGTCGCAGGTTTCTCCTTTGAGGACCCCGAAACAATCAACGTCATCCGACAACCCAATGGGCAGGAGATATCCGATACAGTCGGATCGGTGAACGCATTTGCGATCTCCGGTATGAAGTTCTTCACCGTCAGGAATCCGCAACCAGGCTTCTGGGCGTTGCGTTCCTCCGCTGGCTCTGGTCAATTGACCATGTACAGCGACGTGATAAACGACCTAAGCATTGTCATGCCGCCCCAGTCACCTTTCCCATCAGCCGAGTCGTTCGTCTTGGAGGCCAACGCACTATCGGGTGACCTCCCGTTGATCGACGCATCAGCAATGGTCGACGCTGTCATCACCGGACCAGACGGTTCCGAGCACTCCTATGTCCTGAATGACTTGGGCGAAGACGGCGACCTGTTCTCGGAAGATGGTGTCTTCTCCAGCACTGTTGCCGCCCAAGACGCCATCGGTGTCAGCGAAGTCACACTCAGCATGAGATGGCCGAACCTCGCGACAACTATCGACGGTAGTGGCTCCTTCGTCGTCGAACCATTCCCCACTATCGAGGTCGCAATCCAAGGCGACGGTTCCGTAAACAAAGGAGCAAGCTCCCACCTAGCCACCGTAGACCTCAAATTCGACAACGCCGCATACTTGGTCGCACAGGACGACATCGAAGTCTCGATACTCAATGTTGCCGACGGTTCGATGGTCGAAATTGAGTTGGAACCCATCGAGGTCATCGAAGAAAAGGTCTATCAACTGCGCGTTTTCGGTGTCTTACCCATGGACGGGCAGTACGAATTCGCCGCAACCTTGAGGAGCACCCACCTCGGCAGAGACTTCGTCGCCGAGGCAACATCCGCGACTCAAGACTTCCAGCTGAGCACGCCAACGCCGCTACTCCTATATGCAGGTATAGGGGTGGTCGCATTCGTACTTTTCATCTTCATCCTCCTCTGGTTGAGAGCATTGCTGCAATCCAGTCCCTTCGGCAATCTTTATCGAGTGAGCTCAAACCGCGAACGTGAGTTGGTAGCTAACTTCCGCGACTACCGTGGGTCGGCATGGGATCGACTCATGAACAAGCCCATCGTCCCAGCAGCTGCTATGCCAGGCATTCCCCTCCACGGCGGGCGCTTCATCTTCGCTGTGAGAGGTATTGCCATCAGCTACCGACCCGACTCCGACGGTCTCCTAAACGTAATGGTCGGTGGCGAACCCCTTCAAGCCGGTAAAACCTCCATCCCAGACGGCGAAGAATTCCAGATTGGTTCCGAAACATTCGTCTTCGACCGTACACCCGCCGGCTCCGATGTCCGGATGTCAGATCGACTCACCCAGACCCAAAGAACCCGCAACGAAGAACTTGACACGTTTGCGCTCGATCCCATGACATGGGACGCACCATCAAGCGCAAGACCTACCCGCCGTTACTATCGCCCAGGCTGATTTCACGCAGACTGAGGCTACCGTCACAACACGCCCTTTTCGTGAGACGAAAGGGACGGTAGAAGCAGGTTTCAAACCTGCCCTGCGATGCGAGCGGGGGATATCCAAGGTGGTGGCGGCGAAGCCGCCCTGAACCAACACCCCAGACAAGCCCTATGCGATAATCCCAACATCATGATCAACAAATTCGGAGTCCTATACGCCGGTTGCGTCGACATGGACGACATCGGTTACGCTGGCACCCCCGCAAATGAACGGTGGTTGCCAGACGAACAACTTGCAACCGTCTTCGACAAGTCCGCATCCTTCGCCAAAATGATGGACAAACTTGGGTTCGACACCTTCTGGGGCGCCGAACACCACTTCCAACGCGAAGGCTACGAGTGCATTCCGAATCTACTGATGCTCTTCGTACATCTCGCCCACCTAACCAAGGACCTCCGCTTCGGTTGCGGCTTCAACATCAACCCTATGTGGCATCCCCTACGCCTCGCCGAAGACTACGCCACGGCGGACATCCTCACAAACGGACGCGTCCGATTCGGCATTGGCCGAGGCTACCACTCTCGAGAAGTCGAAGTCTTCGGAAATCCCATCATCGACCAAGATGCCAACCGTGAACTCTTCGAAGAACAAGTCGAAGTCATGTGGAAAGCGTTCAACGAGCGTTCCTTCTCCCACCACGGAAAACACTATGACATCCCCCCGGCCGTCCCCTACCGCGGCTACGAACTAGAAGAAATCACCCTCGTTCCCCGACCAAAATATCCGGTCGAATGGTGGCAACCCGTCGTCTCCGCCTCCGAACGCGGTCTCAACTTCATGGCCAAATACGGCATAAAGGGCATGATCGGCGGAGGAGCTGCACCTGGCGGAGCCTCCGACCAAGTGGTTCACAAATGGCAAGAGGTCCAAGCCGAACACGGACGCGAACTCGAGCTCGGCGGTGACCTCATCATCTCCTTCTCTGTATACATCGCCGACACCACCGAACAAGCCATCGAAGAATCCCGACTCTGGGCTGAAGAGCGCGTCAAAATGTTCGGCCCCCTGGGCTTCGTCCGTGGCCTCTCTGACGCCCAAGTCGCCGCCATCAACTCCAACGACCCATCGCAACTCTTAACCGCTGATCTCCCAACCATCGACCAAGATGTTGATTCCGGAGGCTTCTTCGCCGGCCCCGCCGACCTTGTAACCGAAAAACTCCTCGAAGTCCAAGAGCACTACCCCGGCCTCCAAGAAGTCAACATCGGCATTACCGGGATGGGAATGCCAGAATCCGCCACCCTCGAACAGATGCATCGCTTCGCCGAAGATGTCATGCCCCATTTCAGCGGTCACGAGTGATCATTCATGAAGATCACCGACATCCGTACCCGCAATATCTGCATCCCGCTCTCGACGCTGGGCAAGCACGAGCCCGTAACCATGTGGTACGGCTCCCGCTTCGCCGCCATCAAGACCATCATTTTCATCGATACCGACGAAGGGATCATCGGCCTTGGCGAAACCAGCATCGGAGCTGGTGGGGACCAACGACTATTCGAGCAGATCAAGTCTCGCCTAATCGGCCGCGATCCGCACGACATCAACTCGATCGAACGCGGCATGAACCTCACCGGCCAAGTCACCACCAAGATCGGCCACCTCCTAGATACCAGCGCATCCTCCGCCCTCAACATCACCGGATCCATCGACCAAGCCCTATGGGACATCGTTGGCAAGGCCGCCAACCAACCCATCTACAACCTCATCGGAGGTAAATACCGCGATCGCGTCGAGGCCCGATACTGGATGGGTGCCAAACCGCCGGACAAAGTTGCCGACGAGGTTAAACGTGCAGTTGCCCTCGGATTCAAATCCTTCAAAATCAAGATCGGACTGAATCCCGAATTTGACATCGAATGCGTAGCTGCCGCCCGCGAAGCCGCTGGTCCTCGCATCGAACTTGGCTACGACTGCAACGGCTCATACTCCCAACTCGAAGCCATCCGAATGCTCCGAAAAATGGAGACCTACGATCCCTCCCACGTCGAAGAGCCCGTCGACTCCACAAGCGTCAGGGCCCTCGCCGAAGTAAGTCGCCACACCGACATCCCTATCCTCTGCGACGGACCAGCCCGAACCACCAAAGAGCAGATCCTCGAACTCATCATCCAACGAGCCTGCGACGCCATCCACCTCGACGTAGTCATCAATGGCGGCTTCCTCGAAACCCAACGCTGCGCCGCCATCTCCGAAGCAGGCGGCCTCAAAGTCTCATGCCACTCATCACCCGGCGAGACGGGTATTGCCACAGCAGCCCAACTCCATCTCGTAACTGCAACCCCCAACTTCATCTGGCCCGTCGACTCCGCCTACACCAAACTCCTCCCACCCTCCGAAGACATTATTACCGAACCCTTCACCTACGAAGACGGTGCTTTGACACCGCCCTCAGGTCCGGGATTGGGCGTGGAGATGGACGAGGATGCGATGTCTCGTGCCGAGGAACGGTATGCGAACGAGTTACCTAAGTGGCGGCATCGCTACGCGCCCGATCCAACTGTACCGTCGCGTCAGCAGTACTACTTCTTTGACTATGCGAGCAAGCGCGGGCATGACGACTCCGTCTGGCGCGCAATGTTCGACTGAAGCGTGTCTTTCGTGAGTTAACAGGGTTGGCCGGCGGCGATGCCTTCGGCGCGTTGGAGGTTGCGGACGTGGCAGATGATGGCGTCGATTTCTTCGGGCGGGACGTTGGGTATTGGTGGCATGTCGCCGAAGTTCCAGTGGTGGGCGGTGACTCCTTTGTTGACGGCGTTGTGGAAGGAGAAGTTGGGGTGGTGTCCGATTTCGTAGAGGCGGTTGACTAGGGGAGGGCCGGTGGCGGTGCCGTCGGCGAGTTGGCCGTGGCAGACTGCGCAGCGGATTTGGAATGATTCTTCGCCATCGTAGATGGTCGGGCCGCGATCAATTTCCACGGTTGGTTGGGGCGCTGTGGGTTCGTCGGTAGTGGTGCATCCGGCAAACAGGATCGTGCTTGCCGTTACTAACACGATCGAAAGAGCGAGGAACAAGGTAATGGGGATGCGGCGGTACGTCACGTTGCTAGGGGCACCAGCTTTGATTGTCGGATTACTCGGTCACGGGTGACTAGAGGCACTCCGTACACGATGCTAGTGGCTGCGATCAATTCGTAGGCGGGGTCGCTGCGGAAATCGAGTTGAGTTGATGCCTTAGCCACTCTTAGGTCGATCGGTAGGATTTCCAGTTGTCCGATCTGGCGCACTACCTTAGGGGCGTCCAAATCCAAACTGACTCGATTCAATTGGATCAGTTTGGCGATCTCCCACAAGACTATGGGTGATATTGCCCATTCATGTTGCTCTAACAGGTTCCGTTCGTCTGATCGGAGTTGATCTGTCAAGGAACAGATCAAGATGTTGGTGTCAAGATTCAGCATCCGGGTCCCAGTCGCTGGCTTCCCACTTGATTCCGGTGCTGAAGATGTCACCGTGAACTTTGATTTCGTCTTTGAGACTGCCGATTAGGTGACCGTGGTTTTTCTCATAGCGGACTAGTCGGGCTACTGGTTTTCCTCGTTTGGTGATGACGATGCCTTCGTGGTCGAGTTGATCCATCAGTGCGAGGCATTGTTCTTTGAATTTGGCGGCTCCGATGGTTTTCATGCTTCAATCTCCTCATATGGTCATTATATGTGGCTAGTCATGAATTGTGTCCACTTGGGGATTGGGCTAGAGACGAAAAAGCGTGAGCTGGTTGGCTCACGCTTTTTTGTGCTTGACAGCTGAAGAGCGGATTGAACAGACGTCGTGGTCCTTGGTTTGGTTCCGGATTTATTTTTGCGGCCTGATCCGGGAAAGGCCGTTTGGAACGTTCAACCATGGTCTAGGCGGCATCTTGGACGTTTCCGACGAGCCCCTTGCCACTCGCCCGTATCGTTTTTGCCAGGATCGGACTTGGTAGTCGGATGCTGACGATCGGGTTTGGGAATCTCGCTCGAATCGGTTGCGTTTTTGGATGCGGTTGAACGGTTAATTTGGGTAGTACTGTTGCCACTTTCCTGTCGTAATGAAAAGTGGGCTAGCACTCCTTAGAAAGGAGGTGATCCAGCCGCACCTTCCGGTACAGCTACCTTGTTACGACTTAGTCCCAGTCACCAGTCCCACCCTCGGCGCCTGCCTCCTTGCGGTTAGCCCAGCGACTTCAAGTGTTACCGACTTCCATGACGTGACGGGCGGTGTGTACAATCCCCGGGAACGTATTCACCGCAGTGTGCTGACCTGCGGTTACTAGCAACTCCACGTTCATGAAGGCGAGTTTCAGCCTTCAATCCCAACTGGGACCGGTTTTATCGGATTAGCTCAACCTCGCGGTATCGCAGCCGTTTGTGCCGGCCATTGTAGCGTGTGTGTAGCCCTAGGCGTAAGGGTCATGATGACCTGACGTCGTCCCCACCTTCCTTCCGTTTAAGGACTGTCTCGTCAGAGAGAGTAACAGACGATAGGGGT
>CAZMBB010000038.1:0-23000 GCA_964564575.1 uncultured Dehalococcoidales bacterium
GAAGCGGCTCGCACACCTTCGAAGTCGTCGGATGCCACCGTTACCGCTCAGAGTTCTCGGGAGACACCGCGACTGGCGCCGTCTGCGTCGTCGAATAGACTTCGAGAATGGACCTAGGCCCCTACACCCCCTCATGCTAAGCGTGAGGGGGTGTAGGGGCCTATCCGCCACCCACAGGACGCACGATCTCGACTGTATCCCCATCGTCAATCGTCACCTCGTCATAACGACCGCTAGTCACAACGCTACCGTTGTGAGCCACCGCCAAACGACGCCCCAATAAACCCTTCTCTTCCAGATATGACGCAATCGTGATCGTCTCGGCTATTTCGAGACTGCGGCCATTGATTGTTACTTGAATCGTCATTGGATGACCGGCCGATGGCGAATCCGCGGGTTTCGCCCCGCGCTTCATCACGCCGCTTGCGACACCGTCGTTACACCTTCGGTGTCTATCGAATTGCCTTGAGCATCGATGATGGTCGGTTGCGCACCATTAATGATGGTCTCTTTCGTAACGATGCACTTCGAGGCGTCTGGGAAAGACGGCAACGCATACATCGCGTCCATCAACACATCCTCCACGATTGCACGCAGGCCACGAGCGCCCATCCCTCGAGCCTGAGCATATTCTGCGATAGATGCCAGTGCATCTTTCGTGAACTCGAGATTCACATCGTCGAGCCCCAGCAACTTCTCGTACTGAGAAACGATTGAGTTCTTGGGCTCAACCAACACCTGCACCATCTGATCGAGCGTCAGATCCGACAATCCTACGACCACCGGTATCCTACCTATGAACTCCGGTATGAATCCGTAGTTCCGCAGATCCTCCGGGATAACGTCTGTAAGGTCACGGCCATCGCCGTTATGTCTCTGTGGCAATGAAGCGTATGCATCGACGATTGCATTCGTTCTGAAGCCGATGCCGCTCCCTTCCCTAGACCGTCTCTCGCGTTTGCGTATGATCTGATCGATTCCATCGAACGCCCCGCCCAAGACGAACAGGATGTTCTCAGTGTTGATCTGAATGAACTCCTGATGGGGATGCTTACGCCCACCGTGCGGCGGCACATTGACAACGTTGCCCTCAAGTATCTTCAGCAACGCCTGCTGTACCCCTTCACCTGAAACATCCCGTGTAATGGACGGATTCACGTCCTTGCGAGCGATCTTGTCAATCTCATCGATGTAAATGATTCCTCGCTCCGCCCGCGCAACATCACCCCCAGCCGCTTGCAAGAGCCGAAGAAGGATATTCTCGACGTCCTCGCCAACGTATCCGGCCTCGGTGATCGAGGTCGCATCAACAATGGCGAACGGCACCTTCAATATTTGCGCTAGGACCTGCGCGAGATAGGTCTTGCCACAACCAGGCGGACCAACCAACATTATGTTGGTTTTTTCAAGCTCCACATCATCGTCAGCACCGTTCTGTTGACTTGCCAAAAGGCGTTTGTAGTGGTTGTAAACCCCTACGCTGAGAACCTTTTTTGCCTGCTCCTGGCCGATGACGAACTGCTGAAGCTGCTCATAGACATCAACGGGTTTAGATGGGTAGACGTTCGTCGGCTTAGTCTCGGGAGCGTCGGAGCGCGGCGCTTGTGTCGCTTGACGGATTATCCCCCGACAACGTTCAACGCATTCGTCACAAATGAAAATACTGTTCGGGCCAGCAATCAGCATACGAATCTCTTGCTGTTGCTTCTTGCAGAACGAGCACCGCTTCTGCACCCGTCCTCGCTGGATAGAATTTCTATCGCCGCTGCCGTTCATTCGCTCGATCCGTCTTCGATTGGCCTAATCCTTCTGTTTCGACGTCCACGGCCCGTGAGGCTACGCAGCCCCCGCTTGTAGAATTCTAGCGTCTCTTGGGTTTTCAGTGGTCACATGAACTTGGTCAACCAACCCATACTCTACAGCCTGTTCTGCCGTCATCCAAAAGTCGCGATCGCTGTCCCTTGCCACCTGCTCATATGGCTGACCGGTATGGTCAGCGATGATCTGACGCAGCCTGTCTTGAATACGGAGGGTCTCCCTCGCATGGATTTCGATGTCTGACGCCTGTCCCTGCATCCCGCTCCACGGCTGATGCATCATGATCGTCGAGTTGGGCAGGGCGTACCTCTTGCCATGCGCCCCCGCAGCCAGCAACACAGTCCCGAAACTGGCACACAAACCGACCGAAATCGTTGACACTTCGCAAGTCACGAGTTGCATCGTGTCGTAAATCGCCATTCCGTCATACACCGAACCGCCCGGCGAGTTTATGTACATGTTGATGTCGCGTTCGGGGTCATCTGCCGCCAGATACAGCAGTTGAGCGACGATCGTGTTCGCTACCTGAGAATTGATCGGAGTCCCCAAAAAGATGATCCGTTCCTTCAACAGCAACGAATAGATGTCGTATGCACGTTCGCCTCGTGCTCCGGTCTCAATCACCATCGGGATCAGGCTTTGCGGTGTCTCAAGTTGTGCCATCTGTATTGTTCTCCGTATTGGTGTTGGTTCGAGTTTTAGTGGAAGGCTGGGCTGCGGAGTCGATTATCCTGCCGCCATTGCGGCCGAAGCGTCCTCAGACTGCCCGCGAGCCATATTGACAACCCGCTCAATCGTCCGCCGACGCTTCAAGAAGCTAATCACCGATTCTCGGGTTTCTTCGTTGTCCTCTAGCTTCTGTTCTTCAGAAACCGCGTTCTCATTGGCAAGTTCGATCTCTTTAGTTACATCGTCCTCGGAGATTTCCAGGTTCTCAGCTTCGACCAAACTCTGAACAACCAAGGAATTCTTAATCTCCCGCTCCGCGATCTCTTTCGCCTCGTTGACATCCTCCTCAGTCAAATCCTCAACGTTGAACTGTTGACCGGTCCGCGCCGCAACTGAACGCCGCTGCTGCACGTACCGCTCTAGGACGTGCTGACTTTCGTGATCTACGATGATCGGAGAAATCGTAAATTCGCTGCCTTCAACCACCTCTGCCATCAATCGATTCTGGATCCCGTTGACAAAAGTTTGCTCAGCGCGTTCCTCAAGTTGACTGCGAATGTGCGTCGTCAACTGCTCGACCGTTTCCACTTCCGGCAACCCAACCGACGACGCCAAAGCGTCGTCAAGCGCCGGCAGAACCTCCTCTTGCACGTCCTTTACATGAGCGTTTACTTGTATCGTCTTACCTGCGAATTGAGGAGACTCGTTGTCCTCTGATACCTCAAACGAGAACTCCTTCTCGTCGCCGACAGACATCCCGATAATGCCTTGATGCAATCCGACGAACACCTCGCCGTACGTCTCAAGGTCTAGGTTGAGCTGAAATTGACGATCCTCGAAATCCCAAACCAATTCATCATCAGCCGTCACCTTCAGATCTAACGTGACGATGTCGTTCTCATCCGCCGCGCGTTCCGCAGTAAGCGAATAAGCCTGAGACCTACGCAACTGCATCAACAACGCATCCACTGCATCATCATTCACCTCTTCCGGCTGCTCATCGTAGCGAATCGATTGATAATCACCCAACACCACCTCTGGTCGCAGCGGCACCGTCGCAACGATGGTCACAGTAGGTTCCGTCTGCTCAACGTTATCAACCCTTGGCGGTGCGAAAGGAGCTAATTCCTGTTCTCTTACAGCCTCACCGACCGCCTCCGGTACCAGAGACTCCATCGCCTCTTCAACTAGATACTCTTTGCCAACGAAATTCTGCAATATAGCCCTAGGAGCCTTGCCTTTTCGAAATCCGGGGATATTGACACGTTGGCTAACGCGCCTTACTGCCGCATTCATATGGCGCCCGACACGTTCCGAATCCACCTCCAAACGGAGCACTATCTCGCCATTATCCGAGGCTTCTTGTGAAACGTTCAATCCCAACTCTTTCGTGTCGCTGTTGCAAGTTGCGACCAGTCACGGGACGCGCGCAACGGTCGTTTTTGCGCTGATTCGAGGCACTGCGACACTTTCAATTTTAACCTATCGCCCGCTTCACCCCGCTGAAAGGACGATTCGGGCGAACATTTCAAGCATCGAATCAGCGCATTGATCAGTCTTCGACGTTGACCGCGATATGCAACTCATCTAACTGATCATCAGCAATGGCTGATGGCGCATCGAACAGCGGGTCCCATGCCGACTGCGTCTTGGGAAACGCAATAACCTCCCTGATGTTCGACTGGCCAGCGAGCATCGCAGTGATCCTGTCTAAGCCAAGCCCCATCCCACCGTGCGGCGGTGCACCGTACCGAAACGCCTTCAGAAGATGCCCGAACCGATCCTCGATCTCGTGGTCGGGATAACCGATCACATTGAACACCTTCATCTGCACTTCTGGGTCGTGGATTCGGATGCTCCCGCTCCCCAACTCAACGCCGTTGCACGTCAAGTCGAACAGGTCAGCATATACCCTCCCTGGATCGCTCTCGATGTATTGGATATGCTCCTGCTTGGGCGCGGAAAAGACGTGGTGCGCCGGAGCCCACGATTGGGACTCTTCATCCCATTCGAATAGCGGGAAGTCATACACCCACGCAAATTTGAACTCATCCGGATCGATCAACTCCAATCGCTCAGCCATCTCAGTCCGCAAGGCAGACAACGCGTTGTTCGCTATCGCCTGCGTCCCAGCCACGATCAAAACCAAATCTCCCGGCGAAGCATCCGCGGCCGTGGCGATCTCTTTGACAATCTCCACCGACATGTAGTTCTTCAACGGCGAGCGAATGTGCCCATCCTCGATCTCGTCAATCGCCGCCGCCGATTTGTCAATAGCGATGTAGACCAAACCCTGTGCTCCAGCCGCACGAGCCACGTCAATCAGCTGGTCCGTTTGCCGACGCGTGTAATCGGCACATCCCGGTGCTGAAAACGCCCGGATAGTACCGCCAGATCCTGCCACAGCCTGGAAGACCCGCGCCTCCGACTTAGCGGCAATCTCAGTGATTGTGCACATCTCAAGTCCGAACCGCGTGTCAGGCTTGTCCGACCCGTAACGTTCGATCGCCTCATCGTATGACAGCTTGGTGAACGGAGTCCCCAACTTGGCGTCCGGGCGGGTTTCACTGACGATCCTCGCATAGAGACCCTCCACCAAACCCATCACATCTCCTTGGTGCACGAAACTCATCTCGAGGTCGAGTTGCGTGTGCTCAGGTTGACGGTCGGCACGCAGGTCCTCGTCGCGGAAACATCGCGCGATCTGAAAATAACGCTCAACGCCACAGACCATCAACATTTGCTTCATCTGCTGCGGCGATTGCGGCAAAGCGTAAAACGCACCCGGTCGCACTCTGGACGGGACAACGTAGTCTCGCGCCCCTTCGGGCGTCGATTTGATCAAGATCGGAGTCTCAACTTGAGTAAACCCGTTCTCTGTCAGATGATCCCAAATCAGATGCGTCACTCGATGTCGAAGTTGCAATCGGCTCAACATCTCAGGGCGACGAATATCGATGAATCGGTTCGCCATCCGCGTCGATTCATCCGCATCAGTATCGTCTTCCACCTCGAAAGGCGGCGTCAAGGAGCGGTTAAGCACCTGAGAATCGCTGACGATCAACTCAACTTCGCCAGTGTCCAAGTTCGGGTTCGCTGCACCCGGTAGCCTTGCCCGAATCTTGCCGGTGGCCTGTATCACCCATTCGCTTCGCATACCTTCTGCCAAGCTATGTGCTTCAGGTGCCACTTCAGGGTTAAAAACAACCTGCAACAGCCCTGTCCGATCGCGCAGATCTACGAAGATCAAGTTCCCATGGTCCCGTCGCCGATGGACCCATCCCGCAACCATGATCTCCTTGCCGATGTCAGATGCCCTCGGCGCGCCGCAATCTGTGTCTTTGTACATGTGATTTCCTACGGTGTTGTCATGTATTCGTCATGCGCGACGGCATGAAGAAGCGAATTAGGATTGACCGCCCGGTGAATCTTCGATGCTGTCGCAACTGTTGCAGACTTCGTCCGGACAGGAACATCGAGATCGAGCGTCTCTCTATTCCCGACCAGACCGTCTATTGTCGGCAAATCGCCAGAGTCCGGTCAACAGCACGGAAGCCCCGACCACTTTCAAGAAGTCGCCGGGTAAGTAGATGTACATCCCATCCATCAACAACTTGCCCTCGGCAGGCCATCCAAAATCCCCCAGCGCCAGCCATACCAACGCCGGCAAATACACCGCGATCCCCGCCAAAACGTTCGCCCAAAGCGAGTTGGCCCGATCAAAACCGTACTGACTGAGCGCGCCAGCAATCCCTGCCGCAAGCAGAAACCCGATGAGGTAACCACCAGTCACACCAGTCACGTACACCCAGGCTTCAGCCGGGGTTGTGAATCCCCAAGGCTGATTTGCAAACGCCAAGAATCCCAACATCCCGATCAGCAGATAACCGACGACGGTCACCAAACCCCAACGAAATCCCATCACACCGGCAGCTGTCAATATCGCAAACGTCTGCAACGTTAAGGGCGTTGGGTTACCAGGAAGATAAAACCGGATCTTGCTGCACACCACTATCAGCGCAACCAGAGCAACAACGGCGGCTATGCGATGCACAACCTTCGCTTCTGGGAAAACCCAATCGAATAGCGAAGGACCGACGGTGACAGGCAGCGACCGTTTAACGTCAGTGGGCCGTGCGATTGACGGAGTGTCCATTCCGTCTATTATCTAACTTCCTGATCTAGTCGGAGCGGAACGGGATCAGCTCACAACCGGGAGGCTGTAGCTCCGCTTCCTCACACCTAGAGACACGAACGTCTCTGTCCTCTGCACGCCCGGTGTCTTCCCAACATGGTCTCGGATGAATTCGCCAAGTTTCTCGGCGTTGGGCAACGTCGCCCACGCGAAAACGTCGTACGTGCCGGTGGTGATACTTACCAATGTCGTGTACTCGAACTCCGCCATCCTCTCCGCAACCTCTTCCAACATGTCGGGTTCGACTTGCATCCCGATCAGAACCTCTGACTGATAACCCGCCTTCTGCGGATCTTGGATCATCACAATGTTGATCGTCTCGTCGTTCGTGAGTTTCTTTAATCTTCGCCGCACTGTCCCTTCGCTGACCTTCACCTTTTTTGCGATCTTCGAATTGGCCAACCGGCCATCTTCATTCAATGCAGCGATTATTTGACGATCGATTGCGTCCATTCAGCAGATGCTCCTCTTCTAGTCAATACCTTTTCCCAATCAGTTAGTTTGGGAGGCTTCGTCCACACATTCGAATGTCAGGAATCGTCTTTCCGCCTTCTTATGACGAAACTCGAAACGATACCGCCATTCGGCTACGAGAACACACCACAAATCCCAATTCTATAGCGCGATACCGTAAAATTCCACCCTGCGTGCGAATCACCCAAACCGCCAAGCAGAACCCCATCTCAGTGCAGGGGAAATACGCTACCTTCGTAACGATTGCATTACAATTCTAAACGCGGGGTGCAAAGATTCATAATCCCACAGCATCCGCACCAACTGCGGTTGCCGCGAGAGACATCAATCGTCAGCAATCCTACGCACGAACCAACGCATGGAGATTGGAAAAATGATTAACGAGCAAGATGCCGCCATAGTCTCGTTCACCCCCGCCGCTCTGGACAAATTAGTCGAAGTGATGGCTGAACAGGAAGCATCCGATTCATATCTCCGAATCTCGGCATCGGCCACCCCCCAAGGTGGCGTCGAATACGCCTTCGGACTCGAAGACGAACCAGGCACTGACGACACCTCGCTCGAGGACGGAATGGTCAAGGCCCTCGTAGATGAACAGAGCATTCCCCTCATCGCCGGATCAAGCATCGATTATGTCGAAGGCTTCCAAAGATCTGGCTTCGTGATCTCCAACCCTAACTTCGCCGGCGGTTGCGCATGCGGTGGTGGCGGTTGTGGATGTGGAGGGTAGAATCTACCCGAATCGGAATAGCACCTAACCTCGGCGAGATACTAACTAGATTCGCCGTTTTGACAGCAACGGGAGCACTCAAAAGGTGACCTACATAATCTCGAAAGCCTGCGTTGACGTTATGGACGGATCATGCGTCGACGTTTGTCCAGTCGACTGCATCTACTCCAAACCAGGCGACCGGATGCTGTACATCAACCCCGACGAGTGCATCGACTGCGCCGCTTGCGAGCCAGTCTGCCCCGAAAACGCCATCTTCCCCGAAGACCAGGTTCCAGAGGACGAGTTCGAATACATCGCCCTCAATTACGACTACGACTACGATAGCTCCGAACCCGGCGTCAACACCTAATCTGTCGGAATTCGTTTCCCTCTGAGCTCGATCTCTATCGTGCCGAATCTCATCGCATCGGCGCGACTGAAATCAACCTATCGCCTGCAACGCCTCCGTCAACGGCATGCGAAGCGTTGTGAATATCGGCGTTTCTGACGCCGTATACTGTGCTCCCGGAACTTCGCGCAGATCCATCACCAACGAAACGAACTCTGAAGGATCGTCAGTCTCAAACGCAACCACGAACTCAGGATCATCAATTCCGAACGAATACGTCGTGTTAATCGTTACCCCCGGATATCCGTGCCCGATCCGGAAGTGATCGTTCATCATCCCTTGGCGCTCTTCCATCGACAACCCGTACCAAGGCCGCGTCTTCGTCATCGGATAAACGATGAAATATCGCTTGTCTTTCCTCACAACGTCCGGATTGCCGCCCCCATGCTTATACCTGGTCTGCCGACGAAGCGATAGATACGAATGCGGCTGATCAAAATGCGCCATCGCTTCACTGCGATTTAGCGCGGCCGCCGTAGAGTGGAATGTCTCGACACTAGGGGCGCTTTGAAACAGCAGCAAATCAACATCCGCACGCGTCCCCACCGCGCTGAAACTCGAAACAGGCGAACCCGTCTCTGCCGCAGCCGCTTCCACCGTCGACACCAACTCTTCACGCAACTGCGATTTCCTATTCGGCTCTAACAACCCCCAAGACGCTCGCGCCTTGAAGAACGAGAATTTTACGTAGTCGCCATATTCGATGTTGGGCATGGTTCGTGAGTTTGAACTGTCTTGGGGAGAGGGGCAGGTCGGCGGATGACGACGTTGGTCAAATTCCTGATTCAAGAAGTATAGAAGACGGAGGTTCGTTCGGTTTTTGACAATCGATTCGTAGACTCAGTGTTGGACTTGAATCAAAGCTGGGCGTGTGCTCACGAGACAGAATCGCCCGTATCAGAGGATTACGATGCCCAAATTAGCAATAGTCTCACTCATCCACGACGACCAATCGTTGAATACGATGGTTGATTTTGCGATCGAGCATGAGTTCAAAGTTATTGAACTCATGGGCAAGTTCCACAACGCTGAGGCGTTGTCAGAACACGACTTGGAGTATCTGCAAGCCGCGTCCGAAGCGCACGGCATCACGTTCAATCAGCACTATCATCACGGTGCGATGCCCGGATCGCACCGAGCTGATGTTTGGAACGACACGTTGGCGAGTTTCGAACGCAATTTGGAGATGGTGCATCGATTGGGCGGAAGCATAGTCGTGTTGCATCCCGGCAAGATCGATGTCCCCACGTTGAATCGTCCTGAGGACGGCTCTGAACTCATCAGGCGAGAAGCCGTTCGGAATCTCAAGCGGTTCGTGCGAAGCGCTGTGCCGACCGCCGAAAAGCTGGGAGTTACGATCTGCATCGAGAATCTCAAACATGAACCGGGGTTCGTTCTCAATTCATACGAGGATCTCGCGTCGGTGATTGATGATGCAGACAGCGAGAACGTCGGTGTGGTGCTCGACGTTGGTCACTGCATCATCGGTGATGGCCTGTCGGAAGCGATTGATGTTCTGGGTGACCGCATATGCCATCTTCACTTGAACGATGCGATCGATGGCGTGGAGCACGAAGAAATCGGCACCGGGACGCTCGATTTGGGTGAAATGTCTCCGTTGATCACGGGAGGTCTCAACATCGAGTTCGCGACGTTGGAGGTGGGTAAGCCACCGGACAGCGAGGGCGTGATTCTCCGAAGCCGCGACGTTTTGAGGCAGCACTACGGTGATGCGGTCGATTGATTTACCGGTCGGAGGCGGTACAACCTAAACCGCGCACTCGCCCTCGCCGCGCTCCAGCTTGTAGAGCACCGTCTTGCCCCAGTCCATGTACGTGTTGATGTGCTCACGGTCTAGCGGCCCAACTTCCGCCTTCCACGGACTGAACATATCCTCGTAAGGCTGTGTCCCGACGCGGTCTACGAACGTGTTGAACTCCTCGCCATCATTACGATTCGCCTTGTAGTGATCGATGATCATCTCCAACGCTTCCGGCGCACGCTTCGCAGGTACCCGAGCGCGTACTCTATTCCCAACCCGTACTGGACCGTCGGTAGATTCCCCAGCAATGAACAACTCGTACGCCGGAACCTGACCACCCGCGCCCTTCAATACAGCTCCGTGGAATCCGATGTTCGCCACATGATGCTGACCGCAAGAGTTTGGGCAACCGCTGGCTTTGATGTGAATGTTCGCAACCCCAGGGTCCGAAATATCCATCGTGTCCAGCTTCTCGCCGAGAGCCTTGTTCAAACCCATCGACGACGTGATCCCCAGTTTGCAGGAGTCTGTACCCGGGCAAGTAACGATGTCCCGAATCGTCTCGCGACCACTCGTTGCCATACCGATCTCTTTCAGAGCGAGATAGATGTCGTACAGCGCCTCGGTCCTCACCCAGCGGTAAACCAAGTTTTGTTGCTGGTCGATACGAGCACGTCCGCCCGCAAACTTTCGCGAGATGTCTGCCAAAGGCTTCCACTGATCCGCGTAGATGTCTCCACGCTCGACACGCACGTAAACGACGTTGTACCCCTCTTGCCTTTGCTCCTCGACTGAAGACGCCTTCCAGAAGTCGTAATCCGCATCACCAACGGGCTCGGGTGTCGGGTTCGCGGGTACGCTCGGCGCATCCGTAGCCTCGTCCTCGATGAACAGCAAAGTCTCGAGATCGATCTCTTTCTTAGCCCAATCGCCCTTAAGCTCCTCTTCCACCATCTCTCGGAACTTCTCGATGCCCAACCGCTTGATCGTGTACTTGATCCGAGCGCGCATCAAGTTCTTTCGCTCTTCGTCCTGTCGGTTGAAGATCCTCAACGCGGCTTCGGCGTGGCGGATGTAGTCCTCCACAGGAACGAACTCGGTCAAAGTCTCTGCCATTTGCGGCATGATCGACAGACCACCCCCGACGACGATCTTGAATCCGCGCTTCCCGTCGCGCTCCCTTGCAATGAAGCCCATGTCATGGAACGGCGTCATCGCCTCGTCAGACTCCGAACCCGAAAACGCCGTCTTCGACTTGCGCGGCATGTTCTGAGTTGTCGGGTGTCGTAGGAAATACCTCGCGTATGCCGCCGCATACGGGGAAACATCAAAAACCTCGTCCTTCGAAACACCAGCCGTCGGATGGGCCACAACATTCCGAACCGTGTTTCCACACGCCTCACGGGTGGTAAGCCCTACATCCCCGATCTCCCGCATCAACTGCGGACAATCGTCCAATGGCACGTGGTGAATCTGCACATTCTCTCGCGTTGTCAGATGCCCCTTCTTCAGCGGAGCATACTTTTCACAAACCTCTCCCAGCACCTCAAGTTGCCCTGCAGTCAATCCACCAAACGGGGCCTTGATGCGCACCATCTGACGGTCCGGTTGCCGTTGTCCGTAAACGCCCTGACGCAGCCGGAACCGCATGAAAGCAGTCTCTTCGAAATCACCCGACCGGAAACGCTCCTTCTGCGCCTCGAAATCTGTAATCTCTTCGCCGCTCACCAACAACACCCGCGCACCTGCCTCATCGGGTGTCCATTCTGTTTGTCTCTTATCTACCGTTGTTGTCACGATATCTTCGCTCTCGTGTACAGCTAGCCCTCAGCGCAGGAACCGCGCTGAATAGTCGTAATCATACACCCAGAGTCGAACATAAACCTCCTAAACCACCCTCGGGCGTCGGAGCGATTATGCGGCGCGTTTTCTGTAAACTCATTGGCAAATCAACCCGAGAAACTCCTACGCAGAAACGATGCAGCAATGAACGTCCAACACTTCGACGGCATTCACTTCATGATGCCAACTCCATTCGCAGCCGACGGTTCCGTCGATACCACCTCAATCTCGCGCCTTGTCGAAGCCGCCGCAAGCGGAGGTTGTACCGGCGTCGTCACCCTTGGCGTAATGGGAGAAGCACATCGTTTATCCGACTACGAACGCGCCCCCATCATCGAAGCAGTAGTTGAGGCCTGCAACGGACGATTGACCGTAACCGTCGGCGTCAGCGGCCAGAGCGGATCGCAAGCCGCCGACCGCGTGCAAGAAGCCCAAGATATCGGCGCTAGCGCCGTCATGGCTTCTCCACCAACCTTGGCAAAACCCAACGACACCGCTGTCTACAGCTATTACCGAACTATCGACGAAGCGACCGAAATCCCCATCGTCGTTCAGGACCTACCTGAACAGACCGGCGTCCACATGTCGCCGGAATTCATCGCCAGATTAAGTTCAGAACTCGAAAATGCCCGATTCCTGAAACTCGAAGATCCGCCGACACCGCCGAAAGTCACAACCGTCCTCCGCGCCACAAGAGGACACATGGGAATTTTCGGCGGGTTAGGCGGCGCGTTCCTTTTTGAAGAGCTCTGGCGCGGTGCTATCGGCACAATGACCGGTTTCGCCTATCCCGAGGCTCTAGTCAAGATCTACTCGCAGTTCACCGCGGGCGACGTCGAAGGCGCCCGTCAGACCTTTTACGGATGGCTACCGTTGATTCGATACGAGAACACCGCCGGCCTAGGGCTCTCCATCCGCAAGCACATCATGGCCAAACGCGGCATGATCGACTCCCCGGCTGTCCGACCACCCTCACCCGCTATCGACGCCATTGGTGTCGATGAACTCGAAGACATCCTCAACGCGATGTCGCCCTTCATCGAATCCGAACTCGCGGAAACCTCCGCCGCAGCTTGAAGCACCTCTCCGACACACCCGCGCAACATTTCCCGTTAACATAAGCACAAAACGCGCATCTATTCGTAGTTCAATTACATGAACTACGCATCTACAAGTCGAAACTTGTCAATGTCGGATCCAGCGTAAAACGACATGACCGACCAAGAACCACGCACTATCTACTGCATGCATTGCGGCACCGCGGCGTCCGAGAACGACTACGCATGCGACCGGTGCGGCGAACGCGTCTACATACCTGACCCTTCTCGCGTCCCTCCCTTGGGTTTCACAAGCTGCATGCATTGCGCCACCGTCAATGAAGCCCACGCTTCATACTGCGCAAATTGCGCCGTCGAAATCGACCAAAGCGCCCGAATTTCCCCTGACGGTGCCAACGCCGACCCCGAAGACAGGGGCGCAAGTTTCGGCTCGGACCACGAATCCAATCGATCCTCCGATCGACAAAGCGGCGGTTACCGAATCGGAAGCGGAACCTTTAATCCCAGTCAGTGGGGATTGCCGCGAAAATCAAAAGCGACTTCCTCCCGCGATAACGAAGACCCGACACCACAGGAAATCCAGCGCTGGAACTGGTCGGCATTTATCCTCGGGCCGATATGGGGCATCGTTCACGGCCTATGGTGGACGATCTTGGGTTTCCTCCCACTGCTCCCACTCCCCCCGACTCTCCGCTCAATCGGCTTCATCGTCCTCTTCGGAGTGATGGTGATCCTCGGCTTGAAGGGCAACGAGATGGCATGGCGCTCTAAACAATGGGAGAGCCCCGAAAAATTCCTCGCCGTTCAGCAACGCTGGGCGACTTGGAGCATCGTCTTCGCAATCGGCGCTCTTGTCGCCTTAATCCTGTTTCTACTCGGGCAAGGCTAGATACTGCATCGGATCAATCTGCAGTTCCGTTTGTCCCCGGGCCGCGAAGTAAGACGTAAACCGGTGTCTCAATGAACGCCGATACCCTAAATCGGAGAACGACGGCGTCGACATGATGATCGCGTCTTCTCGATTGTCGTGATAATACTGGCGCCGAACTCCAACATCCGAAAAACCGTACTTCCGATACAGCGAACGCGCCACCAAGTTAGATTTCCTCACCTCCAACGTCGCATTCGCGGTCCCGACCTTCAACGCCTCCGTCATCGTCGCTATCAGCAGCAACTCACCCACACCATGCCCGCGCCTATTCGGACGCGTCGCGATTACCACAATATGCGCTTGATCAGCAGCTGTCCAGATACCAACCAGCCCCACAATATTGCTCATCACCCCTTGTGGCTCCGAACTCCTTAAAGAAGCCGACAAGATCGACCTCAAACGCCGCGAAAATCCACCGTTGCCCTCAGATTCCACATTCGCATCGTCGCCATTCCTGTTCGTCCCACGCGTTGCCACGATGTAAGTCGTGTTCCGTCGCTTCATATCACGCGCCGAAGACGTCTTCGGCGCTGAAGCCCCAAACGCTTCTCGCACAACATGATCAATCGCAACCGCGTCGGCGATCGTCGCATACCGCGCGCCGTAAGGGTTCACCAAAGCACCACGATACGCAGCAGCATCCGTTTGCACGGCCGTATCGACCGCCATTGAGGGGTTTGCCATTTCGGTGTTCGATTGAATTCGGTTCAGCAACGAGACCAGTCCAACACCGGTCCGTAGTGCACTCGGCACAGTTAAAGACTCTAGCGCAAGTTCAATACCGCATCATCCGCGTCAAGAGCCGACGTTCTACAGCCAACACTTCCCAAAAAAATCTGTTTCTCAATGACGTGGAAGAGGTCCAAACGCGTGGATTGCGGCACGAACTGAACATAGAATCAAGAGGTTATGGGTTTATTGCTCAACCTTTTGACGCGGCTGACCATGCCGTTCGCGGCATCAACCACCGCCACAGCTGCTAGGGGCGTTTCTGCGACCGAAGAAGACGCATCCGGCGGCAGTTTCCGCGTACTCATGCGCATCGTTCGCATGGCTCTCGACTACCCCGGCTTACTCGCCATCGGCCTAGTCTTCATCATCGGCGCATCCCTCTTCCAGCTCTTCATCCCCCTCCTCATCGGTGATGGAGTCGACACAGTGGAGGAAGTCCTCACTTCACCCGACGCCGACACCAGTGCTCTGCAACGAACGCTTATTACAACCGCCCTCTTCCTCCTCGGTTCAGCAGTCCTCCGTGGCCTCTTCACCTTCGGCCACATGTACATCAGCGAAAACATCGCCCAGCGCCTCGGCTACCGCCTGAGGATGCTCTACTACGAAAAACTCCAACGCCTCAGCTTCGCATACCACGACCGCGTACACACCGGAGACCTCCTGACTCGCGGCCTCCTAGACATCGAGGGAATCCGCGCCTTCGCAAGCCGAGGACTTCTCCGAGTCGTCTATCTCGCCATCTTCGTCAGCACCGGCACCTTCCTAATGATGCGCGTTGACTGGGAACTCGCTCTCATCAGCCTCAGCTTCGTCCCCATCGCCGGATGGCGCGCAATCGTCGCCCGCCTTCAAACCTCCCGAGGATGGCGCCTCTATCAAGAAGAAATGGGTCGCCTCACAAAAGTGATGGACGAGAACCTCAAAGGTATCCGCGTCGTCCGATCATTCTCCGCCGAACCATACGAGATGGAGAAATACGACAAATCCTCCAACGAAGCCTTCAACAGAGCATTCCATCTAGTCGGCGTTCGCGCAACGAACCTCTCGATCATCACCCTCGCCTTCCTAGCCGTAATGTCCGCGGTACTACTTGTCGGTGGCCTAAAAGTCCTCGACGAAAACGACCCATTCTCGCTCGGACAACTCGCCCAGTTCCTAGCCTTCATGTCCATCATGCAGAACCCAGTCCGGCAACTCGGAATGGTTGTCGCTGGATGGGCTCAAGGTGCAACTTCGGGCAAGCGCCTCTTCGAAGTCCTAGACCAAATTCCCGAAATCGACGACAAACCCGGCGCAAAAGACCTCGTCCTAACCGACGGTGCCCTCCGCTTCGAACACGTCGACTTCGCATACATGGACGAATACGGCGACGAGCAGGTACTAACTGACGTCTCCTTCGAAGCCCGACCCGGACACACCATCGGTATCGTCGGCCCGCCCGGTTCCGGCAAATCCACCCTCGCCCACCTCATCCCCCGTTTCTACGACCCCATCGCCGGCCGCATCCTCATCGACGATCAAGACATCTCCGAAGTCACCCTCTCATCCCTCCGCCGAACCGTTGGAGTGGTCGAACAGGACACCTTCCTATTCACCACAACCATCGACAACAACGTCGCATACGGCGACCCATGGGCAGAACACCGCAACATCGAAAGCGCAACCGCACACGCCCAGATGAACGAATACGTTGAACGCCTGCCCACTGGCTACGGCACTTTAATCGGCGAACGAGGCGTCTCGCTATCCGGCGGACAACGCCAGCGCCTATCCATCGCGCGCAGCATCATGCTTCACCCTCAGGTCATCGTCTTCGACGACTCCACAGCAGCCATCGACGCCGCAACCGAGCAACGCATCAGAGCCGCACTCCAAGAGGTAACCTCCGACCGTGCAACGATCATCATCTCCCATCGCCTCAGCTCCTTGATGCACGCAAACGAAATCCTCTTCCTCGAAGGCGGCAAGATCGTTGAGCGCGGCACCCACGCCCAACTCCTCGAACTTGGCGGAAAATACCGAGACCTATACGAACTCCAGATCCGACCCGATGACGACGTCGACGTCGGAGAGAGCGCCTAGCCATGGCAACAACAGACGCAACAAAAGGCGGCCCCGCCGACAACCAACCGCCTCGGCCACGCTGGGTCGACGAGAACCGCGCAAATCAAGAGGACCTTGACCAGCAGATCTTCAGCGCAGGCTATAACGGCGACGTGGTTCGCCGTTTCTTCGGCTTCGTCAGCCCCTACCGCAACGTCCTCATCATCGGCATCATCGCGGTAATCATCTTCGCTCTCTCCGTCCTCGCTCTCCCGTGGATCATCCGAACCACCGTCAACGATGTACTCGACATAACCCAGCGCGACACCGCCGACGCTCGAAACGTCCTTTACATCATGGTCGGCCTATTCTTCGGAGCTGTCGTCCTCCACGTAATCGTGGGATACATCCAAAACATCATCGTCGGACGCATCGCGGAACACATCCTCATCGACCTCCGACGAGCAATGTACGAACACCTCCAACGCGTCTCCATGTCCTTCATGGACAAGACCGAGGTGGGACGCATGATGTCACGCCTGCAAGGCGATGTCGCCGCCCTGCAAGAATTTCTCGAAACCGCCGTCATCAGCATCGGCGACTTCCTTCTCCTATTCGGCATCGTCATCGCAATGCTCATCATGGACTGGCGACTTGCGCTACTCACCTTCGCGGTAGTTTCAACCCTCGCAATCGCACGCGCCATCTGGCTGCCCATCGCACGACGGGCCTTCCTATACTCCCGCCAGACAGCTTCGATCACCAGCGGTGCCTTGGCCGAAAACATCAACGGCGTCAGGGTAGTGCAGGGCATGAGTCGGGAACACGTAAACCTCGACCTGTTCCAAGAAAAAGCCGACGAACAGTTGTGGGCTTCGAAACGCGCCGCCAAGATCGGACTGATGATGATCGCAATGGTCGACACCCTCTCCGGCACCGCAATGGCCATCATCATCGTCGTCGGAGGTTCATGGGTCATTGGAAACTCCCTCGAAATCGGATCCATGATCGCATTCATTCTCTACGTCCAACTCTTCTTCGACCCCATCCGATCAATCACCATGCACTACGCCGTCTTCCAACGCGCAATGGCATCCGGCGAGCGCATCTTCGAGGTATTAGACGTCCCCATCGACATCCAAGACAAACCCGAAGCGAAACCCCTCGTCGACAACGACGGCTCGGTCGAATTCAAAAACGTCACATTCGGATACCTCGACGACGAACCGATCCTCAAGAACATCAACTTCCGTGTCGAACCCGGCGAAACCGTGGCCCTCGTCGGCCCCACCGGCTCAGGCAAGACCAGCATCACATCCCTCCTCCACCGCTTCTACGACATCTGGGAAGGCGAAATTCTCATCTCCGGCCAAGACGTCCGGGACGTCCAACTCAGCAGCATGGGAGACAACATAGGCATGGTCCTCCAAGAGCCATACCTCTTCTCCAGCACCGTCTTCGAAAACATCCGATACAACAAACTCGATGCCACTCGCGAAGAAGTCGTCGCAGCCGCAAGAGCCGTCGGCGCACACGAATTCATCATGCGCCTGCCAAACGGCTACGATACCGAACTCGAACAGCGAGGTGGAAATCTGTCCCTCGGCCAGCGCCAACTCATCTCCTTCGCACGAGCCATCGTCGCTGACACCAAAATCCTCATCCTCGATGAAGCAACCGCCTCCATCGACAGCTACACCGAACTACTTATCCAACAAGCCCTCGCACGCCTCCTCGAAGGCCGCACAGGCATCGTTATTGCACACCGTCTAGCCACCATCCGAGGCGCAGACCGCATAATCGTCCTCCAAAACGGCGAAATCATCGAAACCGGCAACCACGACGAACTAATCTCCCACGGCGGCCTATACGCACGTCTCTACTCCATGAACTACGCATCCTTCGACGACATCCCAGACGAACTCATCGCCGAAGCAATGCAATACTCCCGAACCGCTGCTACTTAATCTCTCGTCATTCCCGCGAACGCGGGAATCCAGAGGAGTGGTGCAAGCAAAGCGGGATCGTCCCCTTCGCGAGGCGTAAGGGGACGCGAGCGAGCTCAACGATGCGAGCAGGGGATGCCCGGAGTAACGAGGCGGAACAGCCGGCAACGGCTGCGCCCACACCCCATCACCACAACAAAGCCCCCTGCCCACCACGAACCCCATCATCACCCAAATGCCCCATCCCCGCCGACGTCGCCCTCCGACCCTGTGGCGTCCGCACGATAAAACCGATCTTCAACAAAAACGGCTCCACAACATCTTCCAGCGTCTGCACCTCCTCATTCGCCGATGCCGCAAGCGCATTGATCCCCGCAGGCCCACCACCATACTGCCTGCACAGAGTCTCCAAATACAGCCGGTCCAACCGATCCAACCCCAACTCATCTACGCCCTCTACCCGCAACGCCTCAGCCGCGACCCGCGCATCGATCGTCCCATCCCCTCGAACCTGCGCAAAATCCCGCACCCGCCGCAATAGATTATTCGCAATCCGAGGCGTCCCCCGTGACCGGTTGGCTATCACCTCCGAACCACCCGGATCAATCGGCACCGACAAAATCATCGCCGAACGCTTAACCACTTGCACCAACTCCTCAACTGAGTAGTAGTCCAAGTGATACGTCAACGCGAACCGCTCACGCAACGGCGGACTCAGCATCCCCGCACGCGTCGTCGAACCGATCAACGTGAACTTCTGCAACGGCAAATTGATCGTCTTCGCAAACGCACCAGCACCCGTGATGAAGTCCACCCGAAAATCCTCCATCGCCGAATACAGATACTCCTCCACCGCATGTGACAGCCGATGTATCTCGTCGATGAACAACACATCCCCATGCTTCTGGTTCGACAATATCCCCACAACGTCTGCCGGCCGCTCCAACGCCGGACCCGAAGTATGCACTAACGTCGTATCCATCTCCCTCGCGATGATCTGAGATATCGTCGTCTTCCCCAACCCTGGCGGCCCATGGAACAGCGCATGATCCAGCGTGTCCCCCCGATGCTTCGCCGCCTCAACCGCGATCTGAATGCTGTTCACAACATCCCGCTGACCGATGTAATCCGAGAACTGACGAGGCCGGAGATCATTAGTCCCTACCGAATTAGCGTTACGAGCAGCGCGTTCTCGCAACGCACCCGCGGACCTAAGGTCACCATCAGATTCAACCGAATCCGACCCGGTAACGACGCGCTCTCTAGCAGAATCGCTCATAGGGTGTCAACGCTCACCGGGTAGCCTACGACGCCCCACTCGCGCGGAAGACCACCCTCAGCAACTCCTGTGCATCGTCGCCCAAATCCGGCTCGTTTCGCAACGCCTCATCCACCATCGAAACCGCCTCATTATTGCGGTACCCCAGATTTACCAGCACCGCAACCACATCCGCACGCGTATCCGGGACACGAGCGCGCTGAGCACCCGTCTCTATCGGACGACTCGCCGCATCCATTACCTTGCCCTTCAACGTCGCCACGATCTTCTGCGCTCCTCGGTGACCGATACCAGGCATCAGCGTCAACGTCACCAAGTCCTCCATCTCTATCGCATACGCCAACGTCGGTATCGGCATCGTCAACGCCGTCGCCGCACGCGCCGGACCGATACCCTCGACCTGTATGAACTGCTCGAAGAAATCACGATCCCCCGGATCCTCGAAACCTACCAGCACCGGCAGCGGCTGCCGTTCCGAAACCGAATAATAAGTGTGCAAGGCAATCGAACCTCCTACCTCAGGCTGTATCGACTCATGCACAAACGCCGGCAGAACCACCGAATAGCCAACTCCTGACGCCGTCAATACCACCACCCTAGGCGGATTCTCTTGCACTTGCACTACCTCGCCCCGCAAGTAAGAAATCATCTCAAGCCACCTTCTCGCTAATGGCCGGAGACCCGGTCACGTGGATATGACAAATCGCAATCCCGACCGCGTCCGCAACATCCTCCTTCGATATCTCCTCAACCAATCCCAAACGCATCGACACCGCGCGCTTCATCTGAGCCTTGTCGGCGCGCCCACTCCCCGCAACGATGCTTTTCACCCTTGTCGGCTGATAGTGATGCACCGGCAGACCCCTACTCCCGGCCGCCAATATCGCGACACCCCTCGCATGACCCATGATGATCGCCGTCTTCAGATTCCGATACCTCGAATGCAGATCCTCTATCGCCACCTCATCCGGCGCAAACTCATCGATCACCTCACCCAAAGTCTGATTGATCACCCGCAACCGCTCTTCCAACCTCTCACTCGCCTTCGTCCTCACCAAACCACCCTCCAACAACTCCACATTCCCACGCCAATCCGAAGACACGACCGCATAACCAGTCGTGGTCAAAGCCGGATCAATCCCCAAAATCCGTCGAGTGCCTTCCATACCATCCAATCAAAAAACCAAAACCGCGCTAAACAGATTCTACCCTGCAAAACTCACACGGCGGAGGCAAGCGGGAATCGGAAAATTCCCCTCTCCCCGCCGGGGGAGAGGGCCAGGGTGAGGGGGAAAGGGCGGCCAAGGGGTGGCCAAAGGGCGGAATAAGGCAATTCACCGATAGTCCTTATCCTTGAGTCTCATACCCCCTCACACACTTCGTGCCCACCATGAAAAAACGACTAACCCTATCCATCGACCCCGACGTTGTCACGATGGCGAAACGTTACGCCCAATCCCGCGGAATGTCGCTATCAGCCCTCGTCGAGCAGTACCTCGTCAAACAAACTCGCTTGGGCGAGGAGTCTATCGCCTCCCGCTGGCGCGGCAAATTCAAACCGGCAGAAAAACACGGCGATCCGCGCTACGACTTCTTAGCCAAAAAGTACCTCGATTAGTTCCCGTTATCCCCGCAGAGATTTTTTAACCACACTCCCATCTAAAATCACACCAACAACCCGCGCCCAGTACCCAATCCCACCATGCAACCCTTCTACAACGAACAACAACAGCTCCTAGCGTCTACGGTCCGCGAATTCGCCGAAAACGACCTCGCTCCACTAGCTGACGAAGTCGACACCAATGAACAGTTCCCCAAGACCCAGTTCGACGCCCTAGCTGAACTGGGCATGACCGGCCTCCTCATCCCGCCCGAACTCGGCGGCGCCGGCATGGGATACCTTGACTTCATGGTCGTCCTCGAAGAGATCGGGGCTGTCTGCGGCTCCACGAGCACCGTCCTAATCACCCACACATCTCTCGGCTCCGAGACCATCAACCGCTTCGGAAACGAAGACCAGCGCGCACAGTTCTTGCCCGATCTCGCAGCAGGGCAGAAGATCGCCGCTTTCGCCCTCTCAGAACCTCAAACCGGATCCGACGCTCTAGGACTCCAAACAACCATCACCGAAGACGGCGAGTCCTACATCCTCAATGGGACAAAACTCTTCATCACAAACGCATCCGTCGCCGACACCTTCGCCGTGTTCGTCACCGCCGATCGTTCCGCCGGATACCGAGGTATCTCCTGCATCGTCGTCGAGCGCGACACTCCCGGATTCGAGATCAACGAACAGCACGGAAAGATGGGCATGAGAGGCTCAGGAACCGCCGAGCTCGTATTCTCCGACTGCCGAGTCCCGAAGTCCAACCTCTTGGGGAACGTCGGAGACGGATACACCATCGCCCTCAAAATCCTCGACTCCTCCCGCATAACAGTCGCCGCGCAATGCCTCGGCTTAGCCAAAGGCGCACTCGACCAAGCCCTCGCATACGCCAAACAGCGAGAAGCCTTCGGACGCCCCATCGCCACCAAGCAGGCAATCCAATTCATGCTCGCTGACATGGACACCGAACTCGACGCAGCACGCCTTATGGTCTACCGAGCCGCATCCCTCTACGACGAAGGTCTCCCATACGGCACCGAATCCGCAAAAGCAAAACTATACGCCTCAGAAGTAGCCAACCGAAACGTCGATAAAGCCGTCCAGATCCACGGCGGAATCGGCTACTTCAAACCAACACCCGTCGAGCGAATGTACCGAGACCAACGAGTTACCCAAATCTACGAAGGCACATCCGAAATCCAACGCCTAGTAATCTCCAGAGCCCTAATCGGGGACATCTAACCCTATCGCTGCAGTGGCCCCGTCGCAAAGCGAACCTTCGCAGAGTGACGGACTCCACCTAACCCCCCACTCCCAAACCTCAACTAAAACCTCCATCAACTACGGACGTGTCCCCTCTCCCGCTCAGCGGGAGAGGGCCAGGGTGAGGGCAACCGGAGAGGACAAACGGGCGGGGCAACCCAAACAACCATCCCCCCTCCAATCCCAAAAATCCCAATTCAGACAAACCCCCATCCTTAACATCCTTCATAATCTTTCACATCCTAGTTCAAAACAACT
>CAZMBB010000039.1:0-19407 GCA_964564575.1 uncultured Dehalococcoidales bacterium
TCGCATCAAAACCAAGAGAAGCCGGACTGTTCGGCGATGTCACATGGCAGTGACATCGGCACGGAATCCCAACCCACGGGGTTTCTGACAGACAAACCTCGAACCCGCAACCTCGTCCTCGTTGTCGGCGCAATCGTCACGTGGATGAGCCTCGACGTAGCACTGTCGTTGATTTTCCGCGAATACCCCGTGGGATTCGACGGCGAAAACCCGACGCTGCAGTCATTCGCCGCAGGTTGCATCCTCGTAATGGTGGCCATCGGCATCACGTTTTTCCTCGCAAAAACCGCCGCTTCCCGACATCTCGTGATTTACGTGGCAGTCGGATTTGCCATTATGGCGTCGGCCATCCTTCTCGCAAACATTAGCGATCTCGCCGACACCCAGATCGCAATCAGGAGTTTCGCCGCCGCAATCGTCGGCTCCGCGGCCTTGGCCGCCACCGCGATCGCCTATTCATCTTCGACTTCGAAACCCCTCGTCGACCAACTCCTCATGTTGGTGCCGGAACGAAGACAGTTCATAGCATTCGCCTGGCCACTCGCGGCATGGGCGTTGCTCGTGGTCGCATGGCAGTTCACCCCGTTCAATCCCCTGACCCATCCGGAAGCGCCCGATCCCATCGTTCGCCTCAACAGCGCTTTCGACGAAAACCTCTACGCCACGATCATCTACCTCGCGATCTTAGTTCCGATTGCGGAAGAGCTCTTCTTCCGAGGCATGATCATCACATTCCTTACCAACGCAACCAACGCCGCCATCGCAATAATCATCTCCGCCTTCGTCTTCGCCCTGTTCCACATCGACCCGAGCTACTTCTCCATCAACCAAGTCATTTACATTTTCTGCCTCGGGGCAATCTTCGGCGTCGCGGCGATAATCACAAAGTCGATCTGGCCCGGCGTGCTGGTCCATGCCTTCAACAACGCGTTCGCCACATTGCAATCGGTTGCTTGGACAACCTGATCGGCGAATAACATTGATAGGTTGTGAAACGCTGAGATGTCCGACCCAATCCAAAACGCATTCAACCGCGCCGCCGCCGAGAAACGGACTGCGATCGTCCCCTTCGTCACAGTCGGTCACCCCCATGCCGACAGCACGCCAGACATCGTCCAAACCCTTTCAGACGCCGGAGCCGACGTTATCGAGCTCGGCATCCCCTTCAGCGATCCCCTCGCCGAAGGCCCCGTCATCCAGAAATCCAGCTTCCAAGCCCTCCAAAACGGCATCACACCCGAGGCCTGCTTCGACAGCGCGGCAGAAATCCGCCGGAGGGGCGTCGACACTCCTCTAGTCTTCATGGGCTACTACAACCCGATACTCCAGCTCGGCCTAGACGAATTCTGCGCCCGAACCCGCGACGCAGGCGTCAACGGTCTCATCGCCGCCGACCTTCCCGCAGCCGAAGCCGGACCCCTCTACGACGCATGTCAAAAGGCCGACATCTCACTCGTCCCGCTACTCGCCCTCACATCGACCGACGAAACCATCGCCCACGCCTGCAACCAAGCTTCCGGCTTCGTATACTGCGTATCGCTGCTCGGTGTCACAGGTGCCCGCGCGACCGTCTCCGAAAGAGTCGAAACCCTCGTCGCAAGAGTCCGATCCCACACCAAACTGCCGATAGGCGTAGGCTTCGGAATCTCAACCGCCGAACACGTCCGCTCCGTCGGAAAGTTCGCCGACGCTGCGGTCATCGGCAGCGCACTCGTAAACACGATCCAAGAGAACGAATCCCGCGACGCGCCGGGCGCAGCAGCCGATTTTCTGCGCTCACTCCACCAGTGACATCATCCCCCTCCCCAATCAAACCAACTCCCACACCCCAAGTCCCAATCACCCCATCATGACAGCAATACGCGGCCTCAGAGGCGCAACCACCGTCCTCGAAAACTCGCAAGACGAGATCATGGACGCCACCGAAGAACTCCTTAACGAGATGATCGCCGAAAACGACATCGAGTCTCAAGACATCGCCGCCGTGTTCTTCACCCTCACCAAAGACCTAGACGCCGAATTCCCCGCCGTCGCCGCACGCGAGCGCCTCGGTTGGAACCTCGTGCCACTCATCAACGCCATCGAGGTTGCCAGGCCCGGATCAATGCCGAAGTGCATCCGAATCATGCTCTTATTGAACACCGATAAATCCCAGGAAGATATCAGACACATATACTTGAGAGAAGCAGTCGTCCTAAGAGCCGACATCACAGATGCCCAGTAATCGACAAGATTCACCTTCGACCGCAACCAACATCAGCGGCGACCCAACGCGCATCGAAGCTCTAAACACGACCGCCCAGTTCTCCTATCCCAGCTACTTTACTCGCTGGTTCTATACCCGCCGGCGCCGCGCTTAGAAGCAAAGGCACATTGCCCGCGCGCCGTCGTAACCGCTCGTTAGCAACCTGCGCGGAGCTACTCGAAACCCAAACCTAGTGCATGGGGAAACCCGCGCGTCCCGATACCCGAAACCATCAAACAACAAAAACCCCCAAAACCCAAACCCCCAACGGAGTAACCAACCGATAGCCAATGGCCTCACGAATCAAAAACCTCAACGTAGCATCGATCAGCCCACTCGCCCCGCCTTCCGAATACCTCGCCGAGATCCCCGTCTCGAAAAAGGTCGAGGACCTCGTGGTCCGATCCCGGCGAGAGATCACTGACATCCTCAACGGCGACGACGAACGCTTCGTCATCGTAACCGGCCCCTGCTCGATCCACGACGAAGTCGCGGGCAAGGAATACGCCGAACGCCTAGCCATTCTCGCTGATGAGCTGCGCGACAGCGTCATGATCGTCATGCGCGTCTACTTTGAGAAGCCACGCACCACCGTCGGATGGAAAGGACTCATCAACGATCCCAACCTCGACGGCACCTGCAACATGGCCGAGGGCCTCCGCCGGGCACGCAACTTCCTATTGGAGGTCGGCGAAATCGGTCTCCCGGCCGCAACCGAGTTCCTCGATCCCTTCACACCGCAATACATCTCCGACCTAGTCTCCTGGGGCGCAATCGGAGCCCGCACCGCCGAGAGCCAGACCCACCGGCAACTCGCGAGCGGACTCTCCATGCCCATTGGCTTCAAAAACGGCACCGGCGGCTCCATCCAACTCGCCGTTGACGGCATGATCGCCGCGCAGGCACAACACGCCTTCCTAGGCATCGACGACGCCGGAGCCGCGGCGGTCGTCCAGACATCCGGCAACGACGCAACTCACATCGTCCTCCGAGGTGGTTCTGACGGGCCCAACTACGATGCGGAAAACATCGCCAATGCCCAAAAAGTACTCGCCGACAGCGGCATGGAACCCAATGTCGTCGTCGACTGCTCACACGCCAACTGCAACAAAGACCACAACTTGCAGCCAGTAGCGTTCCGAGACGTCATCGGTCAACGCGCCGCAGGCAACACCGGCGTCGTCGGATTGATGCTCGAGAGTCACCTCAACGCCGGTAACCAGTCACTCAACGGCGATGCCTCCACCCTCAAGTACGGCGTCTCCATTACTGACCCCTGCGTCGACTGGGCAACCACCGAGGTACTCCTGCGCGAAGCCGCCGAGGTCATCGCGGGACGAGTAGCCGTCGCCGCATGAACCCGAGTCGGCAACGCTCAACGACGTGACCCAAAGAGATTACGAAAATTGGGGTTGCAGCAACAGATCGCAACCATCGAAAATACCGACGGCACCACCTGCGTAACCGTCGGTACCTTCGACGGCGTTCACGAGGGCCATCAAGCCCTGCTGCGGACCCTCGTCGAGACTGCGAATCGAAACAACACCAGGAGCGTGGCGCTCAGCTTCCGCGAACCGCCACGCTCCATCATCGATCCGTCACATCAGACTCCGCACCTCTACGACGCTGAAACCCGATCTGCGCTCATCGAAGAACAGGGCATCGATACCGTCCAACTGATCGACTTCGACGCAGAAATCCGCGTCATGCCCGCCGAGGAGTTCCTCAAAACTTTACAGGTCTCCCTCGGAATGACGCACCTCATCGTCGGTGAACGAGCCGTCATGGGCCACGACCGAAAAACAGTAGACGAAATAATCGAGATCGCCAACCGCAACGGCTTCGCCCTCCACACCGTCCCTCCCGTGATCCGCAATGGCCAGATCGTCTCCAGTTCCCTCATCCGCTCTGCGATGGCTACCGGCGACGTTAAATCCGCCGCCGACATGCTGGGCCGCCAATACGAGCGCGGGGGCCGCGTACACCGAGGCTTCGGAGTTGCACGCGAGATGGGCGTCCCGACCGCAAATCTTCAATGGTCTAGGCAACTCGTCATGCCGGCAAAAGGCATCTACGCAACATGGGCCAAACTACCGGACGGCCGCGTCTTGCCATCCGCAACTTACTTCGGTGACAACCCGACCCTCGGCGGAAACCTCGGCACCTTCGAGGTCCACATCGACAACTTCGACGAAGACCTCTACGATCAGAAAATGAGCGTCGAATTCATCGATTTCATTCGCCCCGACCAAGAGTTCGACAACGTCGACGAACTCAACCAAGCAATCCAAAGTGACGTAGCCAAAATCAACAAAATCTTCGCCAACCTCAAACCACCAAGCTGAACTCCCACGATCACACAATGCCCCAGCAACTAACCAACATCGTCGAAGATCTCAGATGGCGAGGCGCTCTCTCCGACGCCACTCCCGGCGCCGAAGACCTCATCATCAACGACAAGATCACCTGCTACAACGGCTTCGACCCCACATCCGACTCCCTCCACATCGGCAACCTGCTGCCGCTCATGTGCCTAGCACGACTCCAGCGATACGGTCACACCCCCATCGCAATCCTCGGTGGCGGCACCGGCATGATCGGCGACCCGAGCGGAAGAAACGACGAACGATCCCTCCTATCCATCGAAGACATCGATGCCAACGGCGAGAAGATCCGCGTCCAGCTAGAACAGTTCCTAGACTTCGACGCCAAATCCAACCCTGCCCAACTCATCAACAACGCCGATTGGCTCCGCAACATCAACTACCTCGACTTCCTCAGGGACATTGGCAAGAACTTCACAGTCAACACGATGATCCGCCGAGACTCGGTCCGCTCCCGCATGGATCGAGAAGGCGAAGGCATCTCATACACCGAGTTCTCGTACGCACTCCTCCAGGCATACGACTACCTCGTGCTCTACGAACAGGAAAACTGCAACTTCCAATCCGGCGGCACCGACCAGTGGGGCAACATCCTCGACGGCATCGACCTCATCCGCCGAAAACACGGCAACGCACCCAACGGCAACTCCCTCGCCCACGGCATCGTATTCCCCCTGATCACCGACTCCAAAGGCGACAAGCTAGGCAAATCCATCGGTGGCGCGCCAGCCCTCGACCCCAACAAATTCTCCCCATACCGCCTCTACCAGTTCTTCTTCAACACCGACGACGCCGATGTAATCCGTTACATCAAGCTCTTCACATGGCTCGGCCCTGAAGAAGTCGAACCCTTGGAAGAAGCCGTCCGCGAAAACCCGGGCCGACGCGAAGCCCAGCAGACCTTGGCCGAACAGATCACCGAAATCGTCCACGGCCAATCAGGCCTCGACCAAGCCCGACGCGTAACCCGAGCCTTCTTCCGCGGCGAATTCGACACCCTCTCCGCCAGCGAGCTCGACGACGTCTTTGCAGGTGCCTCATCGATCGAAGTCGAGAAATGCGACATCGACAACCGCGCCATCTCCTACGAAGAGCTAGCCGTCGCCACACACCTGGCCCAATCCTTCAGCGACGCCCGCCGCACCGTCCAACAAGGCGGCATGTACCTAAACTCCGAACGAGTTGAAGCCGCCGCCCGCCCAATAGCCCCCGAAGACCTCCTCCACGGCAACCTAATCATCCTCCGCCGAGGCCGCCGCGAACATCGCTTAGTTCGCGTCCTCTGACGAAAAATCAAAAGTGATTTCTACTCCGTCTTCCCAACATCCCCGTGGATCGAATTCCCGCGAATTGGCAAAATGCTAATTTGGCCCTGTGCTGCTGCAAGCCTCTGACTTGCCTTGGGCAATCAATTCGTTAATCGATGACGTTATTCGTGTCGCGTGGTCCCGTCTTGTTTCGTCGACCAACCCGTCGAATCGAGCGTCGCGTTCGACTCGGCGGCATGTGTCGTCACGCGCCAAATCTTCGACTCTGTAGTAGCAGTATCTGTCTTCGCACCACCATTCAGTCGTTCCCGTTTCTCCGTGGACGATAATGCCGGGGAAAGACCACTCCGCAAACTGCTCCGATGGTTCGGGGACTTGGGGATCTTCGACTACAACGGTGGTTATCGTCGGGGATTGAGTGGATGTGCAACCCACAACGATCATGGTGATGGCAACGATTGTTGAAACCAAGGTCAGGTATTTGACTCGAGCTCTATTCATGCCGCGAGAATGTGTTTGGCCAGGTCCGATTACCATTCCGACCATTGGCTTTGGACTACAACTCATATCAACCCCAATCTAAAATTAAACCGAACCCCAAACTCACACCCAACATCAACAACCCGCGAGAAAAATGACCACATCAACCGAGCCAAACCTCCGTATCCCCGGCCCAGTCCCCCTACCGGAAGAGGCCCTTCAAGCCGCCGCACGACAGATGATCAACCACCGCGGCCCCGAATACGCCGACATGCTCGAGCGCATGAGCGACAATCTCCGAACCGTCCTCATGACCAAAAACGACGTCTACTTCATCACTTCCTCCGGCACCGGAGCAATGGAGACCGGCGTATTCAACACCATCTCGCCCGGCGACAAGGTTCTCGCCATCATCATCGGCTTCTTCGGCATCCGCTTCGCCGAGATCGCAGAAGCAGTCAATGCCGACGTCACCAAGCTCGAATTCCCACTCGGACAAGCCTGCGATATCGACGCCCTCCGAGACGCGCTCCGCGCCGAACCAGACTACAAAGCCGTAATCCTCACCCACAACGAATCCTCCAGCGGCGTCTCTAACCCGCTCGAAGAGATCTGCAAAACCGTCCACGAAGAATCCGACGCCCTCATCCTCGTCGACGCCGTATCATCCGCAGGCGGAATGCCCATCGCAGTCGACGCATGGGGCATCGACGTCCTCGCTACCGCTGCCCAGAAGTCATGGGTCGCCCCTCCCGGTATCTCCATGGTCTCATTCAGCCAAAAAGCATGGCAAGCATACGAGACCTGCACAACCCCGCGCTACTACTTCGACATGCAGCAGTACGAGGACTTCCTGCAAATCGGACAACCTCCCTTCACCCCCTGCGAACCCGCCATGTTCGCCCTCGATCTCGGCCTTCAATCAATGGTCGACGAAGGCATCGAAAACGTCTTCGACCGCCACCACTCCGTAGCAGAGCACACCCGCAACGGCGCAGAAAAACTCGGCCTCGAAGTCCTACCCGAAAGACGCATCGCATCCGACACCGTCACCGCCATCAGACTCCCCCAAGGACTCGACGGAAAACTCTTCGTCTCGCAAGTCATGGCCGATCACAACGTCGTCCTAGGCGGCGGTCAGGGAGAACTAACCGGCAAAATATTCCGTATAGGACACATGGGATGGGTCGAAATCGACCACATAGACGAAGCCCTTGAAGCCGCCGGATCAACGCTCAATGAGATGACGGCTTAACCTGTTCGTCGGGAGCTAAACAACCATCGTGCTCTCGAATCTCAAAACCCTCAATCCAATCACCAAACCTCTCGCCAGCGCCGCGTTAATCGTGCTGGCTGCGATGCTGTTCGCCGTCGCCTGCGAAGCTGAAGAACCAGACACGCCCACCGCAGTCCCGACCTTTCCCCCTCCTACCGCGACGCCCGCACCGACCGCAACAGCGGTCCCGGTACCCACCTCAACTCCAGAACCCGAAGTCAAGGCCGTCGAACCTGAACCAACCGATACACCGGTCCCAATACCCACCGACACGCCCGAACCTGATCCGACTGACACCCCAGTCCCGCCGACAAACACACCGCAACCCGATCCGACGCCCACTCCCCCGCCTGTACCAACAGACACACCAGTTCCTCCGGCGAACACGCCGATCCCACAACCTTCCGACACTCCCGAACCCGCTCCAACCAATACCCCAGAACCCATCCCAACTGATACTCCAGTCCCGTCAACCAGCACGCCGATCCCGCCGACGAACACGCCGGTCCCTCCAACCAACACACCAGAACCTCAACCAACCGACACGCGCGAACCAGCGCCATCCCCACAATCCGCTTACACCACCGAAGAACCTACCGCGACTCCAATACCCGAACCGACTGCGACCTTCACTCCAGAACCCACATCAACCCCGGTCCCGCCAACTCCAACCTTCACTCCAGAACCAGAACCCGCCGCCGGACCTGTAGCACCCGATTTCTTCCTCCCTTCCATCACAACCAGCGGCAGCTACTCGCTATCCCAATTCCGAGATGAAAAATCCGTCGTTCTCGTCTTCTATCGTGGATTCTGGTGACCCTATTGCCGCGCGCAGCTAGGTGATCTGCAACGAAAATACGACGAGTTCAAAGCCAAGAACGCCGAAGTCCTCGCCATCAGCGTCGATGATCTGACAGGTGCCGACAATATCGCCAGTCGAGTCGGCATCACATTCCCAGTGCTCTACACCGCAGGCGACTCCACGGTCTTTGAAGACTACGACGTTTACACCGGTAGCCTCGCTATACCTTCCGTCTTCGTAATCAACCCCCAAGGCGAGATAACATGGCAATTCATCAGCCCCGACTACACCCAACGCGTCCTCGCCGAACGAGTATTGAAGAACATCCCATGATCGCTTCGATAAACCGCCGAAACACGCTCCTCGCCATCTTTATGACAGCCGTGATCGCCGCCATCATCGCCTGCGGCCAAGATTCCTCAACTTCCGAAACGACATCCTCAACAAACGACGAACCGCCCGCACCCGAGACGCAAGCAGAGGTCGTAGAAGTCGCCGAATCCGTCCCCGACCTTCCGACAGCCCCCGACTTCGCCCTCCCCGCAGCAAACCGAGACAACATCGAAATCTCCCTCTCATCCTTCCAAGGTGACCAACCCGTCGTTCTCGTCTTCTACCGAGCCTATTGGTGACCGTCTTGCACCAAGCAACTAGGTGAGTTGCAAAAACACTACGACAAAATCACAGACGCAGGAGCCGAAGTCCTCGCCATCAGCACCGACAACCTAGGGGGCGCTGAATCGATCCTCGCAAAAGCAGGACCCGACTTCCCCGTCCTATACTCCAGCAAAAACAACGACGTGCCCATCGCCTACGACGTATTCAACCTCCACGGCGACGGCCTCGCATCCGCATCCGTCTTCGTCGTCGACACCAACGGCAACATCGCATGGGAGAGCATCGGAGATTCCCCCGCTCACCAGGTCTCCGGCGAAGAAGTCCTCGAAGCCCTCTCCGGCCTCTAGCAACCGTTGACATCCCGCGCGATAACCGACTCGAAACGGCGAGGTGCCCTGTGGCTTCTCTCGTTCGCCATCGCAGCAACGCTCCTCGTCGTCATCACCGCATGCGGCGATTCCTCAGGCGCTGAATCCGGAGCCGACGCCCCCGACTTCTCCCTCCCAGTCGCAAACGGCGCCGGAAAAATCACCCTCTCACAATACGAAGGCGATAAAAACGTCGTCCTAGTCTTCTACCGCGGATTCTTCTGAGGCATATGCGCTTCGCAACTGGTCGAGTTGCAACGAAACTACAACCGCATCCGAAACTACGATGCCGAGATCCTGGCCCTCTCCATGGACGACTTCCAAGGCGCCGGCACCATGATCGCCAACACCAGAGCCTTCTTCCCATTCCTATACACAACTAAAGACTCCAGCGTCCCCGAACTCTACGACGTATACAACCTCCACGGCGACCTCGTAGCCGCACCAGCCGTTTTCATCATCGACAAAAACGGCAGAATCGCCTACTCATACATCGGAATAGACATCGCAGACCGCGCCCCGACCGACGAAATCATCGACGCCCTCCAAAAAATCGAACGCGGCTAAACCAACGATCACGTCATTCCTGCCAATTTCGTCATTCCGGCTTAGGCCGGAATCCAACGGCGACGCCCCTCAACCCAGCGGCATCGTGAAATACAACCCGTGGCGTTCACTCCCGCGACGTTCAGGCCGCACTGCGAACCCCATCTGGAGTTTCAATGCGTGATTCTCCCGGCTATGCGAGTAGCTGAACGAAACCAATTGGCGACAACCCAAAGACTTCGCCAATTCAATCGCCTTTTCTTGCAGGCTCGTGCCGATTCGCCGCCGACGGAACTCCGGCAACACGAAAAAGTCCTTTATCTTCCCCTGCAACACCTCCTCGCCACCGATCCTCACAGACGGCAGATCGTCTTCTGGACCGATCGGAATCACGATCAGCCTAAGCACCCCCAAGATCGCCCGCGGCGTATGCGCGACAAGCACCCTAGAGTCGCGTTGATCGTAACCATCGACGAACTCAGGAAGCCCGCTGCAGTGTCGATCAAAGAAGCCCACAACCTCCGCCCACCTCGGATCACCCTCGTTAAACTCGCATATTTCGTACTTCACGATCTGAATTGCTCAAGCGTTGTGCCCGAAAACACCAAGCACCTCCTCTACAACTCCCCAACCAACGACTGTATAACCGCCCCCGCCGGCGGCTTCGGATAAAAATTAGTCGCCTTCGGCGGCAACCTATCCCCCCGGGTCACAATATCCACAAACTCACGCATCGGAATCGAACGCATCACAATCCCAACCTGCGCCTCACCAGAATCAACCCGTGAAACAACACTCTCAGCCTCATACTCGAAATCCACCACATCATCAACCCGATCCCCCTCAAACACCACATCCAATATCTCCGACTGCAACCGCCTGTAGTCCGACCTCTCTAACGCATCCGCACCCGTCAAACCCACCGGATCAGTAGACGCCACCCGAGCGATCTTGAACCCGCCGAGTAACCCATAAATCCCAAACACAAACTCTCCATCGTCACGCGTCCCCACCGCATCGAGCATCGCTCCAGCATTCGCTGTATCACCATCGGCCAACGGGCATTCCTTTACTTCGCCCACCTCTTCGATCCGCGCCACCAACCGATCCAACTCCTCTTTTGTCGCACCATGAATCACCCGGTGATACCCCCGCGTGATCAACCCCGGCTCATCGATCGAAACAATGTGCATCATCCGATAATTCACCGCCTCATCCGACCCGATCTCCCGCCGCGCCCGAATCGCGCTCCGATACCTCATCGCCGCCTCATACCGGTGATGCCCGTCCGCAATAAAGATCGCCGAATCCCGCATCAGATCACCCAACACCCCTAACGTCCCAGGATCCGTCAACTGCCACATCCGCAAAGAGTACCCGCCCGCCATCGACGCCGTCTCCAAAGGCGGACCTCCTGCAACCGCACGGATAATCCCGCCCACCGAATGCCGAATATCATCCTGAAACACCACCAGCAACGGACTCAGCGCCGACCGCGTCGCCTCCATCATCCTCACCCGGTCCTCCACCCAAGGCCCCCGCGTCTGCTCATGGGGAAAAATAATCCCCCGGTCATACTCCTCCAACCGCACCGCTGCGATGAACCCCCGGCGCGTCTGCCGAACTCCCCCATACTCGAACGACTCCTCAGTCACATAAACCGACGGCTCCTCATCCCGCATCAACACCCTTTCCGCTTCCCACCGAGCCTGCGTCTCCGCAACATACCCATACCTATCCGCCCCTTCCCGAGGCGCCAACTCCAACCGCACGATGTTATGCTCCGACCGCCCCAAAAGCTCCCCCTCGACCACCGGCGTAATCGAGTCAAACGGAGGCGAAAGATAGTCCCCCAAATCCCGACCCTGCGAAGCCGCAGCGTACCGAATTCCCCGAAATGGACGAACCTCAGCCATCAATCACCGAATCTGACCATCTACCATCTAAACAACCTAAGCTCAGCGCGGCACCCCGCACCAAACCGAAAGTATAAACAGCACTCCATCCGTCATTCCTGCGAAAGCGGGAATCCAAGGCAGGACGGGCGGAAGGGAGGATGTTGACTACATTAGTGATCGATGATTGGTAGGACGATGTGGGAGGGCATTTCTTGGGTGTGGAAGATGGTTTGGTTGGCGGGTTGGAGTTGGGTGTCGGAGTGATAGGGGTTTCCGGTGTTGTGGTTTCGGTCGAAGTTTGGGAAGTCTGAGGAGGTGACGTATAGGCGGATGCGTTGTCCGGCTAGGAAGCGGCAGCCGATGGGGTTTAGTTTGATGTCGTAGAGGTGAGGGGTGTCGGGTCTGGTGTAGGCAGTGCGGTCGTAGCCGTCGCGGTATGTTGTGCGGATGATGCCGTAGGTCAGGTTTATGCATAGTCCCTCTTGGTGGACGATGGCTAGTTTTGCGGTGAAGTCGGTCTCTGGGGCGTCGGTTGATGCCCAGAGTTTCAGGCGGATGGGGCCGATGATATCTAGGTCATCTTCCAACGGGTCGGTCTCGTAGACGAGGATGTCTTGTCGGTGGTCGTTCGGGGACTGGTCGACAGGTATGGACTGCGAGTTTTGGTGCATCAACGACATCACCGGGTCGCGGGGATCGTATGTGAAGTGGTCGGTGCCGCCGCGGATGGGCTCGTCGAAGGAGAGGAAGCCGTCGCCCTCGACAGTGTTCGCGCTGCCGCCGGAGTGGAGATACATGGGCGTGTATTCGGTTTCAGGCAGCGGCCAGACGTCGGCGCCGATCCATTCGTTGCGGTTTAGGATGAAGAGTTGGACGGGTTTTTCTTTGGCGGTGCCGTTGTCGATGTTCTTTAGGGTGTGGTCGTACCAGCGGGTGATTAGGTCGGGGTAGGTTGTGTTTGCAGATGGTCCGTAGTCGATGGGGCCTACTGTGCTGGTGTAGTCGGTGGCGTCGTGTCCCCATGGGCCTACGATTAGACGGTGCTGATTGCGGAGATCGGGCTTGCCGGGCTTGCCGTTGTTTATGAGGCCTTCGTAGTTGTCGATGGTTCCGATTAGGCGGTCCCACCATCCAGTGATCTGCATGATGGGGACATCGACCTTTGGGTGTGCCTCGTCGAAGCGCATGAAGTCTTTATCGGTGTTGCGGAGGAAGGTCTGGTATTGGTCGGTTAGGCCGGCGAAGACTTGCTCTGGGATGTCGGCAAGGGGTAGCCACCAGATGTATTTGGATCGCTCGACGGCGTTCCAGCGGTGGGTGGCCTCTTCGGGAGTGAGGGGGCCGTCGGTGCGTCCTTCGCGACGTCGGACGTCAGCGGCCATCATGTATGTCCACTCTAGGCGTCGTGCCGTCTCCCACACTCCGAAGGTGATGTCGAGCATGTTCATGGAGATACCGGAAGCGAGGGCTGCGGTCAGGGATGGCGGGTTTGAGTGGAGAGTCATCCAGATGGCCCAAGATGCGTTGGAGTGTCCCCAAGTGCCTACTCGGCCGTCGGACTGTGGGAGCTTGGCGGCCCACTCGATGGTGTCGTAACCGTCTTGGATGTCGGCTGTCTCGTGCTTATCTCGCCACATCCAGAAGTATTCGCCGTCGGAGGCGTATCGTCCGCGCATGTCTTGGACGATGGCGGTGTAGCCGGCCTTTGCGATGTCGATGGCGTGCTCTTGGTAGCGTGAGAGGAGCTTGTTGTAGGGGGTGCGGCAGACCAGGGCGGGTTGGGGATCGGCGTCGGGATTGTGGTAGATGTCGGCGCGTAGGATCGTGCCGTCGCGTGTGGTGAGTTCGGCGTCGCGGATGATGGAGATTTTGGAGTTTGGCATGGAAGGGATGATATGGGAATTTGACTCGTTAGATGTGGCGAACGTACACTTTGGGTTTAGCAATTGAGATTGCAAAGGCTGTGAACGGGGTGAGTAGGTTCGTTTTTCGCCATTATTAGAGAGCCGTGATGATCCGCTGAAAGTCCGGCATGGCGAAGCGAAAGCGAATTGGGCCCGGGAGCTGCTTCGGGGAATGGTCGTTTGGACTGAGTATCTGGAGCCGATCGGGACGCGTTAAGTCCTGAATTGAGTTGCGGCGCTCCCGTGGGGGTGTCGAAACAGGGTGGCACCGCGGGTTTGCCCTCGTCCCTGTCCTGAGAGATAAGAAATGATCTGGGACGGGGATTTTCGTTTGTTGGGGGTCTCGAGTCCTGGGGAGATGGTAAAGAGCGATGGCTACTGCTACGGAAGCTAAGAGGCACTTTGATGTGCTGCCTGGTGCTGAGCCTCGGATATTGACGGGGATACGGCCTACTGGTGCGCTTCATCTGGGGCATTATGTGGGGGCGTTGAAGAACTGGTTGGATTTGCAGGATGAGTATGAGTGCTACTTCCTGATTGCGGACTATCAGGCGCTTGGGGATCATTTTCATGACATCGAGTTGATTAGGGAGTCGGTGTTGGATGTGACGTTGGACTGGTTGGCTGTGGGGCTCGATCCTGAGAAGTCGGCTTTTGTGGTGCAGAGCTATGTGCCGGAGCATGCTGAGTTGACGATGTTGCTGTCGTTTGTGACGCCGTTGGGGATGTTGGAACGGAATCCGACTTTGAAGTCGGAGATCGATAGTTTGCCAGTGGAGCGTCGGAGTGTTGGTTTCTACAACTATCCGATGAGTCAGGTGGCGGATATCTTGTTGCCTCGTGCGCATCTGGTGCCGGTGGGCGAGGACCAAGCACCGCATATCGAGATGACGCGTGAGGTTGCAAGGAAGTTCAATCGGATGTTTGGTCGTGTGTTTCCTGAGCCGGGGACGCTGATTGGGGATATCGGTCGGTTGGTCGGGACTGATGGGAATGCAAAGATGAGCAAGTCTCGGGGGAACGCGATCATGTTGAGTGATGATGCGGATGAGGTGAATCAGAAGGTTCGGGGGATGTTTACGGATCCGAATCGGATACGGGCGGATATTCCGGGGCGGGTGGAAGGTAATCCTGTGTTCGAGTATCACGATGCGTTTAACACGGACCTTGGGCAGATTGAGGATTTCAAGGACCGGTATCGGAAGGGGAAGATTGGAGATGTTGAGGTGAAGATGGCGCTGGCGTCGGCGTTGAATGAGTTTTTGGAGCCTATACGGGAGCGTCGGGAGCGGTATAAGAGCGATATGCCGTATGTGGAGGATGTGTTGATGGATGGTGTTAGGAGAGGGCGGACGATTGCTGAGGAGACGATGACTCGGGTTCGGGACGCGATGCGTATCAGTTCGTATACGTCGTCTTGGTCGTAGCCGAGATGCCCCCACGTTTCTCTCAGAGAGGGACAGGGGGAGCGTTTCGGCTCAGTCTGCGATAACCACTGCCTTAGTGAATGGAAACGACCAATGACGAATAACAATGTGTACACGCCGGATTTTGACGCGTTCAAGCGCTTGGCGGGCGAGGGCTACAACTTGATCCCTGTGTATCGCGAGATATCGGCTGATCTTGAAACCCCTGTTTCGGCGTTTATCAAGGTGGCGCGGGGGCGTAGCTCGTTCCTGTTTGAAAGCGTCGAGGGAGGTGAGAATGTGGCGCGGTTTTCGTTCTTGGGGACGGAGCCGTCGGAGGTGATACGGACTGGTCCGGGGACGGTTAATGGGAGAGTGGATCCGCTCGATGTGTTGAAGGATCGGTTGGCGCATCTGCGGTATCCGTCGGTCGCTGGGTTGCCGAAGTTTGATGGTGGTGCTGTTGGGTATGTGGCTTATGACGCGATCAGGTATTTCGAGCCTCGTGTGCCGGAGATATCTGATGAGGATTTGGGTATGGGGGTGCCTGAGGCGATGTTTATGCTGACGGATTCGATGCTGATCTTCGATCATGTTCGGCACAGTATTGTTGTGGTGGCACATGCGGCGATTAGTGCGAATACTGATCCGCGGGATGCGTATGAGGGAGCGACGAGTCGGATCGAGGCTTTGATTGATCGGTTGTCGGAGCCGTTGCCTGCGTCGGCAATGCGGAGATCTGGTTCTCCTGCTCATGCTGCCTCTCGGGCTGATGATGCGGAGATCGATTACTCGTTTGTCGGTTCAGCGGCGGCGATGCCTGCTGGTTGGTATACGGATGGTTCGGATGAGGCAGTTGGGCATCGATATGTGCCGAACATGTCGAGGGAGAACTATCGGCAGATGGTTGAGGCGTGTAAGACGGCGATCTATGACGGCGAGATTATTCAGGTCGTGGTGTCGCAGAGATTGACGCGTCGTACGGCGGTGGAGCCGTTTGATCTGTATCGGTCGCTGAGGGCGATCAATCCTTCGCCGTATATGTTCTATCTGGATCTGGACGGGTTTCAGATCATCGGTGCTTCGCCGGAGCTGCTGGTGCAGTCTGTGGATGGTCAGGTGGCGGTGCATCCGATTGCGGGGTCTCGACCGCGAGGTCGGACGCCTGAGGAGGATGAGGCGCTGGCGGAAGAGTTGCTGGCGGATGAGAAGGAGATTGCGGAGCATGTGATGCTGCTTGATCTTGGTCGGAATGATGTCGGTCGGATCAGTCGGCCGGGGACGGTGAGGGTTACACAGCAGTTGGAGATTGAGCGGTATTCCCACATCATGCATATCGTGTCGCATGTCGAAGGGACGCTGGATGATGGGTATGACGTTTACGATGTGCTGCGTGCTGGGTTCCCGGCGGGGACTGTTTCGGGTGCGCCGAAGATTCGGGCGATGGAGATCATAGCGGAGTATGAGCCGGATAAGCGAGGGCCGTATTCGGGTGCGGTCGGGTATTTCTCATACTCGGGGAATATGGATACTGCGATCTCGTTGCGGACGATGACGCTTCGGGACGGTGTGGCGTACTTGCAGGCTGGAGGGGGAATCGTTGCGGATTCGGATCCGCAGATGGAGTATGAGGAGACGTTGCACAAGATGGGTGCGTTGATGCACGCGATCGATCACGCCGAGTCTGTGATGGAGGCATGAGATGCTGCTACTGATCGACAACTACGACAGTTTCACCTACAACCTGTTCCAGTATTTGTCTGAGTTGGGCGCCGATGTGCACGTCATCCGCAACGACAAGGCGACGGTTGAGGAGTTGGCGGATATGGGTCCTGAGCGGTTGGTGGTATCGCCGGGGCCGTCGCATCCTCGGAATGCGGGGATTTCGATTGAGGCGATTCGGCACTTCGCGGGGAAGATACCGGTGTTGGGAGTTTGTTTGGGTCATCAGGCCATCGGCGAGGCGTTTGGGGGTGTCGTGGATCATGCTGGTGAGTTGAAGCACGGGAAGACCTCGATGATTGAGCATGATGGGAAGGGTGTGTTCGAGGGACTGCCGAATCCGTTCGAGGCGGTGAGGTATCATTCGTTGGCGGTTCAGCCTGATGCGGTGCCGCCGGAGTTTGAGGTGTCGGCGAGGTCGACGGAGAGCGGGGTGATTATGGGGATGAGGCATCCGGAGATGCCGATTGAGGGAGTGCAGTTTCATCCTGAGTCGATATTGACGCGTCCGGGTAAAGGTTTGTTGGGGAACTTTTTGGGGATGGAGGTGTGAAGGGAGAATGACGAATTTGGGATATGGGCGGTTAGACAGTTGAGATGTACCTGCCGAACGTGCGAGATGCGGTAGTCGCCGAGAGCAAGGTAGTTGATTACCTGCTCTCGACAACACATCCTGAAGGAAAGGATAAGGCGAATTTCTTCCTGCGCTTCGGTTTCAGCTCAGAGCGTTGGGAAGAGTTGGTCGTGGCATTGAAACGACATGCAGGTCTCCATGAGGTGACCAAAATTGTAGAAACGGGCTTCGGTGTATGCTATCAAGTAGACGGTCCAATTGAGACCCCTGATGAACGAAATCCCTACATCACCGTCGTGTGGCAGATCGATTGGGGCGATGTGAACCCACGGTTTGTAACCGCTTATCCGATCAAGAGGTGACGAATGTTCAAAGAACTCGAACGAGTGGTCCTGACTGACTACGTCATCGGGCATGATCACGAAAAGTTGAGCCCGGGCGATGTTGGTTGTGTTGTTCACGTTCACCCGGGTGCTGAGGCCTATATCGTTGAATTCGTGTCTTTGGAGGGCGAAACTGTGGCGATCGCCACTGTGCTCCCGTCACAGGCGCGTGCGGTGAAGCGTGCGGATATAACTCATGCAAGAACGATGACTCCATCAGTGGCGGCGTGAACCGGGCAGTGTTTATTTGACCGAACTGACGACCCCAGTATGAACATCCAACAAGGTATCCAGGCCGTTGTTGACGGCGTTGATCTTTCGCAGTCTGAGGCTGCTGATGTGATGGGGCAGATTATGGGGGGTGAGACTACGGAGGCGCAGTTCGGGGCGTTTGTTACGGGGTTGCGGATGAAGGGTGAGACGCCGGAGGAGATTGCGGGGATGGCTTCGGTAATGCGGGAGGTATCGCTGCATGTGCCGACGGAGTTGGAAACGGTGGATACGTGCGGGACGGGGGGTGATGCGATGAGTTGGTTCAATGTTTCGACGGCGGCGGGGTTTGTGGTGGCTGGTGCGGGGGTGCATGTGGCAAAGCATGGGAACCGGGCGATGTCGGGGTCGACGGGGAGCGCCGACGTGCTCGAGGTCTTGGGGGTGAATATTCTTCTGGGTCCGGAAGGGGTTTTTCGGTGTATCACCGAGGCTGGGATCGGGTTCATGTTTGCTCAGGCATTTCATCCGGCGATGCGGTTTGCCGGGCCGTTGCGTCCGCAGATCGGGATTCGGACGGTTTTCAATATCTTGGGTCCGTTGACGAATCCTGCTGGCGCGACGCGTCAGGTGTTGGGTGTGGCTGATCGGCCTACTGCGGAGAAGATTGCCAAGGCGCTTCAATTGTTGGGGACGGATTACGCGCTGGTGGTGCACGGGGAATCCGGGGCTGATGAGGTGGATATCGAGGGGCACACGTTGATGTATCAGGTGATGCCGGATATGTTGAAGCGTCGGCGGACTCGGCCGGCTGATTTTGGGTTGCCGGAGGGTAGTCGGGATCATCTGGTGGCGGAGTCGGTTGAGCACAGTGCGGAGATTATTCGGACGGTGTTGTCGGGGGTTGGTGGGGAGCACAATGCTCCGCCTAGTCCGGAGCGGTCTCGGTACAACGTGGTGGCGATCAATGCGGCGGTGGCGCTGCTGGCGGCTGGGAAAGCTGAGAGTTTCAACGATGCGGCGTTGATGGCTAAGGACAGTATCGATAGCGGTGCGGCGGCGGCGAAGCTGGCGGGGTTGGTGAAGGTTAGTAGCGGATTGGGGTGAGGGATCATCTTTGGATTGGGATTCTTGGGATTTTGTTGGGGGATTCTGGGGATTTCGGAGTTGATTGTTTGAGGGCTTGGTTCCCGCGAACGCGGGAATGACGGGTGTTCATGATCCTTTCTTTTTCGGGCGTGTTTGTATGTCCACCGGGGGTGGTTTTGTTTCTGCTCCTCCCCCTGCGCCTTTTCAGGGGCGCAGGGCTGTCTTTGCCTTTTG
>CAZMBB010000040.1:0-19165 GCA_964564575.1 uncultured Dehalococcoidales bacterium
GACTTCGAGCTCGTGATTCATCTAATCGATGAACAAGAGAGGCAGGAGAGCGGTTTCCAACTCAAGATCGAAGCTGGCGTCATCCCTGACGAAGCGATCATCGGTGTGCCGTTCAACGTCCATTACAGAGTTGGCAATGTCGGCAATGGGCCGATGACCGATGAGGACGGAACCATCAACGTCTACGCGATCGCACCCCGCAACTACGACACGTACGAGTTGACCATCGATCCTGAAGATGGTTGGGGAGCTGGAGTCTCACACCACACCAACGAAGCGAGCGCGAGCACCACGAGCACGGAATCCGACCAGGTCCGCCCGTTTGAGATCACGTTGAGCTCATCTGGTACTTCTTGGGTGTGGTTGGTAGTCGTGGTCCACGACAGCACCGGAGAAGAGATCGGGTTCCACAGTCAATGGCGCGAGCTGACCGTATTGAGCGGAATGGAGTTCGACGAAACGGTAGTTTCAGTCGATGAGACCGATTACACAGTTTCATCCGAAACGGGTGACGAAGGGGAAGTGACCGTTACCGTCGCTAAATCCGACGATGCAGAAGCTGAAGTGGATGCCACGGTGCGAGCCAAGGCGATCTACACGGCTGGTTTCGGCGTCGAATATCTGGATGGCATTCTCGAACGGCCCGCGATAGCTGACCTGCCGAAAGTCGAGGAAGTCGCGACCGTCAGCGTGTTCGATCCTTCATCGCAAACCCTGTCGATCAGGTTCGCCGAACGTTTAGCCGATGCGATTTCCGCGTCCGAATTGGACGACTCGCTTGAGAGCGGAACGGCGATTGATCCTGCCGATGTTGAAGACCTCGTCTTGACCAATGCCAAACACGCAGCTTCGCAATACGCGTCAGTAGCATCAACTTTCGAACGGATACATGGCAATTGGGAATCCGGTCAAGCCCTATGGTTCTCCGAGGCATTGTCCGTCCATTCCCTCCTCGCCTACACCGAAAGCGTTATCGCGCCGACCATCAAAGCCGGTGACATCGTGACCGCTGCACGTGAAGCCGACGACGGTTGGGATGACGAAGAAGTCCAGTCGATGTTGGACGACCTTTCGAGTGATGCGTCTTGCCGGGGCACAGCTTCTGCCTTAAGCGAATCGCTTCGAATGACGGGCGCCGCCAACGCCGAAGATTTAGTAGATCTGGATGCCGAATTGCGTTTGGCGCTTCCTGTGTACGGCTTCGCAGTCGATGCGGTCCTGTGCGCGATTGCCTCTGTAGACCACGACATCGCCGATTTCGTGAGCCTGCTGCCCAGCGCAGATCACCAAGAGATCAATGCCCTCCTCGCACCTGCTACGGATCCGGCTCCACAGCCTACAAAGTTGCGGATCGTCGTTCGACTAGGAGAAGATGGTCGAGCCGAGCACGCTGTAGAAATCGTTGGCGACGGACAGGTCTTGCCGGAGATCAGATTCTTGTCGGCAGACGCCACGATCGGAGTCTGGCACGCGAGCAGCGACGTCCTAGTAGATGAGACCTCGATCGGCAAGATCAGAACACGACGCTTGGCTGATGGCCGAATCGAACTTGGGTTCGTCAATACAGGCGGCGAAGTCATCCTTCCAGATATCCGCTACGTGCCTGCCGAGATATCCAAAGCCTTTTGGATCCGCAGCAGCGAGATCGAGATCCCGCTCGAAAACTCGCTTGAATAAGCAATCGCAAGAGTGATCTTGCCACCACTGCGGGGATTTTCGCCTGTGAGTTGACCTGACAGGCGAAAATCCCCCACTAACGATTCCGCTCCATCGTTCATTGCGGCATCTACTTCAGCACCTACACGGTGCATTAAACTTAATCTCATCACCACGCAACCAACCAAGTTGCATCCCCAACGAACAACAGGATGAACAACAGGCTCACAACACCCACATCCAGAGAGGGCGACCGCTTCAGGCGTCGCACCCTCACTATGTGGGCGCGGGCCCGTTAGTTCTTCCGGCCCCGCGCCAATCCCCTCGATCCAGTGGCGACGGGGCATCAATTCGCACTTATCCAACTCGTGCCTCCTCCACGCGGTTGAATCGCGCCTGCCCGTCGCTCAGCAAATTGACGCATCAACCGACGACTAGGTGACAACAATGGCAGACAGCAACCAGCAAGCACCGACGAAACCCAAGCGACGACGCTTCAGAGACCTCAGCCCTGAGGAAAAGACCGAGTACCGAGATAACCTCCGACACTCCGCGGCACACGTTTTGGCCGAGGCCGTGTTGAAGCTCTTCCCCGAAGCCAAACTAACTATCGGACCCCCGATACGAGACGGCTTCTACTACGACTTCGACGTCTCGCGTCCCTTCACGCCCGAGGACCTATCCGCCATCGAAAAGGAGATGCAGGCCTCGATCCGCGCCAACACCCCTTTCGTCGAGCGAGAGGTATCCAGAGACGAAGCCCGCGAACTCGTCGCCGACAACCGCTACAAACAAGAACTCATCGACGGCATCCCCGAAGACGAAAAGGTCACCTTCACCAGCCACTCCAACGGAGAGTTCGACGACCTATGCCGCGGAGGACACGTCGACTCAACCGGCCAAATCTCAGCCTTCAAGCTACTCTCGACAGCCGGCGCATACTGGCGCGGCAGCGAAGCCAACCCGATGCTCCAGCGCATCTACGGCACCGCGTGGGAATCCCGCGACAAGATGCGCGTATACCTCAAGCAACGCGAGCAGGCCCAGCAGCGAGATCACCGACGTCTAGGCGCTCAGATGGGCCTATTCTTCTTCGACCAAGTCGCTCCAGCCAACCCCTTCTTCCGACCCAAAGGCGCGTTCGTCTACAACACCCTCGTCGACTACGTCCGAGGGCTCTACGAACGCTACGGCTATCAAGAGGTCATCACACCGCAGCTCTTCAAGACCGACCTGTTCAAGACTTCGGGCCACTACGACAACTACATCGAGAACATGTACATGCTCGAGATCGACGAGCAGGAATACGGCATGAAGCCGATGAACTGCCCGTCGCACGCAGTGATGTACTCGAAGTCGTTGCATTCATATCGAGAACTACCGATACGTTATGCAGACTTCGGACGTCTGCACCGCTACGAGTTGTCAGGCGTCACAGCCGGTCTGACCCGCGTTCGATCATTCGCCCAGGACGACGCCCACATCTTCTGCCGCGAAGACCAGATCGCCGACGAAGTTAACGGCTTCATCGACATGCTCAACGAAAGCTACGAAGTCTTCGGCTTCGACTCCACGCGCTTCGTCCTGTCGCTCAGACCCGAAAAGCGTGTCGGCTCCGACCAGCTGTGGGACAACGCAGAGTCGGCCCTCGAAGCAGTGTTGGCAGAACGTGGCGGCGAGTTCGAAACAGCAGAAGGCGAAGGTGCCTTCTACGGACCGAAGATCGACATGTTCGTACCCGACGCCCTAGGCCGCGAATGGCAACTCGGCACCGTCCAGATCGACTTCAACCAACCCGAACGATTCGACTTGGAATACGTCAACGCCGAAAGCGACCGCGAGCGACCCGTCATGATCCACCGCGCCATGCTCGGATCCCTCGAACGCTTCATTGGTGTCCTCATCGAGCACCTCGGCGGCAACCTCCCCCTCTGGCTCTCCCCAACCCAAGCCATGATGGTACCCATCGCCGACCGCCACAACGACTACGCATACGCAGTAGCCGACCGCCTCCGCAAATCGGGCATCCGAGTCGAAGTCAACGACGCAAGCGAACGCATGAACGCCAAGATCCGAGACGCCCAACTCCAAAAGATCAACTACATGCTGGTAGTAGGAGACCGCGAGATCGAGGACGACGCGGCAGCGCTCCGCACACGTACTGGCGAGAACCTAGGCGCGATCAAGGTCGATGAGATCATCGTAAAGTTGTCCGATGAGATAGAGACTTTGGCGCTGTAACTTAGCGTCAGTTAAGGTGAAACGCTCCCTTCGTCGAAGACGTAAGGGGGCGTGAAGCGGAGTGAGCGGGGATACTCGGAGTGGGGTGCAGGGTGTCACCGTGGACAGTGGACTCAAATCGCTAACTATCCATCATCCTTGCTCACCGTTTCAATAATTCGCGCAAATCTTCCAGCAACTTTGGGACCTCGGTATCGATCGCAGTCCAGACAACATTCTCGTTGAAATCCAAATAACCGTGCGTCAAACGATGTCGCATCCCGATGATCTGACTCCATTGGATATGTGGGTTGGCGTTTCGCACCTCAGAAGGGACATGCGTCGCTGCTTCACCAATAAGGCGCAAATTCCACATCGTCGCTTCGTAAATGATCGAGTCTGAAAAGAACTCTTCCCTGGTCAACTGACCCGTGTACAACATCACCTTTTCGCCGAATTCGAGCATGTCGGTGATGTAAAACCGCCATTCTCGTTCCTTCATGCCACACTCAAACCAGCATCAAGTCTCGTTTGACGTACGGAAGAACTTCCTTGCGGATCTCCTGCTCAGTGGCAAGGTCCACGTCTCGCCCGAATAGTTCCTGCAGATAGACCTGTGCTCCGAAGTATGTGCTGAACGACGGCTCACACTCAAACTTGACAATGACGTCAATGTCACTTTCTTCCGTCGCTTCATCCCGCGCAAACGACCCGAATAAAGAGATGTCCGTCACGCCGAATCGCCCCCTCAGAACCTCCTTATGCTTCTGAAGGATCGCCACGACTGTGTCACGGTTCAATTTCGATTTTGTAGTCATCCGTCAGCAAACCGATTGTATGAATCATTCGACACCTAAAATCCTCCAACCACCCTTATCCATCACAATACCATCCCTCTTCCACACAAGCGGCCCTACCGATAAACCCCCAAAACCCCCTCGTAAGCCCCCCTCAACAAGTCATACTCGGTCAAACGAGTAGCCCCAAATATCCGCGCCCCGCGAATCAACTCCCGTCGATACTCCGACGCATCAGACGGCATAACCGCCGGCTCCACCGCCAATCCACGCTCAATCGCCGCATCAACTACGCTGTTGATCGCCGCCAACACCTCGGGATGCTCCCACTCCCCATGAAACCCCATCTTCGCCGATAGATCCCCCGGACCGAACACAACCCCATCCACACCCTCTACATCCATCATCGCCCCGGCATTCTCAACACCCAGCGGCGATTCAATCTTCGGCAGCACCAGCATCCCGTCGTTGGCTTCCCGACAGTACCGCGCCACATCCGAACCGTCATACCCCGCGTTCGCACCCATCGCCAAACCCCGCACTCCCTCGGGCGCATACTTGACCCAACTCACCAACTCCTCCATCTGCTCCACCGTCTCAGAATGCGAAAGGATGATCCCCATTGCGCCAGCATCCAGCACCCTTGAAACCAACGATCTCTCCGGCGCGATCACCGTCACTACCGGAGCCATACCGTTATCCCGCACAAGCGTCAAGAACATAGCCAACCGACCATCGTCGTTCAGTGCATGCTCCGCATCCACCATCAACATATCGAACCCCGCGTTGGCGGCAATCTTCACCACCGAAGGCGTCAACGCCTCAAACACATTGATACCGAATATCGGTTCCCCTGCCTTCAGCTTCTCTTTAGCGGGATTGGAGATGAGGGCGCGTTGTTCGTCCATCGTTTCTTGATCCATTCTTTGCGATGTAGACGATGCACAGTTTATGCTTCACGCAATCGACGAGCACAGAAGCATTCGCGTTTGACGTCGAAAACGTGGTAGCGAATCGGAGATTGGATACTAATAGACTAGTCTGACCAGTTATATTAGATCCCATGGCCATCACATACTCAACATACGAAGCCAAGTCGAAATTCTCCGAAGTGATCCGTCGAGTCCGCGAGGGTGACACCGTCACAGTGTCCTATCGCGGAACTCCCGTCGCTGAAATCCGACCCATCCAGAAAGCTCCGCAGACCATCGAGGAAAGGTTGGACGAACTCGAACGTCAGGGGGCTTTGACGCGCGCAAAAGGTCCTCGTACTCCCGTGAAAATCGGCAAACACGTACCAGGTGCTTTGCAGCGGTTCTTGGAAGACCGAAATCGATTTTGAACGCCTACGTCGACTCTTCAGCGATTCTTACCGTGGCCCTCCGTCAAGACGGTCACCAAAACGTCTTGAATCGCATAAACGAGGTTTCCGACTTGATCGCGTCGAATTTGGTCGAAGCGGAGATACGGTCGGCTTTGGCCCGCGAGCGTCAGCCGTTCGACCATTCATTGACTGCAAACCTCACTTGGGTCCACCCAAATCGACCATTGACCGACGAATTTGAACTCGTCCTAAGCGCCGGATATCTCAGAGGCGCAGACCTCTGGCATGTCGCGGTCGCCTTATTCGCATCTCCCGATCCCAGCCAAATCTCGTTCATCACCCTAGACACGCGCCAACGCGAAGTCGCTCGGAAAATCGGTTTTCAAACCTGATCTCCGACCACACTCGATATCCGGTCAAAATGTAACCGGATATCCGATGGCGGCGTCAACCCCTCACTCCAAACCCAGCAACTCCAACGAGTCCCGGTTGATGATCCCCTCGATCTCCTCCTCCGGCACCGGCGGCAGATTGTGATCCCTAGCAAACTTCGGGATCGCCCGCAACCCATCCATCGTCTCCTGCGGCGTCCAGAGCGTCCAATCTGATCCGAACAGCATCTTGTGCGTCGCAGAAAACTCGTGAAACACGCGCATCGCACGCCAAGCCATCCAAGGCCTTGACGGCATCCCGGAGATGTCGGTCCACACATTCGGGTGCTTCCGCACCACCGCCATGCAGTCCTCGTACCACGGATGCGAAGTGTGCGCCAACACCATCTTCAACTTCGGAAACCGTATCGCCACCTCATCCATAGCCAGCGGATGCGCATACCGCAACACCGCGTCCGATGCAACCGACATCCCGTTGTGAAACACGATCGGCAGACCATCAGCCTCCAACCGACCAAACAGCCGCATCGCCGCATCACTCATCGGATCAACCGCCTGATAGCTCAAAGCCAACTTGATCCCACGGCAACCCAAATCACCGACCGCGCGGTCATACTCCTCACCAATATCCGGCTGCTCCGGGTGCAACGACATAAACGGGATGAACTTATCCGGATTGACCGCCGCAACACGAGCAGCAATGTCGTTATGGTTCAATCCCTCATCCCAGCCAGCACCCCAATCCAACCCGGCTGATCCACCACCATCAGGCCGAGGCGCGATCCCAAACACCAAGGCCTTGTCCACAACCTCCATCGCCGAAACATACTCGCTCAAAGACCCAGCCAGCTTCACACCAGCACCGATCCGCGGGTCAGTGCCTACATCATCAGCCCCCACCTCCGCTTCGTGCGTGGGAATGTGCGAGTGGACATCGACTATCAATTCAGTCCTCCAAAGTGCTCGCTCAGGAGTCTATCGTTACATGCTCTAAAATAAGTTGAAAACCATCGGAAGTGCGTGACGTTGCAGCGAGCCCTTTCACCGCATCGAAATTCGACTACCGCGAACCCCAGATACCTCAAATCATCGGACAATAAATCAATGCCTCAAGACGAGATCAGGCTTAACCGCGGACTGCGCGAGATCTATTTCGACCGTACCGAGACCACATTCATCGACGGTAGCGAAGGAGTGCTCGAATACCGGGGCTACAGCATCCACGATCTAGCTGGTGCGTCGAACTTCGAAGAAACCTCCTACCTCCTCCTACACGGTGAGTTGCCCACCCAGTCCCAACTCGACGCCTTCAACGAAGACCTGCGCAACCAGCGTGAACTCCCTGAACAGATCTTCCCGATCATCGAGACCATCAAAGACTCCCATCCCATGGACGTCCTCCGGACGGCCGTCTCCGCTCTCTCCTCATTCGATCCCGACGCCGACGCCACGTGGGACGATGTCGACGCAACTTTCCGCAAGGGCATGAGGATGACATCTCAAGTCCCCACCATCGTCGCCGCGCACTACAACATCCGACGCGGCAAAGACCCGATATCCCCGAACTGGGAACTCAACCACGCGGCCAACTTCCTATACATGCTTGACGGCGAAGTCCCATCCGACGATGCTGCTCAGCTGATGGACAAAGACCTCATTCTCCACGCCGACCACGGCTCTAACGCAAGTGCCTTTACCGCCCGCGTAGTCGCAGGCACAAAAGCCGACGCCTACAGCGCAATCACCGCCGCTATCGGCGCCCTCTCCGGACCATCCCACGGAGGAGCAGCCGAAAACGTCATGCAGATGGCACGCGAGATCGGATCACCCGACAACGCCGAAACTTACGTCCGAGACCTGCTGCGACGACGCATCCCCGTTATGGGCTTCGGACACCGCGTCTACAAGGCAGAAGACCCCCGGGCGCGCCACCTAAAAGAAGGCGTTCGACGCCTCAGCGAGGAAAAGGGCGAACCCGAGTGGTACCAGATACTCACCGCCGTACAAGACGCCATGTCGCCCTACGCCCGCCGAGGCGTCCACGTTAACGTCGACTTCTTCGCCGGCGTCATCTACTACCTCAACGGCATCCCGCAAGACCTCTTCGTCCCCATCTTCGCCATCGGACGCGTCCCCGGATGGATCATCCAAGTTGTCGAGCAGTACCGCCGCAACATCCTCATCAGGCCACTGTTGAAGTACACCGGCCAACGTGAGCAGGGGTACACCCCGATCGCAGACCGCGGCTAGCCAACCCACGCCGATGCCGGACGACATCACACCGGCACACCGATCCATCGAAGCCGAAATCCGGGCCAAAGGCCCCATAACCTTCGCACGCTTCATGGAAATCGCCCTCTACGGCGAGCATGGCTATTACACATCCCACATCACCGCCGGAGCCGACTACGCCACATCCCCCCAGATGCACCCCGCATTCGGCGCCCTAATCGCCGGATACCTCTACAAAGCCTGGCAAACCCTAAACGAACCAAACCCCTTCCACGTAATCGAACTAGGCGCAGGCGACGGCAACCTATCCAAAGACATCCTAGACACAGTCGCGACCTCCACTTTCGATAGCTTCAAGAAATCCCTCAACTACCACCCCCTAGACCTCCACCCCCGCGGCTCGGCACGCCCGATCGACGACCTACCCCACGTCATCCCGATTACCGGCTGCATCATCAGCAACGAACTCCTAGACGCATTCCCAACTCACATCTTCACCATCCGCAACCGCAAAGTCCTAGAACTCTACGTCAACACCGACGAAAACCACCGACTCCACTTCATCGAAGACCAACCATCCACCGACGAAATCACCACCCGAGTCGGAGATCTAGCATCAACCCTCCCCGACGGCTACCGCGGCGAAGTAAACCTGCGCATCCAAGACTGGGCAACCAACATCAAATCCCTCCTCAAAAACGGTTACGTCCTGACAATCGACTACGGCCACGACCGAGATACTCTGTACCACCCAGCAAGACGCGAAGGCTCCCTACGCTGCTACCATAACCACGTCCTAAGCCAAAACCCCTTCCGACACATCGGCCAACAAGACATCACCTCCCACGTAGACTTCACCGAAATCGACAAAACCCTGTTACACACCGGCTTCGAAGGAATAGCGACACTCCAGACGCAACGCGACTTCCTCTTCGACCTAGGTTTCGGCCAATACTCCCAACGCCTAAGAAGCGCCGCGATCGCCGATAGACATCGCAGAGACGTGAGCGATTGGAACCAGCAGCTTAAATCCCTGAATTCCCTAGTCGACACACGCGGCCTAGGCAACTTCCGAGTCGCCCAACACAGCATAAACGCCCCGAAGATCGACCTCAGCCCCCTAGAAGATGCACCCATCTTCCCGCTCCCATCCCCGCAATCTCATCACCTCGACCATCTTCCTTACGATTAAAAGTAGAAACCCCCACACATCGCGAGCCGACCAGATGACAAAAAGAACCCCTCTATACGATTCCCACGTCGCCAGCAATGCCACCATGGTCGAGTTCGGCGGATGGGAGATGCCCGTCCGCTACCCGACACGCATCCTCCACGAAGTCGCACAGGTCCGAGAAAACGTCGGCATCTTCGACGTCTCTCACATGGCCCGCTTGATCTTCTCCGGCACCGACGCGGGCCGATTTCTCGACACCGTCCTGAGCGTCAGAGCATCACGTCTAACCCACGGACAAGGACGCTACCACCTCATCTGCAACGAAAAAGGCGGAATCATCGACGACGCGATCGTCTACAACCTCGAAAAAGACCGCTACCTCCTCGTAGTCAACGCAGGAAACGCCGATGTCGACAAAGAGTGGCTATCCACGCAGATGACCCAATTCATAGACCGCGAAGACGGAGATGTCGGATTCGTCGACAACACCGAAGACATAGCAATGATCGCGGTCCAAGGCCCAAAAGCCGTAGCGATATTAAGCGAACTAACCAGCGGCGAGATCAACAACATCCCCCGCTTCCACGCCGGCGAAGCCACCTTAGACGGCGAGCGAATCCTAGCCGCAAGAACCGGCTACACAGGCGAAGACGGCTTCGAAATCATGTTCGACAGTGGCCACGCACCCGAAATCTGGGCGATCCTAGTCGAAGCCGGAGCCACACCATGCGGACTAGGCGCACGAGACGCCCTCCGCTTGGAAGCAGGATTCATGCTCCACGGATCGGATATGACCACCGAAAACAACCCTTACGAAGCCGGTCTACGCTGGGCAGTAAAACCAAATCGATCCGAATACCTCTTTGGCGAGGTCCTCCGCAACATCCGAGACCAAGGCACCACCCGCAAGATGACCGGATTCGCCATGCGGTCACGCGGCATAGCCAGGCACGGCCACAAAATCTCCGTAGACGACGAAGACATCGGCATCGTCACATCAGGCACCCACTCCCCGACACTAGGCTCACCGATCGCAATGGGCTACATAGACGCCGAGCATTCCAACCTAGGAACTCCGGTGCAGATCGATGTTCGCGGCAAAATCGTCGAAGCCGAAGTCGTTTCGATGCCATTCCACCCGCACGGATATTGATCCTCCCACCTACCCATCCACCCCAACCATCAATCCTCAACGTATCCGATTTGTTAGAGTAGACGCGGTTATCAAAACAGGTACCGACGGAGGAAAAACTGCGTTGTATCCAGATGATCTGAAGTACTCGGACGAGCACGAATGGGCACGCATTAACGACGGCGACATCGTCGAAGTCGGAATCACCCATTACGCTCAAGACACTCTCGGAGACGTCGTATTCGTCGAACTCCCTGAAATCGGCTCACGAGTCGACCAGTTCGACAAGTTCGGCGAGATCGAATCGGTCAAAGCCGTCAGCGACCTCTTCTCTCCAGTCAGCGGAACCGTCACCTCCGTAAACGAAGAGTTGGAGCAGTCACCAGAACTCGTAAACTCTGACCCATACGGTGACGGATGGATCATGGAAGTCAAACTCGACGACCCCGCAGAACTCGACGAGCTGATGGACTCCAAGACATACCAAGGAATCCTGGAGTAGCCTTTGAACACCGAAGCGATCTCTGCGCACCCCTTCATCCCAAACACGCCTTCAGAGCGTGAGCAGATGCTCGCGGCCATCGGCGTCGAAAACTTCGATGCCCTAATCACCGACATCCCCGAGGAACACCGCAATCCTCTACTAGACCTGCCGAACACCGCATCCGAACTCGAAGTCGCAGCCAGGATGCAAGCCTTGGCCGCTCTAAACCAAGACGCAGGATCACGACCCTCATTCCTAGGCGCAGGCGCATATCGACACTTCATCCCCTCCACCGTCGGCGCCGTCCTCCAACGAGGCGAATTCGTAACTTCCTACACCCCGTACCAACCAGAAGCCGCACAAGGAACCCTCCAGACCGGCTTCGAGTTCCAATCCGCCGTCGCTCAGATATTCGGCATGGAAGTCGCCAACGCCGGCATGTACGACGGACCAACCGCATTCGCCGAAGCCGGATTAATGGCAGCCCGCGTAAGCCGACGCAACCGCATCCTAATCCTCGACTCCGCAGACAAACGACTCTTCGAAGTCGCAGACGCCTACTCCCGATACCAAGACGTAACCATCGAACCCATCTCCCTCGACCGCGTCCTAAACGGCGACATCCCCGAAGACGCCGCCTGCATCGCATTCCAATCTCCCAACTTCCTCGGACAGATCGAAGACGCACAAGCCATCTCCGATGCCGCACACTCCGCAGGCGCACTATCAGTGATGCACACCTATCCCATCGCCCTCGGCATGTTCAAAGCCCCCGGCCAATGCGACGTCGACATCGCAACCGCCGAAGGACAACCCCTAGGCGTCCCCCTCACCTACGGCGGCGCATACGTCGGACTCTTCACCGCCAAACAACGCTTCATCCGACAACTCCCCGGACGCATCATCGGCAAAACTACCGACACCCAAGGCCGTACCGGATACACCCTCACCCTCCAGACCCGCGAGCAGCACATCCGCCGAGAACGGGCCACCTCTAACATCTGCACATCCACCCAACTAATCGGCCTCATGGTAGCCGTCTACTGCGCAACAATGGGCCCCTCAGGCATCCGAAAAGCAGCCGAACTCTCCTATCACAAATCCCACTACCTAGCCGATCAGATCAACGCCCTTGACGGATGGCAAGCTCCGTCCCCTTCGGCACGAAGGGGACGCGGGAGCGAAGCGACCGCAGGGGATGACCCCGCCACTTTCTTCAACGAATTCCCCGCAACATCCCCCATCCCTCCCTCCGAAATCAACCGCCAACTGATCCAACGCGGCATCATCGGCGGACTCGACATCTCCGACACCGTCCCCAACGGCATCCTCTTCTGCGTCACCGAGATGAACTCTCGACAAGACATCGATCGCCTTGTCGACGCCCTCGCCGAGATCGGAAACGGAGGCGCAGCATGAGCAACTCCGTCACCATCACCCCCAACTCCAGCATCGCCGACATGCAAGACCGACGCCTACTCATGGACCGCTCCGTCACCGGACACCGCGCCGTCCAGATGCCCGAACCCGACGTCCCCATCTCCGACCTGCCGGACGACAACCTCCTACGAGAATCCGACAACCTCCAACTCCCCGAGGTAGATCAGCTCGAAGTAATCCGCTACTTCACCCTCCTGAGCCGACTCAACTTCTCCATCGACACGAACTTCTACCCCCTCGGCTCGTGCACGATGAAATATAACCCCAAGCTGAACGACCAGATGGCGTCACTCGGCGGATTCGCAAACATCCATCCGCTCCAAGACGACACCACCGTCCAAGGCGCTCTCGAAGTCATCTACGAACTACAGCAATGGCTCGGTGAAGCCACCGGACTACCCGGCGTCGGACTCGCTCCTCTCGCCGGAGCGCAGGGCGAATACGCCGGACTCCTCATCGCACGCGCTGCCCTCGACGCACGCGGCGAATCACATCGAAACGTCGCTCTCATACCTGACTCCGCACACGGCACAAACCCCGCTTCCGCCGCAATGGCCGGACTCGACGTCGTAACCGTCAAAACCGACGAACACGGAAACGTAGACGTGGACGACCTATGGCAAAAGGCCGACGAAAACACCTGCGTTTTCATGCTCACCATCCCGAGCACCCTCGGACTCTTCGAACCAAACATCATCGAAATCAACAACATCATCCACGAAGCCGGCGGACTCGTATACGCCGACGGCGCTAATCTCAACGCACTCTTGGGACTCGTCAAACTCGGAGACTTGGGCATAGACATCTGCCACTCCAACCTCCACAAGACCTTCTCGACCCCGCACGGAGGCGGCGGCCCCGGCGCAGGACCCGTAATGGTCTCCCGAGACCTGACCGATTTCCTCCCCGAACCAGTCGTCGTACGCGCCACTAGCTCCGCTCCCGGTTCCCAAGGACACCGATACCACCTCTACCGACCCATCGAATCCATCGGAAAAATCAACGGATTCCACGGATCATTCTCCATCCTCGTCCGAGCATACACATACATGCAGTCCCTCGGCGGCGACGGACTCCGATCAGTATCCGAAAACGCCATCATCAACGCTAACTACATCCAAGCTCAACTCAAAGACCGATTCGACCTCGCCGTTGACCGAATCTGCATGCACGAAACAGTCCTAAGCGGAAAACGACAAGCCGACCGAGGCGTCCCCGCCCTCAACATCGCAAAACGACTCCTCGACTACGGCATCCACGCCCCGACCATGTACTTCCCCCTAATCGTCCCCGAAGCCCTAATGGTCGAACCAACCGAAACCGAATCCAAAGAAACCCTCGACCGCTTCATCGCAGTAATGCAAACCATCGACAACGAAATCGACAACACCCCCGAAACCGTCCTAAACGCCCCCCACGCCCTCCCCAACACCCGCCTAGACGAAGCCACCGCCGCCAGAAGACCAATCCTAAGGTGGACAGAAAACCGGTAGGGTAGGGGCGGGTCTGTGACCCGCCCTGCCCCTTTCGCGAAGCGAAGGGGGCGCGGGCGAGCGAAGCGAGACCGCGGGGGATGCCCGCCGAGGCGGGAGACCCCAACCAACCCCCAACTCAACCCGCAAACCACCACACCATCCTTCACACCGTCATTCCCGCGAAAGCGGGAACCCAAGGGTGGACGTGCGACCGGGGTTCCCCCACTCGTGGGGGAAATGTCCGAAGGACAAAGGGGGCCCTCCCCTTCGCGAAGCGCAAGGGGACGCGAGGGAGCGGAGCGACATCGCAGGGGATGCCCGCCGAGGCGGAAAGCCTCAACCAACCACCACACCATCCTTCACACCGTCATTCCTGCGAAAGCAGGAATCCAGCGGGGAGGTGACGGGTTTCCCCGCTCGCGGGGGAAACGTCCGAAGGACAAAGGGGGCCTACCAACACGAAAACCACCATCCCATCCCTAATACGAATATCCCAACACACGCTCAACAAACTGGCGCGTCAGATCACGCTGCTCTCGAAACCTCTCAGCATCCAGAAACCCGTGGTAGAAATTGGCGTGCAACATCTCCGCCGACGTGAACAACGGACGCAACGACGGATCTTCGTAATCCTCTCCGATCAATTCAACCGCATCGATCGTCGCCTTGTGTCCTGACGGAGTGATCCCCCGCCGTCGCATCTCTGCCAACACAACGTGTGAAGCCGCACCCCAGAGCTTCTCAGACGCCTGCAAAATATCCCCCTCCTCAAACTCCCGATCCGCATCAACAAGGAACCTTCGAGCTGTCTCTATGTGTTCGGACGTGATCATGCGACGATTACCCTTAGACCCTCCAAAAATCCAATAATCTCAGTCTAACCCACCATCACGCAGCAACATACCCCAATCCACCAAGACTCACCACTCCCATTCGCAAAGCGTAATGCGCGGGGGATGCCCGCCGAAGCGGGAAACCCCAAGCAACTACAACCTCAAACGTAAACCCCTACTTCGATCAGAGGCCGGTCGCGATCTTCGAAAACTCCTGCTGCCACAGAGCTGTAAAACGCCGCGGCCTTCTGGCATCCGCAATAGCAAATCCATCACAATTCTCATTAATTCCTAACCCAGCAACTCACGTATCTTCTCCTTCAAGCGTTCGCGCCTCGATTCGTAGAACTGGTCAAAATCCACTATCGTCTCGGGCAACCCATCTAACAAGTGTTGATCGATATAGTGCCGTAGACTTGCCTCATCCGGATACGCACTGATTAGCCATTCAGACGGCAGCGCGGCACTTTTTTCGTGATTCTGCGCGCCTTGCAGTAACTGCAGGTTGGCCAACCCATCTTTCAGTTGCTTGTATTCCTGGATTTTATCGTCGGGAACATTAGCGTTCTTTAGTCGACGCTCGGTGAACCGTGCTGACGGGAAGATATGATCCACATGGAACTGATTCTTCATGTCGACGAATGGGAACAGCAAAGAAAGCAGCGCAAACGTCAGACTGTTCCCGTAACGCATGTCAGCCAAATCTTCTATCTCTTCATCTTCAAACCGCAACTGCCTTCCGCGCCGCGCCATCGCTTCGCGAAGTTGAACGATAGGAAACGTGTCGAACCCTCCGTTGTTAATCCCACGTCTCAGTTCCGTCAGCAAGGTGTCTAAACCGCTTCCCCACACTCCGCTTTTCAATAGGCTCCGTATCAGCCATTCGCGTATCGTCTCCCTGTCCTGATTGAACTTGCTATGTGTCAAGAACGGATCGCCTGGCTTCTTCCGGTACAGGTAGTACGCAATCGGCAACAAAGCATTGTGCGCCCTCAAATTCTGACCGTTGAATCCGAATGTGGCAACTAACTGAACGGTTAGTAACATCGCCTGTCGGATGCTGTCCCAATTCCGCTCAAACTTTGCCATATTCGCGTGATCGAAGTTGCCAACTTTAAAACCAACACTCCCGATGTCGCTGAGCATCAAGCCGCCCTTCAATACCAAATCCTTCGAAAATGAAAACCCGGAACCGATCTTGTTGAGTTCGTCAACCAAATTGTGGATCTCTTGGCGAGCATCATGATTCGTCCACTGAGCCACAGCGATCGACAACAAGAGATCGGAATGCGATAATGGTGTGCCTCCATCGTTCATCCGTATGAAGATTTGGAGTGCTTTATCTAATTCTTGGCTTTTTTCCTCGAAATACGCAATTGTGTATTCTTTGTGGATTACCTCGTACAGCCGGAACAGCACTGCATATGCTTGGTCGACTCTGTCTTGCGCCAATCTCGCGTTCAGCCAACTAACCATGGCTGGCCCAGCGTCCGTAAAACCGAATACGTCTCCAACGGGGAACCAGCATTCGTCATCATTCGGGGCCTTTGCGCGGGAATCTGTTAGGAAATCGAAACGGTATTTCTTGCCCTCCTCGTCTTGGGGGTCCGCTTTCCAAAGGAGGTCGAGATACAGCCGTCGTTTCGGGAACGCGTCTGGGCTTTTCCACCACTTATATGGCAGTTTCCGAGCGATGCTGCCGTAAAGCCCAACGTTCAACGCGGTCAAGCGCTGTTGCCCGTCCAACACCGCTGTGACTTGCTGACCATGCATGTTTTGCAGAGGAGGACAATGCGGATTATCTCGTTGGTGATAGTCGCGAACGAAATCGAAAAACTTGAACTTGCCGCTGTTCTCCGGATTTACCTGCCAATAAAGAAACGTCCCAAACGGGTACCCCTGCATAATGCTGTCGAAGAGTCGACATATCTGTGGTGGCTGCCAAACAAACTCCCGTTGGATCGCTGGCAGCACCAAATCATGCTGATGCATTGCCTTCAGGGTGTCATTGATTGTTTCGGCAGGTTTGTACACAGCATTGTTCCTTTTGACGCGTCAGAACGTGAATTGTCCTTCTCGTGTGGCCCCGCGGTTGCCACGTTTCCGTAATCCAACAATGTAATCCATCAACGGTAAGCGAATGTCCAGCCGCGAGTGCATGGGCCCAACGAGACCTAACTTGCGACATCCCACGCCTTGGAATGAGTCTTTCACCCAACTCATGTGCTACACTTATCCACATAGCACACAAGTGCCCTTATCCATCGACGACGACGAAGACGCAGTGAGGTGAAACCAGTTGCAGCTCCGAAAACCGACCGCGCGTGCCGCGCGCCGCAAAGCAAGATCACACATCCCCAGACGAAGACCCCACAAAACCAGACCGAGAAAGAAAAAGCCCCGCACCAGCACCCCTGCGCCCAAATACAACATCGCAGTCAAATCCAGCTACAACCCCATCACCTTCGTCGAGACCATCCTCGGCGAGACCCCCTGGGACAAGCAGAAGGAGATCCTGACGGCCCTCCGCGACCACCGCCTCGTCGCCGTCCGGTCCTGCAACGCGTCCGGCAAGACCTACGCCGCAGCGCTCGCCGCCATCTGGTGGCTCATGACGCACGAGGAGGCCATCGTCATCACCACCGCGCCCTCCGACCGGCAGGTCAAGGAGACGCTCTGGCGAGAGATCAAGACCATCCACAAGAACAACCGCCAGCTCATCGGCGGAAAGATCACCGCCACCCGCCTCGAACTCTCCAACAAGCGCTTCGCCTACGGATTCTCGACCAACTCCGCCGAACGCTTCCAGGGTTTCCACAACGAGAACATCCTCATCATCGTCGACGAGGCGTCCGGCGTCAGGGAGTTCATCTTCGACGCAATCATCGGATCGATGACGTCTCGCAACGCCAAGATGCTCATGCTCGGAAACCCCACCAGCCTCGCCGGGACCTTCTACGACGCGTTCCACAAGAACCGAAAGCACTGGAAGACCATCCACATCTCCGCCTACGACACCCCCAACATCAAGGACGACCTCGAACCGGACGAACCCGGATACACCCCCGGTCTCGCCACCCGCGTCTGGGCCGACGACGTTTTAGCGCAGAACGGCGACACGTCGTCGGCTTATCAGATCCGGGTACTCGGACAGTTCCCCGACGCCGCTGACGACACCCTCATCCCGCTCAAGCTCATCGAGGAGGCGATACACCGCAGCTTCGACTACGGACACGACGAGGAGCCGGTCATGGGCCTCGACGTCGCACGCTTCGGGAACGACCAGACCGTCGCGATCGTGAGGAAAGGACCCGCGGTCCTCGAACTCGCCGCGCACCGCAGGGCCGATCTCATGCACACCGTCGGAAGGGCCATCGAGATCGCGCAGTCCCACGGCGTCAAGTCCATGTACGTCGACGACATCGGCATGGGCGGAGGCGTCGTAGACCGCATCAACGAGCTCAGGCGGAACGGAGAGATCAGAAATCTCGAAGCCGTCGGCATCAACGGCGCGAACAGAGCCAAGAACCCGGAGCGATACCCCAACCTCCGAACCGAGATGTTCGCCGGACTCAAAAAGCGCTTCACCGACGCCGAGATCTCCATCCCCAACGACGCCGAACTCATCTCGCAGCTCGCATCCATAACCTACCGCTACGCGTCCACCAACAAGATCCAGATCGAATCCAAGCAGCAGATCCGAGACGCCGGCCGCCAGTCCCCCGACAAAGCCGACGCCCTGGCCCTGGCCTTCACCGCAGCACCCCCGAAACTCCCGGAACCCTTCATGTACATCCCCCCGTAGACACCGTCATGAACAACATGGGTCGGCAACCCCGTAGGGGCCGTTCGAGAACGGCCCGGGGGAGGAGCTGCGAACGTAGGGGCAGGTTTCAAACCCGCCCAGCGCCCTTCGCAGAAAGACGCACTCCCCCAAAAACCACCACTCACCCAAACCCGCATCCCCCAACCACACGCTCCTCCCACACACACTCCAACCCCAACT
>CAZMBB010000041.1:0-18705 GCA_964564575.1 uncultured Dehalococcoidales bacterium
GGAGAGGGCCAGGGTGAGGGTGACCGGGGAGGAAGGGAGGTCGGGTTTCCCCCACGAGTGGGGGAAATGTCCGAAGGACAAAGGGGGCATACCCCAACCCAGCGCAACCCCTCTTCATCCACAACAACAAAATCCCAAGAATCCCAATTCAGACAAGTCAGATTAAGATAGCCAGAATGCTCGAAGTCGCAGGACGCACCGATTTCTGGAACATCGGATACCCTCTGCTCGGCGCGATCGTATACCTCATCGCACCGATATCCATCGCATTCATCGCATACAGTCTCTATCGACGCGTTCAGTTCTGGCGCGTCGGTGCCGAATACGACGAACTCGGCTCACACGGCGAGCGCATCCGCGAATTTCTCAGTTCCGGTGCCTTCGGATTCGGAGGTCACGGCAAGTTCCACCCTCGGCGAGAGCGCTACGCAAGCATCATGCACTTCGCCATCTTTTGGGGATTCGCCGTACTGCTCTTGGCGACGATAGTAGCAGCCATCGAGTTCAACTTCGAGGAGTACCTAGGTGCCACCTTCCCCACCGCGTACTTCAGATTGCAGACCAGCTTCATTTGGGATGTGTTCGGGGGTGTGCTCGCATTGGTAGGCATCGCAATGGCCTACTGGCGGCGGTACGTCATGAAGCCCGAGCGACTGAACTCATTCGCCGACGATTCGGTCATACTCGCCTATCTCTTGATATTGGTTCTGACCGGGTTCGCGGTTGAAGGGCTACGCATCGGGGCAACAGAGTTGAATCCAAGTTCCGAGCTTTACGCCCCATCTCACGCCTTCTGGTCGCCCATCGGCTGGCTGTTTGCCATCGTGTTCAAAGGGATCGGACTTTCTCCAGACGGTATGACCGCCGCGCACAAGGCGTTGTGGTGGACCCACGCAGGAATCTTCGCCCTCGGCTTGGCGTACGCCGCCCTGAGTTTCAGCAAGCTGTCTCACATCATCGTCTCGCCGCTCAACATCTACATGCGACCAATGCGACCGCGCGGTGCCCTCAAGCCGATGGGAGATTTCGAGACGCTCGAGTCGTTCGGATCCTCAGACCTCAAAGATCTGACTTGGCAACAACTCCTGAGCTACGATGCCTGCACAAACTGCGGACGCTGCCAAGACAACTGCCCGGCATGGGCGTCAGGGAAGCCCTTATCTCCTCGCAAAGTAATTCAAGACATGCGCGGCTACATGGAGCAGCGTGCGCCTGAATACATCGGGGCATCAACTGTTGGCGAGGCAGTCCCAGAGTCGTCAGTTTCGATGGTGAGTGAGGCTGTGGGCGAGGAGGTCTTGTGGTCCTGCACCACCTGCGCCGCCTGCGTCGAAGCATGTCCCGTCGGCATCTCTCACATCGACTCAATCGTTGACATGCGCCGTTACCTGATGCTCGAGCAAGCATCCGCACCCGATACAGCGCTATCAGCCTTGCAGTCCATGGAGCAGCGCGGTCATCCATGGAGCGGAACAACTCTCACACGCGATTCATGGCTAGACGGTATGGACGACGTACCGACGATTGATCAAAATCCAAACCCTGAAGTGCTTTTCTGGGTAGGATGCACGGGAGCCTTGGTGGAACGAGGAGTGAGTGTGACACGGGCCATGGCATCCGTGCTCAAAAAAGCAAATGTCAACTTCGCCGTCCTAGCATCCCAAGAGACCTGCACAGGTGATCCGGCGCGTCGCATGGGCAACGAATACCTCTTCCAGATCTTGGCCGGGCAAAACATCGGCACGATCAACGGCTACGGCATCAAGACGATCCTCACAACGTGTCCGCACTGTTTCAACACCATGCGGAACGAATACTCGCAGGTCGCCGAATCGTTCGATGCTGAATGGAACGTCGAAGTCCTTCACTACACCGAATACGTGGACCGTCTCATCACCGACGGTCGACTTTCAATGTCCGACGCGATGTCACCTCAATCGAACAGCGATAACGGGCTCGAAAACATCACCTACCACGACTCCTGCTACTTGGGACGCCACAACAACATCTACGACCAGCCCCGCAACATCGCCGACGCAGTCCCGGGAGTAGAAGTCAAAGAGATGTCCCAATGCCGGTCCCGCGGCTTCTGCTGCGGCGCAGGCGGCGGACGCATGTGGATGGAAGAGTCTGGAGAACGCGTCAACCACATCCGCACCGATCACTTCCTCGAAACAGACACCGACACAGTAGCCGTCTCCTGCCCCTTCTGTCTCCAAATGTTTGAAGAAGGCATCTCCGCCAAAGGCCAGCAAGAACAAAAAAGAGCCCGAGATCTCATTGAAATCGTCGACGAAGCAACATAATACCGTCAGATCGTTCATCATTGGCGTTCGCTTACACTTGATGTAACTGCGCTAAGCAACGATGGAGAAACAGCAAATGCCATTCTTGGTCAACCACATCCACTTGAAGTCACCCGACCCCAAGAAGACCGCCGACTGGTTCGTCAAAGCCTTCAACGTCGAGATCATGTCCGACACCGTCCGCGACTTCGGCGACCGCTTCATCGTCACTCAGACCGAAGGTGGACTCGCCATCAACATCTCCAGCGAGCGCACCGGCGAAACCCTCGGCCCCGGCGACGCAAACGTCCACTACGGCCTAGAGCACTTCGGCTTCGACACCGACGACATCGAAGCAGACTTCACCCGCCTCGAAGGGCTCGGCGCTGAAATCAAAGAAGGCCCCATCGCCCTCCCCGACGGCCGCAAAATCGGCTTCATAGCCGCCCCCGGCGACATCCGCATCGAACTGATCCAGCAAGTCAGCTAAGAGACCCTAATTCGCCGCGGTTAAGAACCACCCGCCGCCGAAGTCAGTTGTTGACCACGAGCCTCCCGCTCCGCTGTTACCCCGGCAACCCCGCGCTTTCTTCAAACCCCAGCATCAGATTCAAGTTCTGGACAGCAGCGCCACTGGCTCCCTTGCCGAGGTTGTCCAAAAGTGCAACCAGTAGCACATGACCCGAAGCATGGGGCACAACGTGCAGCTGGATCCGATTGCTGTCGTTGCAAACCTGCGCGTCGAAACTACGTTCATCCACCTTGCTGTCTGCCCAATTAACCAAATCGACGAACTCCTCGTCTTCGTAGCGGTCACAGAGGACTTGCCAAATCGCTTCACCAGTTGTTCCAGATGCCAACATCGAGGCGTGAATCGGCACCTGAACCCGCATCCCGCAACGGAAAGGTCCAACCGAGGGCACGAACTGGGGCTCCACATTTATGCCCGAGTACTTCATCATCTCCGGAATGTGTTTGTGACTCTGGTCCAGAGCGTATGGAGCCTCATAAGGCAAGCCGCCCAGCCCGATCTCCGGGTCTTCCCATTTCTCGATCAAGGAGGTTCCTCCGCCCGAATACCCAGACAGCGCATTGATGGAAATAGGCGCGTCTTCGGCAAGCAGATAGGCCTCCACCAAGGGGCGAGTGAGCAGAACGAAACCAGAGGGGTAGCAACCCGGATTGGACACAAATTGGGCATCGGCGATCTTCTCACGCTGCCCCTGCGCCATCTCAGGCAAGCCATAGACCCAGTCCTCGTCTATCCGGTGTGCCGTACTTGCGTCGATCAGGCGAGTATCCGATCCATCTACCCATTCGGCCACCGCTTTAGCGGCATCGTCAGGTAGACACAGAATAGTGACGTCAGATTCGAGGACCCGCTCAAGCCTGTCCTCAGGGTTCCGTCGCAACTCTCGCGGGATAGTCAAAACCTCCACGTCCTCACGCCCCGCCATCCATTCATAGATGCGTAGCCCCGTCGTGCCAGTACGGCCGTCGATGAACACCTTGGGAAGCACAATCAGCCTCGGTCAGTAGTAGGGTTCGAATCCCCGGTTATCCGGGTTAAGGGACACACTGTCCCGATATTTTCATCTTAAATCGAGGTTTAATCGACATTGCGACCACATGTCGCCCATCAAGGGTTCAACGCCAAGTATTGAGCACTGGCCAAAGCACTCCCGATGTCAACAAAAACCGCGTTGACGCCGAAACTTCTCAACCATTCAAACCAATTCAAGATCGCTGGAGATGTCGATGCTCCCCGAAAGACTCCGATAAACCGGGCAAGAGTTCGCATGCACCCGCATCACCCGATCAATCGCATCGCGCTTCTCCTGCAACAAAGCTGAGTCAATCTTCAACTTGTACGTGACGTGGATCCTCTTGATAACCAGAACATTCCCCTCCTTCTCAATCTCTCCGAGAGTATCTGATTCCAGATAACCCTCACCAGCCGGAATACCGCGCGCCTCAAGGGCGCCGCCAAACGTGCCGGTCATTCAACCGCTGGTAGCGGCAACAATATAGTCCAAAGTCGTCGCGTGTGGCTCCGAAACATCAGGGCTGACACCGTAGTGCTCCGCAACCTCGGAATGCACTCCAAACTTCACCGCACCGTCTATAGGCAGATGAGCGACCCTCAACGGACCTTTAATTCGCTCTAGTCTCACATGAGAACGGTAAGCCACTGCGTCGTTATTGTTCATGCTTAGGACTCTCTCGATCCTTCTTGATGGTAGATTGGTTTAGGATACCGCGCGGTATCCCGACCAATGGAAATTCCAGCAAGATGAACCGATGAAAAAGTTTTTCCGAGTGCCGCCAGCATTCCCGATCCTTTTCACACTCATCGCCGGCATCGTGCATAGCACCGTTTGGGCGTTCGAACCCCTGAACGATCCTTGGAACTACATCAGCGGCGGTTTCATCATCGCCATCGCGATCTTGATGTTCGTGATCGCCGTAATGACCTTCCGAAGACGCGGCGAGAGTTTCGACATCCGACGACCCACCAGTCAGCTGGTCACGAACGGCATCTACGCCTCTTCGCGCAATCCGGCTTATCTCGCAATGCTGTTGGCGATCTTCGGTATCGGGGGCGTCGCCAATTCACTCGCCATCATTCTGGCCGTCATCCCAACATTCATCGCCTTCAACTGGTACACGGTCCCTCGGGAGGAACGGTACCTCCGTCGCACCATCGGCCACGAATACGACGAGTACACAAAGCGCGTCAGAAGATGGTTGTGAGACGTGTTCTCAGAACACTTCCGTCGCCAACGGGTACGATCCTAGAACCTTAACCAACGGCGCGAATTCTCGAAGCCCGTCCAAGGTTTCCTGTATCTCCGGATCGGTCCGATGTCCGACGAAGTCGAGTAAGAAGACGTAGTTGCCAAGTTCGTCGCCGGTAGGCCTAGATTCAATCTTCGTCAGGTTGATATTCCGCCTCGCAAACGGCTCCAATGCCATATAAAGCTGCCCAGGCGTGTCGCGGTTCATGAAACTGAAGACAATGCTCGTCTTGTCCGAACCCGTAGCCTCGTGATCGTCAGGTGCCAAGATCACGAAGCGAGTCACGTTGTTCTGGCGATCCTGAATACCCTCTCTGATAACTGGCAAATCCGCAAGATCAGCGGCACGCCGTGGCCCCACAGCCGAAACTTCCCGCGTTCCGCTCTTCACCCGATACACCGCCTCAACCGTGCTCGCCGTGCCGACACGCGCCGCATCCGGCAGATGCGCGTCCAGAAACTCGCGGCACTGCGTCAACGCCTCGGGTTTGGACCTCACGACTTTGATCTCCGAAAGATCAACACCCGGATGAGCTATGAGACACTGCTCGATACCCAACATCATCTCGCCACGGATCTGCACGTCAGGCGTTCGGACCAAGAAGTCCTCAATATCGATCACAGCACCCCCAACACTGTTCTCAATCGGCACTATCGCCTCATCGACATCCCCGTTAACCAGCGCCCCCACCACATTGTGCATCTCCGAAAATCCGACGCGCTCCCAATCTTTAGGCGCGTAGACGTGACACGCCTGATCGGTAAAAGTCCCCTCAGGACCCAGATACGAGATACGTTTAGGCGACAATCGAAGAGAACCTCTGTCCAGTCAACACGTATGCAAGTTCGTCGAGCGCCTCGACAGGGCACGAGGCTATCACTTCCTCGCCGCCCAGTATCACCGTGTCCTCGCTCGGCACAAACGGTGATCCAACATTCGAGACGATCAAGCAGATGATAATCCCGTAAGGCAACGCCAGGTCTCGGAAACGGTTACCCACCGATCGCGCCGTCGGAGGTATCTTCATCGAGACTAGCTTCTCGTTCCGATCGTTCAACGTCATCAACTCCGCCATGGGGTGATGAAGCAAGGTCCCCGCAAGATTTGCCAAAATCACATCGGTCCGACTGACTATCGAATCGACACCAGCCGCTAGAAAAAGATTCGAATCGGTGCTGTCATTGACTATTGAGACAACGTTCGAAACCTCGAACGTGAACTTTGCAAGTTGACAAGAAGCCAAATTTACGGCGTCGTCTCCAGTAGTGGCGATGAATGCGTCGCAACGGTCGATACCCGCGTTCTGCAACGTAAACTCTTCCGTCGCATCGCCCAAAAGCACGACGTTGCCCAACGCCTTACGAGTCGATGCGACCCGACTTTCGTCCATGTCCAGCATCAACACCTCGTGTCCGGCGTGGATTTGGGAATATGCGGTGCGGGTGCCCAGCGCGCCGCACCCGACGATGATCACATACATTTCGGATCAACCATCTCGTTGGGCGAGCTCAATCGAAGTCCAAAACCTCTGACTCGCCATCTTCTTCTCTGACGTTCATATTAAGCGTGTCAACCAAGTCAGACAACGCAAGTGTGTACGGATTGACGGTTCGGATCCCGAAGCGTTCGTAAATCTTGCTCAAAGCGTCGTTGGTCACTACCGCCAAGACTCGATCGACCCCGTACGTCATCTTGGCCTTGAGCGAAGTCAACCCGTTTTCAGCCGGTGTGCGCAACGCCGCAACGAATAGATCGGCGCCACGGATATCCATCGCGACCATCGTGTCGTCAAGGGTCGGCTTAGCCTCGAAGACCTCTACGTTCTCACGCGCAATGAGGTCGCCTGGGAATGAACGGATCCTACGTCCGTCTTCTTCAACGATCAACACGTCATGACCAGCCTCACTCAAGAGATCGGCCATCACTATGCCCAATCGATCATGACCTGCGATTATCACTCTCATCTGTTGCGTTCAGTTGTAGCTGCTTTCGAGCCGAAAGTGTCCTGCTGCATCGATGTTCGATCTTTCAGCGTCCGTTCGTCGTCGAGGCTTCCACTTGCATGTTTGGGTGATCATTCGTCATCTCGAAATCCTGCTCCGCCTTCCGTATCAAGACCACCGCGCAAGGAGCATACGCAATCAGATACTCTGAATCCGAGTCGAGGTCTCTGGAGTTGATCTTGCTGATGACTTTTGCCGACAACACTATCGCTTCAGCACCGAAATCGAGAGCCTCCCGCACCAAAACCGGCCCGATCGACCTCGCCTGCAGAATAGCACCCCGCACTTCACCGCGCAGACCCGAAACCCGCTCCGCATCTTGTAGGATCCGCTCGGCCCGAGCGTAATTCTCAGGATCTGTGGCATCCAACGAATACCTGTGATCCACAACTATCACATGCACCAGACGAATACTGCCATTGTTGCCTGACGATAGCCCGACTGCAGTTTCTACTACCTCCGAATCAGTGTCATCTCCCCGGACCAGACACATTATCCTCGAATAACTCATCCCGCCAACTCGTCAACCAACTCTTTCCGACCCGAAACTACGATCTCATCCGCCGACCTCACACGTTCGTCTAAATCCGGTATCATCCGGGCGTTTTGGTCCCGGATCAACGCCAACACCGAAAGGTGATCGAGATCGCTGAATTCTGAGAAACCGGCTTCCCGCAAAGTCTTGCCGGTCAGATTTTCCGGAGCTTGAAGCCGACTGATGCCTTGATCACCTCCAAGCGAAATATAGTCCGCGACATTTGGAGTGAACAAAGTCTGCGCCAACCTCATGCCCGCCTCTTCTTCCGCGTTGATCACGCGCTGGCAACCTATCCGCTGTAACGTCTCTGCATGCAACTGGTTCCGTGCCCGTGCAACCAGCATCGGAATCTCAAAAGACCGCAACAATACAGTTGCCATAATGCTCGATTCCACGTTCCGACCGATAGCCACAATAGCCACGTCGAAATTCTCTACACCCAGATCCCGCATTAAGACTTCGTCCGTAACATCGCCCGCCACCGAGTAGGTCACACGCCCGATCAAATCTTGAATCCGCGATTGATCGCTGTCTATCGCAAGAACATCGTGCCCCATCTGAAACAACCCCGTGGCCACATGAGAACCGAAACGTCCCGCGCCAGCAACTACTATGTTTTGGATTGCCATGATTGGGATCCCTATGCTTGATAGTGGAAAGAACTACAAGTAAAGGTCAACCGATTCTAACCTCTTCCGCAGGAAGCGAATAACGCTGTTCGACTCGGCGCCCCGCCATTAACAGTGCTAAAGTGAGCGGCCCGAACCTGCCTATAAACATCGCCGAAATCACCAGCAGCTGCGTGGGCGCGTTCAATTTGGATGTAATCCCGGTATCCAAGCCGACCGTTCCAGCCGCTGATATGACCTGGAAAAAGACGTCTCGGGAAGGAAGATCCGATTGCAACTGTAACGCGAGATAGACTAGCAGCAGCACTATCGCGGCAGAAGCGCAACCGAGTACGAATGCGCGTTGCACTATAGCCGGGCGGATGTGGCTTTTGAAAACGTGAATATTGTTACGACCAGACATCGTGACTATGGCTGCGATCAGAATCACCATAAAGGTGTTTATCTTGATCCCGCCTGCAACAGTTCCAGAAGCACCACCGATGAACATCAGCAACTCCGTCGCGATATCGGTAGCACTTGAAGTGGCCCCGTAATTGATCACTGAAAAGCCCGCAGTTCGACCCGAAATCGTGTGGAAGACTGCGTCCGAGACCTTCTGGACGACGCTTCCATCACCAGAGGTTCCCGGATTACCCCACTCGCCGATCGCGTAAGTGACGAACCCTATCGTTAGCAGAATGCCCAAACCGATCAGAATCAGTTTGCTCTCCAAGCGGAGCATCCCGAACTTCCTTTTCTGCCATACATCGCTCCACAACACATACCCCGTGCTGCCGATGAAGATCATCGACCCGAAGACGAACAGCGTGAAGTAGTCGGACTTGAAGCCCTGCAAGCTGTCCCCACCCACAACATCGTTCGGCAATACTTCGATCCCCGCGTTGTTGAACGCCGAGATCCCGTGGAAAAACGCAAGCCAAATCGTGTGCCAGAAGTCAAAGCCTTCCCACAAGTCGCGTACCAATGTCCAATAAACCCACAGCACAACGATCGCCACGATTTGCGACACGACCGCAAACAGCACGATGTTGCGCACCAACGTCGTGATACCTCCGAGCTCTCCCCAGCCAAGACCCTCCCTAACTATCAACCTGTTCTGCAATCTCAACTCCTGACCAACGAGGATTATCAGGAACGCAGCCCCCGTCATGAACCCCAGACCGCCGATGAATATCAGTGTCAAAATGACCGCTTGGCCGAAATACGTCCAGTGCTCAAGCGTGTCCACCGTCACAAGACCCGTCACCGTAACTGAAGTCGTAGCCGTGAACAGACACGTCAACAGGTTCGCCGCCCCGGGTGCCTTGCTCGCAATCGGCAACATCAGCAATCCCGTCCCTATGAGATCGATGATGAAGAAACCGTAGACCAGAGACATCGGTGACGTGAAACCCCGCACCGAAACCGAACGCGGTGCCACATCCACATCCACCGCATGCGTCTGAGCTGCACGCGGTACCCGAACGACCTGATCGCCGATCCCTGGTCCATTGTGACGACTACGCATATCTCAAACCACGCTCCATTGAACAGAGCAGATGCGGAAATTTTAGGTTAACTAAGGCAAACCTCGTTGATCGCCGTTTCAACCCCTACAATCCCGACCGCATAACACCCTCGGCATCGGCCAAGACCGAAGCATGGTCATAGCCCTCAACATCCCGCCTCAACGCCTCGCCTTCTCGCCCGTCATTAATCTCCAAAACACGCTCAACCATCCGGGGCACCGCACGCACAACATTGTCCACAATCGTGATCGATGCGTCTCGGGACGTCCGAGACATCGGATTCAAATCCACAGCAATAACCGTCTTCCCCATCGCCCGCAATGCTCCGCACCTATCTCCATCTTCCAACGGCACAAAAACCACGTCCGCACGCGCGATGCCCTCCGGATTGACGTAACGCCGACCGCTGCTCAAAGTCTCAATCACCGCTTCCTTGCTCGGCTTCAAGATGTCCGCGCCTCCGAAGCCGATCAAATGAGCAGCAATCGCATCCACCCTCTCCTGGCTGTGATGAAAGATGTTCACTTCCAACGGCGCACATGTCACTTCCGACAACTTCACCAACTCCCCAGGCACCAACGCAGCCGCATTCCCATTCACCGAAATAACAGGCCGCTCAGCCAAAAGCAGAGCCGCAACCGCTGCCCGGATCGCTATCTCTGCAAACCCGCGCGTCCGCTCGCCTATCAAATAATCAAACGCCTCGCCCCTGCCATGCGCTATCAACCCGTGCTCAGACGTGATACCCAAATGCACCCCTTCAACTAACCGCTCCCGAATCAGCAGAGAATCTCGCCGCGGATGCGAAGCAAGCGACGCCCCAACATCATCCACACCGCCCCGTGTATGTGAGCCGTGCAGTTCTCCCAAACTCAGATCTCTTTCGTGAAGACCTTCAGATGCGCGCTGGTAAAACCGTTGCGCTCCAAAAACTCAGCATCCCGAACATCTTTTTCAAGTAGCACCGCAAACATATTTGTCACCCCCTCCGCTTTCGCCTTCGCCGTCAATGCATCCACCAGACGCGACCCGATCCCTTGCCGCCTGTAGTCGGGATGCACCGCCATCGCAACGACCCTCGCCCCCGGCGGCAACCCATACGACGCCGTCTGCCGCTCCGACATCAAGAACCCCACTATCTGACCCGCCAAGTTCTGATCGACCGCAACAAAGCACCCCCAAGGTGCATACTCCAACGAGTCCAACGCGATGATCTCCAACACCCTCCCAACGTATTGGTCCCACGTCGTCGACCGATCCGGACCACGAATCTCCTGGTCGAGCATCATGACGCTCTCGGCGTCGCCCTGTTGCATCTCGCGTATGGCGATCAATCTCTATGCTCCTGACACTCAGTTGACAATATTGATCGGAGAACCCCTGAGATACGCCAACGTGTTCTCCACAACACCTTGATTCAACAGATCAAGTCCCTCTGGCGTCATATCCGCAATATGCGGCGTCAAAACAACCTGCTCGCACTTCAGAATCGCACTGTCCTTCGGTATCGGCTCATCCTCAAAAACATCCAATGCCGCACCTGAGATTCGGCCCTCGTTCAACGCAGCAACCAGCGCATCCTCGTCAACAATCGGTCCTCGAGCAACATTCACCAATATCGCATCCGGCTTCATCAACCCGATCTCATGCGCCCCGATCAGCTTCTCGGAATCCGGAGTCAGCTTCGTGTGAATCGTGATCACATCCGACTCTGCCATCAACTCATCCAACTCCACGTACCTCACCCCCAGTCTCTCCGCACGCTCATCCGATGGATTAAACGTATACGCAATCACATTCATCCCAAACGCATTGCACATCCGAGCCATCTCCGCACCGATATTCCCCGTACCCACAATTCCAACCGTCTTGCCGCTCACAAACATCCCGTCCTTCTTCACCCACTCTCCCTGACGCGTCATCTCCGTATACCAAGCAGCACGCTTCGCCGCCGCAAACATCAACCCAAACGCATGCTCCGCAACTACCGGCGCCGTCTTACCCGGGATATTCGATACCGTGATCCCACGCTCACGCGCCGCATCCAAATCTATCGAATCCGTTCCAATCCCACACACTGAGATAAACCGAAGATCTGGCAGCTCTTCAAACGCATCATCCCGCCACTCCAGATAGCTCCTTGAGTTGATGATCGCCGTCGCACCCTGCGCACGCTCGATCTTCTGCTCAAACGTCTCGCAACGCGTCGGGAATATCTTCACATCCGCAACACCTTCGAAATCCGCCATCCGTGGCGACCCTTGACACTGCGCAGGATCGTCCGAGGGCACTACCACCAAAGGCCGGTCTCCGTTCGTCATCGATCTTTCACCCTTTATGCATCGCCTTTATGCATCCATCGCGTTACAGTCACATAAACCTACAAGCCCCTCCCGACGCAATCGCTACCGCGCCGGAAAGAGCTCGTAGATAAAGCGCTATCTCGCGTTAAACGCGCTCTTCTTCGTCCGACTGCGGGGCAGACTCGAACTCCGCCATCACTGGCATGTCTTCGCCATTCGAAGACGAGTTCCGACCGACGCGTTGACGGAACGACGAAGCAACGTTCGCCGCCTCCGCACGAATCTCTTCAAGACGCTGACTCGTCGAGTCCAGCAACTCTTCCATCTGCTCGCGCGCGTCGCTAGTGCGGTCCATGAACTGCTCGCGGGCCGAACCCGTTCGGTCCCAAATCTGCTCGCGCGCACTATCTGTGCGATCCATCAGGTCGGCTCGCATCTCTGATCCAGACTTTGGTGCCAGCAGAACGCCGACCGCAAAGCCCGCGATACCGCCTAGAATCACTCCTGCCAGAAAGCTATCGCCACTTCCATTTGCCATGATTTATCTCCATTTCCTTGATTTCAATTTCAAAGAGATTTCTCTTTTACCTGTCTCTATCGCCCGAATCGCGCGACCCCCGACGGAATTGCCGACTGATCACGTGACCCAGCGGTGAAAACAACCACGAAACAACATTGAAGCCGCCACCGGAATCTTCCGAATTGAAACCCGTACGACTGCGTACACGCTCCCGCATATCCGACAACGCATCACGCGCGGCCACCACCGTATCGAGAAGATCGTCGACCCGGTCCATCGCCTCGTTCAAGCGTCGAACTGCGCTGCGGACGCTCATAAGGATCACCAAGACCGCAATCGCCAACACCAAGCACACCACCACAAACGCAATGTCTCGCGCGATGCCAGAGTACTCTGCAATGTCGCTAATCAAGGGGATTCGGGCGCCGATTCACAGCTTCAAGACGCCAATAAACATGTTCTTTTGACGCCTTTTGTCATTTACGCGAAATTCTACAAAATCTCAAACTCACCAAAGCAGGTCATCCTACTCAATCAAACATCGAACCCGGTTGACATCTACGACAAAAGTTCGTGTCGCCTCGCCTAGCTCTCACTACGCTTATCGTGCTCAAGCATTTCGGACACTCATCACCCGTCTTGCCATGAATCTTCAGCAGCCCACGCTCCTTCCGCGGATGGCCGTCGCCATAAACCTCACGCAGATCATCTACCGCATCGCCGGTCACCGCGTAAACCGCATCCCGCAAACGCGCAACCTCTTCTTCCGTCAGTCGCGTCACCTTCTTGAACGGATAGATCCCCGCACCCCACAAAATCTCGTCGCTGTACGCATTCCCTATCCCGCTGACCAACTGACCGCGCGTCAGCACTCCCTTCACTTCGCCCCTGAAACGACTCAATCCTGACCGAAACACCCGTAAACTCATCGGCTTGTCGAGCACGTCAGGCCCCTGCTCAACCATCATCGGCAGCAACCCAACATCTTCCGACAAAACGTAGTAGACCTGCCCCATCTGCTTCGAATCAAGGTAGCGTAGCTGCTTCTCTCCGCCTAAATTGACCGTCAAAACTGTCGATTTCAACAACCGGTCACTCGAATCAACCAACTTTAACTCGCCCACCAACATAGGGTTGATAACCAAAGAGTGAGTTCCCGAAAACGAGATCATTATCACCTTCCCGCTCCGTTTAACCCTTTGAATCTCGCGCCCCGCAATATCTTCCGACAGATCCCTCTTCACCATGTTCCGCACAACCAAAGGACGCAACACCCGCACCGAATCCACAACCTCGCCTTCGATCCGCGGCGCAAGGTACTCCCTTAAAAGAAACAGATCAGGTGCTTCGGGCATACCGACATTATCCCCCATCCACACGAACCCACACGAACCAGCCCAGTATCCACGACCAAAACCAAACACCTGCCAACACACCATCCACATATCATGGATACCTGACCCATTCAACCACCTTCTCCCCGAACCATGAGCACCGTCTTCTATCGAAAATGGCGACCCACCCGTTTTAGCGACGTCGTTGGCCAAGAACACATTACCGACACCCTCCGACGCGCCGTCCAATCAGACCGCGTCGCCCACGCTTACCTCTTCACTGGCCCTCGCGGCGTCGGCAAAACCTCCACCGCACGCATCCTCGCCAAAGCCATAAACACCGAACTCGACGAAAACGGCGACCCCATCCCTGACACCGACGCCGCCATCGCCATCGACGAGGGGCGATACATGGACCTCATCGAGATCGACGCCGCTTCCAACCGCGGCGTCGGCGACATCCGAGACCTCCGCGAACGCGTTCTCCTACGACCCACCGTTGGCAAATTCAAGGTCTACATCATCGACGAAGTCCACATGCTCACCACAGAGGCCTTCAACGCTTTGTTGAAGACCCTCGAAGAGCCGCCGCCTCAGGTCGTCATGATCCTCGCAACCACCGATATCCATCGCGTGCCGGCAACAATCATCTCCAGATGCCAACGCTTCGACTTCCGACGCCTAACCCCCGACGACGTCATCGGACGCCTCATCCACATCTGCGACGAAGAAGAAATCGAGTGCGAACCCTCCGTCCTCGAACTCGTCGCACGCTCCGCATGGGGCTCCCTCCGAGACGCCGAAAACCTCCTCGAACAACTCGCCGTCTCATACGGCACCGGCGAAATCACCGAAGAACAAGCCCGAGAACTCCTCGGAATCGGCGACATCTCTTCGGCACGAAATCTCGCCAACGCCGTCCTCAAACAAGACACCAAATCCGCACTACAGATCATCGAAGAAGAAGCATCCCGAGGCGCCGAACTCAAAGGCCTCCGAGACAGCACAATCTCCGCTCTACGCGGCGCGCTCCTATCCAAACACGGCATCTCATCCCTATACGGCCAACTCGGAGACGCACCCGATCTCGAACCCGAAGCCATGAACGCCTCCTCCGAGCAGATGCTCCACGCCATCACAGTCTTCGGACAAAACGAACGCTTCGGCGAAGCATCATCACCCCTCGCTCTCGAGATCGCCGCCCTAAAAGCAATCGCCTCACCTCCAACCCCGCAACCCGCAGCCGCACCAACACAACAACCCGCACGCCGACCAGCCCAACAACCGCGACAACCTGCCACCGCTACCCCCGCGACAACCGCGCCATCGTCGCCACAACCACCCGACTCATCACCCAACTCCAGAATCCTCGAAGAGATCGAAAAAGCCGCAGGAAGAGCCGTCAGAACCGCATTCGCCCAGGTCAACTTCATAAAACCCGACGACGCTACCCTGATACTCCAACCCAAATACGCAAGCGTAACTTCGCGTCTCCGCGACATCTGGATGAACGAAGAAACCCGCACCAAACTACGCCCAGCATTCCAGACCGTCTACGGCTCCGAAATCCGCATCCAACTCCAACAAGCCCCACCAACATCAACCCAATCATCGAACTCTTCCAACGTCTCCTCTCCCACCCCAAACACCGCTCCCGAAACACGCCCAGCGCCAACCCCCACGCAATTCCCCCAAGCAACACAAACCAACCAACTATCCGACGACCCCGAACCATTCTCACTCCCCCAAGAACTAAACGCCCACCCAACAGTCCAAAACCTGCGAAACCTAGGCGCACGCGTCATCAGCATTGACGAAAACTAACCGCCCCAACAACCGACCTGATATCCATCCCTGATATCCATCCATACACGCCCCCGTTTAGAATCAAAAACACAAAGCCAATCTCGCAAACAACGGAGGGGTGGCAGAGCGGTTTAATGCGCTGGTTTTGAAAACCAGTGTCACCTAACGGTGACCGCAGGTTCGAATCCTGTCCCCTCCGCCATCACATCGTCCTAAACGAACTTCCAGCACTCCAAGTCCTGCTGGCGTTCATCCACCTCCTATCACTGACCACAAACCGTCGGATTCAGAGTCGGGTGGTTTGAAAGGGGTAAGCCCCATCAATCCACTTCCGATCCGCGGGGTATTGCGGCCCTAAGTTTGCCTGATGACCCCGCAGGCTACGCGGTTGCCGGTATCCGACTCTTCTGCCCCATAAGCATCAGGGTGTTCGTGCACAATAATGGCGGAACCGTCGGTATCAAATACAGAATGGCGCAAGCCCACGTCCAGCGTGATGCCGGCGGTAAAGAAGTCGGCACGGGCCGAACCGTCAGACGCGGCATAGATATTGGGCAAGTCACCGCTGTGTCCTCCAAGCGATTTGCTGCCCCTCCAAGCGGGATGGATAAGACCATGTTCCACATCCTCGGGATTGAAGTGGTCGCCAGCAGCACCAAAATCAGGCGTACACGCACCCACCTCGTGGATAATGAACGCGTGACCTCCCGGCGATAGCCCTCTCACCTCGGCCAATATCAAGACCCCAGAGGCTGCTTGCCGGAACTCGACGCTTCCGACAGATTCGCCGGACGGCGATTCCAGGACCGCCTCAGCTGTCAGCCCTATTTCAGGTTGAGCTTCTGTATCTTGCCGTAGAACCAGCAAAACCACACCGCCCACCAAGATCACGGCTACGAGGATCGCGGACATTATGAGGGGAGCCGACTCTAGTCTGATAGTCAATTCCGGTTACCTCCTCCTCTAGATGCGACTGATGACGTCAGAACTCTCTATTTGACAGCTCGAAGTTAAAGATTCGTTTTTAAGGACCTCGGGGGAACTTGCAGCACATAGTACTACACCATGAGATTGTGTATCACAATAGTTCGTTTTGCCTAGGAACATGCGCCACCCGAACTTGAGACTCAGTGTCCAAAGCATCCAGCAAGGACCGAAGGCACCTGGCCAAAATGAGACACTGTAACCGAACCAGACCATCAGAGTAATGCCACGCAGAGAGCAATTCGAAGTGTTTTATCTTTATTGTTCTCAGATAAATGAACCGCGTTATCAACGAGACTCAAACGACGCATCATCAATCGTCGGCAAGGTACCACCAGTCGACGAAAGAGAGTGTGATATCTGAAGAATCAACCGAGCCTAGCGAGCAGCTTTAAGCTCGATACGGCTCCATTTCCGAGGATGTCCCCTCCGCCACAAACTCCAATGCCAGAAACCGACCAACCAGACCATCAAAAAGCCGCCCTCATCGTCGGCGCAAAACGCGTAGGACAGGTCGTCGCACACCGCCTAGCCGCCGACGGCATCAACCTCGCAATCGCATACCGATCCTCCGCAACCGAAGCCCAGCAACTCGCCGAATCCATCTCAAACGTCGAAACCACACTCATCCAAGCCGACCTCAGCGACGAACAACAGACCATGGCCGCAGTCCTAGAGACCGTCAGAACTCTCGGACGACTCGACTACGTCATAAACCTCGCATCAGACTACCCATACGCACCATTCGACTCCCTCGACGGCGCCGCCTGGGACCGCGCAATGGACACCGCCAAAGGCTCTTACCTCCTCGGCATCCACGCCGCACGCCAAATGCGACAAAACGAAGGACCAAACCGCGGACACATAATCCTCTTCGGAGACTGGGCAGCCGAGGAAACCCCATACAACGACTACCTCCCATATCTAACCGCCAAAGCCGCCATCCACTTCATGACCCGATGCCTCGCCGCAGAAGTCGCACCCTTCGGCATCCGCGTCAACGCCGTCGCACCCGGCCCGACCATGCGTCCACCTGAAATCACCCCCGCAGAGTGGGACGCCGCCATCGCCGCCAAAGCCCCGCTACAGCAGGAATCCTCCGTAAACGACATCGCCGAAATCATCGCAACAATGATCAAAACCTCATCCATCACCGGCGAAATCATACGCGTCGACTCCGGAAGACACATCCGAGGCGTCTAACTCATGCCCTACAAAGTCACCCGATCCATCGAATTCTGCTACGGACACCGACTCCTAAACTACGAAGGCGAATGCCGACACCTCCACGGCCACAACGGTCGCCTAGAAGTCGACATCGAATCTGAAACCACCGACCACCGAGGCATGGTCGTCGACTTCGCAGACATCCGAGACACCGTCAAGACCTGGATCGACGACAACCTCGACCACCGCATGATCCTCCACCGCGACGACCCCCTAGTCGCCGTCCTCTCCGAACTCGGCGAAGCACACTACGTCATCGACCGCAACCCCACTGCCGAGAACATCGCCGCACACATCCACCACATGACATCCTCCGACGATCTCACCATCACCGAGATCCGCCTATGGGAGACCCCAAACTCCTACGCCACCTACCGCGCCAACTCGAACGGACACCAACCGTCGTGAACCCTCCCACCGCGGTCCTCGCAAGCGGAGGCATGGACAGCTGCATCCTCCTAGCCAACGTAGCAGAGCAGGGCATCGCCCACCCCATCTACGTCGAAACCGGCATCCCATGGGAATGGGCCGAAAAGCAGATGCTCCAAAACTTCATCGAAGCCCTAGACAACCCCAACATCAGACCGATCACCACTCTCCAACTCCCCGTCCAACCTCTATACGGCACCGGACACTGGACGATGTCCGGCGAAACAGTCCCCGGCTACGAAGAACCCGACGAAACCGTCTACATCCCCGGTCGCAACATCATCCTAATCACCCTAGCCGCCATCTGGTGCTCACTCAACGACGTCCACCGCATCGT
>CAZMBB010000042.1:0-18643 GCA_964564575.1 uncultured Dehalococcoidales bacterium
CGCGCCTGCTTTGGGAGCAGGAGGTCGCGGGTTCGACCCCCGCCTCCCCGACCACCACGGCAACAGCGCCGAATCTCAGCGGTGCACAAGCATCTCACCGCCGTCCACCACGATCACCTGTCCTCTGATCATCTCGGCATCCGGCAGACACAACATCGCCACCACTTTCGCCACATCTTCCGGCGTGACCGGTCGTCCTGCTGGAGTGCTCCTTGAGGCTACTTCTTTGATTCCGAGTTCGTCGGGGAAGGCGTCTAAGGCGTCAGTCTCAACAAAACCGGCAGATACAGTGTTGACAGATATTCCTTGCGGAGCGAGGTCGATCGCCATGTATCGAGTGACCGCCTCCAGCGCCGCCTTCGAGACTCCTACGGCGAAGTAGCTGGGCAACACTCGCCCCGATCCCGGTGAAGATAGGTTTACTATTCGCCCTCCATTCGGCATGAACTCTGCCGCGCGTGCGGCTAACATCCATGGGGCCTTGGCGTTGATCGACTGAGTCCAATCCCAATGCTTTTCACTCAACTCTGTAGACGGTCTCATCACGCCCGAAGCCGCATTGTTGACTAAGATGTCGATCTTCCCGAATCGTTCTACCACCGCATCAACCAGTCCATCTATTGCGGAGTCATCGGCGAGATTCGCCCTATGACGCAAGACGCTAACACCATGCGCCGCAAACTCCTCTTCTGCGGCCCGAGCGGCCGAATGGCTGCGAAGATAGTTGAAGCAAATGTCCGCACCTCGCCTCGCCATTTCCACTGAGATCGCCTTCCCGATCCCTCGCGAACCACCCGTCACCAGAGCGGTCTTGCCGGCAAGCGACTTGTCTGTCGATCCCATCCGGCCCTCTTAGATCGCTAACCCACCGTCAACGCGGATCACTTCACCTGTGATGTAACGAGCCTCTTCCTTCGTCAAGAACGTCACCATCGGCACGATCTCTTCCACATACCCGAACCTACCCATCGGGATCAAGTCCAGCAGAAACTTCCGTGCCCGGTCCGAGATCACTTCACTCGTCGCAGTAGCCACATATCCAGGAGCTACAACGTTCACTGTTACGTTTCGCTTTGCCAACTCCTTAGCTACCGAGTACGTAAACCCGTGTATCGCAGCCTTGGATGCTGAATAGTTCGACTGCCCCAAATTGCCGCGCAACCCCACGATCGAGGAGATGTTGATAATCCGTCCCCATCGACCCCTTAGCATGCCCGGAACCGCCAACCGCGTGCAGTGAATAGTCCCCCAAAGGTTCGTGTTGATCGTGTGCTCGAGCTGCTCATCCTTCATCCGCAATAGCAGATTGTCCGAGATTACTCCTGCGTTGTTAATCAAAATCTCGATCGGCCCTAGCGCCTCGACCGCTCCTCCCACAATCTGCTTGCATCCCTCTTTACTCGCGACACTCCCACCAACCGCAACCGCATTCCCTCCAGCATCCTTGATCTCCTCAACCACCTCCAACGCCTCGGATTCGTGGGAGTTGTAATTGACCGCGACTGAATGTCCCATCGACGCCAGCCTGATGGCGATCCCCCGACCGATGCCGCGCGAAGCACCGGTCACGAGTGCGGTTCTTGGTTGATCTGAAAGGTCCAAGGCTAGATCTGGTTGCTGATAAATAGATATCCCTCACGCCGCTCCGGCATGAAATGCAGCCAGCTCCTTCTGCTGTGCCCCAACTAAGTCGTTGTCAATGACATGCTTTGCGGTTCTGATCGCCGTCGCCACACCCGACGCCTCTGCCGCACCATGGCCAACCACCGCGATCCCGTTCACTCCCAACAGCGGTCCGCCGCCATATGTCGCCAGTTGGTTCGTCATCGACCTAATCTCCACCGCCAAACCCTCGTTGCCGCTCTTTTCATGGACATGATCGGCAATCATCTCGCCCAATCCTTCCGTAAGTTTCAAAACGATATTCCCCACAAAACCATCGCAAATTACCACTTCAGCCTTGCCCAAAGGCAAATCGTACGGCTCGATCATTCCCACAAAGTTGAGATCCGAATCTCTGAGCAACTCGGCCGTTCCCTTGACCAACTCATTGCCCTTCGTCTCCTCTGATCCCACATTCAACAACGCAAGCCGTGGATTTTCTTGACCGTAAACAATACGAGCCATTACCGACCCGAGCGTCCCAAAACCAGCCAACTGCTGAGGACGAATGTCGATGTTCGCACCTAAGTCGATGATCACAGTCTTCGGCGCGTAACCGATGATCGGTCCTCCCAGACACCCCCTAGAGATTCCATCCATCGTTCCGTACGTCACCGTCGCCGCCGCGATGGAAGCACCAGTTGAACCCATGCTCACAAATCCCTGCGCCTTGCCCATCTTCACCAATCCAGAGCACACGAATATCGAAGCACGAGGCTTGGATCGAAACACCAATGCCGGGTTGTCCGTCTCCTCAACCACACCTTCGGACGGCACCACCTGCACCAACGGATGATCGGCAGCACCATACTCCGCCAAAACACTTGCAACCGATTCGGTGTCACCAACCAGCGCCACCGCAACCTCGCCGCTAGACACCGCATCAAGCGCCGCTGGAACTGTAACTTTAGGTCCGTGGTCGCCACCCATCGCGTCGAGGGCTACCACCATGCTCGGTCTTGCGCCAGCTGTCATTTCAGTCAAGAAAAATCAACCGCGTCGTCAGGGTTCGCGGTGCTCACACTAGTATATCCGCGTCCCCCGAACACCCAAACGGGCGCACTCTCACTCCAAAGGCACCGTCGCTGAACCCGTCAACGCCTTTTCTCCGTTAGGTCGCGTCACCGCCACATCGCATTCCACGAACTCATTACCGTCCATTGTCCGCAACCGTTTAACCGATCCTCCAACTACTACCTCTTCTCCTGGAACTACCGGGGAGGTGAATCGAGTCTTTACCGTCCCGCCTTTATGCCATGTGGACGGATAGTTAATCGACATCATCTCCCACACAAACGCCAGACTCAACATCCCATGCGCGATCCGCTGGCCGAAACGCGTACTCGCCGCAAACTCCTCATCGAGATGAATCGGATTGTGATCTCCAGACGCATGGGCATAAGCCGTTACCCGGTCTTGCGTAACCACCCGCCGAAATCCCGACAGTTCTTCGCCTACCTTGATTGGTGAGTTCAATTCAATCTTCCTCCCTCGTTTCTCCGCTCACGGCATCATGATGATCGTCGAACTCGAGACAGCGACTCGATCACCGTTTTCGCCAGTGAACGTGGTCTCGAAAACCGCCCAGATGCTGCCGCGCCGGTTAGAGCAACTCTTCAACATGGCATTCGCGACTATCAAATCGCCCGGCCAGACCTGCTTGTGTACCGTCATCTGCTGTCCAGCATGCACCGTCTCGATCCGGTTCTCAACTATCCCGATCTCTTCAATCAATCTGCTGAGCACGAACGCGTCGAGGTGCAATGGATGAACATGCTCGCCAAATCCATCTGCCGTATCGTCATCGCCCGTCGCATCAAGATACGCCTGCGATTCAGACTGTGAAAAGTCGATCACGTACGGGCCGAACTCCAAGCCCGACTCCAAATCACTCAATTCCATCGCTCGACTCCCGCTTCCCGCGCTTCTCGCGCTGCGTTGCATATCGATCGCTTCATTCACCAGATGGTTCGCAAGATCGAACGATGCTGGATTGTCGAAATCTAGGTCCGATATCGCCAACACTCGATACAGCAAGCCGGTCGAAGCCAGTACCTCCACCGTCTCTCCTGACGGCGGAATATCCACCCCTAGAGCCACCGCCATCGCCGATGCTGCATTGATGCCCGAACTGTCCAACGACACGCCGGTCAGCACGTCGTCTCGATACGAAAGCAAGACCGCTTCGTCGGTCTGCTCGAACTTCACCCGAAGATGTGCCCGCGGCGTCTCAAGCAGCTTGTACGCCGCTTCCATCGCTTTGGATCGTTCCTCGCTATCCATTTGCGGTTCCGCGGGGGCGCCGAACCTTGGCAGTCACGCCGCTTACGGCGAAATTAACCCCATCTCCGCCAGCTTGTTCCACACCTTCTCAGCACTCTCTTCGGGAGCCTCAAGATCCGATCGGAAGACAATCTCCGGTTCGGTAGGCGGTTCATACGGGTCAGATACACCAGTGAAGTTCTCTATCCGACCTTCAAGAGCCATTTTGTAAAGTCCCTTGACATCCCGTTCGATCAACGCGTCTAACTCGCATGAGGCAAAAACCTCGACGAAGTTCTCATGCTGATCTCGCACCTCGTCCCGAATCGCCTTGTAAGGCGATATCGCAGCAACGATACAGATCACGCCGTTGCGTGCCAATAGTTCACTCACGAACCCGATCCTGCGAATGTTCGTGTCTCGATCCTCTTTCGAGAAACCAAGCCCGACGCTAAGGTTCGTCCTGACGACGTCACCGTCCAATATCTCCGCCTTGGCACCGTTAGCGCGCAGTCGCTCCAAGATCATGTCGCCGATCGTGGTCTTGCCAGCACCGGACAATCCGGTGAACCAGAGGGTAAATCCCTTGTGTTCCATCTTTCACCCGTATCGTTTCGTTGAATTTCAACCTTTAGATTCTAATTTCCACCAATCCCCATAGCGGCATCGCTCATCTGCGTCAGCACCTCGTCCAACGACTGTGATGTGTTCGGACCATTCACTTTCCGAACTATCTCGCCTTCAGCGTTGACGAAGAACTTCTCCGGGATCCCCTTGACTCCAAATTCAACAGCGATACCACCGTCATCATCAATCGCATTCGGATACGCAATCCCGTGACGCGTCACAAAATCCCTCACATCACCTTCATCATCCCAAATAGAGATCCCCACGAACTCTACCCCGAGTTTCGACCACCTCTCGTACGCCTCGACCAGAACTGGAGCCTCGGCCCGGCAAGGCGGACACCATGACGACCAGAAATCCACCATCACAATCGATCCCCGTAAATCGCTCAATCTCAACTCACGCCCATCCAAAGTCGTCACAAGAAAATCCGCGTCCTTGTCCGTCGTCACCGCAACTTCGCCCAACGTCTCATTCACACCCGGACGTCCCCCGTCCCGACCAGATCGCACCATCCCAACCACGAGCACGACAACAAAGATCAGCAGGGGAATACCCACTACTAACAGAGGTTTTGCACGGCTTGGCATCAGGCCCTCGGCGGATCATCCTCAGCGTCAATCACCTGCTGCACCAATTGCCGCCGCCGACCCATGTACTCCGCTTCCTCAATCTTCCCAAGCTCATGCATCTCATCCAACTCCGCAATCGCCATAACCAGATGAGATCGAGTATTGCTACCCAAATCACCATCCGAATCAACGCCTCCAGCAACGGACGTTCGCACTTGCCGCCTCGACAACACGACGACATAAGCAACGATCCCCAGCATCGTGATCACAACACTCGCCACAATCGCAATCCTAGCCTCGTCGCTGCCCAAAAACTCAATAAACTGGCCCGTCACATCTGGTCGTGGCAATCCCGTAATCCGCAATCCCAACTCCGCACGCCGCTCGTAATTCGATCCTTCATATTGCACGTAACGGGCATCGCCGATCACTGCCGTGTCTGCTCGCGTCAACCCCAGACCCGTCACTTCGCCCGAACCTTCAGGAATCAGCACCGTCACACTCTCAGCCCCGAACGGCAACCGAAACGGATACTCAAACACGCCATCATCAAACGACGCGCTGTAACTGATCACGATGCTGTACTCGCCCGGAGGCACCGGATTCGAGATCGCGAAACCCGTATCAATCTCCATCACATTCCCGCTTGGAAGATCAGACTCCACTGTCAACTGCTGGAAACCCGTCGGCAGATTGAACCTCATCAGATTGAAACCAGTCAAATTCGGATCAGTCAAATCGGCCAAGTAGACCTCGTCCCCAGAATTAACCAAGTTCACCGCCGCCAACACACCTAAAACCTCATTGTCCTCATCAATCGCCGGAATCACTAACGAATAAGTCGTTACCGAAATCTCATCAAGCGATGCCGTCCGATCATAGACCGTCAACCTTATCTCTTCACCAGCATCAGCCGGTAACAGGTCCACAAACGGCGTATACACCCCGTCATCCGCCACAACTCGATAGAAACGTCCCTCAGAAACGCTCACGACATCGATTGCGAAACTTCCATCCGCCTCAGTAACCGACTCGACACGCTCGACAATCGATTCCGCATCCTCATCGATCACTAGCGCAAAAACCGTCAGTCCTGCCGGCGGTTCTCCTCCCTCCGTGCCATTCACAATCCGACCTGAAAGCGTCGTCATTTCCTCGGTATCCTGAGCCGCCACCGCCGTCGCAAAGAAGAATAACGGCATAAAACTTCCTAACACAATCGCTACGAAGATTCCGGCGATAACCCTTCGCATAGATAACAACGTCTTATCCCTCCCCTTCATCATCCCGTACATCACCAGCAACCCGCGTCTGCCGGACCCGTTGCACCTCTCGCTCAAGCGCCAGCTCAGCCTCCAACAACTGCGTTCGACGCTCAGCACGATCCCGCATCAACCGCGCAGCCCTCTCACGCAGCTCTGTCAGTTGCTCCTCATACTCATCATCTGTGATGTTTCCCGACTCAAACTCATTGCGCAAAGTCACCGGCTCCCGATAAAGCAGATGTCGCAGCGCATCCGCCGACGCCACACGCTCTACCGGATCCACACTATTCGAACCAGCTCTCCGTCGCCCAACAAACGGGTAAACCAACACAATCACGATGATCACGCCAAGCAATATCCCGACAATCGCGGCCAACATGAACTCCCTTAAGATCCCAACGCCACAGCAGGCTCATCCGTCGCAACACTCTCACCCAACCTCCGCCTCCGAGCAACCCGTTCCAACGCCGGATGCGGCCACAAAGCAACTACCGTCCCCACTAAAAAGATCGGCCCCGCGATCCAAAGCCACATCGCCAACGGATTGATGCTCACCGCCAAAGACACCCGTTCGTCCTCAAGAAAATCTCTTGGAATCACATACAAATCCTCAACCGGACTGGTCTTTATCCCCGACCTAACCGAAACTTGGTTGAAATTCCTGAAAAACTCATGGCTAGGCTCCAACTCGCCCACCAACCGATCACCCGGCCTTTCCTCCGTCACAACCGTAAATCCCGCTTTCCCAATCGCATCCGCCGCCGCACGTTCGGCAACATAATCCGACGGATCGATCTCATACACATCGATCCGCGCCCACCGCGCCAGTCGGTCCGGACGATCATCAATTCGCTTATCCACATACTCGATCCGATAATCGTCCAGCACCAAACTCTCTCCCAACCCAATCGCCGCATCGTACCGCTGGTCGAAAAACTGCGTCCCGATAACCCCAATAGCCACCGACAACACCGCCACATGCACGATATACCCCCCATGCCGAGGTCGATTCCCATTGATCAGCCGCCACCAAGCGACCCAAGGCATCTCGCCTAGATTCCCAACCCTAGCTCGCGTCCCCATCCACCACTCCTCAAGCACCGCAACCAAAGCAAAAACAACCGCTGCGAAACCCAAAACCGCCCAAAACTCCCAAATTCCAAAAGCCACCAACCCAATCACCGTCAACGCCGCTGCCGCCAACGGCGCCATCAACCACCTCTGCAAAGACCGCGTGCTCGTCCGACGCCAAGGCAGCAACGGCCCAATGCCCATCACTATCACCATCAACAGCAGCACCGGACCATTCACCCGGTTGAAATAAGGTGCCGAAACACTAACATCCACATCCCTCGCCAAACCCGAGACCAACGGATACACAACACCCCATAACGTGATTGCCGTAACGACAAGCAACAGGAAGTTGTTGACAAGGAACGAAGCCTCCCTCGACATAAACGACTCAATCGCCCGTTCGCTCCGCAACCTCGGATACCGCCAAACAAACAGCCCGAACGCAAACACCAAGCTCAACACCATGAACGAAAGGAACAGCAGCCCCAACGAGGACTCCGCAAACGAGTGCACCGAGACCACACTCCCCCCTCGATTGATCGACATCCCAAGCTGAGCCAACACAAACGCAATACCGATCAAAACAATGTTCCACATCCTGAACATCCCCCGCCTCCGCTGAACCATGATCGAATGAATAAACGCCGTCAACACCAGCCAAGGCATCAACGCCACATTCTCAATCGGGTCCCAACTCCAATATCCGCCCCAGCCCAAGATCGTGTAAGCCCACCACGCACCGAGCAACATACCAATTCCAAGGATGCCCCACATGACGATTGCGAAGATCCGGGCGATATCCACCCAATCATCTCCGTACTCGCCCGAAATCAACGCGCCTGACGCAAATGCGAACGGAATAGTGATCCCGACCAACCCCGACATGATCAACGGCGGGTGGCTATACATCCCCGGATGCAACAGCAATGGATTGATCCCACGCCCATCCGGCGGAACAACCGACAACGTCTCAAACGGGTTCGCCAACGTTGCCATCGTCCCAAACAGAAACGCCAACACAACCGCAAGAATCGCAACCGTGTAGGGCATCGCCGCTGAAAACCGATGAGGTGCCAACCGAACACTGATCGACGCCATCAAAGCCAACGCCAGAGTGATATACAGCAGCGACCCCTCATTCGCCGCATAAAACGCCACCAGCGTATACCCGCGACCCATCACGATGTTCGAATTGTTCGCTACATACTCGATGCTGAAATCATTCGACAGAAACGCCACCATCAATGCCGCCGCCGCCACAAACGCCACCAGCAACGCCATATAAACCGCACGCCGACCACTAACCACCAACTCACCAACCCCAGCCCTTACGCCAACCAACGAAGCAACAACCGCATACGCCGACACAGCGACGCCCAACCAAATCGCAGTTGTCCCGATCTGATCCACTACCCCTTATCCTCGCCTTCAGTCATCTCACGACGCCCAATCGCCGCCGCCATCTCCCGATCCGCACGCTCCAAGTATTCACCCAATGAACCATCAACTGAATCATCAACATCCACCGCAGCCTTAACATCATCGACCGCCTCAACCTTCACTGAAGCCCCGCTTCCCGAGCGTCTCTGCCGTCGCATATTCAAAAAAGCGTTTCCCACTAGCAACGCACCACCCACGAAAATCACCAACGGCATCACCCAAACAACAAGATTGAACCCGCCAGCATCCGGCGACGCCAACACAACCTCTCCATACCGATCCACAAAATACTCCCGAATCTCAGCATTGCTCTCACCATCCTCAACCTTCCGCCGAATCACCTCCTGCATATCCAACGACAACTGAGCCTGAGACTGATCCAAGGTCTGCCCATCACAAACCGGACACATCAACTGCGTAGACAACTGATAAACCCGCTGATCGGTCGTCAAATCCTCCTCCCGCACACATCCCCCAACAACCCCAAAGACAACCGCCGACACAACCAAAACCAGACCAACCCAAAAACGAAGTTTCGAGTGTCCTCGGACTAGCAGAATGGTTCGCGTCCACATGGCGATGGGCTCATCGAACGTCAGCAACCCCACGCTTCAGCGAAGACCCTTCGACAAAAATGCCGAAGGAACGAACCAAAAGGCTCGTATTCAGCGACCAACACCGTTGTTTTGGTCGTAAATGTAAGTCGCGATCTCGCGAATGTCTTCCTCAGGAAGCAGGTTGCCGAACCTGGGCATGACGATCACACCGTTTGTGATCAAGTTGATCATCGCTTCTTGATCATACGTCGCCCGTTTTTCGATCAGATCTGCAGGCCCGACGTAAGGAGCATCATTCGTCTGCGCCCAGTAGCTGTGTGTAGCAGTGATATGCTGCGCCGCCGGTCCATCACCAGTTCCAGACATCCCATGGCACGTCGCGCAGTTGATGCGATACAACTCCCGAGCCCGAGCCGCATCATAAGGCCGTTCTCTGAACTCCGGAACCTCCAATACATCTTCCGTACCAATCTCCACAAACGGCACCGCATCCGCAACCGGCGCCAATCGCGGCGGCTCCTGCATCCGCGTCGACTGAGAGTAGTGCATCTCCGAGAAAATCTCAACCGGATACGTGTTCGACTCCTGCACCGCACAAGCCGCCGCACTGACCGCGACTAGCAAAACCGCGATCAACGGCAACACGACGCGCCGTGCAGTCTTCGAAAAGTTTTGACCGATCAAGAGCTTCACGCCTGTTTGATCTCCATCGCACCAGCGCCATTCAGCGCCGCAATCGCCGTATCTGCCTGATCATCCTCAGTCGTAATCACAACTCCGATCAATCCCTCAGTGATCCGAGGATCATAAACCCCAGGATTCACATTCGGCAACCGAGACTCGATCACAATACCCACCACCGTCGAAATCACCGCCGAAAGCATCGACATCTCATACAAAATCACCAGCATCGCAAACAACGACAAGATCGGCTTGCCACCCGTGACCAACGGATACGCAATTGACGTCGCCGTCGTAAGGAACAGCGCCAGCGTAAAACCGATGATCGCTCCGAACGCCGGGAAACGGAACAACCTGTGCTGAGGAACATGCTCGCCAAACGCGCCCTCAGGATAGGGCGTACCCGTCAGGACGTCGAAGGTCCCGAGCGGGAAACCCTCTGCCTTCAACGCATCCATCGCGTCAGCAGCCTGGTTCGCATCGTCGTATAGACCAAGTACGCTCTTGCTCATCTCGTGTGTTCCCTCAGTCCTCTAACTAAACTAATCTGCCTCGCGGACTATCGCAGGCACTCTCGCGCGACCGATCTTGATCGAATCGCCAAACGTCTGGCTTTCCTTCTGCTCGAACAACGGCACCAACGGGAAGAAGCGCGAGAACAACAGCATCAGGAATGTCACCCACGCCAACGACCAGAACAGGATGAACCACTCCAACCCGCTCGGACGATAAGCCTCCCACGTGTAAACGAACGGCGTCTTCCTCGCCAGTCCCGGAACGATGATCATGAACCTCTCAAGCCACATTCCGATATTCACGAATATCGACGACCAGAACATCAACGCGATGTTGTTACGCACCCGCTTCTGCACCCACATCCCAACCGGGATGATGTAGCCCGTTAACACGAACACCACGAACAGCAAGTTCCAAGGCCACTGGAATATCTGCATGTCACGCAACTCGATCTCTGGAGCATCCAATCCGTAGACCGCGAAGATCAGCTCTAGGAACGTGAACGCCAACCAACCGGTCGCAACCACGATCAGCAACCTAGCCAAAGCGTCGAAATGCTCCGGCCTGATAAAGTCTTCCCACTTCCACAACCACCTCATCAACGCCATCATCGTAACCACTGCCGACACGCCAGAGTGGACCGCACCGATAACGAAGTAAGGCGCAAAAATAGTCGAGTGCCAACCCTCGACCGCCGGTGTCACCGCAAAGTCCCACGACACGATCGAGTGAACCGAAACGAAGATCGGCAGCATCAACGCCGAAAGCAAAATCCCGCCCACCGTCTGCAACTTCCACTGCCTCGGATTACCCCGCCAACCGAGCGCCAGCACCGTGTACAGAGCTTTCTGCCAGCCCTGCGTCCTGTCTCGCAAGTTCCCCAAATCCGGCAATAGTGCGATGTAAAGAAATAGCGTCGATCCCGTCAGATACGTGCTGATCGCTACCGGGTCCCAGATCAACGGCGACCTGATGTTCGGCATGATCCCACGCGCAAAGTCATACGGCACGATGTAGTAGATGATCCGCCAAGGCCTACCAGCGTGCATCAACGGGAACATCAACGCTGTCAACAGCGAGAATACCGTCAGCAACTCCGCCGCACGCGTAACCGGTCGTCTCCACTCAGCCTGCGACAATCGCAAAATCGCCGAAATCATAATCCCCGCGTGGCTGATACCTACCCAGAACACGAAAGTCGTGATGAACAAACCCCAATAGACCGGCCTTGACAAGCCCGTTACACCCAGACCCTTGTTCACCATGATCCCGATCAAGAAAAACCCGATCGCAACGATGATCCCCAAAGTGATCACCGTCGGTGCCCACCACTTGGGCGTGTCGAGCTGACCGTTCAGCAAGACACGGTTAGTGTGGATCTGATCTATTGTTCTGCGTTGTTGCATATCCGCTTACAATTGTGCGCTCTAAACTCGCCTGCCCTTAGTCCGGTTTCCCGATCAAAGATACCTTCGTCTTCATGTAGTCCACAGGTCGGTACAGCAGGTTGAACTGCTGAACATCCCAAACACTCAATATCGGCAACACTCGAGTAGCCAGTATCACCAGCAACACCGACGCCGCAATCGCGCCAACCATGATCAAGATGTCCATCACATCCGGATAGACCGTCCCCGGATACTCCGTCAAGAACCGCTCATGGATACGATCCTCGGGCACCGACCACGCCGCAACAAACAACCTCACCCGGTCCAAGAACACTCCCGCTAAGATCAATCCGGCGCCAATAGCCGTCCCGTTGTAGCTCCTCCGAACCTTGTTCCAGATCAACCACCACCAAGGAGTAAACCAGATAAGCAGCACCGCCCCGATGAACACCCAAAAATACGGACCCAAGATCAAGAAATCGATCCACATCTGGTCCGATCCGCTCCGGCCATACCAGAACACGATGAACGCCGAGATGAAGAAGTAGCCCCACAGCAGCGTGAACGCAAACATCAATCGACCGATCGACCAGAACTGGTCAAGATGCAGATACTTCTCCAAGCCCAGATACTTCCGAGCCGCCCAGATCCCAATCACCGTCACCGCCAGTCCGGCCTGTATCGACGAGATCGCGTGATACATCGGGAAGATCGCATCACGCCAGCCCGGAACCAGGCTCATCGCAAAGTCCGTGCTCAGCATGAAGTGAATGAACACGAACGTGAAGAAATACAACGTTCCCATCATCCCGATACGCATCCGCATCGTCCGCCATTGAACCGTCGATCCGATCCAACCGCGAGCCGCCCAATTCCCAAACCTCTGCTTCCAACCAGTCCCATGATCACGCATCACCGCAAAGTCCGGCATCCCATACGCCCAGATCAAACCAACTGAACAGACAATCAACGTCGTCAATGCCACGACAGCCCAGATATGCGGCGAAACATCCGGTCCCTCAAACCAGATCGACCTTCGACGCGCCCCGTCCACTATCAGCATCGGCAAATTCAATATCAGCGGGATCATCCAGATCGAGATCACGATCGAAACCAGCGAACACAGCTGAGCGAAACGCGCAACAGGGCGTACCCAGTTCGCCTTCGCTATCATCGGCGCAATCGCCACTAACGGCGCTCCGCCAAACGCGCTGAACAGGAACGCCACAATCGCCGCCGTGTAGCCCCACTTCGCCTGATCGCCCCACTCGATCCCCACCTTCACACCAAACGATACGATCCCCACCAGCGACAAAATACCAAGAATCCAAGCCCACGTCCGCACCGCCGAGCCGTTCGCCTCAGTAGTCGCGACAAGCTCAGACAACGCCACATCCGGCTCGACACGCGCCGGGAGCTCGTGATGCCCCTCTTCGTGCGCTTCCGCGTGAGCGCCTGCAGTATGTATGACTTCGCTAGCCATGCGATGAACCTGCCGACCTGTCAGTATCGATCTGCGCTAGATAGACCACATTCGGGTCCGTTGCAAGATGCGGGAGCAAGGTGTAATGACGGTCGTCATCCTTCATCTTCGACACCTTGCTGTCCTTGTCGTTGAAATTCCCAAACACCAGCGCATCCGTCGGACATGCCTGCGTGCATGCCGTCTGAATCTCACCATCCACCACTTTCCGACCCTCACGTTCAGCATCCCGCACCCCGCGCCGTATCCGCTGCACACAGAACGAGCACTTCTCCATGATCCCACGGCTGCGGACCGTAACATCTGGGTTCAAGTGGTTCCTGAAAGCCTCCGGCCACACCGGTTCCCAGTAGTTGAAGAACCGAACGATGTACGGGCAACCGTTCGCGCAATACCTGGTCCCAACGCAACGGTTGTAGACCTGAACATTCAAGCCTTCATTGTTGTGATACGTCGCAAAAACAGGGCACACCGGCTCGCAAGGCGCATTCTCGCAGTGCTGACACATGATCGGAATGAACCGTGCCTTGATGTCCGGGAACTCGCCCTCCCAGTAACGCTCGACACGTATCCACTGCATCGCCCGAGCGCGCTCGAACCTGTCTTGCAAGTTCAACGGCACGTTGTTCTCGGCTTGGCAAGCCAACACGCAAGCCTGACACCCGGTGCACTTGTCGACATCGACAACCATGCCCCAGCTGTAATCTCTCTTTTCACGTTGCAGTGTCATGTAATCAATCCACGTTCATGGTTTCCGCTCTCGCGTCATCCAACGAAACGATCAGTGGCCTCCTCCCGCATCTTCCTCTGCAGGTTCGCCGCTGTCTGGTAGCAAGAAGTTCTGCTGGTACTCGTGATGGTTCGCAATCTCAGCGTCATGCGCACTCTCACCCGGAGCCACCACCAGAACCGGCACGCCAGGCTCAACCGGGAACGCCGTCACTTCACCCTCGAACTTCGGAACCTCGCGCTTACGACCAGATCGAGCCACCCTGACTCGCGTACCTGCCCAAGCAAGTGATCCGCTTGCAGGCTCGATCTGCGGAGCCAATATCTTCAACACGTTCGCGCCCAAGCCCTCGTCATAACGCCCGCCATTCTCATGCCCAAGCCCAATCGGAACACCGATCACACCCGGACGTCCTCCCGGAGTCGGATACGCCAAAGCCTCGATCTCGCCATATTCGCTCTTGATGAACAGAACATCGCCCTGACGGATACCTAGATGATCCGCTTCTTGAGAATTGATCTCCGCCCAAGTAGCCCAAGCCACACTGCTCATCGGATCCGGGTTCTGCATCGCAAACGGCGTCGCAGACAAACGACCCTCATACAAACTGTTCGACAAGAACGGCACGAGATGGAAATCCGCACCCTCGCCCAAGCCATCTGTGCTCGAGTAGTGCACCGCGCTCTCAAGATCAAACACATTCGGCGGCGAATGATCTTCCGGCGTCTCCACCGTCCCATTCGTGTCCCACCAACCGCCACGCTGCAACACGCCCTGCCTGAACAATCGACTGTTCGGTGCCGAGACAGAACCCCGGTTCAACTCGTATAGCTGGTCGATCGACGAATTGACCAGCTCTTCCATATCATCCGCACCCAGATCGCCAGCCGCCAACCTCAGCAACTCGTCCCCGAAACCACGTGCATCCGAAATCAACCCATTGCCGCTGAACAGTTCGGTATCCCCGATCACCGGCTGCTGAATCGTCACAACCTCGTAACCCGGCGCAGGATCAGGTATCGTCGTTCCCCAAGTCTCGAGGAACGTCTTCTCCGGCAAGATCAAATCGCAGTTCGCAAGCGTGTCATTCATCACGCTACCGAAACCAATCACATTCGGAACCCCGTCCATCGCGCCAACCACATCCACAGAGCTCGGCATCCCATGAACGATATCCGCACCACGGATAATCACCGTCTGCACATTCCCCCCACGCCACTGCGCCAACTCTACTTCCCAATCGCTGAACGAATCCCCGCTGCACCTTCCCGTCAGACCATCCAACGCCGAAAGCGGGTTGTACTTCACCCCGCCTTCCGCGCCCACCGCACCCACTAGCGTGTTCAACGCATGAGTAGCCGCGATATTGAACTGACCATTCGTGTGCGCTCCCGCGCTGCCGCCGGCAAACGCCACACTCGGTCGATGCTCCGCAAAGTAACGCGCAGCCTTCCGAATCTTGTACGCCGAAACCCCAACCGTGTCCTCAATATCCTCCGGACGGAAGCCAACTATCGAAGCCGTTGGAATCTGGTTGAAGAAACGCGCGATCTCCGTTGACGACGCCAGCCGCTCCTCAAGAATCACACTCGCGATGCTCATCGCCAAGTGACCCTCGTATCCAGGCATCACCGGCAACCACAGATCCGCATTCGCCGCCGTCATCGACATCCGAGGCTCGGCATGGATCAAATACCCGCGCTCGTCCTTGGATCGGAAATCTCCGTACCTCACCGAATATCCAACCGACGACTGCCAAGTGCTCAACCAGTCAGCACCAATCGAAAGAACCGTGTTCGCATTCGCAATGTCGTAATACGGCGGATCCTCTTGCTCATACACGAACCTGATCGCATCCTGCATCACGCCCTGTTCCGTCGGATCGAACTTGATGTGCCGACCGCCGTTCAATGCCGCGAAGTTAATCGCTACCCACTCCAGATGCCCGCCTAACGGGTTCGTGACAACCGACATGTTGTCCTTGCCCGCATCAACCGATTGCTGCAAGATCTGCTCCGCACGCGCCCAAGAAATCGGATCGAACAACCCGCCCTTGCTCTGACGCATCATCGGTTCTTGGATGCGGTCAGGGTGATACGTCAACTGAATCGCCGCGTCATGCCGCGCGCTCTGCTTCCCACGGTTCACCGGATGGTCAGGGTTGCCCGCGATCTTCTTCGCACGTCCCTGCATCACTCGAACGATCAGACCATCGCCACCCGGCATGTCCGGCCAAGTCGTCGCGTACCAAGCATCCTCACCGCGCACCAAGTCCTCCGGCATATCCACCGGACTCTGCACGATGAGTTCGCGTTCCGGCAGACCGCAGGCCGCAAATATCATCGTGCCCGCAGTCGCTTTCGCGCCTAGCGCTAGGAACTCTCTTCGACTTATCTTCATCTCGTCTCGGTTTTACCCGTCTTACTCTTATCTTCTCTAGTCAAATCTAGTGGTGACACGACGCGCAGTCCGTCGGCGCATTGTTGTCGCGGTGGCAATTAACACATTGTCCCATCTTCAAAGGCTCGACCTGCGTAACCGTGCGCTTCATCGACGCCACATCGCCGTGACACGTCGAACACACACTCGCCGCTCCCATGTTCGTTCCCGTCGAGGTGCCCGTGATCTTGTCCGGGTGATCCAGCAGATACCTGACATGCGGCTCATGCACGAACCTCACATGGTCCGGCATCCTGTGAACCCGCCTCCAGTTGATCGGTTGCGGATCGTCGCCGATTACCCCCGCAGACATGCGTATCTGCGTCAATGGCTCGCTCTCGTCTTTGCCGATCACTTGGTGGCAGTACGCGCAGAACTGCACCGGCGGGATGCCCGCGTTCGCTTGCGTCGTCACCGTGCGATGGCAGAACGTGCAGTCCATTCCCAGTCCCTGCACCTGGTCGCCCAATGAGTTCTCGTAAACACCCGTTCCAGCGTGGATCGTGTGAGAGAAGGGAATCGGCTGCTCGATGGATTGATCGAATCCCAGAACCGGAATCGGCTGACCCAGCCAAGCGGTGATGACAAACGCCAAAACCGCGCCTAGCACCGCCACTACGCCAAGAGAACCGACCCCTAGGACCGGTATCAGCACCTTCAACCACACAGGAGTCGTCCGGTGCTTCTCGCGTAGGAACTCAAGCAACGCTGAAAGCAAACTTCAACTCCTGAGTTCCTGAATTAACTGGTCGGTGCAACGGTACGGCCAAATCATCCGTCGGTATTGTAGCTGTCATCACTGCCAATACCTGGGATACAACACTTCGAGCCACTCCAAGTTGATGGCCGCGAACACGAAACAAACGATTACACCGATGACCGCAACGATCCCGATGAAATAGAAGACTGGCCGAAGGTTCGACCAGCCAGACGGAATCGTGTTGGTATCCACCAATGACGTGATCAACGCGTGAGCGGTGAGAAGGCTGAAACCCGCTACGATGGCACATCCCAATGCTGCCCAGAGAAACTTCAGCGCGGTGCCTATCTGTGCCCATTCTGAAGGGCTGAGCGGTTGTGGATCCATTCGCCGTTCTCTTGTTAAACCTACGGGCAGACGCTCTCGATCCGCCGGAATCTCTTCAGTTACTCGCTAAACGATATCTTTTCCAGCAGCGCAAGTCTTCGCCGCGCGCAACCATCTATCTTATTTCTGTCAGCGCGTCACTGTCAACGCGCAATTCATGTCACGAATCACGCATTCTAGCAACTATTCCGCTATCCGATGAATTCCACTTCAACCAACGACGGAAGCAACATGTACGGTTCCCCAAACTCCTCCGGCGAAAACAACGACCACTCACCACCGATCTTGTACGAACGCAGCCGGATCCCATGATTGCCCCCGTAAACCAGAACCGACTCCCCAGCACCCGAATCACCGACCGCCACAACCCTCACCTCGCAAACCCCATCATCCGACCAACCCACAACCTCACACCTACCCTCAACATTCGAGTGCGAGTCCAAAACAACACTCGAAGCAACCCTCTCAATTCCCCGAACCTCAAAAGTCTGCATCGGGAAATACCCGCAGTTGTCATTATCCTCAATATCGATCCAAACCTGAGCCATCACCAATCTCCTGACGCAGTTACCCAACCAAACCGAAAACCCATTCTAACCACCCCATCATTCCTGCGCCTCCCCCGTCCGTAAACAACAAGAAGGCAACCACGTAGGGGCCGTTCGAGAACGGCCCGGGGCGGAACTGCGAAGGAAGCGAAGCGCCCTTCGCAGAATGATGGACTCACCCAAAAACCACCACTCACCAACACCGCGCACCCCAATCACACCCCCAAACCCCAACTAAAACCTCCATCGACCACGGACACGTCCCCTCTCCCGCTCGGCGGGAGAGGGCTAGGGTGAGGGTGACCGGGGCGA
>CAZMBB010000043.1:0-18435 GCA_964564575.1 uncultured Dehalococcoidales bacterium
GGTTTCCCCCGCTCGCGGGGGAAATGTCCGAAGGACAAAGGGGGCCCTGACGGTAGGGGCGGGTCTGCGACCCGCCCGTGCACGTGGCAGGGAACCCTCCCTCTTCTCACCCCCTCCTTCAGGAGGGGGCAGGGGGAGGCCCGCCGAAAGGCGGAAAACAACAGCAACCGCATGAACAAAACCTAGACCCGAAACAAAACAAGACCGACCAACCAGAGGGCAAAACCCAAATCGCCCTCCCAACGCCTCCCGAACACCACGCGAGGCGTCTAAACACGCCCAGATGCGTCATTCCCGCGCTCCCTCCATCATTCCCGCGAAACCGGGAACCCAAGGGTAGAAGGGCAGAAGGGGAGCGCGAATCCCCTCTCCCGCTTAGCGGGAGAGGGCTAGGGTGAGGGTGACCGGGGCGGACAAACGGGAGGGGTACCCCAAACAACCAAAAAACACATCCCCTTCATCCCGTCCATCCATGCAAATTCACAAACAACCAGAACCAACCTTGGTATCATGTAACCGAGCGAAACCCACCGCAAAACCTCGCTGAAAATCGCACCGCCCAAACGCCATGCGCATCGCTCAAATCTCGCCATACGACCTCTCCTATCACGGCGGAGTTGTCGCTCACGTGGCATCGTTGTCAAAAGACCTCGCCAACCGCGGACACGAGGTGGTCCTATTCGCTCCACGCTCACGACCCCAGACCGCTCCCGACGTCTCCGGCCTCGAAGTCGTCCCTCTTGGCGGTAGCGTCCCCTTCAACGCTGGTGGATCAGTATCCCGCATCTCCATAAGCCTCAAAGCCGCACGACAGATGCGACGCATCCTCAACAACGAACGCTTCGACGTTGTCCACATCCACGAACCCCTCATGCCATTCCTCGGCACCACCGCCAGCATCTACTCACCTTGGCCCACCGTCGGAACATTCCACGCATACAGCGAAAAGATCCACCCCGGATATCTCTCCTTCAGACCCCTCTTCAACATGGTCGCCGAAAAACTCGACGGACGCATCGCAGTCTCAAACGCCGCCAAAGCATACGCCGACCGATACTTCCCCCACCCCTACGAAATCATCCCCAACGGCATCGACGTACCCAGGTTCGAAGCCCCCAAACCCAGACCCAGCGAGTTCCGCGACGACGCCATAAACCTCGTCTTCGTCGGACGCGTCGGCGAAAAACGAAAAGGTCTACGCTTCCTCCTCGGCGCATACAGCACCCTCCGATGGCGCTACCCCGACCTACGCCTAATCGTCGTAGGCGCTGGCGTTCCTGATCGCGAATCTTGGCAAATGATGGGCGAACGCGGCATCGACGACGTCATCTTCGCCGGACCCGTAACCGACACCGAACTACCCGCCTACTACCAGCACGCCGACATCTTCTGCGCTCCCAACACCGGACAAGAGAGCTTCGGACTCGTTCTCGTAGAAGCAATGGCCTCTGGCGCTCCAATCGTCGCATCCCGAATCCTCGGCTTCGAAGGCGTCGCCGGACACGAACAAGACGCCCTCCTCGTCGACGTCGGAGACGAATACGCCATCGCAAAAGCAATCCAACGAATCATCGAAGAGCCAGGCCTCAAACAACACCTCGTCCGCAACGGACACAAAAAAGTCCAACGCTTCGGATGGGCACGCGTCGCTAAAGACGTCATCGACTTCTACCACGAAGTCATCGCAAACGCCCGCTACACCGTCCCCACCTACGAACAACAAACCAGCCGTGGCTGAATCCGAGAGCGGACTCCAAAAACTCCGCAAATCCGCCCGGGCAGCTATCGCCAGGTGGTTCGAAGAACCCATCTCCGCCGCCCTCGTCGCAATCGGATTCAACGCCAACGCCGCAACAATCGCCGGTTTCCTCATCGCCGTCATCGCAGCAGCATTCGCCGCCACCGGACAATTCCTCATCGCCGGACTCGTCAGCATCCCCGCCGCACTCTTCGACATGATCGACGGCGCAATCGCCCGCCGCACCGGAAAAGTCTCCGACCGCGGCGCACTCATGGACTCAACCTTCGACCGCCTCTCCGAAGCCGCACTCCTCCTCGGCCTACTCATCTACTACTCCGCCGCCGACACTCTCCGCCGAGATGCCATCATCCTAGCCTTCATCGCATTCGTCGGCTCAATCATGGTCAGCTACATCCGAGCCCGCGCCGAAGGCCTCGGATACAAAGGAACCTCCGGCTTCCTCACCCGCCCCGAACGCGTCGTCATCATGACCGTCACCCTCATCATCGGACAACCAATCTGGGGCCTTTGGATCCTCGCCGTCGGAACACCCCTCAGCGCCTTCTACCGCTTCTGGGCAGAATGGCGAAACGCCAAATGACAAATCGCCCGACATTACCCTTATAGATACGTCCAACCAAAACCCGAAATCGTAACTCCTTTAGAACACTGAAGAACGAACCCCCGACTGACACGGACAACCGACACGCACAGCAATGAAACGGACACTCTCCATCCCCATCATCGCCCTAGCTGCTGTCGCTCTCCTCGCTGCCGTCACGACACTCGCCAGCGACCAACCCGCCGCCGCCCAAACTTCCCCCGTTCGCTTCTTAGACGGCGGGATGAAAAGCAACTTCCCCGAATCCATCCGCTTCTACACCTCCTTTGAATCCGATATCGAAATCGAAGACGTCCGCGTCCGCTTCTCCACCGGACCCTCCACCACCGGCCAGTACGACTACCTAGACCTCGACGACAAATCCGCATCCCTCATCAACGGCGAACTCGAATGGCGAGTAAACACCTCCGCTCGCTACATGCCTCCCGGAACCACGGTCGACTTCGTCTTCGAGGCCATCGCCGAAGACGGCAACGAATACCTCTCCGAACCCTACTCCCAGATGATGTTCGACGCCCGTTTCCAATGGGAAGTAGTCAGCCGAGGCCCCATCCACGTCTGGTACCACGGACCAGTCCAAGTCCGCGCCGAACGACTAGCCGAAGCCGCCAAAGAATCCATGGACCTCATGGGCCCAATCATCGGCAGCGAAACCGAAACCCCCATTGTCGTAACCCTCTACAACAACAACGCCGAGATGATCGGTGCCGTAAGCGCACGCTCCGCAACCATCAGCCGGGAACTCATCACCGAGGGCCAAGCATTCTACGACCACTCCGTTGTCCTCGTCCTCTCCGGCAACCGAGACATCGGAACCCTGACCCACGAACTCACCCACATCCTCGTCGGCCGAGCCGCCGGCGGCAACTCCGCCCTCGTCCCTCTCTGGTTCAACGAAGGCCTCGCAGAATACGGAAACCTCGACAAGGGCCTCTCGTACGACTACTTCTTGGACTGGGCCGTCGATACCCATCGCCTCACGCCCTTCACCCGCCTTCAGACTTTCCCCGGCGATCCCAACCTGGTCATCGTTTCCTACGGCCAAAGCCGAGACTTCATCGAGTATCTCATCGAGACCTATGGCCCGGAGAAGATCGCTGAAACCTTCACTTCAATCAGAGAAGGCCGCAGCGGCGACCTCGCCATCCGAAACGTCTACGGCAAGACCGTCCAGCAACTCGACAACGAATGGCGAGACCACATCGGCGCAGACCCATACGTCCCACCAACCCCGACACCCACCCCCGAGACCTCCGAGGAAGACGCCACCTCCGAATACAAGCTCCTGACCCTGACCCCAGTCACAGGCGGCATCACAGTAGGAGAAACAGGCGCATCTCCAACCCCAGAACCCGCCAACACCCCTATCCCGCCAACTCCAACCACCGTCCCAACAGAAGCACCAGAACCTGAAGTCCAAGTCAAAACTTCACCAACTGAAGCACCTCAAACCGAACCAGCAATAACCGATCAGGAACCTGCCGAGGAATCAACCTCCAGCGGTGGCCTCTGCAACGCAAACAGCAACGGCCCCTTAGAAGCCTCCGCCCTGTTAATCGCGGTCCTACTAGGCGGCCTCTACCTGGGACGCCGAGTTAGACGCTAGGTTCGGTTTTACCAACCCAGCGCCAACCCATCCTTCCTAGGCTCCGTGCCGGCACACAACACACCAGTCTCGGCATCGCGCGACACAACCTGACCGCCGCCGAATCCGACCCGGTCGTACGCCATCTGCACGACAACATCGTGCCCTCGCTTCCTCAGCGCATCGACAACCGAGCCATCAAGGTCCTCCTCAACCTTCACACTCTTGTCACCCAACACGTCAACACTGAACCGCAACGCATCCAACGCCTTCTGCGAATCCATCCCAAAGTCAACCATGTTCGAGATCACCTGCAAGTGCCCCTGAGGCTGTTGGAAACCACCCATCACGCCAAACGACAACCACATCTCATCCCCACGAGTCGCCATCGCCGGAATGATCGTCTGATATGGCCGCTTCCTGCCCTCCAAGTAGTTCGGGTGATCAGGATCAAACGAGAACAGCGACCCGCGATTCTGCAACGCAATCCCAGTTCCCGGAACCACCAGACCCGACCCAAACCCCGCGAACAGACTGTTGATCAACGAACACGCATTCCCCTCACCATCGACCGCCGTGCAGTAGATCGTATCCCCTCCACCCATCGGATCGCCATACGAAACATTCGGATGCGCCTGCGTCGGATCAATGCTCGCCCGACGCCTATCCCCATACTCCTTAGTCAACAACGGCCCAATCGGCACTTCAGCAACCCTCGGATCCGCCACATACTGCAACGCATCCGCGTATCCCAAGCGCATCGACTCGATCAGATGGTGATACGCGTCCACCGACTGACAACCCATGTCCTCAATGTCAAACCCCTCAGCGATATTCAACGCCATCAACGCCGCAATCCCCTGACCATTCGGCGGACACTCCCACACATCCACTCCTCGATAGTTCGTGTGGATAGCCTCGTCCCAGTCCGAATGATGCGACGTCACATCATCCTCCGTCAACCATCCCCCCTGTTCCTGCACATACGCCGCAATCTTCTTCCCGATATCGCCTTTGTAGTACGCCTCGCTACCGCCCTCCGCGATAACTTGCAACGATCCACCCAACTCCGGCAACGAAACGACTTCACCACACTTCGGTGCCCTGCCGCCTACTGGCAACATCTCCACTCCCGAAGGTCGATGCCTCAACTTCGTCTCGCATCCTTGCCACCCACGAGCGATCACCTCAGAAACTGGATACCCGTTCATCGCGTAGTCGATTGCAGGTCGCAATACCTCCGAGAGCGTCATCCGACCATAATGAGACAACGCCGTCTCCCAACCATGCACAGTGCCCGGCACACTCACCGAAAACGCACAACCATCCAACTCATTCGGTATCGACTCAAACCCCGCCTTCTTCACGTCATCCGGATTCGCAGCAGCACCAGACCTCCCGCTCCCATTCAACGCCACCACCTTCCGCTCATCCTTATTCCAAATCAGAGCGAACATATCCCCGCCAATACCGGTCGATCCCGGTTCCACCACATTTAGCGCTGCCGCCATAGCCACAGCAGCATCTACCGCATTCCCACCATCAAGCAACATGCGAAGTCCCGCCTGCGCCGCCAAGGGCTGACTAGTAGCCACTGCCCCATTACGCGCCATGACAGCAGATCGGCGCGATTGGAAGTATGAAGATGAGTAGGGATCGATCTTTGCCACAGCATTCACCTGCTAACTATTCGGCGATTTTTGGTTCGCCTTAAATCTTACAAGTGAAAGTTGCGATTCTTAGATCAACGAACAGCGTCGAGATCTCCCGGATCTGCACCTCGTCTATTGGCCAACGTTCTAACCATCAGATCATGCTTCGTGTCATGACCCAGATGGAAACGCCTCAACTCATCGATCATCTCTTCAAAGAACGAAATCCCTGTTCCGTCCGTCGTACTCGCGATGTGCGGCGTCAAGAACACGTTCCACAGATCCCTAATCGGCGAATCAACAGGCACCGGTTCAGGATCAAACACATCCAGACATGCATAGATGTCGTTCTTCCTTAACCGCTCAATCAACGCGTCCGATTGCACAACCTGCCCCCTCGATACATTCACAAACACCGCGCCTGGCCGTATCCAACTCAACTCTTCCGCACCCAACATGCCCTCGGTTGCCGGCGTATGTGGAACCAGGCTAACCACAACGTCAGGCATGCTCATCACATTCTTCAACGATGTCATCGTGAAATCCATCGCCGACGCCACCTCTCGCGGCAGATAGGGATCATGCACCAACACCTCGACTCGGAACGGCACCAACAACTCAATCAACCTACGAGCGATATTCCCTCCACCGATTAATCCAACCGTGCGCCCAGTCAAGTCGCCCATCATCTGGAAATCAGACTCATGCACTCGTTGATAACCGGTCCCCCACTCCTCGTTTGCAATCATGCGACGGAAATGCGCCCCGACCTTCTTCAAACCCATCATCATCATCGCCAACGCCCACTCCGAAACAGGCAGACTCGACGCATGAGTTGTGTCCACTGCTTTGACACCCCGGTCTGCACACGCCTCAACATCGATACGCTGTGCAAACCTGTCACCCTCAAGCTCACCCACCAACTTCAGCGAGGGCGCAGCATCGAGTATCTCCCCGGTTATCCTTGGCGATCCATGACACACGATCATGGCATCCAACCTCGATGCGAAATCAATGAACTTCGCAATCACATCTGATGACGACACGGGAGGGGAATACCAGTCCGACATCTCGTCGAACTCCTGCCATTCAAACTCCGCAAACTCCTTGAGACGATCCACCTCGTGATCCTTGACACCGCGCTCCAGATAGTGCGCGTTGCACACCAGCCCAACCCTCAACTTTTCTCCCATTGAACCAACCTCCGATCAGCGTGCGCGCGGATTCAAGATGTCATTGAGCGCATCGCCGAGTATGTTCCAGCAGAATATCATCAGCCAAACCACCACTATGGGCGACAACAGCTGCTCAGGGTGGCTCCGCAACGTCTCTACCGCCGCGCTTCCCGTTCGAGCCGTAACATCCCCGATCATCACCCCCAAACTCGGCCTAGGTGGTTGGACACCGATACCGAAGAAACTCGCTACCACTTCGCCAAGTGCTACTGCGCCCATACCGAAGCTGACACTGACAATCAACGGAGTGATCACGTTCGGCAAGATATGTCTCAGGAGTATCGTTGGCGTGCCGACCCCCATGGATCGCGCCGCATCAACATAGGGAGCGTCTCGAATCGCTAACGTCTGCCCTCTAATGAGGCGCATCGCCCCGAACCATGAGAGAGGCAGAAACGCCAGACCCAAAACAATGTAATCGACTGCGCCGGACGAAATCACTCCCGATATAAACGTGTTGTCCTCGATCCAATAACCGAACTCTTTGATCCGCGGCCGCACGGTCGCGGCAATGATCAATACCAAAAGGAAATCGGGAACGACAGCGACCACCTCCCCCGTCCTCATCGTAACGATGTCCGCAATGCCTCGGAGATAACCCGCAGCCATACCCAAAGCTAAACCAAGGAACACGCTCGCCGTCAATATTGTGATCACTGTCAGGATGATCGTCGTCTGGATCCCCCAAACGACCCGAGAGAAAATATCGCGTCCTAACCGGTCGGTACCAAGCCAGTTTTCAGTGTCCGGCCCAAATTGTGGTTTGGCTAGATTCGTTTCTGAGTAATCATGCGTGGCGACTATCGGAGCAAAAATCCCGAGCGTGTAGAGAAGCAACAAGACGCAAACCGCGAACAAAGCGAGTTTGCGTTTCCGCAACTCATTCCAAGCATGACGGAAAAAGCTGTCAGGCGCCTCTATCTCTACTAACGCCGTCGGATCGAATTGCGCGACCTCAGTTGACCTCGATCGATTCATCTCAGGATCGCAACCTTATCCGTGGATCGATCACCGAATACATGATGTCAGCCACCAAGTTGGCGACGGCGAGCATCGCCGCACCTAGCAGCGTCAAAGCGGTCAACACCGGGTAATCCCGCTGGAAAACAGCCTCCAATGCCAGTCGTGACACTCCCGGAATCCCATAAATAAGTTCGACGATCAGGGAACCGCCGAACAATCCGGCAAGAGAAAAGCCCAATATCGTGATGATCGGTAACAACGCATTCCGGGCGATGTGCCGCCTGTTGACGGTCATGTGCCCCATGCCTTTGCCGTGAGCTGTCCTAACGTATTCCTGGCCCAACACATCCAAGGTTGATGCCCTCATGTATCTCATGAAGACGAAAGCACCGGGCAATCCTATGGTGAAAGCCGGTAATATCGCATGTGTTGAAAACATACCCGACCAACCAGATACCGGAATCCAATCCAACCACAACGCGAACACCAAGATCAAGAACGGAGCAGTAAAGAAGACAGGCAACGCGTAGATCAACAACATGATCGTCGTCATCGTCGGGTCTTTCCAAGTTCCCTGGCGCATAGCAGCCCAGAATCCCAAAGGCAAACCGATTGCTAGCGTTACTACGTACGAAACGAGATTGAGCTCCAGCGATACTCGCAGTTTAGGCCCCAGCAACTCCCACACGTCACGCCCACGGTAGCGATAACTCTCACCGAAATCGCCCTTCAACGCATCGGCGATGTAGCGCGTATATTGCACGAGAAACGGATCATTTAAGCCAAGACGTTCGCGGATTCGTTCCACGGCCTCTGGATCCGCCCTTTGGCCCGCCATCAACTCAGCCGGATCACCCGGCGCCACTGATCCGAGCGAGAAGATGAACAATCCCGCGACGATCAGCAATACGGGCGTCCAAAGCAGTCGTCGAGAGGTGTAGATCAGCATCGCGCTTCAAATGCTAGCATTCAGTGCTGTTTCTCTCAACGTCCGTTTACGTTCGTCATTCCCGCGAAGGCGGGAATCCAGTTCAATGAGATGCCATACTTTGCCTCCTGGATTCCAGCTCTCGCGGGAATGAATATGAGTCTGTTAGAAGTCAATCTCCTTATCTAGCCAAACATCCTTCAACGTGAAACTGCCCAACGGAGACAGTCGGAAGTCGTTCACGCTTGGTTTGACCAAGATCTTCCCTTCGGCACCCCACCACAACGGCAACCACGCGGCTTCGTTGACGATGATCTGCTCAGCCTCTTGGTAGAGTTGGACCCGTCGAGCTGGGTCAGGTTCAGTCGTCGCGGCGTCTAGCAACGCATCAACCTCAGCGTTCGAGTATTTCGTCTGGTTGATCGTGCTGTCGCTTCGGAACAGGACGTCGACGAAAGTGTGGGGATCCGGATAGTCGGGGCTCCAAGCCAAGGAGAACACCTGCAATCGGTAGCTGTCGACTTCTTCCAGGAACGTCGCCCATTCCACTTCTTGGAACTCGATCTGCACGCCAAGGTTTCGATCCCACATGTCAGCGATCGCCTGCAACCATACTGGTGGAGAACCCCCGGTACCCGAGGTCGTCAAAACAATCCTTGGACGCGACTCGGGGGCGCCGTATTGCGACATCGCCAATTCTTCTTGGGCCTTCTCGATATCGAACCTGAGCGCTTCAAGGTCAGGGTTGAATCCAATGAACCCGGGCGGTATGGGGCCGTAAGCCGGCCTCGCTCGATTGTTCAAAACCGCCTCCGCGATCAGCTCTTTATCCACGGCATAATTGAGCGCTCGCCGGAAGTGCACATCGTCAAACGGTGCTTTCTCGACGTTGAAGCCGATGTATGACGTGAAGAATTCTGCCGGCACATCCACGACGTCCTGTGAAATCGCTTCGTTCGGATCGGTAACGCGTTCATACGCCGCAGACGGGATCCCGGAGACGTGAATCTCGTCGTTCTCATACATCGCCATCGATGAACCGCCAGCAAGGTTGAAGTGCACCTCGTCAAGGTACGGCGCCCTGTCCCAGTAGTTATCGTTACGGGCAAGCACCATACTCACGCCGATTTCGTAATCCTTGAGGATGAAAGGACCCGTCCCAACAGGATCGTCAGTCCAAGTCTCGCCGCCTGCTTCGATATTGTCCTGGCTTACGACGAATGTCACCGGATAGGTCAGTTTCGCTATGAAGTACGGCTTGGGACCATCTATCTGCACTTCCAAGGTGTTGTCATCGATAACGGTTATGCCCTCAGCCGAAGTCGCATTGCCCTCGATGATGTCGTTGACTCCCACGATGTCACCGAGAAACTCCTTCACAACCGTCGAACCAGTCTCAGGCAAAGCCGCCCGCTCCCAAGACCACTTAAAGTCAAACGCGGTGACTGGACTACCATCGCTGAACACTAGGTTTTCTCGTAGCTTGAAACGGTAGACGGTTCCGTCTTGGCTAACAGTGAAACTTTCCGCCAGGTCAGGGACGATCGGACTATTCGGATCATCCGTCAACCGCATCAAACCGCCGAATATCTTGAGCACGATGTCGTAGGAGGTGCTGTCGGTAGTCAAAGCTGGATCCAACGTCGTAGGATCCGTGCCCAATAGGCGGAACACTCCGCCTCGTCGTGGATCGAACTCAACATCTTCTTCCTCTTCCTCCGCTTCTTTCATGACTGCGGTTGCAGTCTCCTCAGCTGCCGTCGTAGCCTCAGCAACTGCGGCGGCAGTAGCTTCGGCTATGGCCGTTGCTGTAGGAGCAACGCTCGAGCTTGAAGCTGATGTCGGTTCCGGTGCTGGGGTCGTCGTGGGTGGTTGCGGAACTGCCGTCGCCGTGGGCGGCACAGGAGTCGCAGTCGGTTCTTCTGATGAGCACCCAACCACGAACATTACGGCGATCACTACTCCGGCAATCAACAGCTGTGGGACGAATTTCATCTTTCTTTTCACTCTCTTTTGTTTTCGGTTTGGGGTTTCCCCATTGGATACACAGTATCAAAGCTATGAATCCAAGTGGGAAACACTTTTCGATTGGAGGGTTGGATAGGTGATACCAGCGCGAACACCTATCCAACTACGGTGCGGACTCGCGTCCGCGAGTTCAACCGTCTATCCAGACGTGTTGATAGATAGGCACAGACAACGGCGGGAAGCTCAAGCCTTCGACATGTTGCTTCACCAATACCTTGCCCTCGACTCCCCACCACAACGGCAACCAAGCGGCGTCCTCAACGATCATCTCTTCCGCTTCTTGATACAACTCGATGCGACGCACCGGATCCGCTTCGACATTGGCTTGCTCAAGCAACGCGTCAACCTCAGGATTCGAGTAGTTGGTGTTGTTGATCGAACTGCCTGTCCGGAACAGAACATCGACGAACGTGTGAGGATCTGGATAGTCGGCTTGCCAAGCCAATGAGAAAGCCTGCAATCGATTGCGGTGCAAGTCCTGCAAGAACGTCGCCCACTCGACCTGCTGTATCTCTACATCCACGCCCAAAGTCCGGCGCCACATATCCGCAACCACTTCAGTAGTCAAGCTAGGCGAACCGCCAGTGCCGGGCAGAGTGATTACGATTCGAGGACGACTATCCGCGTCGGCGTATTTCGACATCGCCAGCTCTTCCTGTGCCTTGGCCTCATCGAATTCCAATCCCTTCAAATCAGGATTGAACCCTACGAAACCGGGAGGGATGGGGCCTGTCGCAGGCCGCACAAGATCGGAAAAGACCGCGTTGGCCACCAAAGTCTTGTCCACCGCGAAGTTCAGCGCACGACGGAAATGGACGTCATCGAACGGGGGCTCTTCGACGTTGAAGCCAATGTAACTCGTCCTGAACGAGGGCGGAACCTCAATCACATCCTTGGATATCTCTTCGTTCGGATCGGTTACCCGTTCCAAGTCCGCAAGGCCTATCCCGGTGATGTCGATCTCGTCGTTCTCATACATCGCCATCGCAGAGCCGCCGGCGAGCAAGAGCTGCACCTCGTCTAAGTAAGCAGGATCACCCCAGTAGTGCGGGTTTTTCGACAACACCATCCGCTCACCAATGCTGTAGCTCTTCAAGACAAAGGGGCCGGTTCCGACTGGTTCGTCGGTCCAGTTTTCGCCGCCTGAAACCACGTTGTCGCGGTTGACGACGAACGCTATCGGATAAGTCAATTTGGCGATGAAGTACGGTTTTGGGGCGTCGATGGTTACCCGCAGCGTGTGATCATCTACCACTTCGATCCCATCTGCGGTCGTCGCTTCGCCGTCGATAATCGCTTGCACGCCCAAAATGTCGCCAAGAAACTCATCTACAATCGGCGACTCCGTCTCTGGCACAGAGGCTCGTTCCCAAGACCACTTGAAGTCCGAAGCTGTAACTGGCGACCCATCGTTGAACTTGAGGTCCTCTTTAAGAATGAATGTGTAAGTCTTGCCTTCGTTACTCACCGAATAACTCTCAGCAAGATCCATGACGATCGGCTCGTTCGCGTCGCCCGTCAATTTGACCAAGCCACTGAAGAGCTCGATCACGATGTCGTACGACGTGCCGTCGGTCACGAGCGCGGGGTCAAGCGTCGGCGGATCAGCCCAAAGCCTTCGGAACACACCACCCGTCGGCCTTTCATCGCCAACCCGTTCTGGCGTTTGAAGCAACTCAGGTGCCACTTGCGCTTGGCTCGATACCGGCGTTGGACGCTCCGCGCGTGACGGGGGGGGCGTCGACACGACGGTCGGAACCTGTGTCGCCGTCGGTTCAGGCGCGGGGGTAGGTGTCGGCGGCTCTTCGCTCGTGCACGCCACGACAAAAAGGGACACCGCGGCGAGCAACGATATACCCAAGAAACGTGCTGTCTTCATCTGCTAGCTCCAACTATCACTGCGATTCTTCCGTTCCTGATGGTTAATACGAATCGACCGCTTATCTCGGATTGCGTATTTGCGGTCCTGTATCAAGGGTGCATCCAATGAAAATCTACATCGACAGTATTCTTCATCACCGTTCGACACGCACAACTCATCAGTTGGCTATCGAAGATTGGAGATATGCATTCAAGAACCCGTCCAGATCGCCTTCCAACACGCCGCGGGCATCCGAGACTTCAAAGTCTGTCCGATGGTCCTTCACCATTTGGTAGGGGTGGAGCACGTAGCTCCGCACTTGTCGACCGAACTCCGCTGAAATGTGTTCGCCCTTAAGTTTGGCCTTCTCAGCGGCTCGCTTTTGGTTTTCCAAGTCGGTCAGACGAGCGTGCAGTATCTTCATTGCTACTTGGCGGTTCTGTGCTTGTGAACGCTCGTTCTGCACCGAAACGACGATGCCTGTGGGTTCGTGTGTCAGACGTACGGCGGTAGAGTTCTTTTGGACGCTCTGGCCGCCGTGTCCGCTGGCTCGGAATGCCTCCATACGGACATCAGACGGATCGATTTCGACCTCGCTGGCATCGTCAGGCTCTGGATACACTTCTACGAGCGAGAAACTGGTGTGACGGCGATGTCCGGAGTCGAATGGTGAGAGGCGCACCAAGCGGTGGACTCCCCGTTCGGACTTGAGGTAACCGAATGCGTGGTCGCCGGCTACTCTTACCGCTGCCGACTTGATGCCAGCTTCTTCGCCTGGGGTGAAGTCGAGGATTTCTGAAGCGTAGCCGGATTGTTCGCTCCAGCGGAGATACATGCGCAGGAGCATCTCGGACCAGTCTTGGGCGTCTACGCCGCCGGCTCCTTGTTTCACGGATATGATCGCCGGACGGCTGTCGTGTTCTCCGCTTAGCTGTAGGCGGAACTCTTGGGAGGCGAGGTCGTTGCGGAGGGATTCGGCGTCGAGGGAGAGTTGGGCTAGCATGGCCTGGTCGGATTCGGCGTCGGCTAGCTCGATTAGGTCGGTTAGATCTTCGGAGCGTTGCTGGAGCGTTTCCCAAGTGGTTACGTCATCTTTTAGCGACGTTAGGGATTGCATGTGGGTTTGGGCTGTTTTGTGGTCTGACCAGAAACCCGGGTCGGATGCTTGTGTTTCCAATTTGGTTATTTGGGTGCGTTTTGCGGGGAGGTCAAAGATGCCCCACGATCTGCGCGATGCGGTTGCGCAAGTCGTCAGCTTTGGATTGGAGCTGTGGGTCCATAACAGGTTTTAAGTATATGAATGGGGGGTTGAATCGCTGCGCCCCTCGGATTTCTCCGAGGGGCGCAGTTTTTGGCTTACAGCTTTTTACAGCCTTGGGGGTTCAGGACACGTCCCTTACGGGGCGATGTCGTGGCCTTTGGTGTAGTAGACCCAGACGCCGGAACCGATAACCATGCCTTCGTTCTTCTTGAGCACATCCCACGTGTTGTTGATGTGGTCCCAAGTGTATGCACGGGTGTAGTTGCCGAGGTAGTCAGCCGCAGTGATCGGGTCGTCGTTGCTATTGCGCAGCGTCTCGCCCGCGTCGTCCTGCGTCTGGTCGCCGTCAACGTCGACCACGCCTACGAAGTTCCAGCCCTCATCGGTCGGGATGTCTGCCGGGTTGGGTTGACCGTCGGTTGCACGGTCGCCCTTGCCCGCTAGATGCACGGCTTGGGTGATGAAGCCCATCGAGTGCACCCAGTAACCGTAGCGTGCTTCCACGTCGTTGAGCGTGGCGACCTCGTCGCTGGTGGTCCAGACGCCGTCAACTCGAGAGGCCATACGCCACGGGCTGACCGGCTCGGTCACGTCCCAGCCGATGACTTGGTCGATAGACGGGTTAGTGAAGACCGCATGTAGAGCACGATCAACCGGGTTGGATGGGAAGGATACCGAGTTCCAACCTGCCAGCAGGTTGAGCACGAACGGTGCCCGTTCCTTAACCGTGAAGCTGTACGTGTAGTCACCTGTGTTGTTGGCAGCGTCGTTGGCTTCCACGTAGACCTCGTAGGTCCCGTATGCCAGAGGCTCAGGCCACCATACGAACTCGTTGCCTTCGATGTCCATCAAGTCGAACTCGGTACCATCCACTGTGAAGGTCGTCACATCAACGGTCGTGCCTTCGGCTCCGAAGTCGAGGAGGACGAACGGTCGCACTTCAAACACGTTCTCATCTTTCGCAGGAACGAGCCCATCGGCGCTTTCCCATGCTGCCTTAAGGTCAGTGTCGTATACGAAGTTAGCGGTGCTAGCCGAGTAGTTGTATACCGTGCCAGCGCCAGTTTCGTATTCGCTACGGTCGCGTCCCCAGACAATCACCGATAGCTTGCCGTCTTCGACTTCTTGGTCGCCGGAGAGGTTCGACCAGAGGTATTCCCAATTGTTGCCAGGACGGGCATGCGCAGAGGTTACCGCTGCCTCGAAGTAGGTCGCGGTGTCGCCTGCGTTCACAGGCGCTTTAACGTGATCAGGACACATCGTGCCTTGATCCACGCCAGCCGAATTCGTCCGGTCAGCCTTTAGACCAGTGTGAGGATCAGTGGATTTAGGTTCAGCGTCGCCGATCTTCGTGCTAGTGAAAGCCCCTGTGCGGTTAGAAGCGTACTTCGCAACGTTGTTGTCTTCCGCGTTGCCGCCCCAGTGCAGGTTCGAGCAGACGACCGCGAACTTCGGCGAGCCTTGAATCGCTTCGTTAGCCGAGATCGAGATCCTCATCTGACCTTTGGTCAACTCATCCGGACCTTCGCCATCGGTTTCTTCGTTCAGACCAGTGCCGCCGCTGAGCGTTACCGTAAAGGTGGGCAGGATGCCATCGCTCAACTCGATACCATCCAGCCTGCTGTCCGTCGACTCGTTGCCGGCAAGGTCGGAGATCGCTTGGCCTGCCGAGAGGTCGACCTTTGGTGTCGCGTTAGGCGCCAGTTCTTCTTCAATCAGCAAGTAGACCTTCTCGTCTTTGACTTTGGCGTCAACGACAGTTCCGTCAGAGCCATCGTCGAGTTGCACATCGAACGTACCGATTCCGACGGTCGATCCGTCGATATTGCCGTCGAACACGACCATCAAACCTGAACTGGTCCTCATCGGCTCGTCGTCCGGGTCCAAGAAGAATCCAGTTGCCGACTCATCTGCCATGTACTTCGGATCCACATCGTCAAGGAAGTAGGTGTGGCGCGAGTACCAACCGATGACGTTGTGCGTGCCGAGTTTGTCACGATCTGCATTCTTGGTTCCAAAGTCGTGGATGAACGTCGGGTCGCTCGGTTGGCTGTCGGAGAAGCCGATGTTACCGGCAACGTCCATCACGACCGCTTGAATGTCGATCTGGTCGTTGTACCGGTTGTCGTCTGCCCGATCCGGCGGGAAGTCGATACGAACCACAGTGTCGAATGATCCGCTTGTATCGCCATCCTCGTAATCCTCGGCATTGGCGGTCTTGTATTCATCTTGCCCGTCGTTGTTACCGTCTTCAGGCAAGTAGACGTTCGCGCTCGAGATGATGCCGAACGTTGGGTGGTTGTTGTACCCGAAGTAATCAGCCCTCAGTACAACCTGGGAGGCGGTGGGGGCATCACACGTTAGATCCCCATCAGCATTTATACAGACATAGCCTGGATCCGTACCGGAGGCAGTGTGAACTGAGAAGTCCCAGACGGGCATGAGATCAACCGCTTTGTCGCCTTCGTTCCGGTTGTCAGCGTAGACCTTGAAGGAATTTTCGCGCAATCCCGATCCGCCGCCATCGGTGAATGAACCGATCAGGTCAGGAGAGTCGTCCTTGCTGGATGTCCCATGTACTGGGGTATCTATCTGGATCGCGGGCGGATCTTTGTCGATCTGGATCGTTATCGACCTCGTGTCACCATTCGAGTTCTTGTAGGTGATGGAGATCGGACCGCTTTCAACACCGAGAACCGCTGCATCGCCCATAGCGGAGCTTGTAGCGGCACCGGGCTCCCTGCCCCAGTTGCATCGCTGGTCAGCGTTGGACGGGTCGTCGTCATGGTCGCACTTTCCATCTCCATCAGCGTCAGTCAGTCGCAGGTAGCCTTCGTACCTGCCGGAGAAGCGACCATTCTCTTTCAGCCAGAGGTTCTGGGCCGGCGGAACGCCATCTCCGCTCGCGCGGAGAACAAGGGCGTCCTGATTCGCAGCAGTAGCTAGGTTCTCGTCGTCAACGAATACGGGTTCAAATCCGGCTGCATTACTACCGGCGTAGCCCGCCTTTGTAAGTCCGCCGACGATCTCTTCCTCATCGCTGGTCTGATAGTAGATGTATTGCACAACCACTTGCCGACCTTGAGGAACCGATGCTGTCACGCGCATCCAAGGAGCGATGTCGCCCTCTTCGTCGCCAGACGATAGATCCTCGTCCAAGCTTATGTAATCTTTCAAATTTATGAAGGGACCAGCGTTCGACGAGTCGCCAGCTGTCCCGAACCAGAAGAACTTGCCTCTGGCATCTTCATCCGCCATCGGATATTCGGCACTGAGACTACCCTCCAACCTGAACTCGGCATCTCCTGAACTGCTAATCGTTGCCGTTGGGTTTGGGTAGAAATACGCACCAGCCCGCGTCGGATCTTCAGTCACCTCGATGGGAGACGGTAACTGTCCAGCTAAATCTGCTCCGAGGGCACTCGCGACGACGTTGCTTTGGGTTTTGGTGGCGTCAGCGGGGTCATTGGCTGAAACAGTCAAGTCATGGGCGGTATCCTCGCCAACCGCGAACAGCACTCCCGTTCTCCTGTCCCTTCCGGTGTCCTCAATGCTGATCTTTATGAGATCGGCGTTTGTGGCGATGGCACGTGGCTGATCGCCTGACGTTTTGGGGTCGATGGCATAGGTGGCAAAGACGCTATCCGCCTTAGTGATGGTGTCGCGGCCCGCAACGCTGTAGGCATCATCGCCATCTCCATCGTCACAGTCGCCCACACCGAACACGTCGGTGCTCGTGGTGTAACAGGTCCCGACGTTCACAACGTCGATCGTACCAGTAGCCGCCTCTACCGTCCCCGATGAGCCGGCTCGCACCGCCACCACCGCAACGGCAAGGATCAGCACGGCCAGAGCCGTCAAGATTCTCGATGAAAGCTGCACAGCTGCAGTCCTCCTGTATCTATCTCTCTACCGGTTCGATACCAGACGCACATGCAACAGCGCTGCTCGCGCCGTTCTTGAAGCGGTCTTGCCCGGATGTTTCCATAGCACTCTCAAGACGCGCAACGAACCATGACGGTCGGCACGCCCTGAAAACTATATGATACCGAATATATGCGAGTATGTGTGGCGTGTCAACGTTTTTTTGGGAGAACTAGGATGTAAAGGAGGGGGTTTGGTTGTTGAGAACTAGGATGCGAAGGATGGGGAAGGATTTTAAGGATGGGTTTTGGTGGTTTGGGGTGGCACCTCGCCCGCCCCCGCATCCCCCGCGGTCTCGCTTCGCTCGCCCGCGCCCCCTTACGTCTCCGACGAAGGGGGCGGGCGCCGCCCATGTGGGTTCCCGCTTGCGCGGGAATGACGTGCCGGACGCGTTTAATCGGGGGCTTTGGGCCCTCTCTTTGCTTTGCCGGTTTCTCGGGTCTTGGGTTTGCGCCTCTGCCTTTGGTTTTGGCAGAGGCTTGGTTGTTGGTTTTTGGGTGAGCCTGTTTCTAACAGTCTCGGTCCGGCGCAGTTGTCCCATGGGTTCCCGCGTCCGCGGGAATGACGTTTGCACCGGGGTTTGGCCCCGGAGGGTTCGGGATGCCGGGCAGCCGACATATACCTTCCGCACGCGT
>CAZMBB010000044.1:0-17203 GCA_964564575.1 uncultured Dehalococcoidales bacterium
CCTCTCCCGCTGTTGATGGGCGTTTTGGGGGAGAGAGGATTCGTTCATGGTTGATGGAGGTTTTAGTTGGTGGTTTGGGCTGCGCGAAAGGGGCAGGGCGGATCACAGACAGGTCCCTACCAATTTTCCGTCCACCCTTGGGTTCCTGCTTTCGCGGGAATGACGGTGGGTCACGGACTCGCGCTTGCATTGTTTACGGTGGGTTTTCTTCTGTCCTCTCTTGGAGGAGGAGTGAGATTTGGTGGTGTTGTGTTCGTGCTGTAGGGGTGTTGGCTTCGTATAATTGTTTGGAGTGGAGGCGGGATTTTGATGCCTGATGAGCGTTCTCGGAAGCGTGTTGCTGGTGTCATCCCGACTTTGGCGCGGTTGACCATGATCGGGTGGTTCGTCGGTGTGAGTATCGCTGGCGGGGCGTTTCTCGGTTGGTGGTTGGATGGGATGATTGGCAGTGCACCGTTGCTGCTGGTTGTCGGGGTCCTCTTGGGGATCGGTGTCGCGCTGGTCGGAATGATGCGGATGTTGACTGACTTCGGGAGAGCGACGGAGGAAAGTCAGGGATCGGGAGACCGGTCCGATCGCTGAGCGGTCGGGGCCTTCCTTCTGAACAGCGCATGGCAATGGCAAAGGTTTTGATAGAGCCGAACCAGGTAGTAGGGGGAGAGGTTGCTCTCGTCCCCTAAAGGCGTAGCCATAGCGGTCATTTTGCTCGCTGTGGCGGTCATCTCAGTAGTGGGCGGTGCCCTTGGCGCTGCGTTCGGTGGTGGATTCTTAGGTGGTCCTGTTCCTCATCTCCAGGTTCCTTCGGAACTGGTCACCTACATAGGCGATTACGCGCTTTACAACACGGTGGTGATGTTCATTGCCGCGATCGTGGTTCTGGTCTTGCTGGCGTGGTTGGCGACGCGGAAGATATCGGAGGTTCCGGGTCGTTGGCAGTCGTTGATGGAGCTTCTTTACGAGTTCTTCATCGGTCTGGCGGAATCGACCTCGGGCAAGGCGGGTCGGATATTTATACCGGTGGCGACGGCGATCTTCTTGGTGGTGCTTTTCTCGAACTGGCTAGGGGTGTTGCCGGTGGTGGGGAACATCGGTCGGGTAGAGACGACGTCGGAGTTCTTCTTCCACAAGTTCGAAGGCAAAGCGGAGAGCGGAGGATACGCGGAGGTCTTGGATGGGTTGCACCATGACGTGGGCAAGAAGGGCGAAGGGATGGGGGAATATCTTGCGAGTCATGCTGATGTCGAAGAGGTGAAGAAGCTGGTCGGGAAGACCTTCGAGACGTACGGTGAACAGGATTTTGTGGTTTTCGATGGAGACGGGATTCGGTTGCTGCCGTTCGGGCGTGGCAATGATTACAAACTGAGCTTGGTTGATGTGGTTGCGTACGATGTGGCGGATCCGACGCATCCGACCTCGGAGGAAGTGGTCAGAATTGCGGGACGAATTGATGAGAGCGTGGCACCTGACTCGTTGCCCAACACGGAGTTTTTCAGCGAGAACCCGGGCAAGTATCCGTCGCTAGTCGGCAAACGTGCCGGGATTCTGGTGCCCTATCTGCGTGGTTCGAGCACGGACCTGAACATGACGCTGGCGATTGCGATCTTCGCGATGGTTAGTGTGCAGTTCTGGGGTATCAAGACTCTGGGTATAGGCGGTTACTGGGACAAGTTCATCGGCAATCCGTTCAAGCGCAACCCGATTGATCTGTTCGTGGGAGTACTGGAGCTGGTTGGTGAGTTCATCAAGATCGTCAGCTTCACGTTCCGTCTATTCGGGAATATGTTCGCGGGTGAGATATTGCTGATCGCGATGGGTTTCTTGTTCCCGCTGATCGGGATGATTCCGTTTATCGGGCTGGAGTTGTTCGTCGGTTTCATCCAGGCGATCATCTTCTCGGTGTTGACTTTGATGTTCGGAGCGTTTGCGATCATGCCGCACCATCATCCTGAGGGCGACCATCATGGAGCGGAGGAGGGGCACTAGAGAGATGAGGATTGTGCATGTTCGCTCGGATGCCATCGTTACCGGCCTCAATGAGGACGGTGAGCGTGTGGCGGAACCTAAATTTGGCATGCTGCGTTTGACATTTGGCCGGTTGGCTGAGAGGTCAAATGCGTGTGAAGTATCGATGCCGTCAGAATGGACAGGTGTCGTGAACAGTAACAACGGAGACCAGGAGGTCTAAAACGATGGAGGATTGGACACCAATCGGAGCTGGTCTTGCGATCGGGGCGGGAGCCCTTGGTCCGGGACTTGGGATCGGAATGCTTGCCGGCAAGGCGATGGAAGCTCTGGGGCGCAACCCTGAGGCAGCCGATGCGATTCGCCAGAACATGATTCTTGCGATTGCGTTCACGGAAGCGATTGCGATTTACGCGTTGGTCGTGGCGATCATCACGCTGTTCACCTAGGCAGGCAATTTCGGCGCATCGGCGGTAGGATCGGTCACGATAGGTGATCGGGTAATTGCTCTCCGTCGGTGCGTTTGAGCGGCGAAGATGAACGTAGAGATGGAACCGTTGGCAAACCAGCGAAGGAATGTTGGTGGACTGCCCGTGTGGCGGGAAGCCCCCTTTGTCCTTCGGACATTTCCCCCGCGAGCGGGGGAAACCCTAAAGGTTTTGCGACGGTTTAAGTGATGAAGTAACGAACCGGAGATTCTCATGGATGCATTGGGAATAGATCTTTCCCGGCTGTTGACCTTCTTGGTCGGGTTTACGATCATTGCGGTCTTTCTGCGGATGTTCCTTTACGGACCGATCACGCGGATGTTGGACCAGCGCGCAGATCGTATCCGCGACAGTTTGGAGGCTGCTGAGAATGCGCGGGCCGAGGCGGCATCGTCTGCGGAGCGCGTAGAGCAGGAGCTTGCGAATGCTCGTCGTGAAGGTCAGGAGTTGATTGCGGAGGCGCGTGATGCGGCTTCGCGTTTGCGGGACCAGGAGGCGGAACGAACTCGTGCGCAGGCCGAGGAGATACTTGATCGTGCGCGAGAGGAGATTCGTCGAGAGCGTGCTGCGGCAGTAGAAGAGGTGCGGCGCGAGTTTGCGGGGATTGCGATCTTGGCTGCGGAGCGGATCGTCGAGCAGTCGCTTGACGAGGATGCACACCGCGAGTTGATAGACCGTGTCTTGGAAGAGGGTCTTGACGCTCGGAACAACTGATTGAGATTGAGATTGAAGAGTTAGCTAGCGTAACGTAAATGGCATCGACATCGGTCAGAAGATATGCTCAGGCGGCTTTCGCGATAGCGATTGAGCGTGAGGCGCTTGAGGTCTGGGAACGCGACTTGGAGACGGCGCGTGAGGTATTCACGGAGTCGGATGTTCAGGCGTTCATGGCTGCGCCATCGGTGCCGGAGACGGTGAAGCTGGATGGGATTGGGACGTTGATCAGCGATGTTGATCCGCTGGTGCGGAATCTGGTTTCGCTGGTGGTGGTGAATGGTGATATCGAGAGGCTTGACGGGGTGTGTGATGTGTTCCGTGAGTTGCTGGATGGGCATTTGGGTATTGGCCGGGCGCAGATAACGACGGCGGTGCCGTTGGATGATGCGAGGCGGGGGCGGATCGTGGATAGTCTGCGGTCGATGACGGGGTTTGAGCAGATCGAAGTGACGGAGAGTGTTGATCCGGAGATCATAGGTGGTGTTGTTGCGAGAGTGGGAGATCGTTTATTTGATGGGAGCACTAGGACGCGGTTGCGTTCGATGCAGGAGTCGTTGGTGGATAGGCCGTTGTCGGCATGATTATTCGTTATGACACATCGCACACCGCCGCCTTGGATTCCCGCGTGCGCGGGAATGACGTTGGGTTTCGCCATATTGACGGCGGGTGTGCAAAGAATCCAGTGACATGGCAAGGAGAGATAAGTAGATGACCACCGCAGGGCAAGATATTGCTTCAGTGATCAAGCGTCAGATCGAGGAGTTCGGAGGCGAACTCACGATGGTTGACGTCGGGACCGTTGTAGAGGCTGGAGATGGGATTGCGCGTATCCATGGTCTGGCCGGGGTACGGCTGAATGAGATTTTGCAGTTCCCGGGCGATGTTTTGGGTCTGGCGCTGAACCTTGAGGAGGAGTCGGTTGGTGCGGTGATCATGGGTGACTATCTTGAGATCCGTGAGGGGGATGAGGTGAGGTCGACGGGTAGGATTTTGGAGGTTCCGGTCGGTGATGAACTGCTTGGTCGGGTCGTTGATCCGTTGGGCAGGGCTTTGGATGGTCAGGCAGTACCGAGCACGTCTGAGGTTTTGCCGGTCGAGAAGATTGCGCCTGGTGTTATTACTCGTCAGCCGGTAAATCAGCCGGTGCAGTTCGGGGTGAAGGTTGTGGATGCGATGGTGCCGGTAGGGCGTGGTCAGCGTGAGTTGGTGATTGGTGACAGGTCGACCGGGAAGACGTCGCTTTGTGTGGATGCGATTATCAATCAGCGAGACTCTGACATGATCGGGGTCTACGTTGCGATTGGTCAAAAGGCGTCGAAGGTAGCGGGTACGGTGCAGAGGTTCCAGGACCAAGGTGCGTTGGACAACACGATCATTGTTGCTGCGAATGCGTCTGACCCGGCTCCGTTGCAGTTCTTGGCTCCGTACGCGGGTTGTGCGATGGCGGAGTATTTCATGTCGAAGGGCAAGGACGTTTTGATCGTCTACGACGACCTTTCGAAGCATGCTTGGGCGTACCGGCAGATGTCGTTGCTGCTTAGGCGACCGCCTGGTCGTGAGGCTTATCCGGGTGACGTTTTCTATCTGCACTCCCGATTGTTGGAGCGTGCGGCTCGGATGGCGCCGGAGTATGGCGGGGGATCGATCACGGCGTTGCCGATTATCGAGACGCTGGCGGGAGACGTGTCGGCTTACATTCCGACGAATGTGATTTCGATTACGGATGGTCAGTTGTTCTTGGAGCCGGACTTGTTCAACGCTGGTATTCGTCCGGCGGTGAACTCGGGAATTTCGGTTACTCGTGTGGGTTCGTCGGCTCAGCGTCGTGGGATGAAGGATGTGGCAGGTAGCTTGAAGACGGAGATGGCGCAGTTCGATGCGCTGGCGACGTTCGCGCAGTTTGGTGCTGAGGACTTGGACCCGGTTACGAGGCGTCAGTTGGCGCGTGGCGAGCGGTTCCGCGAGTTGCTGAAGCAGGAAGAGAATGCGCCGGTTTCATACGAGAACCAGGTGGCGTTGTTCCATGTGGCTAATGAAGGCGCGTTGGATGATGTTGATGTTGAGCGGGTGCGTGACTTCGAGTCGCAGTGGTACGACTATCTGGCTGCGAACTTGCCGGAGCTGTTGGCAGAGATCAGCGATTCGGGTGAGTTGAGCGATGAGAATGGCGAGCGGCTGATGGAGGCTGTATCGGCTTTCAAGCAGACTGCGGATCTGGTGGCCGCTTAGTTGAGTTGTAAGGGACTGTTGGCTTAGAGATGCCTAGCCTGAAGGACATACGGGACCGTATCAGATCGGTCAGCAACACTGCGAAGATCACGAGTGCGATGCAGTTGATTGCGGCTTCGCGGATGCAGCGTGCTCAGCAGATGGTTCGGAACGGTAGGCCGTATGCTGATCAGATGCGTGAGGTTTTGTCGCATCTGGTGATGCGGTTGGAGGCCGAGGATGAGTCTCTGGATCCGTTGCTCCAGAGGCGTCCGAACAATCGTGAACTGCTGGTTCTGGTTACGCCGGACCGTGGTTTGGCTGGTGCTTTGGTGGGGAATATCTTGCGGGTTGCGGCTCGTGAGTATTCGGATGCTGAGGTGCCGATAGATACGGTTGGTATTGGTCGGAAGGGTGAGCGGTTTGCGGCTCGGACGGGTCAGAATCTGGTTGCGAGTTATTCGGTAGGGGATAGGCCGTCGCTGGCGGACACGTTGGATATCTCGTCGTTTGTGATTGATCGGTATCGGTCTGGTGAGGTGGACAACGTGAAGCTGATCTACGCGCAGTTCGTGAATACCTCGGTGCAGCGTCCGGTGAATGTGCAGCTGCTTCCGATCGAGACTCCTTCTGGTTCGGATGATGAGCCGGTGATGTATCTGGACTACATCTATGAGCCTTCGCCGGCGGAGGTTTTGGCGAACATTGCGCCGCGGTATGTGGAGACGCAGGTCTATCACGCGATCTTGGAGGCGCAGGCTAGTGAGCATTCGGCGCGGATGATCGCGATGCAGAATGCGACTGATAACGCGAATGAGTTGATTGAAGAGTTGACGCTGGACCTGAACAAGGCACGGCAGGAATCGATCACTGGCGAGTTGCTTGACATCGTTGGTGGTGTTGCTGGTGTGCAGGGGTGAGACCTTCATCCTGGCCCTCTCCCAAGGGGAGAGGGGAATATCGAAACTAAGAAACGAACCAATCAGAACGATAACGAAATAGGAGCCTGACGGAATATGGCACAAGGTAGCAAAGGCAAGGTAGTCCAGGTAATCGGCACGGTTGTGGACGTCGAGTTTCCGCCGGAGGATCTTCCTGAGATCTATAACGGTTTGGAAGTAGACAACGAGGGCGAGCGGTTGGTGCTCGAGGTGGAGCAGCATGTCGGGAATAACTGGGTGCGATGTTTGGCGCTCGGGACGACGGATGGTCTGGCTCGTGGGGCTGAGGCGATAGATACTGGTCAGCCGGTAGCGGTTCCGGTGGGTGAGAACTCGCTGGGTCGGATTTTCAATGTGCTGGGCGAGGCGATCGATGGTGCGGATCAGGTTCCGGCGGATGCTGAGAGGTTGCCGATTCACCGTCAGCCTCCGACGTTTGCGGAGCAGTCTGGAACGACGGAGATTCTTGAGACTGGGATCAAGGTTCTGGACTTGATTACTCCCTTCCCGCGTGGTGGGAAGGTTGGTGCGTATGGTGGTGCGGGTGTTGGGAAGACGGTGATTATTACGGAGCTGATCCGGAACATCGCGCAGGAGCACTCTGGGGTGTCGGTGTTTGCGGGTGTTGGTGAGCGTTCGCGCGAGGGTAATGACCTTTGGCATGAGATGCACGAGTCGGGGGTTGTTGGCTCGACGGCTCTGGTGTTCGGTCAGATGAACGAGCCTCCGGGGACGCGTGCTCGGATCGCGTTGACAGGGTTGACGATGGCGGAGTATTTCCGTGACGAGCGTGGTCAGGACGTGTTGCTGTTCATCGACAATGTCTACCGGTACATCTTGGCGGGCATGGAGGTTTCGGCGCTGCTGGGTCGGATGCCGTCGGCGGTGGGTTATCAGCCTACGTTGTCGACTGAGCTTGGCGACTTGATGGAGCGGATCACGTCGACGCAGGCGGGATCGATCACTTCGTTCCAGGCGGTTTATGTTCCGGCGGATGACTACACGGACCCAGGTATTGTGACGACGTTCGGTCACTTGGATGCGAACGTGTCGTTGGAGCGTGCGCTTGCGGCGCAGGCGCTGTTCCCGGCGGTTGATCCGTTGGCCTCGAACTCTCGGATTTTGGAGCCGGCGATTGTGGGTCAGGACCACTACGATGCGGCGTTTGGTGTGAAGCGGGTTTTGCAGCGGTACAAGGACTTGCAGGACGTGATCGCGATTTTGGGTATCGAGGAGCTGTCGGATGATGACCAGCTTACGGTGTCTCGTGCACGGAAGATCCAGAGGTTCTTGACGCAGCCTTTCTTCGTGGGTGAGGTTTTCACTGGCTTGCCCGGTGTTTACGTGAGCCGCGAGGAGACGGTGAAGGGTTTCTTGGAGATCCTTGATGGCAAGCATGACGACTTGCCGGAGCAGGCCTTCTACATGGTGGGCAGGATCGAGGATGCGGTTGAGAAGGGTCGATCGATGCAGGAATCGGTTGCTGCTTAGGGATTGCAGTCGCAGTTATCGGATAGCGAAGATAAGGGACTAGAGAGCGGTCATGGCTCGGATGAATCTCAGCATAGTTACTGCCGAACGGGAGACCTTTTCGGGCGGTGTTGACTACGTGACTGCTCCTGGTGCTGATGGTGAGTTGACGGTCTTGCCTTCGCACGCGGCGTTGATGACGACGCTGGTTCCGGGTGAGATGCGGTTCGGTGCGGATGGCGAAGAAGAGCAGGCGATTATTGTGACGGGCGGTTTCATGGAGGTGCTCGCCGACAACATCACGGTTTTGGCTGATGCTGCTGAGCGTGAGGATGAGATTGATGAGGAGAGGGCGGAGATTGCGGTGAGGCGTGCGCAGGAGCGGATCGATCAGCATGGTGATGATCTGGATATGGAACGTGCGCTTGCTTCGTTGAGGCGTGCGCAGATCAGGTTGCGGTTCTCGCAGAGGCGACGGCGGAGCGAGAGGTAAGTTGGATCGGCGGGTGGAACTCGCGGTTCGGTAGGTCGTTGCGATCTTCGGGTTTGTTTCGCCTTGGCGCGGGTTGGGGGTCTCGGTTTCTGCGGGAGATTAGGATTAAGCGTTGGTGTTCGCTTTGGATGCCACGTGACTTGAACGAGGAGACGGTTTTCCAACGATGAAGATTACGGACGTTGACGTTTTCAGGATGGGCACTCCGGTGCATAAGACGGCGGGGACGAATTGGATGTTCGTGCGGATCACGGCGGATACGGGTGATTATGGGTGGGGTGAGGCGAGCACACAGTATAAGGATGCGGGTGTTGCGGCTGAGATCGGGGAGTTTGCGAAGTTTTTGGAGGGGAAGGACCCGTTTCAGATCGAGCATATCTGGACATCGTTGTATCGTCGGGTGACTTGGACCGGGGGCGCGGTGTCGATGAGTGCGATCAGCGGGATTGATCTGGCGCTGAATGATTTGAAGGCGAAGGCGTTGGGTGTGCCGGTGTATGAGTTGTTGGGTGGGAAGGTCAGGGATGATATTCGAGCGTACGCGAACGGGTGGTTCGATCCGACCGAAGACGATGCATTGCCGGTTCGCGAGTTGACTCCTGATGATTTTGCGCGCCGGACTGCGGAGCTTGTGGACGAGGGTTGGCGGGCGATGAAGTTTTATCCGTTTGCGGGGCCGCAGGTGATTGATCCGGAGCGGATGGAGCGTGGTGTGGAGCTGGTGAAGGCGGTGCGGGAGTCGGTTGGAGGGTCGGTCGAGGTGGCGGTTGATGTTCGGGGACGATTGGATATCTGGAGCGCGCGTCGGGCGGCGCGGATGATCGAGGAGTACAACGTGGCATGGCTCGAGGAGCCGATACTTTGGGACAACGTCGATGCTTTGGCGGCTTTGGCGCGGGACATCAACATCCCGATTTCTACGGGCGAGCAGATGTATAACCGGTGGGATTTCAGGCCGTTGCTTGAATCTCATGCGGCGAGTGTGATTCAGCCGGATATCTGTCATGCCGGCGGAATCACGGAGTTGCGGAAGATCGCTTCGGCGGCGGAGACGCACTATGTATCGGTGGCTCCGCACAACTCGAATGGTCCGATTTCGACGGTGGCGAGTCTGCATCTGGACCTGACGATGCCGAACGCGTTCATGCAGGAGATCTTCGTGAGTTTCCTCAAGGCGTATGAAGCGGTGTTGACGGAGATGATTCCGATCTCGGATGGCCGAGCGACGGTACCTGACGGGCCTGGTTGGGGGACGGAGATCGATGTTGATGCGTTGGAGGCGTTTCCGCCGGGTGACTACGTGACAGTGGAGAGTGAGCCGTATTTGGCATTTTGAGACATCATGTCAGCGCATTGATGCGACGAAAATCGTAATATTCGGGCGGAAAAAGGGATGCATATCGCCGCTGCGAAGGCTAGATTGCACATTCACGCCTCTTCGTCGCTGAAAGATAAACGGCGGGTGATTCACTCTGTGGTGTCGCAGTTGAGGAACCGGTTGTCGGTGTCTGCGGCGGAGGTCGATGCGAATGATAGTTGGCAAACGGCGACGATAGGGATCTCAGTTGTGAGCGGTGATTTCCAGACTGCGGAGAGGTTGTTGGAGCGCGCTTTGGAGTTTGTTGAACGGGCGGCGCCGGAGGCTGAGGTGGTGGATGTGGAGTCTGATGTTTGGTCTTATGATGCGGGGTGAGTGGTTTGAGTCTGGGCGGTGAGGGTTGTCCACGAGAACAAAAGAAAACGGCTCGGTAACTAACAGCTACCGAGCCGTTGTGCTATGCGCTGAGCTCCGGGTTGCTCAGCGTTTCGCTGTCTTAGGCCGCCTTTGCCACGGCGACGGTGCGTTCCTGCTGGATGTCAGCGAGGATCTGTCGGGCCTGCGCCGGGCTGATGATGCGTGTGCACTGTATGCACTTGAGGGTTACGCCGTCCAGTCCGCGGCCGAACTGGACGTCACCCTGGCAGGAGGGGCATCGGCGGGGGAATATCGCTGTTTGTTTCATGTCGCTGGTCTCCGTAGTAGTTGGTTGCTACTGGGTAGCTACTGGCTTTGTAGGGGCTTGGGTGTTAACCAAAAAGCCCCGATTCTGGGACCGGGGCTTTTAGTTGGGAGTTCTCTTCGTTCTCTATCGCCCCGGTCGTCAGGCTGCTGGCTGCTCGATCTTTTGTGAAAGCAGTTCGCGTGCCTGATGACGATCGATGTTCCTGGTGCACTGCAGACACTTTAGGGTTGGTCCCTCGAGTCTGATTGCGAACAGGATGTCGCCTCGGCAATGCGGGCAACGTTTTTCGTAGATGTACGTCATGGTGCTTGCGGATGGTCTCTCTTTTCGTGTCCTCAGTTGGTGCAAGGCTGTGTTTTCCGTTTGTCTCGGTTGCTTTTCTGTCATGCTGGCGGGCGTCCCGCGCGGTTGATTTCGCCGAATGAAAACTTTTTATATCATCCTGATCGGGTTTGTCAAGGGATTTTCGGAGGATTTCGTAATTTTCTTTCTAATTGGTCTTGTCGTGGTTGCGTTCATGGTGGAATTCGTAATTCCTAGGGGTTCTTGACACAAGGCGTATCAGATATATTACCATGAGTTACAATACTAATCAAGTGAGAGAGGGATGCTGAAGATCTGCTTCCCCCCAATTCACCCCCTTGGAGTTAGTGTGACACAGAGATACGAACAGTACCAAAGCACGGATGCAGGGTCGTCGATCCCAAATGCCGATGATTTTGTTCGTCTCGTGAACAAGATTGCGGCAGATCGTGCGCGACGCGAGATGGCCCGGCGTGTGGAAGAAGAGGAGATCAATCGTCGTCGTCGACGGGTGAGGGTGCGGATCGCGGGACGTGGCGACGCGTTGTACATAATCAGCATCGCAGCGAAGTTGGCGGAGATGCATCCACAGACGTTGCGGAAGTATGACCGAGAAGGTCTTGTGAGTCCGTCGCGAACGCAGGGCAGTCGGCGGCTTTATTCGGAGGAAGACCTGGAGAGATTGCAGATTGTGCGGCGGTTGGCTGAGGATTTGGGGTTGAATCTGAACGGAGTTGGGCTTGTGCTCGAGTTGGTCCAGCACATGAGGGGAATGCTTGAGGTTCTTGAGCAGAGCGATGACCTCAAGGAGTCTGCGTCTGCGAAGGCTGTTGCGGATGAGATCAAGGTGATTCTCAACTATCTAGGTGTGGAATGATGAGGTTGGTTGGGCCGGGAATTCCCTACGGTTGGGGACCTCGACGACGTGCTTCGGCACGTGCATTGATGCGTAACGCGCGTTCTGTCAAGAACCAACGTCGTCTTGAGACGGAATGTGACGAGTTAAAGTGTCAATTGGCAGAGTCTCGTGCGAATCTGGATCAAATAGAAGCTGAAAATTACGAATATCGTAAAAAAATCGGCGAGTATGAATCACAGCTTAGCCGGCTGCAATCGGAGCTTCGGCGGTCTCACAGCGACGCGCAACGCAACCGGATGTCAGCGGCAGAGAAGGAAGAACAAGCGGCGGAAAGGGCGAGGATCGAAGTAGCGAACCGTGTTATGTCGGTAGCGGATGATTTCGCGAATGCTTTGGAGGTGGCCGGAGGGCAGGGGATGGACCCGAAATGGTTCGATGGGTTCAAGGCGATGGCAGAAAAGGTCGAAAACTGTCTTGTATCGGTCGGATACCGACGATTCGAGTCGCTGGGCGAGGATATGGACCCGTCTCGTCATGAGGCGCTGGCAACGATGCCGACGTCGGAGGATCAAGACGGGAAGGTGATACAGGTCATTGAGGCGGGATACGAGGATCTGAAAACTTCAAAAGTGGTGCGCGTCGCCAAGGTGTTGGTCGGAAGATCAAGCGGCGGCGGGTAATCCCCATAAAACGAAAAGAAGAAAAAACGATTGCCAATGCGTATTGGTAAATAGAAAGGCAAAAGAGAGAAATGGCAAGAGCTATCGGCATTGACTTGGGAACGACCAACTCGGCAATGGCGTACATGAGCGCGGGCGAGCCTGAGATCATCGAGAACTCGGAAGGTCAGCGGATCACGCCGTCGGTCGTGGCGATGAATACGAGGTCTGGTGAACGGTTGATCGGGATGCTGGCACGCCGACAGGCGGTGACCAATCCTGAGAACACCGTGTATTCGGCGAAGCGGTTCATTGGTCGACGTTTCGACGATGAGTCGGTTCAGGCGGACCAGAAGCGTGTGCCGTTCAAGTTGTCGGCGTTGGACAACGGCGACGTAGGGATCACGTTTGATGGCAGCGTGCGGCCTCCGGCAGAGATTTCGTCGATGTTGCTGGCGCGGTTGAAGAAGGATGCAGAAGATCGCCTCGGCGAGTCGGTGACGCAGGCGGTGATCACGGTACCGGCGTATTTCAACGACGCGCAACGCGAGGCGACGCGTGTGGCGGGGACGATTGCCGGTTTAGAGGTCTTGCGGATCGTAAATGAACCTACGGCTGCGGCTCTGGCTTACGGGTTGGAGAAGAAGGGGGATCGGACGATCGCGGTTTACGACCTTGGCGGCGGGACGTTTGACATCACGATCTTGCACGTCGGAGAGGGCGTGTTCGAGGTGAAGAGCACGAACGGGGATACGCATTTGGGTGGTGATGACTTCGACTTGAAGCTGGTGGAGTATCTGGTGGATGAGTTCAAGAAGAAGGAGTACATGGACCCGAGCAGCGATCCTTCGGCGGCGCAACGATTGCGACTGGCGGCTGAGGAGGCGAAGATCGAGCTTTCGTCGGTGACGAGTGCTGAGATCAACTTGCCGTTTATCTCCGCGGACCAGAGCGGTCCGAAGCACTTGGTGGAGACGCTGACGCGTGCCAAGTTGGAGTCTTTGACGGCTGATTTGGTGGAGAAGACGGTTGCGCCTTGTGAGGCGGCGATACGAGATGCCGAGGTTACCCCGGCGGACATTGTTGAGGTGATCTTGGTTGGCGGGATGACCCGGATGCCGGCTGTAATCAATCGCGTGAAGGAGATCTTCGGCAAGGAGCCGAACCGGTCGATCAATCCGGATGAGGTGGTTGCTCTAGGCGCGTCGCTTCAGGCAGGTGTTTTGCAGGGAGATGTTTCTGACATCTTGCTGCTCGACGTTACGCCTTTGACTTGGGGCATCGAGACGCTGGGCGGCGTGAGGACGGAGTTGATTTCGAGGAATACGACGATCCCGACGTCGAAGTCGGACACGTTCACCACGGCTGCTGATGGGCAGTCTTCGGTTGAGATTCACGTTTTGCAGGGTGAGAGGCCAATGGCGGCGGACAATACATCGGTGGGCAGGTTCTCGCTAGATGGGATTGCGCCTGCGCCGCGCGGAGTGCCTCAGATCGAGGTTTCGTTCGATATCGATGCGAACGGGATCATCACGGTCACGGCGAAGGACAAGGCGACGGAGCGTGAGCAGCACATCACGGTGACGGGCCGGTCTGGGATGTCGGATGATGAGGTGAAGGCGAAGGTGCGTGAAGCAGAGGAGAATGCCGACACCGACCAGGCGCGCCGAGAGGCTGTGGATGCTCGCAACCTTGCGGAGTCGGCGGCTTATCAGGCGGACAAGTTGATCGAGGAACATGGCGAGCGGTTGCCGGAAGATGTGAAGTCGGACATTCAGGCGAAGGCTTCGGAGGTCCGGACGGTGATAGGAGATGCCGACGCTGATACGGATCGGATCAAGACGGCTTCGGATGCTTTACAGCAGGCGATGATGGCTGCGGGTCAGCATATCCATGCTGGTGCGGCCGCGGGTGCCGGCGCTGGTCCGGATGCGCCTCCGGGTGGTCCTGGTCCTGATGCTCCGCCTCCGGGAGATGACACTGTTGAGGGGCGGTATCGGGAGGTTTAGGGAACAGTATTAGCCCTAGTCGAGTAGTGGCCCTCCTCCGTGTTTCGGAGGAGGGTCGATTTCTTTATAGGCCGAATTTGGGGAAGATTTGGCTTCGGACTGCATCGATGGCGAGTTGATTGTGGCGGATGATGTCGTTGCGGGTGTCGGAGTCGATGCGATAGTCGCCTTGGTCGTGGAAGGTGGTTAAGTTGGGGAGGGAGGTGTAGGTGTCGGGTATGTGATCGGGGAGGGTTTGGTCGGCCATTGTTGCCAAGTCCATAGTCCATGCTCGGGCTACGGCGGTCATGTCGTACCCGCCGCCTCCGACTGAGACCCATGGGATGTCGAGTTCATCGGCGAGTCGGGCGAATTTCTGGACGGCTAGGTTGTGACCTTGGGTTGTGAGAGAGAGGTGGGCCAGGGGATCGTTGCGGTGGGTGTCGATGCCGAGTTGGGTGAAGAGGAGATCGGGTTGGTAGGCACGTGCGAGGTCGGGGATGACGGCGTCGAATGCTTGGTGCCATAGCTGGTCGTCGGTGTAGGGTGCGAGGGGGATGTTGACGCTGTAGCCTTGTCCGTCGCCGATGCCGATCTCGCTTGGGTTGCCGGTCCCTGGGAAGAGCCATTGGCCGGATTCGTGGATGGAGACGGTCATGGCGCGGTCGGTGTCGTAGAGACCCGCCTGGACTCCGTCGCCGTGGTGGACGTCGATATCGACGTAGAAGGTGCGGAGGTCTTGTTCGATGAGGTGTTTGATGGCGATCACGGCGTCGTTGAAGATACCGAAGCCGGATGCGCGGTTGTGCATCGCGTGGTGGTGCATTCCTCCGGCGGGAACGAAGGCGCTTTTGACGGTACCGTCGAGGATGAGTTCGGTTGCGAGCATTGCGCCGCCGGCGGCTAGTGCGGCGTGGCGATACATTCCGGCGCGCGGCGGGTTGTCGCCGGGGCCGAATCCGAACTGGTCCATTCCGATGACGATGGCTCCGGCGTCGATGGCTTTAACTACGTCGATGTATTCGCTGTCGTGGGAGGTTGCGATTTCGGTCTCGGTTGCTAGTCGGGGAGATTTTGAGAGGATGGCATTGGAATCTACGAGGCCGGATGCTCGCATGAGTTCGTGCATGTGGTGCAGCCGTATGGGACGCATGGGGTGCGTCGGGCTGAGCACGTGTTGCGACTGCTCGTGCGAGTAGATAAGGGCGGTGGTCGGATTGTTCGCGGTGTTCATCGTTGGTTGATGTTACCGCGAGGGTGACGGCGCTAGGTCCTCATGCGTCGCCAGAATAGGGCTGCGAAGCCAGCGAAGAGGAGGAGGAAGATGATGATGGCGCTGGGTTTTACTGTTGGCCAGTCGTCTTCGGATGTTCCGGTGATGTAGTTGCCGATGCCGGGTTCTGGTGTGAGGAACGGCTGGGGTGTTGGTTCTGAGGCGATGGTTGGTTGTGGATGGGGAATGGCGATTTCGGGTTGCGGATCCTCAATCGGTTCGTGATCGATGGTTGGCAGTGGCAGTGGTTCTTGCGGTTCGGTCTCGGTGTTTGCTGGTTGTTGGGTTAGAGTGCCGGTCTGGATTGTGGGTAGTCCGGGGATGGTTGGCAGGACTTCGCGGTTGGCGTCGATGGAGAAGGTTGTTTCGATGGGTGTGCCGACTGGTGGGAGGTTCCATTCGGCTCGCCATTGGTTTTCGATTTCGGTGAGAGTGCCTCCGTAGACGGTCTGCATGGCTTCATCGACCGATTGGCCTGTGTTGAGTTCTTCCAAGAGTTTGCCGACGGTGTCTCGGCCGTAGTTTTCGAGGAGATAGCCCACGAAGTCTGCGGACTGGATGTAGAAGCGGTGGATATCTGCGCGGATTCCGGGGACGGAGTGCATTTTTGAGAACTCGGTGACATCGCCCCGACGGACGAAGGAGTTGAATTGGCGGTTGGACTTATCGCGGGTGCCTGTTTCCCAGAAGCTGGAGTTGCCTTCGTTGAGCCAACCGGGGACGGCGGTGGCGTAGGGGGAGGTTAGTTTTCGGTCGAAGATGAGGTGGGTTAGTTCGTGGACGAGCACCTCGGCGGAGGGAGAGGCCATGATGGTGAGGTCGTATTCGTCGTATGCGTATCCGCCGAAGTAGATGCCGTCGGTTGCGGCTTGAGAGATGCGCGGACCGTAACGGGTGAGTTCGCGGGCGTTGGGGAAGATGACGGCGCGGAATTGCGGGCTGTCGGTAACGCTTAGGGCGTCGTTGATTTCGGGGAGACGGGGTGCGACTTGGTTGTGGAGGTCTCGGATTGATCGGTCGCTGACGCCGTAGTAGATGATCTCGAGGTTTTCGTCTGAGATGCTACGCCAGTCGTGGGCAGCGTCTAGGTGTTGGACGTGGTAGGTGTTGGAGGTGTATATGTCGCCGTTGGTTGCTATGAATTCGAAGCGGATGTCGAATTGGGTTCCGGGCGGGAAGTATGAGGGTGATTTGACGTCGATCTCTGCGGTTGCGGTAAGGCGGTCGGGTTGTTCGAAATCGACGTAGGAGTAAGCGGCTACATTGTCATCGCCGTGTGCGCGTCTCCAGAGTCGGGTTTCGGAGATTTGGGCGTCGATGGCGGTGTCGATGTGGATGGTGATTTTGTCGCCGAGGGTTACGGTGTGGGTTACGGATTCGTCGTTGGTGGGTCTGGGTGATTGTGCTGAGATGGGTGTTGGAGCGAGGGTTGCGAAGACGAGTAGAGCCATCGCTGCGATTGTGAAGAGCAGCGAAGTCGTGAGATTTCTTGTGGTTGCCTTGGATGGCATTGTGGTCCGTTGTTTATTGTGGTGTGCGGTTTTGGTCGCTGTATATGGATACGAATGTGGGTTGCGGAAAGATTTTATTCTCGTTGCTGTAGATTGAAGTCGGCACGGGATGCCGACCGAGTTGCTGAGAGAAAGGCGATGCGATGCGTTACTACCAGTTCCTGGACGGGGTTGAGGTGCATGTAGGTGTTGAGGCGAGTGAGGGCGTGGTTACAGATTTGACGTCGATCACGGATGAGGCGGATACGACGTTGACGCTGTTGTCGGCGGCGCATCTCGGCGGCGTTGGGATCGATGATGTTGCTGGCAGGATCTTGTCGCGCGGCGG
>CAZMBB010000045.1:0-15676 GCA_964564575.1 uncultured Dehalococcoidales bacterium
GAGGCGGCCTCGCAGGACCGATTGGCGCAATATGGGGATATGTCGCAGGATCCTGGGTTTGGTCGGGAGAGCTGGGAGCGGGTATATCCGCATCCGCCAGTGATGTGAGGCGGGCGGCGGCAGGGCCGCTTTTCTTTTGTTTGGTTGTAGACGCGTTTAGTTGGGGCTTTTCAGCCCTTCTTGATTTTTCCGATATCTCGGTTTCTGGTTTTGCCGGGGGGCATCGCGAGGTTCTCTCCCTGCCGCGATCGCCTTGCGATGCGCCCTTCGGACTTACGGTGGCGGCCGAAGGAGGGCCGTGTGCTCTGCACGGCTCCTGCTTCGGAGTTACGCACTTTTGTCCGCTTCTCGAAGGCGCAGCGTTTTCGCGTCGCTGCGCCGTCGATACGCGGTCGACTTGCGCCGTTTTACGGGGCAGACACAGGATCCGTCCCATAGCCAGGTTCTGCGGGAGCCGCCAGCGCTCCCGCCCGGGAGACAGCAGACGATTCTCGTCGCCGAGGCGCTGCCTCCCATCGGCCTTTCGGCCTGGAACCTGTAGCCGTCCTCGTGGCGAGCGAGCACGACGTCGCCCTGCATCCACGCACGTCCTCCCGAGCCCCTTCGCCGATGCCGCTTCTCGCGGCTTCGGCGCTGACCGGCTGGTCCTTTCGGACCGGCGGCGACTGGACAGCCCTGCTCGCCGCGGCTGAGACAATGGTCCGAGGTGCGTTTCCAACAGGACCCGGTTCGCCTTTCAGCGACTCGGCAGCCGCTGCGGGGGCGTCGCCACAGCCGTTTCGGCGGCTCTGCGGTCTCGTCCTCTTTCGGAGGGTTCGATCGCAGTCGCTTTCGCGGCTGACGCTTCTCCCGATGGTTCCCCGGGCTGGGGGTGGCCGCTTCCGTTTCGCGGCGCAAGTCTGTCGATCAAACTGTTGTTAATGATACATGCGTTTCTGAAGATGTCAAGCGCGTTTTTGGGAATTTGCATGGATGGACAGGATGGACGGGATGTTTTGGTTGCGTTGCTGGAGGCGTTGCGCTGGTGGAGTCAGTCTGGCCCCTCCCTTCCGCTCCGGTTACCCTCACCCTGGCCCTCTCCCGCCTAGCGGGAGAGGGGATGTGTTCATAGTTGGAGACGGTTTTAGTTGGTGTTTAGGCGGTGTGGGAGGAGTGGTGGTTTTTGAGGGAGTCCGTCACTCTGCGAAGGGCGCGGGCAGGTTTGAAACCTGGCTCTACGGGATGTCTTTGCCGCGTCTGGATTCAAGCATACGTAGGAATGACGGGGAGAGGGGAGTATGTGAAGTTTGAGTACGTGCGCATCGCGACGGGCCTCCCCTGCCCGTCCACCCTTGGGTTCCTGCTTTCGCAGGAATGACGGAGGGAGGCGCGGGGATTACGTTGGGGTGGTTTAGTGGCCTTGGGCTTCGGTTACTACCATTTCTAGGATTTCGTGGGAGGCTATGGATCCTATGAATTGGTTGGATTCGGCGTCGATTACGGGGAGGATGGTGATGGAGTTATCTGTCATTTGCTGCAGGGCGTCTTCGACGTAGTCTTCGGTGGTTGCGGTGGGGGTGTTGTGGCGTAGGGTTTGGGTGAGGGTTGTGGTGTCCCATTGGTCGCGTGGGAGGTATCGGAGCATTCCGATGGAAACGATTCCTGCGAGGTCGCCGTGGTCTACGACTACGTAGTCTTGCTGTTCGGGCATGAGCCACTGTTCGGTGAAGGTCTTGACGGTCATGGTCTGGTCGGGGTAGGTTCTGGCGGCGTCTATGATGTCTTTGACTTTTATGCCTTCAAGGGCGAATCGGTAAAGGGATGGCGGGATGTCATTGGGGGATGCAAATGTTTGGGCAGGTCTGATGCGTCTGATTGCGCTGGAGATGCCCATGGGTGTGACGAGGATGTATGCGAGCATGACGAGGACGAGAAGGGAGAAGATGGATTTGTCGATGGCGCCGGTTTGGAAGAGGAGTAGGAGGAGTGCGATCTCGGCGACTCCCTTTGCCATGAGTCCAGATGCGGTGGCGAAGGGTGCGTCGAGACGAGCGGCGTATGCGCTAATGACGGATGTGGCGAATTTGCCGATGAGGGGGACGAATGTCAGGACGATGATAGTTAGGAGGGGGAGCTCGAGGAATTCGAAGCTGAGGTATAGTCCGGCGGATGCGAAGAAGAGCGGTACGAAGAATCCTTCGGCGGCGCCCTTCATGCCGGGCATGATGTCGTGTCGAACTTGGAATGGCAGTACGGAGAGAGCGGCTCCGAACAGCAGAGCGCCGATGGATCCGTGAAGTCCGACCTTTTCGGCGCCGAAGACGACGAGGAACAGTCCGCCGAGGAGGAGTCCGAAGGAAAGCTGCGGCACCTGTAGGACGCGGAGTAGGAGGACGATGATCCTGGGAAGAATCAGGGTGGATGCGAACCATGTGATGATTGCGAATCCGATGATGGAGCCAAGAAGGGTCAAGACGTCGATGGGGTTGAGGCCTTGTCCGTGTCCTCCGCTGTAGAAGTGTTCGCTGATGGCGAATCCGAATACGAACAGAGCGATGAGTTCAGCGATGATGGCGGCGGTGAAGATCTGAACGCCGACGGGCTCTTTGAGTTTGCCCTCGTCGATGAGTACCTTGGCGACGAGTCCGAGACTTGAGAGAGAGAGGACGCTGGCGAGTCCGAGCGCCTGAGTGAAGTTGAGGTTCAGTTCGAGGTCGATGACGTAGTCAGTGGTGATGGCGAGTGATACGAGCATCGAGATGACGACGGAGAGGGTTGCGACGATGAAGAGCCTGCCGCGTATGGCGGCTATGAAGCCTTTGATGTCGAGTTCTTCGAGTCCGATGAGGAAGAAGAAGATGAAGATTCCGATACCGAAGATGATGTCGGTTTCGGTTCCGGTCTCGACGAGTCCGGTGAGAGGTCCGAGGATTACGCCAGCGACGGCGTAGGCGATGATGGAGTTGAGTCCGAACCGCTTGAAGATACCTTCAATGAGTTTTGCGCCGATGAGTAGAAGGCCGATTGAGAACAGTGTCTCGTGGATGTGCAAGCGGGTGTTTCCTTACTTGTCGGCGCGCTGGGAAAAGGTTTGGGTAGTTGCCGTTTTGGTGTCGGCGTGGGGCAATAGGTATCGGTAAGAGGGGATTTTACTAGGGATGTGGGCGCGTGTTGTTTTTGGTTGCGAGTGTGGTTGTTTGAGAACTAGGATGCGAAGGAGGGGGAAGGATTTTAAGGATGGGTTTTGGTTGTTTGGGGATTGGGGTGTGCCCCCTTTGTCCTTCGGACATTTCCCCGCGAGCGGGGGAAACTCCTAGAGTTTTGCAATGGTTTCGCGAGCGGGAGAGGGGACACCACTCTAGCCAGCCTGCGCCGGGATGACCTAAGTTATTCGCCTTGGCCGACGGTTTCGACGTGTCGGGTAGAGTAGGCGTCGGAGAAGGTTTCTTGGAGGGATGTGCTTACGGTGTCGAGTCGTGCTATTGCTGCTGGTGGGATGTTGCAGGATGTCTCGGATATGCAGTCTTCGGCGAAGTCTAGTTGGATGTTGTGGAGGTCGTCGCATGCTTGGGCGATGCCTTGGGTGTATTTGCCTTCAGGGAATTGGGCGAGGTTTGCTTCGTGGCAGGGTCCGAGTTTGAATGAGATGCGTCGCCAGTCGGACTGGGTATCGGCGTCTTTCATGAGTTGGATATTGCGTTGAAGGAATGGGTATACGTGGCTGGGTGTGGCGACTTCGAGGAATTGGACGAAGGGGTCTTGGCGGATGCGGACGATACCTTCTTTTGCGCCGGAATAGAAACCGGGAGCGACGATGGCGAGGGGGATGGCCAAGATGACGAGGGCCATGATGAAGAATGTGAGGAGAGAGGGGTTTCGGATTTGGCGTCGGAGCTTGGCGAAGAGAGAGTCTGAGTCGCCGTAGTCGATGGCGCCGATGCGTGTGAGTTTGCCGCGGCGGGACTCGGGGGTCTCGTATTCTTTGTAGTCGTGGATGTCCACGGAGGGGGAGGTTAGGGAAGGTGGTCTGGGACAGGCAACCTGCACCAAGAGGTGGGTCTGTTGATTCTACATCTTGGTTGAACGGGTTGTGAGCGTGGAGGTTGGTGTCTCGATTTTCTGCCACATTGGTTAGAGGAAATGAGGGTTGTGGGGTAAAGTCGATTCTTGACGCTCAAGAAGCGTGTTCAATATGAGCGTTGGAAAGCAGGTGATAGTAACAGATGGCGGAGCATGTGGAAAGGGTGATCGGGTTGCAACTCGACAAACGAGGCATCCCTTTCCAAGTAGCCGCGCTTGCGGTGTATGGACTTTTGGTGACAGGCGTTCTCACCTTATACTCGGAAACAGGGACGTTGCATATCCGTTATTTGGAGGTTGTGGAGATTGGGACGACGCAGTTTTCGTGGGCGTTCGCGCCGTTGGTAGGATACGCAGTAGAAAGGAGTAGATCGATGTTCAACACAAGGGCCGAGACAAGGGCGGCGGTTAGGGCCAAGGTGCGTGAGGAAGGGCGAAAGGAGATGATGGAGTGGATGCGATCGAAACTCGAGGAGCGGGGTCAGGAAATGGATCCTGAGATTGAGGAGGAGGCGAAGGAGTATTTGAAGAACGGTCGCGATTGAGGAGTTTCCTTCGTGTCGATCAGTTTAGTTTGACGGCTGAATCCCTTTTAGATGCTGCACTGCCATGATTAGTCTCGGCCACGGTATTCCCATGGTCGGATCCACTCGGGGGAGATTTCCATGCCGAAGCCTGGGGCGTCTGAGGGAGTGACGAAGCCGTCTTTGGCGGTTGCCATTCCGGGGATGCGGTTAAGTTCTTCTAGGGGGATGCCTGGGGGTGATCCGGTCCAGTATTCGGCGATCGGGGATTCGGGTGCGGCCATTGCGACGTGTTGTCCCCAAGGGGTGCCACCGCCGCCGTGTGGGATGGTCTGTATGCCGGCGGTCTCGGCGATGGTGTAGACCTTCATGGTCTCAGAGACGCCGCCGCTCCAGCCGATGTCGGGCTGGACAATGTCGATTGCTCTGCGTTCGATGAGTTGTGCGAATGCGTGTCGGCCGCGGTGGTCTTCGCCAGTTGCGAGGGGGATCCAAGTGATTGCGCGTTTTAATTCGGCGTGTCCTTCGATGTCGTGAGGAGGGAGAGGTTCTTCTAGCCAGCGGAGGTTATATGGGCGGAGTCTTTCGGCGAGTCGGAGGGTGAATTCGACGTTGAAGGACATTACGGGGTTGATCATGAGTTCGGCGCGTTCGCCGACGAAATCGCGGGACTTGGCGACGTGTTCTTCGATGAGGTGAAGGCCTTCGTCGCCTTGGGAGTAGTGGGCTGGGTTGGTGATTTTGAATCGGGTGAAACCGAGTTCCTGGAACCAGTCGAGGTCGTCGCCGGTGGCGTAGAGAGCGATCTTGTCGCGGACGGGGCCTCCTAGGAGTTCGTAGACGGGTCTATCGAGGAGCTTGCCTTTTAAGTCCCAGAGCGCGATGTCGACTCCGGAGAGCGCGGTGGAGACGATTCCTGCGAGTCCGTGGCGGTGTCCGGCTCGGATGACGAGGTCGTTCATGAGTTCGATGGCCATGCAGTTTTGGCCTTCGATGAGGGGTGCGATGACGTGGTCGATGTAGGATGCGACGGGCTGTCCGAAAGAGCAGTGTCCGAGTCCGAATGTGCCGTCTTCTGCGATGGCTTGGACCCATATTTCGGGTAGTCCGCGAGCGCCGGGCATCTCTTGTGGGAATCGTGAGTATTGGGGGTAGAAGTTGATGGGCATCGCGCGTGGGGATTTGGTGGGCCATGGCGCGCGACGTGCTGGGGTTTTGGGCTGCGGCGCAGGTATGTCGATGTGGACGGCTCGGAGTGTTTTCAACTTCATGGTGATGTCCTTAGTAATGTCCTTTTGGGTTGGAATTCAGCTAACTTATACGAAAATCCCTGCTTGGCCGGTTGCCCATGCCTTGATGAGGTGGTGGGCGATGGCGATGGGGCCAGGTACGCGGAGATTTTCGCTTTTTTCGGCTAGGGCTAGGAGGACTTCTTCGCGGTCCCACCATCGGACATCGGTCATCTCGAAGTCGTCTTTGTTGATGTCGGTAGTGAGGGCTTCGGAGTGGCTGCCGATCATGAGGGACGAGGGGAAGGGCCAAGGTTGAGTGGAGTGATATTGGACGCGCCCGACTCTGATGCCGGCCTCTTCCCAGACTTCTCTGCGGACGGCTTCTTCCATGGATTCTCCGTGGTCCATGAAGCCTGCGAGTGCGGAGTACATCTTCATTGCGGAGAGGCGTCCAGCGGACTGGCCGAGGATGCATCTGTCGTCGTGAGTGACTACGGTGATGATGACGGGGTCGGTGCGGGGGAAGTGCTGTGCGTTGCAGCCTACGCATTCGCGCATGAGGCCGCCGCGTCGCATCTCTGTGGGATCACCGCACCTTGCGCAGAATTGGTGGGTTGAGTGCCACCCGAGGTTTGCGCGGGCTTGGGCTAGGATGCCGGTCTCTTCGCCGGAGATGAGCATTGCGGACTCTCGAGCGTCGCAGATTTTGAGGTTCAGTTGGTCGAGGTTGGATTGAGGAAGTTGGTCCGAGCCGGATCGTGCGCTGCCGTTCAGGTTCCAGGCGACTAGGGGATTGCCTTCGGGTGTGACGCCTAGGAGTGCGGAGAGATTGGGTTCTGCATCGACGAATTCCTTTGCTTTGCAGTATGGGAGCCAGGCGAGGGTTGTTGAGGGGTTGCTAGATGTGGTGATGAGTGGATCTAAGCCGGCGAGGATCAGGACCTTTGCGTTTGGGGAGTGCATGAGGTCGTGGATTTCAGGTTCGTCGCGTCGGAGCTGATCGGCGCGGTCGATGGGGTTTCCGGCGAAGGTGTGTGGAGTTTCTTGTTGGCTCAAGTTATGGGCACCGTCTGAGATTTCTGGTTGATAGCCAAACATCACTTTACCCGCGTTCGTATGTTGATACAGCGGCTTGATAATTGAAGGTGGTCAGATGATGGAATTTGTCAGAGATTGGCGATTGGTTGCTGCGTCTATTGCAGGCGCGGCTTTTGTGCTGGTTGGGATTGTTGGGTGTGATTCGGGTGAGGAGGTTGTTGAGCCTGCGGTTGAGGCTGCGGCGACGGCGACCATTGTCCCGGATACACCCACAGCGGTTGTCGAACCGACCGCGACCGCGTTTGCGGCTCCGGAGCCAACGGCGACGACGGTGGCAACGGCAGTGCCGACCGCGACGATGGTCCCTCCTACTGCGACGCCGATTCCTCCTATGGAGACGGTTGAGGCAGAGACTGAAGTTGCGGTTGAAATCGATCCGTATCTGGCCTCGTTGACGGATCGGACGTATGAGTTGACGATCATGTTGGCGGAGGAGCTTAGTCCTCGCCAGAGTGCGACTGAGGAGGAGCTTGAGGCGGCGATGTATCTGTTAGCGGAGATGGAGGAGCTGGGTTATGAGGTGGAGGTTCAGGATTTTGAGGTGACTGAGGCTAATGCGGCGGGTTCGATTGAGGTTCTCGGCGGTGAGGATGGTAGGGGGCCCAGCGTGAAGTTTTCGCGCCCGGATGGTGATACGGCTCGGATATTCTTCCTGCCTTTCGAGCCGGTGATGACGGGGGAGGCCGAAGGGGAATTGGTTTATGTCGGGCTTGGCGATGATGCGGACTATGAGGGTGTTGATATTGAAGGAAAGGTCGCGTTGATCGCTCGCGGTAATCTGACGTTTGAGGAGAAGGAGACTAATGCGGCGGAGCGTGGCGCGGTAGGCGTTGTGGTGTTTAACAACGAGCCCCGTTTTTACTTCGGAGGGAGGTTGGAACAGGAGCCGGATGTTTTCGTAGGTGGGATTCCCCGGGAGGATGGTGTGATGTTGCGGGATGCGTTGGATGATGGCGAGGTCTTAGATGTGGAGTTGCTGGTGTATCCGGATGGAGATGGGCCGTCTCGGAATGTGATTGCGGAGTTGAACAATGACATTGATGAGGACAAGGTCTTGGTGATCGGAGCGCATTACGACACTACGCCTTGGACTGCAGGAGCGAATGACAACGGGAGCGGGGTCGCGTCGGCTCTGATCGTGGCGGAGGAGCTGGCGGATGATGAGTTGCCGTTTGACGTGAGGTTCGTGTTCTTCGGGTCGGAGGAGACGGGGCTGCATGGGAGCAACTACTATGCGGGAGAGTTGTCGCAGGCTGAGGTGAATCGGATAGAGGCGATGATCAACTTGGACGTCGTGGCTACAGGCGATTTGAAGGTTTTCGGGGATTTTTGGCTTATGGCCGATGCGCATGACGTCGCGGAGAAGCGCGGCGTGGATCTGACGATGACTGAGCCGTTCCGAGGGGGCGCGTCAGATTATGTGGGATTTGACGAGCGCGGGGTGCCGTACATCATGTTTTATGCGGATGAGTTGGACTACATCAACCATCCGTCGGACACGGTGGAGCATGTCGAGGCGGAGCCGTTGGGCGGGACTGTTGCGACGGTGCTGGGGCTGATTCAGGAGTTGGCGGATAGTATCGAGGAATGATGGGATCGAGCTCAGGAGATTCGTCCGATCGGCTGGTGATCCGCGGGTTGGAGTTGCAGTGTGTGATTGGGGTTGAGGACTGGGAGCGGTTGATGCCGCAACGGGTTCTGGTGGATATCGAGTTGAAGGGGGATTTTTCGGCTGCTGCTGAGTCAGACGATTTGCAGGATGCAGTGGATTATCGTGCGGTATGTGCGTTGGCGGCGGAGATTGCGCGGGATGGGGAGTATCGGTTGTTGGAGATTTTGGCGGATCGGATCGCGGGGGCGATTTTGGGGATGAATGGGTGTATTGCGGAGGTTCGGGTTGGTGTGTTTAAGCCTTTGGCTTTGGCGGGGTTTGGGGATGCGCGGGTTGTTGTGGAGGTTGGGAGGGGAAACCATTAACCGAAACAGAGAGGAGTTTAGTTCGAGGCCATCAGTTTAGTCACGCAGGTCGGCTCGTTTGCATTTATAAGTGGTTGTTGGGGCAAACTCGCTTTATTCAACTAGGGGGATACAAGTGCCATACAGCGCTCGCGATCGCATTCTGCCAGATTGGCTGACTAAAATCCGAACCCGTCAGACAGTTTTACCGCGGTTCCAAAGGCACGAAGTTTGGGATCATAAACGCGTTACGAGCATGTTGAACACCATTTTGGACGGGTTGCCGGTCGGCGCTGCGTTAGTCCTCAGCGTCGGCAACGAAGAACCATTCGTTTCACGCCCAATTGCAACCGCCCCGCCTGACGGTGAACGCGTGACAGAACATCTTTTGGATGGGCAGCAACGACTCACGGGTTTGTGGCGTGCGTTGGCTCAAAACAATTACAGGGATCGTACGTTTTATCTGGTTAGGAGAACCCGCGAAGATGGCGAAGGATACTACCGCGTTGCGTCGATCAAAAACTACTTCAAAAACGGTCAAAAATACCCACTTTGGGCAAATGATCCTAAGAAATTGTGGAGACGGCGCCACATTCCCATCGATCTCGTCGCGCCTACAGAAGATGATCGCTCCAAATTACGAGGATTGAGGGATTGGGTCAAATCGGCAATCGAAGATCGCGATTTTGGTGAACGTATTTTCGACGAGTTAATCGGTGTTCGCGACCAGTTTCGGTCTTTCAATTTGCCTTACTTGCTACTGCCTCTGGGTACTGCTCCCGCCACTGCTGTCGACGTGTTCGTGAAGATGAACACGTCATTCGCAAAGTTAACGACCTACCACATCGTAGTTGCTCTCATCGAAGCTGGATTAGGCGAGTCATTGCACGACTACGTTAGAGACCGACGACGCGAGTGCCCGTCGATCCTGCGCTACCAAACTGACGAACGGAGCGGGTTTGAGCGATCCGTGTTAAACGCGAATGCATTGATGCAAAGCCGTATACCAAACGAAGCGTCGTTCATGCATCGCGATTTTGGTCGCGAAGTGATGGCGAACGTGGACTGCTTCAAGAGTGGGTTACGACGAACCGTTGATTTCTTGGAGCAAGAGCGCGTTTTCGATCATCGACGATTGCCATCGTCGGTTGTAGTCCCTGTCCTGATCGCTATTTGGTCGCACACGCCAGAAGGTCTCGACATTGAAGGCCGTGCTCGTGCAATCTTGCGCAGGTATACCTGGCGCGCGTTTTTCACCAACCGCTACGAAGTTGCTACAGCCGGGAGACAACTAGAAGATTTCAACCAGATTAAAGCTTTGATTCTTGATCCGGGATCAGATCAACCTCGGGTGTTTTCTGACGACGAGTACCCTTTGCCCACCAAGGAGGACCTCCTAAGAGCTGCTTGGCCGAGAAGTGCGAATCGATTGGCTCGTTCGATACTCGCTCTGTCATTGCGAAAAGGTGGTATTGATCTTGCTGACGGAAGCCAAGCGAGCCACTCCAATTTGACAAATCGCGAGTATCATCACGTTTTCCCGGACGCCCATTTGAAAGATCAGTACGGTTCGGAAGTCGTGGCATCATACCGCGCGTTAAATTGCGCCCTGATCTCATGGAAAACCAACAGGAACATTGCAGCTAAGGATCCGAGAACATACCTTGAGGAGCGTCTTGAGGGCACATTCTTGACAGAAACGGAACTTCGCGATCGGTTGGCCAGTCACTTAATACCGTACGACCTGATGTACGAAGGTAATTACAGGCGATTTCTTGATGCTCGGGCAGAACTGATTCACGAAGAAATGACTCGGTTGTGCAGCGGCGTCCAAAACTGACGCTTCTTCTCAACCCAAACGCGTGAACACCTGCCATTGCAGATAGAATCCGCCCATAAAGAAAAACTCAATCGAACACCTCGAGGCTAATCCAGAATGAAAGTTCTCCTAGTTGGCGGTTCCGGGCATGTCGGGACGTTTATCACTCCTTATCTGCAGGAGGTGCATGATCTGCGGGTGTTGGATTTGGCGGAGCCGCGGCATGACGGGGTCGAGTTTGTGAGGGGTTCGGTGACGGATACGGGTGCGATTAAGGAGGCTGTTAGCGATGTGGATACGTTCGTCTGGCTGGTGATGCAGAGTCCGCAGGGCGGGTCGGTGACGGATCAGGATGAGAAGGTGATCCGGGAGAACTACACGGTCAACAATATGGGGCTGCATCTGTTTCTGTGGACGGGTTGGAATGAGGGTTTGAGGAATGGTGTTTACACGAGCACGATGAGTGTTCACTATCGGATTCGCAGGTGGTATCAGTCTGAGGAAGAGATTCCGTTGGATACGCCTAGCGCCTACGGGTTATCAAAGGGGTTAGGCGAGTTGATTTGCCGGTATTTCGCCCGGCATTTCGATATGAATCTTGCGGCGCTGAGGATTACGGGACCTCGCACGAGGGAGCAGTGGATCGATTATCGATCAGCGGAGCATGAGGACGATCCGAGCGGCGCGCCGCCTCTGCATGTGACGGATGAGGAGGATCTGGCGAACGCGTATCTGAGAGCGGTGGATTTCGTGCAGATCGGGCATGGGTCTTTCGAGCCGTTCTTCATCGCTGGTGATGAGGATGGTGTCGAGCACAATCTGACCAAAGCGGAGCGCGTATTGGGCTGGAAGCCGATGACGCATCTGAAGGTCGAGGTGCCGAAGATTCGGCGGAAATGATTCGGAAGGCGTGCGCGAGGTTTTAGATGCACACGCCCAATTCAATCGAAGCGTCGTTCATCTTCTTTCCGCAGCCGCAGTTGCGGGGCGATCCGTCGCATGTCGGGTTGCGGTTCGAGGATGTTTGGCTGACGACGGACGATGGTAACCGCACTCATGCTTGGTTCATCAGGGGTGAGGAAAGTGAGAATCCGAGCACGAAGCGTATCTTGATGTTGATTACTCATGGAAACGGGGGCAACATCAGCGTTCGGCTGGACCAGTATCGGGAGTTTGTGGATCGGTTTCGGTTTATCGACATATTCGCGTTGGAGTATCGGGGCTACGGGTTGAGCGAGGGTAGTCCGAGCGAGGAAGGGATTGCTTTGGATGCGATTGCGGCTCGTAAGTGGATTGATGAGTATGCTGCTGCTCTGCCCAAGGATAAGAGGCCGTCGATTGTTTACTTTGGGAGGAGTTTGGGAGGTTCGGTAGCGACGCGGCTAGCTTCGGTGATGCCGCCGGATGGGTTGATTTTGGAGTGTCCGTTGTTGTCGATACCGTATCTTGCCAAGGCGATCCCTCCTTGGAAGTATTTGCCGATTGAACGCTTCATTCACAACCGTTTTGACACGGAGTCGTACATGCGGGAGGTTGGGTGCCCGGTGTTGGTGATGCACTCGGAGTTTGATGAGATTATTCCGATCGAGTGCGGTCGGATGGTGTTTGATGCGGCGGTAGGACCGAAGCGGTTCTATGTGATCAAGCGTGCGCCGCACAATGGGGCGGACTACTACGATCCGGAGGGGTATTACTCGGCGATGGGGGAGTTTTTGGGTGGGGCTATCGGCACTGGTGACGTTACTTGAAAATCGACAAATCTGGCGAATTTGAGCGTTTCGTCGTTGAAGCCGAGGAGCGCGATTTCGAGGGTTGGGATTTCTCCTGGACCGCAGGACGAATGCCGCCGGTTTTGGTCCACTCTAGTTCGCGTATGCGCCGTGCATCTGTCAGGTACGTATCGTTTGGTATGATTCAGTTATTCTGAATTCTGCGGAGGTCGAAATGCGCATATCTGAACGAGGCCAGATCACAATTCCCAAACGTCTGCGAGACCGATTTGGGATGCATCACAACGTTGAGGTTGAGGTAACGCCCACCGACGGAGGGTTGCTGATACGCAAATGCGTCGCAGGACAACACCCCGTAGACCGCGTATACGGAATCCTCGGGAAAGACGCCTTGGGTAAAGGCGTGAGCGTCGATGACTATATGGCGGAGATTAGGGGGCGTTGATTACCGCCGTCGACACCAACGTTCTGCTCGACATATTCATTCCTGATGATCAGCATGGACCCCAATCGCGGGAATTGGTGCGTGTTGCGTATGAAAACGGGGCGGTGGCGATTTGTGATGTGGTTTACGCTGAGTTGGCTCCGTCCTTCACTGATCGGGATGCTCTCGACAAAGCTCTAAGTGAGATCGGGATCGCGCTCTCGCCGATCGATTCCGCAATTGCATACGAGGCCGGGATGCGGTGGCAGTTGTACCGCGCGGCTGGAGGACCACGTCAGCGCATCATGGCCGATTTTTTAATCGGCGCTCACGCCCTGCGATCCTCCGATGCGTTCCTCACTCGAGACCAAGGATTCTTCACCACGTATTTCCCGGAACTTGACGTGGTGTCAGCCGGCCGTTAGGAATACGACGCTACTCCCACCGAAAAGCCTTCACCGCCAACGCGAAGCAGATCACACCCCAGACGGCTAGGCCTAGGATGGGTGTGCCTTGGATGAGGAGGGTTTCGCCGCTGTTGACCATTTCTCGCATGGCGTCGGCAAGGAAGGTTAGGGGGAGCCATTTTGCGAAGGCGACGACCCAGTCGGGGATGACGGAGTGGGGGATGAAGACGCCGGAGAGGAACATCATGGGCAATGTGACGATGTTGGCGAGGGGAGCGGCGGTGTTTTCGGTCTTGGCGATGCCGGAGATGGCCAAGCCTAGAGAAGCGAATACGACTCCTCCGAGAATGATTAAAGGTATCACTTCTAACCAGAACATCGCGTAGCCCGGCGAGACGTCGACGCCAGATACGAAGATGCCGACCATGAGCAGGACATAGGTCTGCATTATCAACAATAGGAGTCGGGTGAAGAGGGTTCCTGCGAGAAAGTGCTTGGGGCTGATGGGGGTTGCGTGGAGTCGTTTGAGGACGCCTTGGTTGCGGAGTCTTACGAGGGTGAAGACGACTCCGAAGAGCGCGCTCTGCATGATTGAGAGTGAGACGATGCCCGGGACAACGAATCCGGTGTAGCCCTGACCGCGGCCGGCGACTTCTGTGAGGGAGATTTCGGCCCAGTTTTCGACACGGTACTCGGCGGGGACTTGGGCTACGTCTTTGAATACGGCATCGAGGACTTGGGTAAGGATGGTCCGAGCGATCTCGGTTTCCTGGGCCTTGCGTCCGTCGTATGTGATGTCGATGACGGAGGTTGCGGAGGATTGTCCGAAGTTTTCGGGGATGACCATTACGGCGGTGATTTCACCGTCCTCGACTTCGGCTTTGAGGGATTGTTCGTCTTCTGAATCGGGGACGTTAAAGAGTGGTTCTCCGCCGTATCCGCCGGTCAGTGCGGAGACGAGCGAGGTTGAGGCTTCGTTCTTGGCTTTGTCGACGATACCGACTTCGGGTGGCTCGAAGCTGCCGAAGTTGAAGAGTCCGAAGACGACCATCATGACGGTGGGGAATGCGAGCGTCCAGAAAAGAGCGGCGCGGTCGCGGAAGAACATTTTGAGTTCGGCGATTATGAAGGCTTGGTATATGCGCATGGTGGTTGTTTTCGGTGGCCCCTCACTCTTGCCCTCTGGATTCCGGCCTTCGCCGGAATGACGAGATTGGTTATTCGATGAGGCTGCGTCCGGTTAGGTCTATGAAGACGTCTTCTAGGGTCAGGGCGCCGTCTTTGCGGACTGCTTCGGCGCCGCGAGTTTTAAGTTGGTCGATGAGGTTTTGGGGAGTGTCTAGGGCGACGATTTGGCCATGGTCGATGATTGCGATGCGGTCGCAGAGGAGTTCGGCCTCCTCCATGTAGTGTGTTGTGAGCATGATTGCCATGCCGTCGGTGCGTAGGTTGTCGATGAGGTCCCACATTCGGCGTCGGGCTTGGGGGTCGAGGCCGGTTGTGGGTTCGTCGAGGAACATCGCGACGGGGTTGTTGACGAGTGCGACGGCTATGGAGAGACGTTGTTTCTGTCCGCCGGAGAGGTGTTTGTATTGGTCTTTGGCGCGCTCGGCGAGGTCGACTTTTTCGAGGGCTTCTTCGGCAGGCATGTCTGAACCGTAGAGTGTGGCGAAGAGATCGATGGTCTCTTTGAGGTTGAGGTTGTCGAAGAAGGCGTTTTGCTGGAGCTGGACTCCGATCATGCCCTTTACGCGGGTAGGGTTTTTGGTTACGTCTATGCCTGCGATGTGGGCTTCGCCGCTGTCAAGATCGCGGAGGCCCTCAAGGATCTCGACGGTGGTTGTTTTGCCTGCGCCGTTGGGTCCGAGCATTCCGAAGATTTCGCCGCGATGGACTTCGAAGGAGGCACCGTCTACGGCGACGATGTCTTTGTAGGACTTGCGGAGATCGCGGACTTGGATGACGATGTCGTCAGAGTGCGTTAGAGGTCGTGTCTCTGTAGAAGACTGCGGAGTGAAGGTCATATCTGAACTCGAGATAATGGGGGTTTGATTGCTGCGCGCTAAATGATAATCGCCGGGTTTATGGTGGGTTCTTGGTTGGACGAGTTGCATTGTATTGTAGTGCAAAATAGTTTGTATTGCAAACTATAGATTGTCAGGTGTGTTTGCATGGCCACTTGGGGTGGCTGTTGTTTTTTCTCCTCCCCCTGCGCCTTTTCAGGGGCGCAGGGCTGGCATCATCTTCTGGTTTTCGTGTTACGTCGCCATCAGATGTGACCTAGGAGGTCGGGTCATCGGGCCCGAATTTACAGGCCCTGGTCCTGAGCTTCGGTCTTTGTACTTCGACCTCGGCTCCTTCCCTCTCCATCGCCTCTTGCTTTGCGGCAAGAGGACGACCCCGGAGAGGGGTCAGATGCTGCGCAGA
>CAZMBB010000046.1:0-14467 GCA_964564575.1 uncultured Dehalococcoidales bacterium
GGGATTGTTGGGGGTTTTGTGGGATTGTTGGGATTTGGTTCTAGTTGTTGGGGGGGATTGCGCTGGGTCGGGGTGTTGGTTGGGGAGTGCGTCTGGCCCCGCCCTTTCGCCCCGGTCACCCTCACCCTAGCCCTCTCCCGCCGAGCGGGAGAGGGGACGTGACTATAGCTGGTGAAGGTTTTAGTTGGGGTTTTGGGGGTGTGGGAAGGAAGATGTGGTTTTTGGGTGAGTCCATCATTCTGCGAAGGGCGCTTCGCTTCCTTCGCAGCCCCTCCCCGGGCCGTTCTCGAACGGCCCCTACGGGCGATCCTCCCCTGCCCCTCCTGAAGGAGGGGTGGAAAGTGATCGGGTGGCACCTCTTGCGTTCCGTCTCGGAGATGGAGAGGGGTTAGATTTCGCGTTTTCGGGCTAGGGTTGCGGTGTGGATTAGGGATGGGATGTTGCAGGCTATTAGTGCGCCGAAGAATCCTGCGCCGGAGATGTCGCGGTGGAGGAGGTAGAGGTCTGTGTTTTCGAATAGGGTGCTGGCGATGAGGAGGGCAGTCCATGATCCGATGATTCCAGATAGGACTGAAGCTAGTAGGAGGGCGATGGCTTGTCGGCGGGTTTCGACGATGCCGAACCAGGCTACTCTTGATGCGGCAGCTGCGGTTGTGGCGATGAATGCGATTCTGACGGCACTTCTGAGGGTGTCGGGTGCTTCGGTGCCGGAGACGATCATGGCGATGAGCAGTGCGCCGAAGAATGCTCCGATGGCGGCGCAGACCAATCCTGCGAGCAAGCGGACGAGGACCTGCAGCAATGCTTCATTCATGCGAGGAATTTAAGTTTGCCGATGCGGAAATCCGGCGGTAGTCCTAAACCGTTGTGCGGATGGTCGTCAGGTGATGAGAAGTCGACGGGTCAGTGGGAATGTGCGGCTTTGTAGTGTGCGGCTAGGAGGTCTTCGCCGAAGTCGTGGGTGTAGTCACGGAGTACGGAGTGGATGTGGTTAGCGCCGTTCTGTGTGTTGTCGTATTCGATGACGAATCGGTCGTGGCGGATGTTGTAGTAGTGTCCCTGCCATCGCTCCAATGGTCCGGCCCATGCGAGGTGTAGGCTGTCCCATCCTTCGCGTTCGAGCTGGTCCCAGTAGTTGTTAGCGGCTTCGTCGGCAGCCCGGAAGACGTAGTGTCGAATGAGCTTTATCAGGGAATCGCGTTGGCCGTCGTAGAGGTCGGCTATTGAGATGCCTTGTGGCGTCATCGAGGGATCGGTGACACGGACGACGGTAGTGAGGATGTCGGCCGGGGCTACGGGATCGACGATGGCGGTTGATTTCTGGTCGTCGGTCATGCCGGTGACTAGGGAGCGTGCCCAGTCCTCTTCCTCGGCGAGGGTTCTCATTCCGAGATGTTCGCCGTGTTTGACCTCTGCGGGATTTGATCCGAAGAAGAGGGGATGTATAGAGAGTTCGGAGTTGTTGACGACGGTTGCGATGATGCCGATGTGGTGTCCGCCTACTCGCCAACCCCACGGCTTCTCGCTTCCGGGTTCTCCGAAGACGCTGAACCAGTAGCGTTCCTCCAGTCGATCCCATGAGGACACGTTGCTGGTCATGGCCTCGTATTCACCGAGGATGGTTTCCAGACGGATGATCTGGCGCGCCATCTGGTATCCGCTTTCGCTATAACCGGTCTCCATCATCTTGAATGCGAGGTCGGTTTGAGTTCCGTTCATATCGGAGATCAAGAGTCCGTTACGTCCGACGGGGGTGTAGTGCCACTCGTAACGTTCGTCGCCGGCGAATGGGAAGGTTGCTTTGGCGAGTTCTTGTTTGCCGAGGGAAGCTAGGAACGTGGCTGCGGCGTCGGCCATTCGGCTGATGGTGTCGGTTGCTTGAGATGGGACCGCGGTTGCTTTGCCGTTGGTGCTGACTGCCATTTTGAAACGCTCCGTTCGTTTTGGGCGCTGTTAGATGTCGGATTGAACGTGATGATACTGCATTCGATAGGTGCCGACTTTGCGTTGAGGGAATTGGGCGACGGCGATGTGGTGGTAGTCTTGCCGAAGAATAATGCGAAAACGGTGATCCCCGTCTGCCCGGCCCCTCTGGATTCCCGCGTCCGCGGGAATGACGTAGTGGTGGTCGTGAATGACGGCGGTTATGCACACGTCCCGAACAGGAGAATAGGCCTCATGATCAAGCTCAGTCTGCAATCTCTCTGCTACCGCGACACATTTAACTCGGGGGAGATAGATCTTTTCGGGATGATCGAGAAGGCGAGAGAGTATCGGTTGGATGGAATTGATATCCATTTCGCGCATTTTGCGTCTACGGAGCGTGACTATCTTGAGGAGGTGCGGATGGCGTGCCTGAGCGCGGGATTGCACATCTGCTACATCGGGGTTTCGAATAATTTCGGGATGACTGGTGAAGAGCAGCGAGCGCAGGTCGAGAATATGAAGAAGTGGATCGATGTTGCGCAGGTGATGGGGATACAGATGGTGCGGTCGTTTGGTGGTTGGGTGCCGGAGGGCGAGAGTGAGGAGAGCGTGTGGCCGAGGATTGTTTCTGCGACGAAGGAGGTTGCGGAGTATGGGGCGACTAAAGGTGTGATGGTTGGATTGCACAACCATAATCACGGGTGCGCGCCCGCGACTGGGGAGCAGGTTTTGAGGATTCTGGATGAGGTGGATAATCCGTATTACACGCACATTCTTGATACGGGGCAGTATCGGGGATCGCCGGGGGCTTCGAAGGGAGAGCGGGGAGTCGAGGATGTCGAGCAAAACTTCTACGGGTCTATCGAAGCGTCTGCGCCTCGTGCGGTGCATGTTCGGGCGAAGATCTATCGGATAGCGTCGGGTTCGGAGGCTTGGTTGGACTATGACCGGATCATGAAGATCATCAAGTCGGTTGAGTTCAATGGTTGGATGTCGGTGGTGTTTGAGGGTCAGGATGAGTTGGATGAGGTAAGTGCGGTGCCTTTGGCGGCAGCATTCCTGCGTCGAAAATTAAGGGAGTATAGGATTTAAGTCAAGCAAATACATTCGACTGGGCTGATATTCCACTGTTCACATCACGTCAAAAGTTAGCGGTTTGGATCTGGATATCAGTGCCACTTCTTTCGCCTGTAGCCGTACTGGGTGGCTTGGCTTGTGCTAACGAAAAGTTGGTGGTTCAAACGGTTGAGGTTCCCGTCGTCTATACGGTTGAAGTGCCGGTGGAACCGGAAGTATTCGTTGAAGTTCCGGTTCCAGAGACCGTGGTAGTCGAAAAACCGTTCATCGTCGAGGTTCCCGTCGTTCATACGGTTGAAGTGCCGGTGGAACCGGAAGTATTCGTTGAAGTTCCGGTTCCAGAGACCGTGGTAGTCGAAAAACCGTTCATCGTCGAGGTTCCTGTCGTTCATACGGTTGAAGTGCCGGTGGAACCGGAAGTGTTCATTGCAATTCCGGTTCCAGAGACGGTCGTGGTTGAAAAGGAAGTCGTTGTTGAGGTCCCGGTGATTGTGGAGATTGAGAAAACAGTCGAAGTTGCAGTGCCTCAAACGGTGATCGTGGAGCAGATAGTTTATGAGCAAGTGGAATACGAAGTAACCGTGGTGGTGGAAGTTACCCCTGAAGGTGCAATATACGACTCAAATCCCCCCATGCGCTGGTGGGAACCGCGCATTGCCTTCAACTCAGATCGCGACGGCGATGATGAGATTTACGTGATGAACGTTGAAAAATCTCAATGGGTCAAATTGACCGACAACGACGCGGCAGACCGTAACCCGTCTTGGTCGCCGTACCACGACCGAATCGCATTCGAATCTGATGCACAAGGCTGTTTCGCTATATATGTCATGGTTTTCGGCGGAACCGACATCTACGCTCTAACTGACAGTACTACTGATGATTTCGATGCCGACTGGTCGCCAGACGCAAGCAGAATCGCGTTCAGGTCTAATCGCGACGGCGATGATGAGATTTTTGTGATGGATGCCGACGGTTCAAACGTGATCCAGTTGACGGACAATGCAGATTCTGAACGTGACCCCGACTGGTCTCCAGACGGTACTCGAATCGCTTTCACCTCTGATCGAGCTGGATATTACGACATCTACATCATGAATGATGATGGCTCAGAAGTAGATCAATTTACAAACTTGCGAGGAAACGTTCGTAACCCTGCATGGTCTCCAGACGGCACCAGAATCGCATTCGCTTCAGATCACCATGAAGAAGGTGATTATGAAATCTATATAATGACTGCTGACGGATCTAATCTCTATCCCATAACGCATAATCTCGATCATGATGGAAATAACGAACTCGGGTGGTCTCCCGATGGCGAACAAATCGCCTTTGTTTCAAATCTTGACGGAGATTATGACATCTACATAATCAATGTCTATAACTCGAATATCGTCAAACTGACCGACACTGATTACCAAGAATCTGGAATCAGTTGGTCCGCCCCTTAAATCTGCCTGTCACTACACTCACGCATCACTAAAGTCGCTAGATTCCACACCCCTCGCAAACGAAAATCCTTCATCCGTCCAACCAGCCATACCCCCGATCATCTTTTTGACGGGCCTGCCCAAGCGCGCGAGTCTGAGAGCGGCTTTGTCGGCGCCGTTGCAGTGTGGACCGGCGCAGTAGACGACGAAGAGGGTGTCTTCGGGCCATTGCGTTAGGTTGCGCTCGACGATACGCGCGTGAGGGAGGTTGATAGCGCCGGGGATGTGGCTTTGTTCGTAGAGATCGGGGCTTCGGACGTCGAGTAGGACGAAATCAGTGGCGCCTCGTGATAGGGCGTCGTGGACGTCCCAGCAGTCGGTTTCGAAGGCCAGGAGATTAGCGAAGTGTTTTTTCGCGTCGTTGGATGGAGCGGCGGGGACTTCGGTTACGTTGTTGGGCATGCGCTAATCCTCTCAATGATTCATCGCAGTTACGACGCCGCGATTGGCGGAAATCCCGATTCTATTTGCCGTGGAAATCTGGCCGACGCTTCGTTTTGAACGCCTCCACGCCTTCGCGGAAGTCTGAAGAGTCAAAGACTCGGAATTGGAGGTTGAAATCTTCTTCGCTCAGGGTCTCGGTGTTGGGTTCGACGGATAGGCGCTGGATCATGATCTTGTGATCGCGGGCTGATAGGGGAGCGCCAGAGGCGATCTGAGAGGCGAGTTTTTCGATGGCGGTTTCGAATTCGTCGTCTTCGACTGCCGAAGTTACTAGGCCGAAGCGCATTGCTTCGTTGATGTCGATGATGTCTCCGGTCAGGAGGAGGTATTTGACGGCTGGGACGCCTGCTACGGCGATCATTCTTCTGAGTTCGTCCCAGCCGGCGGTCAGACCCAATCTGTTGACGGGGACGCCGAAGCGTGAGGATTTTGTAGCGATGCGGATATCGGTTGCGGCAGCGAGTTCGAGTCCGCCGCCTACGCAGAAGCCTTGGATTGCGGCGATGGTTGGACAGCGGAGTTTTTCGACGCGGTCGAGAGCAGATTCGAATGCCTTGGCGTATCGGGCGGCGGAGGTTGAGTCGTAGCGATGTTCGTCGAAGTCCTTGATGTCGGCACCGGCGGAGAATGCTTTGCCGCCTGCGCCGCGGAAGACGACACAACGGACGGTGGTATCGGCATCGAGATCGGACAGGATGTTGCCTAGTGACTGCCACATCTCGTAGGAGATGGCGTTTCGTTGGTCGGGTCGATTGAAGATGATGGTGGCGACGTGCTTGGAGCGGTCTACGAGGATGGGTTGGTTCATCGGATTGAGTGGTTAGGGTTGTGTCCAGACGCGAATCGAGGGCGCTATCTGAACAAGATAACGCCCTCGATGTTTAGGCGTCACGCTGATGGATTGACGCCTATGCTGTCAAACGCTTCAGACTACTGTGCCTTTGAGACGTTCAGGATCTCGAGGAGGAAGCCTGCCCACAGGCTGTAGGGTGCGACGTACGGGTTGGAGTTCGTCGCGAAGCCGCGCCAGTAAGTGTTGTTGAAGGTCACCACGTGGCGCTCTTCCGCGAGGGTGATTTCGATCACGTCATCGAGGAAGATGTCGAGCGCGCGGTTGGCGAGGTCCATGTAGACCGGGTCTTCGGTTGAGGGCAGCACGGAGTCCATCTCGTCGATGATTGCATCGAACTCTGGGTTGTTGTACTGGCTGTTGGCCCAGAGGTACTGGTTCTGCTCACCTTGTGTCGGCGAGTTGAACTTGGAGTGGTAGTGCTGCATGGTTCCGTGCGGCTCGCGTGAGCTACCGCAATGGACGAGGATCCACATGTCTGCGAGACCGGTTCGGACTTCGGCCCAGAGCGGTGCCGTGTCGGGGTCGTGCAAGACAAAGGACACGTCGAAACCGGCGTCCTGCAGCTGCTTCTCAACGACGGGACCCATCGGCCTCAGCCATCCGGGAACGTGGAGGTCCATGGCGAGAGCCTCGCCATCCTTCTCCCAGTAGCCGCTGCCGCCCATTGTGTAGCCGGCTTCTGCCATGTACTGCTCGACCTCGGCTTGGCCTTGGCTTTCCCAGTCGTATTTGGCGATGATGTCGGCTTGCGCGTCCTCGTAGGCCTTTAGACCACCATAGGTGGAGTATGGGACCGAACGCGTGACTGTGGAGTCTTCGTAAGCAAGCGAGACTAGCTGGTCGCGGTCGACGGCAGCCTGTACTGCGCGGCGTGCGTTGACATCAGACATGGGGCCGTACTGCGTGTTCACGCCAAGGGTGTACATGCAGGCGTCGGCGGCGCCGTATGACGGACCGTCGGTGTCCCAAGAGATGATGTTCTTGTTGCGGTTGTGGGCGGTTACGAAGACGCCGGGCTGCATGATCGAGCCGGTGTCGAACTCGTTGTTGATCATGCGAGCGACCATGGTGTCGGGAGATCCCGGCGGGATGTATGCGACACGGAGAGGTTCGGGTAGCTCTTTGAATCCGACCTTGGCGGCCCACCAGTTGTCGTTGCGGTCGAAGATCTGACCTTGAGCATCGGCGCGGGTTGCGATGAATGGGCCGGTGCCAAGGGGCCAACCCTTGTCGAGGTCGAAGTTGGGGAACTCAAGCGGGTCTTGGCCTTCCCAAACGTGCTTCGGAAGGATCGGGAGGTGGATTTCCGAGTTCTCCTGGAAGTAGAAGTAGAAGAACCGAGCGTTTGGCTTGTTGTAGTTGATGCGGAAGTTGCGGTCATCAATGATCTCGACGTCTTTCACCCATTCTTGGATGTCGCCGGCGAAGACCATGTCGGGGTTGCTCTGCAGCAACTCGATAGTGAACTTGACATCCTCGCTGGTGAAGGGCATGCCGTCGGACCACTCGATGCCATCGCGCAGGGTCACGCTGACTCCCATGAAGTCGTCATCGACTTGGCTGCTCTCTGCGAGCCACGGGATCACTTCCCCTTCGTTGTGGTTGTAGAGGTAGAGGAACTCGTAGATCGTCTTGTTGAGGATTCCACGAACTCGACCTAGGCCACCGAGGGAGTAGGGGTTCATGTTGTCTGGGTCGGTCCATTGGGTCGCGCCGGGGCCGAAGCCGGTGATCACGAAGGTGTCTTCACGAGTGATAACGCCTCGTGGTGTGGGAACCGCGGTGACTTCGCGCTCGACTTCCACGACCTTTTCTTTCTCGATCTCGACAACGACTTCTCGCTCGACGACGACGGTTTCGATAACGGTCTGGCCTTCGACGATTTTTTCGCGTTCGACAACGACGGTCTGAACGACGGTTTCGCCTTGAACAACGACCTCTTTGACGGTCTCGACGGTGACTTGGACCTCGACCGGGACTTCGCGTTCGACAACGACGGTCTCGACGACTCTTTCGGTACCGCCACAAGCGATCGCGGTGGTTATTGCGGCGATGAGGGAACTCATCACAACGAGCCACAACGCGGATCGCACGTTGCGTATCTTATGCATCACTTTTTGCTCCTAGAGCTAGCCTTGGAAATCTGCACGCGCCAAGCGAGCGGCGTTTTGGAAGACGCCATTTCCTCTGTACAAAGCGCGCCTATCGGCGCGGTGTAAACCACGCAATCGAACTCAATCTAAATCAAATCATGTTGGCTGTCAATTCACGCGGCGACGGAGTCCGGGAGTTGATTTCAGATAGGCGGAGCGGGATCGCAGGTCGAGTTGAGCAGGTAGCGATTGGAGTGCTGTTCATATAACATTCTTTGACGATCAGAACCATCAAGCACGGCTTTTCGTGGCAGAAATCCAGTTGCAGACACGCAGTAAGACATTTGAAGAGGCGAGGGTCACATGACCGTCGACTATGTCCTCAAACGGCTGGGCATGTTCGTGCTGATCATCTTCGTTGCGGGGACGCTGAATTTCGCCATCCCTCGGCTTCGCCCAACCAATCCCGTCGAGGAGCGCATGAACCAACTGCTGCAACAGGCAGGAGGAGTTCACATCGCCAACGTTGAGCAGATGATCGAGCGGTACGAGGAGCGCTTTGGTCTGAAGAACCCTCTTTGGCTCCAATACGTCAACTACTGGATCGCACTTTCGAGGCTCGATTTCGGGCAGTCGATAGCCTATTTCCCGGCTGATGTGACCAAAGAAGTCCGGCGCGCGATGCCATGGACACTGGGATTGGTGGGCGTCACGACGGTCATGGCGGCGGTCATCGGCTCGTTCTTCGGCGCATGGCTCGGATGGACCCGCACACCGATCGCAATTTCATTCGTTGTCCCGTTGCTGTTGATCGTGACCGCGGTTCCGTTTTATCTCTTGGGACTCTTGATGCTGTGGGCTTTCACCGTTTTCTGGCCGATATTGCCGGGTGGCGGCGCTCACGATCCACTTCTAGCCCCGACATTCGACCTAAGGACGATCATCGACATCGTCGAGCACGCCATTCTCCCAGCCGGAGCCATCATCCTTTCGAGCATCGGTTTTTGGGGTCTTGGAATGCGAGGGATGATGGTTACGACGATGGGAGACGATTTCATAAAACTCGCCGAGTTTAAGGGCCTCAAAGAACGCCGTATATTCGTCCGATACGCGGTCAGGAACGCCTTACTACCTCAGGTCACGGGTTTAGCGATCAATCTTGGTTTCGTCGTTTCCGGTTCTGTGCTCGTTGAGGTCCTCTTCGCGTACCCGGGTATTGGGAATCTCTTGTACACGGCGATCACCAGCAACGACTATTTCCTCATCCAAGGCGTGCTGATGTACGTCATCTTCGCAGTTGGGTTGATGCTGTTCGTTGTGGACATGATCTACCCGCTGATCGACCCCCGTATCAGATACCGATCTGCGTGATGGCGAATACCGACACCACAAATATGAGTCCGCAAATCGCGGGCACCTATGACGAGACGATCTTCGAAGAGGAGTCTCTTGGCGCTCGTATTTCTGGCACGATCAATCGCAACAAACTGCTTGTTAGCGGCTTGGCGCTTATGCTCTCCGTCGTATTGTTCGCAGTTGTAGGCTCCGCTGTTATCGATCCAGAACGGGCGGAGGTAGGGTTCGCCAAGGCCGAGAAAGAGGTTGCCGACGGTTCGATACAGCTGCGAGACGCGCCGAGATTGCGTCCTTCCGGTGAATACTGGCTTGGTTCTGATCAGTTCGGACGCGATGTTTTCGCTTACGTTGCGTTTGGGACTCTCGGGACGCTTTGGATGGGTTTCATCGCTGGCGTGATCGGGATTGGTATCGGAACCTTGCTGGGATTCTTAGGAGGGTACTTCGGTGGATGGCTCGACGCGGTCGTGGTGGTTCTGAGCGATGCCTTAATCACGATTCCTGGTTTGATGCTGTTGATAACGATCAGCGCTTATCTGGACCAGTTGACGGTTGAGCAGCTTGGGATTCTGATAGGAGTCATCTCGTGGATGGGGACGACCCGTGTCGTGCGTGCTCAGGTATTGACACTGAAGAACCGCGTGTATGTTGAGGTGTCGAAGTTCAATGGACAGGGCGACTTAGAGATCGTGTTTACAGAGTTGATACCGAACCTAGCGCCCTTTATCGCAGCGGCGTTCGTGGGCGCAGTGGCGGGAGCGATCCTGCTCTCGATCGGGTTGTCGGCTCTAGGTTTGGGTCCGCAGAATGAGCCTTCGCTTGGCTTGATGGCTTTCTGGTTCATCAGGTTCGGCGCTGTCCCTCAAGGAATGTGGTGGTGGTTTGGGCCGCCAATTCTTGTCATCGCGATCTTTGTCGTCGGCCTTTTCATGGTCACTGCGGGGCTTGATCAGATTGCCAATCCGAGGTTGCGGACATCGGTATGACGACCGCGACCACAGTCCAAACTCCGCTCGCGGTGAAGGACCTCAAGGTCTACTACCACACGCGGCGCGGGCCGGTTAAAGCCGTTGATGGTGTCTCGTTTGAATTGGCGCGAGGAGAACGTCTCGGCCTCGTTGGAGAATCTGGTTCGGGCAAGTCGACGATTGCGCTCGCGTTGATGATGGCGCACAAGGAGCCGGCTCGGATTGAGGACGGAAGTATCTTGCTCAACGGGTCCAACCTGTTGGACGACAACGATGAGCAGGTCAGGCTGCGGAGATTGTCTGAGATTGCGATGGTGCCGCAAGGTGCGTTGAACTCGTTGAATCCGGTGATGAGGATTCGCGATCAAGTGATCGACGGTCTCAAAGACCACAACGTCAGGATGAGCGACGGTGAATTCTCACAACGGGTTGCCGAATTGCTCGAAAGTGTTGGGCTTGAGCGCGATGTGGCTTCACGTTTTCCGCATGAACTGAGCGGCGGCATGAAGCAGCGCGTTGCGATTGCCATCGCTATTTCGATGAATCCGTCTGTGATTATTGCGGACGAGCCGACTAGCGCGCTCGACGTAGTGGTGCAGAAGCAGGTTGTGCAGACATTGCGAGAAGTGCAGGAACGCATCGGCGCGGCCGCGATCATGATCGGTCACGACATGGGGCTGATGGCGCAGTTCGCCTCTCGGATAGGGATCATGTATGGCGGCAAGATCGCCGAAATTGGCCCGGTAAGGGACATCTTCAACAATCCCAAGCATCCGTACACGCGGCTCCTCATCTCGAGTCTCCCTGACACGCGCAGCAAACGGCGACTCGAGGGCATTCCGGGCCTTCCTCCGTCGTTGCTGCGGCCGCCGCCCGGCTGTATCTTCCACACACGCTGCCCGGAGGCGATGGAAATTTGCAGTCAAGAGATACCCCCAACGCGCGAACTTGATGCGAATCGGTATGCGGCTTGCCACCTCTACGGCGATGATGACGGAAAGGTGGTCGAATTATGACGACCGCCCAAACTGAGCAACCCGTCGTCCAAACCACTTCAGAACCGTTGCTACGTGCTGAGGCGGTTTCAAAGACGTTCGTATCTGGCACGTTTCGCAAGCACTATACGCATGCCTTAGACACCGTAACGTTCAGCGTCCCCGAATCTCCACCTACGATCACGGCGATCGCGGGGGAGAGCGGGAGTGGAAAGACGACGCTGGCCCGTACGGTGCTCGGACTTGTAGAGCCGACATCGGGCCATGTGGTCTATCGGGGCACCAACGTCGCCGAGATGAGTCGTGCTCAACACGCGGATTTCCGTCGTGAAGTGCAGGTGATTTTCCAAGACCCCTTCGAGTCTTACAACCCGTTCTACAAGGTGGACCACGTCTTGAGAACGCCTATACGCCGATACAAGATGGCGTCCTCAAAGTCTGAAGCCGACGACATCGTGGTTGAGGCTTTGAGAACCGTGGGCCTACGTCCTGAGGAAACTCTCGGCAGGCACCCGCACCAGCTGAGCGGCGGGCAACGCCAGCGCGTGATGGTGGCTCGTGCCGTAATGCTCAAGCCCAAGATCATCGTCGCTGACGAACCGGTCTCGATGGTCGATGCATCACTACGGGCAACGATCCTTGAGACGCTGCGAGCGATGAATCGCGACCTTGGAATCTCCATCCTCTACATCACACACGATCTCACGACTGCCTATCAAATCGCCGATAACATCATCGTCCTCTACAAAGGCAGGGTCGCGGAGGCGGGGAGCGTCGACTCGGTTATCAACGATCCGAAGCATCCGTATACAGAGTTGCTAGTTTCCTCGATACCTCAGCCTGACCCCGAGACTCAGTGGGGGAGGGAACAGGAGGCCAGAGAAGAGGAAGAAGTCGAGTTGACGGGTTGCAACTTCTATGACCGTTGTGCATATCGGATGGATGAGTGCATGTCGGCGGATCCGCCGGTTTATCGGACGGGCGAAAATCGAATTACTCGTTGTTATCGGTATGCGGACTCTCCAGTCCACCTCGCGCCTGATCTGCGATCAGTTTTCGCCGATTCTGGCAGCAGCTAAGTATCTGTAGTCCAGCAAACCGGAGGCATCAGAAATGGCTCAGCGCCCTGATCGACCGAACTTACTCTTCATCTTCTCCGACCAACAACGCGCCGACACCATGGCCGCTTACGGCAACGACTGGATCGAGACGCCCGGCATGAACCGTCTCGCCGATACCGGCTCCGTTATTGAGAACTGCTACGTCTCATCTCCCATATGCACGCCCTCCCGCTCCACCATCATGACCGGCACTTGGCCCCACACCAATGGCGCCTACAAGAACAACGTCCCGTTGCCAGATGAGATAGGCACCATCGTTGACCACCTGCCAAATGACTACCACAAGGCCTACTTTGGCAAGTGGCACCTCGGCGACGAGATCGGCAAGCGCCGCGGTTTCGACGAGTGGCATCCCATCGAGGATGGCTACCGTGTCTGGAGCGACAACCCTGACATCGAAAACGAGTTCAGCCCGTATCACCACTACTTGATCTCGCAGGGCTACGAACCCGACGCCGAAGTCAACGGCCTCCGTGTCTTCAGCCGTCCCTTCGCACACGATCTGCCGGAAGAGCACACCAAAGCCTCATACCTCGGCCGCGAAGTCAGCAGCTTCCTCGAACGCAACCGCGACAACCCCTTCGCGCTCTACGTCAACTTCCTAGAACCACACTTCCCGTACACCGGGCCCCTAAACGACTACTACGATCCCGACTCGATCCCCGAATCTCCCATCTTCATGGAGGATCCGCCAGAAGACGCATCCCTGATGCACCAACTAATGGCGCAGCTATACAAGACCGGCGAAGACTGGGCTGCTCCTACCGCCGCCAAAGAACTCCGCGGCGAAGCCATCTCGCCACCTGGGCAAGAAGAATCCGACCTCCGACAAATCCAAGCGCGCTATGCCGGGCTAGTAACTCTCCTCGACCGCGCCATCGAGAACATCCTGAATAAACTCGACGAACTCGGTCTGGCCGAGAACACAATCGTAGTGTTTACGAGCGAGCACGGTGACCAACTAGGCGACCACTACATCTTGCACAAGATGGTGATGTACGAAGACACAGTGAGAGTCCCGATGCTGGTGCGCGTTCCGTGGCTTGAAGGTCGACGTATCCACGGTCGCTATTCCCACATCGACACTGTCCCGACGTTGCTTGATCTCATGGGTTTCGATGTGCCGGAAATGTGCCAAGGTGAGAGCAAGGCAGATGTGATCGCGGGTGAATCGACCCTCGATGGCAATGACGTGATCATTGCTTGGCATGGACGCGGTCTTGACGGGCTCAAGCTGCCAATGTCACCCCTAGAACTCCAACGCGACATCCCGCATCGCGTGATCATCACCTCCGATGGGTGGAAGCTCAATCTAGCGGTGGGCGATTTCTGCGAGCTATACAACCTCAACGACGATCCGTACGAGACGACGAACCTGTTTTACACGGAGCAGCACGGCGAGAAGGCGCTTGAACTTGCCCGCCGCATACGCGCTTGGCAATACCTGAACGGAGACCGTTTGGCGTTGCCTGATGTCTTTCCGGGCGTGGGGTATGTTGCTGGGATGAGGTAACGCCGCGTGCCCATCGATGTTCCAACCGGCCCAGGCGGCGCGCGCCGCGGTAAGCAGCCGTCATCCGATGATCCTTGCTTCCTGTGTGAAGTCATCGCTGGTCGTGAAGACAAAGGGATTGTAGAAACGACTGAGCAAACGCTGACCTTCGTCAACTGGAAACAGTTCGAGTCGGGTCAGGTCTATGTGATTCCACGAAGGCACGCGCCCACGCTCTTTGATCTGACAGACGAAGAGGCCACCGCAATAATGCATGCGGTCCGGAGAGTGGCAACAGCATTGCTAAAGGCATACGACCCCGACGGCTTGAATCTCATCCAGAACAACGGAGTTGTTGCCGGACAGGAAGCTCCGCACTTCCATATGCATGTAGTGCCCCGACGCAAGGTTGGCTCTGATTGGGGCAACGGACCGCCTCATATCGCGGTTTTGGAAGGTAAGCAACCGAGCAAACCGAGCCGAGATGTTCTTATTTCCCTCGAAAGGGAATACGAAATAGCCGCCGAAATCAAACAGCATCTACTCGCCCGGACTTAACTTGGCTTCATCCTCCGCGCCGCCAACCTCCTCTGCACTGCCGGCGATGCTGGACGTTTAGCAAACAACGCGGTGATGCTACCGAGACCGCAGA
>CAZMBB010000047.1:0-13984 GCA_964564575.1 uncultured Dehalococcoidales bacterium
CACACGTCTGCGCAGCACTGTGTTCGATCCGTCGATGTGGTTTCTATATTACTACATATGTTGGCGTTGTCAAGCGCGTTTTGTCTGAACGGGGATTATTGGGGACTTTGTGGGATTATTGGGATTTGGTTCTAGTTGTTTGGGGGAATGGTTTTGGGTTGGGTTGCGGTGTGTGCCCCCTTTGTCCTTCGGACATTTCCCCCGCGAGCGAGGGAAACCCGGCCTCCCTTTCGCCCCGGTTGCCCTCACCCTAGCCCTCTCCCGCCGAGCGGGAGAGGGGATTCGTCCATGGCCGATGGAGGTTTTAGTTGGGGTTTGGGGGTGTGAGAGGATGTGGTGGTTGGTGATCGGGTGTGGTATGAAGGTGCATTCGGAGATCGGGTTTGGGTTTCAGGAGCTGATCTATCAGAGGGCGTTGGGTTACGAGATGCGTAGGCAGGGGATTTCGTTTGAGCGGGAGAGTGACATGCCGGTGTTCTATGACGGGGTTCAGGTCGGTACGCGGCGGGTCGACTTTTTTGTGGAGGGGGTTGTTCTGGTGGAGTTGAAGACGTTGTCGGCGCCGTTTGATCGGTTGCATGTGGTGCAAGTGCGCAACTATCTGGAGGTGTTTGGATTGGACGTGGGGTTGTTGTTGAACTTCGGCCGGGAGAGTTTGGAGGTCAAGCGGTTGAGGAATCGGCGGGGTGTTGTCTGAACGGGGATTGTTGGGGTTTTTGTGGGATTCTTGGGATTTGGTGTTGCGTTGTTTAGGTTGGTAGTTGGGTTGTTGGTGTTTTCTTTGTGAGGGATTTGGGGGCGTACACTGGGTGGTATGGCTATGGCGAAGGCGCATGTTGGTGTTTGCAATGTTCCTAATCGGACGGTTTTCGAGGGGGACAATCTGGATGTGATGCGGGGGATGAATGATGGGTGTGTGGATTTGATCTATCTGGATCCGCCTTTCAACTCGAACCGGGACTATGCAGCGCCGATTGGGAGTGAGGCGGCGGGGGCGACTTACAAGGACACCGAAGGGGTAATGACTGATCATCTTGATTATTCGCAGCTGCTTTATGGCACTGCAATTCGTTGAAGGGGATCGTCTGGAGGAGAGTGTTTGAAGGCGCGGTTGGTCAGGGCTGTTTGAACTGAGGATTGCGGGAATGGATGTTAAGGCATGGTCGCTGGCTGGTTAGCTGACGGACCGTTCTGAATGAATAATCTCCAAATGGAGCACACTTTCGGGGTTATCAACGTTCAACAAGCGTATTTCGACAACACTCATTCACGCCCACGGTTCGGTTTGGTCCATTTGCCATTCGAATGATTGCCGGACCAGACTCATGATGTACGGGACATCTTTGGGGTTGTCGTATCTAATCTCTACATCTCCGGCGCCAAGGTGTCCTATGTTAGTCACATCTCTCGCGATGTTTTGTGGGTCGTCCAAAACATGGAATGGCACGTTTAACCAGATTTTGAGTTGCCTACTTAACGCAGTTATATCAACAAAATTAGTTTCTGCTTTGTACGAGATATATCTCGCTTTGGGTTCCTCGTATACCAAATCGTCGATCTCAAGGATTCTTGGTTTCAGAGCGTCGAAAAGTATGCGAGCAGGCCTTCCAGGTGACAGATATTCGTGTTGTTCATGCGTGGCAGAAGAAGGCCGGGATTTTGCCGAACGTTTGAATTCGTCAACTATTGCTTGGGGCACTGAAGGCATAGGCCAAATTTGGATCGACTTGATTGCGAGGTTTTGAGCTCTTTCAAGAATTGAGTCTGCATCCCAGGTTGCCAGTTGACCAAGTCCTGAGTTGAGGCGTAACGGGCTTTCTTTAAAGCCGCCTTCCATGTCTCGTTTCTGTTCAAATGGCCGATCGCTGTACTCCGCGTTGTATCCGGTTAGAGTCAGATTGCCAAGGGTATGGAGCCAAGTTTCGTGAACTCGTTGCCAGCCTTCTCCCAGGGCACGACGCCATGATGACGATAGATCCGGATTTTGGGGTAGGATGTGCTCGATCGTATAGTCATCTACGCGTACACGCTCTTTCCGACCGAAATTTTCCAATCGCCGCAAAAAATAACTGCGCCTTGGGTAATTGTAGAAATCTCGGCCAATCAACTCTCTACGGAATTCCTCGTCGCGTGGAAAACGAGCACGCGACAATAGCGCAGCGAACGTAGCTTCGATACTTTGTAGGTAGCGATGGTCGTCCAAAGCGGCAGGGAAAGCCTCGAATGTGCGATTCATGGAATTTGTCGGGATATCGCATATTGATCGCCGAATCACGTAGCTTTCGATCAATCTGACGATCCGTTCCAGTTCCGCATCGGATATATGATCCAAAGCGTACCGGTCATATGCGGGAAGCAACAAAGGATATGCGACATTGGCCTTCAATTCGCGAAAATCAGCAAATGCATCCGCCAATTTAGGATTGGTCTCTTGTCCCAATTCCATCGCACAATAATATCTAGCATATTTGTGTATATCGGCGATCAAGTCATCAATAATCTCACCATTCTCGACAAATCGTCTAGCATAGGCCTTGAATACTTCGTAAACCCTGTTTTTGTTAGGTAGTTCTCGGGTTTTGACTGTAAGGTAATAGCGCATAAAATTGTCAAAATGATCGGCGTATGCTTTTTGACCGAATGCTTCCTCCATTGGCCGCCAATGATGGTTATAAATAGACTCTTGTTGGAGAGGTTCTAGCCCCATCAAGACGTAATTTCTTATTAAATCCGCTTGAGACAGTTCTCTACCGGTAGAGTTCATGCTTTCAAAGATCAATTGTGGATTGTCTTGATCGCGGCTCAAGGATATGTCGACCACCATCAGTTTAGCAAGTCCTTGACAAAGCGTTGAGATATCATCTTTAATACCTTCAACCCTACTAAGTATGAATTGGAAATTCTCTTCAACCCGCAAAGAGTGATAGGAAGGTAACTCGCGTTGGTTGAGGATTGCGTTGAGAGTTGATTTATCGGTCTGTGTAAGGAGAAGTTTTTGGGCGGCTTCACCAGTTTCGTCAGGATCGCGCAAGTACCGATTACGGAGTTTTCGCGTCGAAAAATCAGGATAGGGCTCTCCTTCACCCAAATTCCGCGCTAGAGCTTCGATAATTAATGTGACTGTAGTGAGCCGTTGTTGGCCGTCAATTACGAGGAGTGGGGAGTTGCTGGTGACTTGGTATAGTCCTTGCTCAATGTACACTATTGACCCAATAAAATGCGCAGGGATTTCGGCGGAACGGCCTACTCTGATAATATCATCCCACAGTTGTTCACACTCTCGTGTCGTCCAAGAGTATGTACGTTGGTAGATTGGGATGACAAACTGTTGCGATTTGCGGAGAAAATCAAGTAATTTCGCTTCAGTCGCTTTCACATTGGACCCCGTTGTTTGGCATTACATGACAGATTTTGGACAATCTCATTAGCCTGTGAGATTGAGCAACGCGAGGATAACACACAACTGGGACCCCCGATCAGAGTTAGGACTCGTAAGATATGTTCGGGATATCAGCCGTGGAATTAGCTATTGTCCGAGAAGGCGAAGGTTCGTGGGTGCCTCCGGAGTGAATGAATATTGTGGGGTTCAGGAACGACGGAGCAGGATTGGGTTTCGGTTTGGGGAAGAATTAGCATTGATATGCTATGACTGTTTCCAAGAAAGACCAGACTAGCTTCGTGGCGTACATTGATGAGTCTGGTGACGAGGGTTTTGTGTTCAAGCCGGATGGATCGGGGAGTTCGCGGTGGTTTGTGTTATCGGCGGTGGTGACTCGTCGGTTCAATGATTTGCAGATGGTCGAGTGTTTGCGAGAGACGCGCAGGGTGTTGGGAAAGGCTCTGAAGTCTCCGTTGCATTTTTCTGAGTTGAAGCATGAGCAACGAGTGCCGTACATTCGACGTGTAGGCAATTTGGACGTTCGCACGGTCAACATCGCGGTCTATAAGCCGTCGATCCGAGAGGTGTCGAAGTTTCAGGGCACGAAGCATCTGCTTTATCGATACACGACGCGGTTTTTGGTGGAGCGGTTGTCGTGGATGTTGAGTCGTGCCGGACAGGGCAGGGGAGACCAGAACCGATCTGCTGAGATCATCTTCTCTGACCGTGCGAACATGTCGTACGAAGAGATTCGATCGTATCTCGGCCGGTTGATTCGCCGGTCGAAAAGCATCTCGTCTGGCGTGCAGATCGATGGTTCAGTGATCGATCCGACTCAAGTGCGTTCGGTGCAGCATTCGCAGTTGGCGGGTTTGCAGGTGGCGGACGCGGTGGCTACAAGCACGCACTTTGCGCTGAGGCCGAACCGATACGGAGAGGCGGAACCTGCGTATTTCCGGCATCTTGCGAAGACGCTCTATCGGCACGATGGCAAGATTTTGAGCTATGGGATGAAGTTCTGGCCGGAGGATTACGAGGCGCTGAAACGTAAAATCCCCCAAATCGAGGACTTGGAGGATTTCCTTCATTAAGGCCCCAGGTTTCGAGGATCCCACCCTTGCGGGCTGCCGCTCTTCACGAACGACCTCTACAACTCCTGCGCTTGCCTTAGGATTGATTATATTCGAACATGGGTTGGTTTGTCAATGGGTTTTTCCGCCTCGGCGGGCATCCCCTGCGATCTCGCTTCGTTTGCTCGCGTCCCCTTGCGCTTCGCGAAGGGGAGGGCCCCCTTTGTCCTTCGGACATTTCCCCCGCGAGCGGGGGAAACCCTGGCCATGCATCCACCCTTGGGTTCCTGCTTTCGCAGGAATGACGAGGGTAATTGCAGGAATGACGTAGAGGCGCGGGAATGACGGCCGTTGTTAGGTGTTCCAGATTTGGTTTGGGAATGCGAAGGTTTGGGGTAGTCCGCCGGAGTGGATGAAGATTGTGGGGGTTTGTGGGTCTAGGTTTCCTTTTTGGATTTCGGCGATTAGGGCGGACATTGATTTTGCGGTGTAGGTTGGGTCTAGGATGATGGATTCGGTTTTGGCTACTAGGTGCATTGCTTGGATGCCTAGGTCGGTGGGGACGCCGTAGGTTTTGGTGTAGCCGGTGAGGGTTTTGATGTCGTTGGGTTTTAGGGGGGTGTCTAGGTTTAGGAGGTTTGCTACTCGATTTGAGCGGTCTAGGTAGATTTGCTGGTAGTTTTCGGGTGTGTAGTGTGGTTGTGCTACGGCGGTTGCGGTCCAGGGTTTGTTTGTGTTTTTGGCGTAGAGGATTATGCCAGCGATGGAGCGTCCGCATAGGCCCCAGAAGTGGGTGGGGGAGTTGGTTGAAGGGCCAGTCCCGCCCGTTTGTCCGCCCCGGTGCCCTCACCCTGGCCCTCTCCCGCTGTTGACGGGTGTTTTGGGGGAGAGGGGATGTGTTCTTAGTTGGAGACGGTTTTAGTTGGGGGAAGAGGTTGTGGGAGTGGACGGTGGTTTTGGGGTGAGTCCGTCTTTCTGCGAAGGGCGCTTTGCTTCCTTCGCAGCCCCACCCCCGGGCCGTTCTCGAACGGCCCCTACGGGGTTGGCTCGCACTGACCCGTCGTGAAGTGGGCCTTTTGTGGAACTGTATTCAGATGCGATGCGTGGCGTGTTTGCGTGGTAGGCCCCCTTTGTCCTTCGGACATTTCCCCCATGAATGGGGGAAACCCCTGCCGCCCTTCCGCCCGGGCATCCCCCGCTGTCGCTTCGCTCCCGCGCCCCCTTCGCTTTGCGAAGGGGGCGGCCCCTCCCATGCCCTGCACCACCCTTGGGTTCCCGCTTTCGCGGGAATGACGATGGGGGGTTAGTAGCCTTGGGCTTGGTCTGGGCCGAAGGGGTGGACGCCTGCGTGTAGGTTGTTGGTTTGGGGGTTTATTAGGATGCCTCGGGGGCGGGAGAATGCTCCGCCGGTGGCGGGTTCGGGGATGGTTTTGGTGTTGTGGCCTATGTTTGTGAGGGTTTCGGTGGTTTTTGGGTCGATGCGGTGGTCGATGAAGGTTTCGCGTTCTGCGGCGTCGACGGAGGGGGCGGTGATGGCGTTCTGCATGGACATGCCGAAGTCGATGATGTTGGAGATGATGTGTGCGATGCGGCAGATGATTCTGCGTCCGCCGGGTGCGCCGACGGTGAGGAATGGTTCGTCGTTTTTGAGGACGAGAACAGGGGACATGTTGTTTAGGCCGCGTTTATATCCGTCGATAGAGTTTGCGGTTCCGGGCATCGGGTTGAAGACGACCATGCCGTTAGTCAGCAGAACTCCGGTGCCAGGAACAATAACGGAGGAGCCGAATCCGCCGACGGCGGTCTGGGTGCAGGCGACCATGTTTCGGTCGCGGTCGATGATGCTGAAGTGGGTTGTGCAGTCGCCGTCGCTGGGCGGCGAAGCGGGGAGAGTGTGTTCGGGCGATGGTTGCGAGTCGTGAGGCCACGGGTCATGGAGCGGGGAGTCGGCGTATGCGACCCATGGTTGGATTTCTCGCTCGTCTTCGAGCTTCGCTGTCGTAGGGTCGATGGCATCTGCTAGCAGCCGTGCATAGTTCTTCGACAGGATGCCGTTGGTCGGCACTGGTCCGAAGTCGGGGTCGCCTATGTAGCTGTAACGGTCGGCGAATGCGTGGCGTGCTGCCTCGATGTATAGGTGCAGGTGCTCTGGCGAGGCGTGTGTGAGGTTTTGAAGGTCGAAGTTTTCGAGGATGTTGAGGATTTGAAGGGTTGTGATGGTGCCTGCGGGTACGGGGCAGCTTAGGATTTGATGACCTCTGTAGGAGGTTTCAGCAGGAGCGAGCACCAAGGGTTCATAATCGGCGAGGTCTTGGGCGGTCAGGATGCCGTCGTTTCGTTTCAGCTCCTCGTCGATGGCTGCCGCGATCTCGCCGCGGTGCAGTGCGTCTTTGCCTTCTTTACCGATGCGTTCGAGGGTGTCTGCGAGGTCTCGCTGGACGATTTTGGTTCCGGGAGGAGGAGGAAAGCCGTTAGTTAGGAAGATGTTTGCCGTTTCTCCGTAGCGGATGAAGTTGGGCATGTTGTTGGCGATGCCGAGGGTTGTGGTCGAGTCTGCGTCGAAGCCTTCCTTGGCATAGTGGACGGCAGGCTCGAGTAGTTGCTCGAGGGGGAGAGAGCCGAGTAGCTCGTGAGCGCGGCACATGCCGGCGGTGACTCCGGGGACACCCACAGCGCGGTGTCCGACGGCGTTGGCGTTGTCTTCGACCTGATAGATGCCGTTTCCGGTGACCGCTTGTCCGGTGATCTTGAACATATCGGCGGTTGCGGCTTTTGGTGCGCGATGTCCGTATTCGATGGCGACGTTGCGGCGCTCGGTTGCCATGTGGACGATCATCTGACCGTGCCCAGCGATACAGGAGCTTGACGGTTCGACGACGTTGAGGCAGAAGCCGGTGGCGATGGCGGCGTCGACGGCGTTTCCTCCGTTTTTTAGGATGTCGACGCCGACTTGTGCGGCAATTGGATGAGCAGTGGCGACAGCGCCGTTTTCGACGATGACCTCGTCTTTGTCAGGTCGCCAGACGGAGCGGGTGTTCATTGATCGGGTGTGATTGGGCGGGTGTTATTGGGCGAGGTCTTCAAGGACGACGTGGGCTGCGTTGTGTCCGGGAGCGCCTGTTACTTCGCCGCCGGGGTGGGTTCCTGCACCGCAGAGGTATAGGCCAGCGATGGGTGAACGGTAGTCGGACCATCCGGGAAGAGGTCGGCGGGACATCATCTGCTGGGGGATCATGTCTAGGTGTCGGATGTTGCCGTCGGTGAGCCCGATGCGGTCTTCTATGTCCTCGGGTGTTAGGAGTGTCCAGTCGATGATGGAGTCACGGAAGTTTGGGGCGTATGAGGTTACGTAGTCGATGAGCCACTCGCCGTATTCTTGGCGCACATCTGACCATGAGGAGTCTTTGACGTGTGGGGGTAGGAAGTAGATCCAGAGGGATAGGACGTGGTGGCCTTCGGGTGCGACCGAATCGTCGTAGACCGAGGGGATCTGCAACTGCATGATGGGAGTTTTGGTGACTATTCCGTTCTTGCAGTCGTTCCATGCCATCTCGCTCTGATCGACGGATGGGCAGATGGTGATCATTGCCAAGTGCTTGGGATCGAAGTTGGGTCCGAGGTGACGAGAGAAGTCGGGGAGTTCCTTGACGGCGCAGAGGAATTTGGCGGATGCGGCTTGGGTTTTTAGGGATTTGACTTCGTTGAGGAAGTCGGTGTCTAGGGATGATTCGTCTAGGAGGGTGAGGTAGGTGCGCTTAGGGTCGGCGTTTGAGATTACGATGTCGGCGTCGATGATTTCGCCGTTTTTGAGTTCGACGCCGGTGGTTTTTCCGTTTTTTGCGAGGATGCGGTTGACTTCGGCGCTGGTTTGGATTTTGGCACCTGAAGCCTCGGCGGATCGTGCGAGAGACTGGGTGATGCCACCCATGCCGCCGCGTACGATGCCGTAGTTTTCGGTGTCTTCGCGGAATGCGCTAAAGCGGTAGAGGGCGGCGATGTATGCGCTGCCGGGCGCGCTGATGTCGCCCATGTCCATTGCGCCGGTGCTGACGGCGGCTCTTACCTCGTCGGAGACGAAGTAGCGTTTTATGAGGTCTTTCAGGGGTACGGTGAGGAGGGTTTCGAGAAGTTCCTCTTCGCCTTCCTGTCGGAATCGGTCGGTGAGTTCGGCGAGGGACGGCGGCGGTCCGAGGTAGTAGTCGCTGAGAATGCGTACGGCGCTGTGCCAGAAGTCGGCCCATGCGAACCATGCGTCGGCGTCCTCGGGGTAGCGGTCGCGGAGCTGCTCGACGGTGTGGGCGTCGTCGTGCCAGAAGGTTACGGCGTTGCCGTTAGGGTAGGGGTGGACGCGTGAGGGGTCGATGGGATAGACGTGGAAGCCGTATTGTCGGAGTTCGAGGTCGTCGATGACCTTTTTCTGGAGGATGTGGCAGACGTATGAGCAGGTAGAGATGTGGAATCCGGGGAACCACTCCTCGGTGACGACTGCGCCACCAACAACGTCTCTGCGTTCGAGGACTTGGACGTTGAGTCCGGCGCGAGCGAGGTATCCGGCGGCGACTAGTCCGTTGTGGCCTGCGCCGACGATGATGACTTTGGTTTGGTTGCTGTTGGTCAGGGACATGGTGAAGTGCTCAACGATAGGGTGTGGCAAGACATTATCGCGCCGAGATTTTGGCGGTCAGAACATCAGCAAGTTTCTCAACAGAAGGGTAAATTCAGCGGCGAAATTTGTGTTCGTCGTAGGGATCTGATTTGCTGTAGCGTGAGTATAGACTCCTATTAGATGTAAGTAGACCGTCACTCTGATGCGAGGATACGGGCCCATGGAGGTTTCGATGATGACGAGATATTTGATTATCGTTTCGGTCGCATTGGTTGCCATAGCGATCGTTGCTTGCCAAGGGGAGGCGGAGCCGGTCACCATCATCAAAGAAGTGCCGGTGGAGGTGATCAAAGAGGTAGAGGTTGAGAAAGAGGTCATCAAGGAGGTGGAGGTTGAGAAGGAGGTGATCAAAGAGGTGGAAGTTGAGGTGGAGGTGCCCGTCGAGAAGGTGGTCGAGGTAGAAAAGATCGTGGAGGTGGAGAAGATCATCGAGCCAACCCCGGAGCCGGAGGTATCTGCAGGGCCGCCGATCTACCAGATGGGAATCTTCGAGGAACCGATCTCTAGGAATTTCTGGAACTACTACGGCGGACCGGCGGGTTCCGTGTGGACGCAATACGTTCTCGACGGACACTCGGGATCGTTGTACGGCTACTCCGACCAGCGCTTCGATTGGATCCCAAGTCTCGCCGCCGACTTTCCAACCGATCTCGTAAAAGAGACCGTCGGCGACAGCGAGTTCTGGACCGCCGAAGTACCGCTCCAGACCGGCGTGGTGTGGAGCGACGGGCATGAGTTGGACGCCGGCGACTTCGTATTCACTGTGAACACTGTGCTTGATTTGCAGCTCTCCTCAAACTGGGCACAGGCAGTCGATCCGGTGTTTCTCGACCGGGTGGAAGCTATCGACACCCACACGCTGAAGGTCTTCTTCAAGACCACCGACGCCGAAGGCAATCCGCAGACTCCCGGTTTGAGCGTGTGGCAGTTCGGGCTAGGATTCATGCCCGTCCTCGCCGAGCACTACTGGGCGCCGGTCATCGAAGAAGTTAAGAAGGCAGGCGAAATCGAGCAGCAACAGGAAGCGCTATTCGCACACGTCCCCGACGGTGAACCCACCCTCGGCGGCTTCGTGTTCAGCAAGTGGGAACCCGGCGCTTTCTTCGAGAACAACACCGATCCCAACTTCTTTGACCAAGGCACCGTCGTCACCATGTACGCCAACGGCGCGTACTCGCAATCCAACGAGCGCACCGGACACTCGGCGACGTATTTCGGTGAGGCCGAGGGGGATAAGGTTCTTGAATACGAAGTCGGGCCCCATGTCGAATCGGAGCTGTTCAGCATCTACGGCAACCAGGACGCAGCGATCCTAGCTCTGACCAACGGCGACATCGACTACGTCTTCAACCCCCTCGGTTTGGAAAAAGGCTTCCTCGACCGCGTCAGGAACACCCCTGACCTGCAAATCGCCGCGAACGCCAACAACGGCGTCCGATACCTCGGCTTCAATGTTCGAAAGCCTCCGATGGACATCCCGGAATTCAGACAAGCAGTCGCCACGGTCATCGACAAGGAGTTCGTCGCCAGAACCGTACTGCAAGACGCCGCGATCCCCGTCTACGCCATGGTCCCCGAAGGCAACGAGTTCTGGCACAATGCAGATGTCCCGAAGTTCGGCAAAGACCTGAGCAGGGGAGAGCGTATCACTCAGGCCGTCGAACTCCTAAAGAAAGCTGGTTTCACCTTCGAGGAGGAACCGGAGGTCAGCGAGGACGGTGCCTTCATCTCCAAGCAGGGCAAAGGACTAAAAATGCCCGACGGTTCGCCGGTACCTGAGATGACGCTTTTGGCTCCCAGCGCGGGCTACGATCCAATGCGGTCCACATTCGCCATCTGGGTCGAACGCTGGTTAACCGACGTCGGCATTCCAGTGCGCGCCCAACTCACCGGATTCAACGTCATCGTCGACGAACTATTCAGTGACAACGTAGCCGAAGACCTCGACATGTGGATCCTCGGATGGAGTCTGTCGATTTTCCCCGACTACCTGGAGAATTTCTTCCACAGCAGGCATTCCCCCGAAATCGGTGGCGGTTACAACTGGGGCGGATACGCCAACGGGCAGTTCGACGACCTCTCTCTTGGGCTACTGTCCGAGACGACAATCGAAGGAGCGAGAGATAAAGCGTTCCAGCTTCAGGAGTTCCTAGCCGAAGACCTGCCTTACGTGCCGCTGTTCACCACGCCGAAACTGGATGCATACCGTCCATCGAGGATCGAGTTCCCCTACACCTCCGTGCTCGGCGGGTTGGAACAACAGAACGGCATGCAGCAGGAAGTCGTAATTAAGTAACAAACCCGCCCCCGTCGTTTTGATCGACGGGGGCGAGTTGCCCCCCAAACCGACACGCATAAACAGCAAAAACCAATAACGGGGGACGCCTCCGGCATGAACGCCAGGACGGGCTGATGGCCAAATACCTGCTGAAGAGATCGGCACAGATTCTCGTCACTCTGTTCGTGTTCCTAACGCTGGTCTTCTTCATCGTCAACGCGCAGCCGGGAGACGTCAGTAACTTTTACGCCCTCAATCCTGACGTCCCTCCGGAAACCCGAGAGAGACTCCAAGACCTCTTCGGTGTGAATGAACCTCTGTGGAAGCAATACCTCGTCCACATCCGCAACACCTTCACCGGCAACTTCGGGATCTCGTTCAGCCACTACCCTCGATCAGTCGCCGACGTCATCATGGAGAGGTTGCCCAGAACCGTCGTCCTTTTCATGACCGCCACAGCCCTGTCGTTCTACCTCGGATTCGCGCTCGGCAAGGTCCTAGCCTGGCGTCGCGGAGGATGGTTCGAGTACACCTCCACCGTCGGCGGTGTGACGCTATACACCGTCTTCACTCCATGGTTCGGCCTGATGATGATCTGGCTCTTCGCTTTCAAAGCGGGTTGGCTGCCCATAGGCAAGTTCCTCGACCCCGTCCTCTGGAGGGAAGCGCCCATCGACGCCAACACAGTCTTCAATCAGATGATCCTGACCGCATTCGTAGTGTCGATCGTCGTCTTCGCCGTGTTCGTGATCACTGGCCAGCGAAGGATGGGGAACGCGCGAATCATCCGCATCGCAAGCATCGTATTGGCATCCCTAGCCGTCGTCGGTGTCTGGTTTTCATCCGGCACCGCAGTCTATGCGTGGGACATTGTGCGCCACATGGTGTTGCCCGTCGTGACCTTGACGCTGATCAGTTTTGCGGGAACGATGTTGCTAACCCGCAACAGCATGTTGGAGACGATGCGGGAAGACTTCGTCATGGCAGCCCGAGCCAAAGGTTTGACCGAACGCGCCGTGCGCGATAAACACGTAGCTCGCAACGCCTTGCTGCCAGTCGTCACCAGTTTCATATTCAGCCTCGCATTCGCAGTCGATGGCGGCGTCATCACCGAGTCGATCTTCTCTTGGCCCGGAATGGGACAGACGCTTGTATCGGCGACGCTGACCGAAGATCTGCCGCTGGCCGTCGGGGCCTTCGTGTTCGTCGGGATTTTCGTCCTCGTCGCTCACCTCGTCGCTGACATCCTCTACGCCTATCTCGACCCGAGGATCAGATACTGATGTCGACGGTCAATACACAACGTGCAGCCCCAACCGGGCTGTGGCGGGCGCGCCTTCGATTGGCGTCGCAATCCCTTCGCGAGAGCTGGCAGCTTTTCGCCAGAACTCGAATCGGGATCATCGGTCTGACGATCATCGGACTATACGCCCTGCTGGCCCTCGCACATCCAATCCTCATGAACACGGTTTGGGAGCCTCGAACTTACGATCCGGTCGTCGGATACGCATTCGACGAGACTCAGCAGCCCGCCCCGCCGAGTTTGAAACACCTTCTCGGCACTGATCCTCTGGGCAGGGACATCCTCAGCCAACTGATGTTCAGCGCGCGATCCGAGTTCCTGCTCGGACTGCTCGCCGCGACCGTGACCGTCGTAATCGGCACCGCCGTCGGCGCAATCGCCGCCTACTTCGGTGGATGGGTCGACACCTTGCTGATGAGGCTCGCCGACATCATGATCATGATGCCCGCGATAAGCGTGCTCATCGTCCTCAGCGCACTCATCGGCGTCGAACATTTCGAACTCGCGTTGATCATCGGCATCCTCTCCGGCTTCGGGGCAACCGGCGTCGTCCTCAAATCGCAGGCCCTCTCCGTGGTCGTAAAACCGTACATCGACGCTGCCAGAGCCGCAGGAGGCGGACATTTCCACATCATCCTCATCCACATCGTACCGAACCTCCTCCCGCTCTCGTTCCTTTACATGATGTTCACCGTCACCAGCGCCATCTTCTCCGAGGCCGTCCTTAGCTTCCTCGGGCTGCTCGACGTTCGCATGAGTTGGGGATTGATGATCCACACCACAGAATCCGCCGGATACCTGCTGCAAGTCACCGAGTTCTGGTGGCTCATATTCCCCGCGAGCCTGTCCATCACGCTCCTGTGTTCCGCCTTCTACCTCGTCGGCAGATCGCTCGACGAGGTAGTCAACCCGAGGCTCAGAAGCCGATGACCACCGATCCCGTCCTTGTCGTCGAAGACCTGACGATGCACTACGCGACTCGTGCCGGACCGGTAAGGGCAGTCGACGGCGTCTCATTTTCGGTCGAACGCGGTCAATCGCTCGGTTTGGTCGGCGAATCGGGTTGCGGCAAATCCTCTATCGCCATGACGCTGCTGAAACTGCTGCCCGACAACGCAAGACTCGTTTCCGGCAGCATCACATTGAACGGCGTCGATGTCGTCCCGCTCAGCGAGAACGAGATGAGGGCGCATCGATGGGATCGCATCTCCATGGTCTTTCAAGCCGCCATGAACTCCCTCGATCCGGTCTACCGGGTAGGGGACCAGATCATCGAAGCGCTGGAAGC
>CAZMBB010000048.1:0-13943 GCA_964564575.1 uncultured Dehalococcoidales bacterium
CAGCCCTGCGCCCCTGAAAAGGCGCAGGGGGAGGAGCAGAAAAACACAGCCACCCCCAGTGGCCATAAAAACACGCCTCCACCACCATCAGATAACCTTCGCATAGTAAAGAGAACCAACCCGCCCCAAGGCACCAACCAAAAGGCACAACCCAATGCGCATCCCACTACTCGGCATCTCCCACGAAACAAACACATTCTCATCCGTCCCCGCCGATTACGCCGCATTCGAAGCATCCGGCATCCTCCGAGGCGAAGAGATCTTCGACAAATTCCGCGACGCCGCCTACACGATCTCCGGCTACATGCAAGCCGCCGAGGAACTCGGATTCGAACTCGTACCCCTCATGTACGCCGTCACCGGACCCATCGGAACCATCACCAAAGACGCATACGACCGCCTAACCGTCGAGATGTTCGGCATGCTCCGAGACCAAGGCCCATGGGACGCCGTCCTAATCTCAAACCACGGCGCAGCAGTCAGCGAAGAGTTCCCCGACATGGACGGCGAATTCTGCCGAGCCGTCCGCGAAATCGTCGGACCCGACATGCGCGTCGGCGTAACCCTCGACATGCACGGAAACGTCTCAAAACCCATCGTCGAACACACCGACGTCTGCATCGTCTGGCGCACAAACCCCCACCTCGACCCCAAACCCCGAGGCCGCAAAACCGCCGAACTCATCTACCGCGCTGCCAAAGGCGAGATCGACCCCGTCCAGTGGATCGAGATGCCCCCCATGTACGTCAACATCGTCAAACAGTTCACCGGCGAAGACCCCCTGAAATCCTTCGTCGCAGACGCAGTAGCCGCCAACGAAACTCCCGGCATTCTGGACACCTCCGTCGCCGAAGGTTACCCGTATTCCGACGTCGAAAAGATGGGAATGTCATGGGTAGCCATCGCCGACGGCGACCCCGAACTCGCAAAATCCGTCGCCAAAGACATGGCAGCAAAAGCATGGGAGCGACGCGCTGAACTCAACGTCCAAGTCGCATCCATCACCGAAGCCCTAGATTACGCAGTCGCTAACTACAAAGGCCCTCGCGACCTCAACGAAGCTGATGTCGTCGCCACCGACGGAACCGCCCTCGCACCCCCTGAAGACGATGAAGTCCGAAACGGACCCATCGTCCTCATGGACGTCGGCGACAACATCGGCGGAGGATCATCAGCCGACTCCACACACATCCTCGCAGAAGCCGTCGAACGCGGAATCTCCGGATTCCTCCAAACCCTCTACGACCCCGAATCCGTCGATGCCTGCGTAGCCGCCGGCGTTGGAGGCACCGTCACCCTAGACGTAGGCGGCAAGACCGACGATATGCACGGCAAACCCGTACGAGTTACCGGAACCGTCCGCGCCATCACCGACGGCCAATACGAAGAACTCGGACCATCCCACGGAGGCTTCCGCTTCTACAACTCCGGCGTCACCGCCCGTCTGGACACCGACGGGGGACAGACCCTCGTCCTAACCTCTGCCCGCGCCGGAAACACCGTCCGCGCCCAGATGTATCACATCGGCATAACCCCCGAACGATACCGCATCGTCGTCGCAAAAGGCGTCGTCTCTCCCCGACCCGCTTACCAACCAATCGCCGGAAAAGTCATCCTCGTAAACACCCCCGGCGTAACTACCGCCGATATGTCCACCTTCACCTACCACCGCCGCCGCATCCCCCTCTATCCGATGGAACAAGACGCCCAATACAATCCTTGATCGTCAGCGAAACCGAACCACTAGTTCAGAACCAGAAAGGCTCAGAATTGACCAACGAAACGGAAGCCGCTCGCCCCAACGTCATCGTCATCATGGTTGACGATCTCGGATTCTCCGACATCGGCTGCTACGGCGGTGAGATCAACACCCCGAATCTCGACTCCCTCGGATACAACGGCATCCGCTTCACCCAGATGTATAACGGCGCCAGATGCTGCCCATCCCGCGCCGCACTCCTAACTGGACTCGACGCCCACCAAGCAGGTATCGGCCAGATGACCGGCGACCTCGGCGTCCCGAGCTATCAAGGCTACCTCACCGACAACTGCGTCACTATGGCCGAAGTAGCCAAAACCGCCGGATACCGCACTCTCATGTCCGGCAAATGGCACGTCGGCGGAGGCTACGACCGTCGCCTGCGCGACCAGTGGACTCCCGGAGACGCCACCCACCCAATGCCGACCCAACGAGGCTTCGACAAATACTTCGGACTCCTAGAAGCCGCCGACTCCTTCTGGAACCCCAAAGCCCTCGTCCTCCAAGAATCCCTGATCCAAGTCGAAACTTCAGACTTCCACCTCACAGACGCCATCGCCGACCACGCCACTTCCCAAATCGACGATGCCATGTCCGACGGCGAGCCATTCTTCCAATACATCGCCTTCACCGCCCCGCACTGGCCTCTCCACGCATGGGAAGAAGACATCGTCAAGTACGAAGGCAAATACATGCGCGGATGGGACGAGATCCGAGGCTCCCGACACGAACAACAGAAGTCGCTAGGCATCGTGGACGAAAAATGGCCCATCTCCGCCCGTGACGAAGACGCCCCACCGTGGGACGAAGTCGAAAACCAAGAGTACGAAGACATCCGCATGGCCGTCTACTGCGCCATGATCGAGCAGGTAGATCGTGGCGTCGGTCAAGTAATCGACACCCTCAAAAAGCACGGTCAATTCGATAACACCATGATCATGTTCCTCTCGGACAACGGAGGCTGCGCCGAACTCTTCCAAGAGGACACAGACTGGCCCGATCCCTCGCAATGGGCCACAACCCCAACCCTCGAAGGCGAACCCGTCCGCGTCGGCGACATCCCCGAACTTCGACCTGGCCCCGACACTACATTCCAAGCCGTCGAACTCCCATGGGCAAACGTCTCCAACACCCCGTTCCGCTTCTTCAAACGCTGGATCCACGAAGGTGGCGTCTCCACACCCTTCATCGTCCACTGGCCATCGCGGATAACCGAAAGCGCAATCGTCGACAACGTCCCGATGTCCATCACCGACATCGCCGCCACAGTCTACGACGCCATCGGTGCGACCTACCCCGCCGAATACAACGACAACGAAATCACGCCCTTGGAAGGTGAATCCATCACCCCCATCTTCGACGGAAAGGAATGGTCACGCGAACGCCCGGTGGCCGTCGAGCACGAGGGCAACCGTGGCATCCGCATCGGCGAATGGAAACTAGTCGCAGAGTGGGACGGCCCTTGGGAGCTCTACAACATCCCCGAAGACCGCACCGAACAGCATGACCACGCCGCATCCGAACCAGCCCGAGCCGCATCGATGCTCAAGGAGTACGAAGCCTGGGCCGAACGCTGCGGCGTCCTTCCCTGGCCCGTCAAAGAAGGCGTCTTGGCAAAGCGCACCAAAGGAAAACGCGACCACATCTCCCAGCACCGCGGCCCGATCGGAGGTCGAACCATGAGGTAGAAAACGGCATCAAGTTAAGGCCCCACCAATAAGGACGGCAACATTGATCACCGCCGCCGCCAAGAGCCCAGCTGCCAAATCGTCCAACATGATGCCCCAGCCACCACCAATCGCCTCCAACCGCCGAATACCCAGAGGCTTCAAAACATCAAAAATCCGGAAAAGCACAAACGCCGCAAGCACAGACCACCACTCCACAGGAGCCAGTATCAACAACGCCGCCAACTGACCCACAACCTCGTCAATTACAACCTTGCTCGGATCAGGGTCATCCTCAGACTTCACCCGAGCAGACACCGCAACACCAACGAAAAACAGAACCGCAATAACCCCGACAACCATCACGTTGAAACTCACCTCGCCACGAGCGATCACAAAATACACCGCCGCGGTAACCGCACTCGCCAGCGTAGCCTTCGCAAAAGGAGTGAGGTAAGCAACTCCAAGACCTGTTGCGAGCGCCAAGGCCAAGTGATCCAAGATTCGAATTGACATATAGGAGATCCGGGTTCGCACTGACGATTCATCTTATTCCTTTCTCTCCACGCGATAATTGAGCGCCATGACCACCCATGACGCGTCCCCGATTTCCGCATCGAGTTTGACCGAACGTCTATCCGACGGCTTCTCAGTCGCAATCGAGATAGAAACCTCCCGCGGATTGGCTTTGGGGAACGACGCCCGCCACTCCGTCGAACTGGCTCAAACAGCGGCCGACGAAGGTCGCATCGACGCAGTATGCTTCACCGACAACCCCGGCGGCAATCCACACATAACCCCGGAAACATTAGGCCGAGAACTTCTCGACCGCGATGTTGAGGTGGTAATCAACCTTTCGTGTAAGGACTACAACCGCAACTCTCTGGAAGGCCGTCTATGGTCGCTCTCAAGCCTCGGTTTCAGCAACGTCCTATGCCTTTCCGGCGACTATCCTGTTGCTGGATTTTCAGGCCAAGCACAACCAGTTTTTGATACCGATTCAGTCGGATTGCTCGAGATGATCCGACAAATGAACAACGGCTTGCGAGTCACACTCCCCGGACGACGCAGTTCCGAAACCGAACTCGACCACACCAACTTCCATCCCGGCGCAGCAGTCAACCCCTTCAAGTTGCACGAGGGCGAGTACCTCACGCAGTTCTACAAGATGGATTTCAAGCTACGTACCGGTGCCGAATGGCTAGTGTCCCAGATAGGATACGACGCCCGAAAACACCACGAACTGATCCGATACCTCAACTGGAAACACGGCGACAACGGCATCGTGCCCCCAGTGCTGGGTTCCATCTATGTCTTAAGCGCCCCAGCCGCTAGGTTTTTCGGGCGTTGGGGGATCCCGGGTGTAGCTGTCAATTCTGAGTTGGTTGAAGTCGCTAACAGCGCCGCCAAATCAAAAGACCGCGGCCGAGCCTTCTTCAACGAGCTCGCAGCCAAACAGATCGCCGTCCTTCGCGGCTGCGGATACAGCGGCGTCTATCTGTCGGGCAGGTTGACCTACAAGCGCATCGAGCAGATCCTCGACATAGCAGAAGGCATCAAAGGCGAAGGGTGGAAAGACGCAGCCGCTGAGATCGGCTACTCGCAACCAAACGAGTTTTACCTCTTCGAACCGGGAGAGAGCCCAAACATCGCGTCCAATGAACTCAATCGAGAATACGCCAAGCGCCGCGGCAAACGATCGTCATTCCTAAGACGCGCACTCCATCCTGACCTCCCATATCGCGTCGGCCGATTCGGAAAACACTTCGTTTTCGATCACAACGCCCCCGCTTTCAAACCGAGCGCCGCCATCTATCGCCAGATCGAAAAAAGCAAAATAGCAACCAAAGCCGCGCACGCCGCAGAGCAGATGATGAAGGTACCGCTTTACGGCTGCCGCGATTGCGGCGACTGCTCCCTGCCCGACATCGCCGAACTCTGCCCAGAATCGCAATGCGTGAAGAACCAACGCAACGGTCCATGCGGCGGCACCCGCGCCGGAAAATGCGAAATCCTTGACAAGGACTGCATCTACCTGCGCGCCTATAACACGCTCAAGCTTTACGGCGAAGAGGAAACAATGCTCGAACACCCCGTTGTGTTCAAAGATTCGTCTCTCCAAGGCACCGCATCGTGGGCCAACACCTTCGCCAAACGCGACCACTACGGCACACAAGACTAAACGCCGATTCCTGTCCGAAATAGCGGCTTAACAGTCGGCGCGTAGGATATTCTGCAAGCCACCCGACAATGGCTCTGTAGCGAATGGACGGTAATCCGATGCAATTCGATCTTCTCATCATCAACGGCACGGTATACGACGGCACTGGCGCACCCGGAATCAGAGCCGACGTTGGCATCGATGGCAAGCGAGTATCCGCAATTGATGATCTCTCCTCCGCCACCGCGACTCGAGTTATCAACGCCACTGGTCTAGCCGTAACCCCCGGTTTCATCGACGTCCATTCCCACGCCGATGCAGCACTACTGCGCGACGGTCAACACGCCTGCGGCATTCGCCAAGGTGTGACCACTGAGATCATCGCTCCTGACGGCCTCACGCTAGCCCCACTCTCGCATGACAACTACCTGATGTACATGCACTACCTCAGCGGTATCTTGGGTTACGCACCTGAAGACCTCGACATGTCGACGTATGCGACTGCGATGACCAACTACCACAACAAGACCTCATGCAATGTCGCAATGTTCCTCGGCCACGGTCCAATTCGGCTGGAAGCGGTAGGGATGAAAGACGAGCCCTTGATTGGAGATTCTTGGAATCGCGCAGAACGAATCATCCGAGAGAGCTTTGAGCAGGGCGCATGTGGCTTCGCGACCGGTCTGTCTTACTATCCGAACTCCTACTCCGACACTGACGAACTCGTCAACATCATGAACGTTGTCAAGGAGTACGAGCGACCCTTGTCTATACATCTCAGGAACCACAACACTGATCGGGGCTTCGCGGGTGGCGGTGTTGAAGAAGCGATGGAGATTGGACGCAGGTCAGGAGCCCAGATCCATCTTGAGCACTATCGCACGCAACCCAACTCCGCGGGAGACTTGGAATCGATCTTGGAACCTGTAGAGAGGGCAAAGGCCGATGGAGTCGACGTGACGTTGGAGACGTACCCTTACCCCGTTGGATCGAGCTTCCCCCAGACATTCTTCCCCGGATGGTTCCATGAGGGCGGACCGGAAGCGATGTTGAAACTCTTATCGGACGGTGAGACACGCGAAGAAGTCATGGTCGGCATAAGAAGTGGGACGCGTGGCGGAGTATCGGGCAACGTTTGGTCAAGCATCGGCTCTGAAGCCAACAAACATTTGGAGGGGATGTCCTTTGACGACGTTGCTGACGAGTGGGGTGTCTCACTAGAAGAGATGATGTGCCGGGTGATGCTGGAGGAGGATCTGAATTGCGGTTTCCGTGGTGCGCCACCCACAAGCACTCGTGTCTGGCAACAAGTCGAGGCCGACATTATGGAGCTGATGCAACGTCCCGACTACATGGTAGGTTCGGACGCGATCCCGACAGGCGGAATGGTGCACCCGCGTGCCTATGGATGCTTTCCACGCATGATCGGACGCCTCCGTAGACGTCACAACATCCCTCTTGAATTGATGGTTCAAAGGTTGTCGCAAAATGCCGCTCTGCGTTTCGGATTGAAGGACCGAGGAGAGATCGCGATCGGGAAGTTCGCAGACATCGTTGTCTTCGACTCCGAACGTATTACTGATCGGGCTACGTTCGAAGACCCTGAGCAATACCCGGAGGGTATACCGTTCGTAGTAGTAAATGGTCAAGTGGCCGTCGATCACGAAAGGCTGACCGGAGTTTTAGCAGGGGAAGCCGTATAGGAGGAAATACATGCGGTTGCTCGAAGCCGCATTCGACGTATTGAGACGCGCTGGCGAGCCACTCTCGCCGGCTGAGATCGTGCGTCAGATCAAATCGGCGCGCATACCGATCGATGCCAACGAACCCCTCGACGACGAATCGGTCAAGGTGGAACTCGAGCACGTTGCAACAGACGGTCATGATGACACCGGTATTGTTCAAACTCCTTCAGGGAGGTTCACTCTTCCCTCGATGCTGGATCGAACGATTCGAACTGGAGCATCGATAGCGACAACAACCGCTTCGACGATGAATCCGATCAGCATCGCGTCTGCAATAGCGCGTGCCAACTTGGGCGCGATGTGGACGCTCCAAGATGCGACCAAAGAGGTCCTGAAGCACGCCAAACGCCCCCTGAGCATCAGCGAAATGACGACTATGCTCCGTGCCGCTGGTGTCTTGAAGGGAACGCGATCGAAGGACGAAGCAGAGGTCCGTTCCCAACTGATCCAAGACATGCTCCAGCGCGGGCGCGAATCGACCTTCGTGCGCGTTGGCAACAACACCTACGCGTTGCGGTACTACTCCGCAGACGGAACAAAAGACGACGAGATTAAGGGAGACGTTGGCGAAGTAACAGACGATCAACCGACGGTTAGTTCGTTGGCGAATGGTTCTGGCGATTCTGAAGCAACTGTGCGTGAGGACATGCTGCAAGAAACTCCAAAGCCACCTATCCGCGAAGGATTGAATCGCGCCGTCACGACTCCTGTGCGGTTGGCACGCAATCTCGCTGATGAGACATTACTTGGGCAAGATCGCGAATCCAGCCAAGCGTTGCTTCGCCGCATCCGCAGCTTGAGCAACCAGCGGTTTGAACGCTTCATAGTCGTCTTTCTTGCCAGCATCGGCATGACCGATGTCGTAGTTATCAACCGTATGCGACCGGGCGAGTTGGATATCCACGCCAGCCTCTCTATCGCCGACATCACGGAAGTTCACTTCTCCATCCAAGCTTTGAACTGGCGCCGCGATATCCACGGCGGCGATGTCCAACTCCTCCGCGGCGGCATGAGAATCGGCGACCACGGATTGATTATCACGACGTCAGACTTCCAACGCGGCGCACTTGAGGAAGCTAATCGCCAAGGGGCGATACCCATCGCTGTGATCAACGGCGAGCGCCTAGTGGAGCTGGCGCGGGAGCGCGGTGCGGCGAAGGTATTGGGGGTTACATAGGACATCTCGCGGCAAAGACCATCGATCCCCACAAGTTGTCATTGGCCAATCAGACTAGTAACCCAACGCAAATCCGTCCCGACGCGGATCCGCCGCACCGAGATAGGTACCGTGCGACGTCCGATGGATGGCGTGAGCACCACCCACCGCGTTGGTGTATGGAGGCAATAACCCGTACTCGTAACCCATAGCCCCCAGTTGCTCCAACATCCCATCATCGAAGCGGGATTCGAACATCAATGCTCCGACATCGTAGTAACGGAACCTCGGCGCTTCAATCGCCTCTTGGATGTTCTTGCCGCAGTCTAGGAACTGGTGGATCATCTGGATCGTGGTGTGGAGGATGCCATAGCTACCCGGCGTACCGATGGATGCCACGAAGGTGGCATCGTCGCCCGAATAGATCTGTGAAGGGGCGATGACGAAGTCGACGGCGCGTCCGCCTCCGAGATCGTTAGGGCTACCTTGGTTGAGGTCGAACCACTTGCCCATGTTGTTGATGAAGACGCCAGTGCCTTTGGGAGCGTGGCAGGATCCGAAACCGCCGCCGAGAGTCTGGGTGACAGTGACCACGTTGCCCCACTGATCGGCGGTGGCGAAATGGGTTGTCATAGGCGATTGGGCTGCCGGAACTGGGTTCCAAACTCCAGGTAGTGATGCCTCAACCGCTGATCGGTTCCAGCGCTCTGCGGGAAAGCCGCTGAACTTGTCGAGTGAGATTGATGCCCTGATCTCTTCCGCATACTCCTGGGAGAGCAGACGGTCTAGAGGGATATCGACATCTCGCGGATCGCCGGAATAGTGAGTGCGGTCGTCTGCGGCCTTTAAGACAGCTTCGACGATGAGGTGTTCGGTGGTTGCAGTCCCGGGTTCGAGATCGCATCCGTCCAAGACGTTGAGGGTCTCGAGCATCTGAAACGCTGAGGAGTTCGGTCCGGGAACGCGGATCTCGTAGCCTCGATAAGTCGAGGACAATGGCTCTTCCCAATATGGTCGGTAAGAGGCAAGCTCTTCGCGGTTTATAACACCGTTAAAGGCCTTTTGACCTTCGCATATCTCGTCACCCAACGAGCCTTCATAGAACTCAGTCAGGCCACCTTCGACTACGCGGTTCATGCTCTCGGCGAGTTGCTGTTGTCGCAGGAGAGCGCCTGCCTCGATGGCAGAATACTCTAGTGGAGGTTTTGCATCATCTTCGGTGAGTTCTAGAATCTTGTCTTCAGTGTCGGCTATCGTTGTCGCAATCAGAGGAGTCATCGGGACACCGTTCTCTGCGAGATCGATGGCGTATTCGAAGACTTGCGCTCGAGGCAACGTGCCGTACTCATCGTGCATCGTGAGCCAACCGCCGATATTGCCGGGCACCAGCATCGACAACGGACCGTACTCCATGTCGTCGCGGGTCATATTAGACGGATCGATGTCGTTAGGTGCATGCCCCGAGTAGTTGATGGTGCGAGTTTTTCCCTCCTCGGCCATGTAGACAAGTGCAATACCGACGCCTCCCATTCCCGACATAAACGGTTCGGCGACGTTTAGGCCCGCTGCAACTGCTACGGCTGCATCGACCGCGTTGCCGCCCGCTTGAAGGGCCTGCAAACCTGCGATTGTGGCGTGCTGGGATCCCGATGCGACCATGCCGCGTCTGCCAGTCGCGGGTGGACGTGTCGATTCGCCGTGAGGGGTTGGGCCTGCTTGTGCTGCTAATGCCATGTCGGGGGTCTCCGCTAGTCGACTAACGACGCTAGATGTTTGCGAGAAGCGATCTTCTCTTCAGGTGATCCGTATGCCATTGAGTAGTGACCTCGATATCCGAGATCCTCTAGGCGGTTGAAGCAGGATTCGAAATCAATCGTGCCCTCACCAGGGATCATGTGTATTTCGTATTCGCCTGTGTTGTCGGCGAGGCGGACTTCGCCGAGACGCTCGATACCAAACGCGTCTATGAACCCATCGATCCCCTCCGGCACAAGATGAGCATGGTTGACGGTGAATGCCCAGCCTAGTCGGCTTGCCGGGATAGCGTCGAAGATTTGCTTGCACTCCTCGATGTCGCGGGCAAGGTATTTGATCTCGGCATGTTCGGGTTCTGCGTTGTGATTTTCTAGAAGGATGCGCTGGCCGGTGTCGGAGGCGTACGTTGCGGTGCGATCTAGTCTCGCAATGGCGGCAGCCATTCGGGCATCGGGATCGGACGTGAAATGGTATCCGGCGTGGACCACGGTCCATTTGCAACCTAGACGATTTGCTAAGTCGATGCAGGCTCGCATGTAGTTTTCGACGCCTCGAGAGACGTAGGGGGAGAGTTCGGCGACGTTGACGGCGCTGAGGGTGTGGAGACCGATGCTGATGCCTGTCATTTCGCATCGATCACGGAGACCTGCGATGCGTTCTGGCGACCATGTCTCCATGTGGTTCGGTCCAGTATCGGCATTGAAATCTACGTAGTAGAAGCCGTTTTTCTCCGCGAAATCTAGAGCGTCTTCTAGTCGGACTGTGCCAGCGTCGTAGCCGATGCGGTCGAATATTGCCATGGATAACAGGTCCTGAGTTGCGGCGATGGATGAGGTGATTCTACGTTGGTAAAGACGAAACCGAGTCGGGATCAGTTAAAGGTCAGGACGGATCTTGCGGCTTCGCCAGCCACCATGTCGTCGAAGGCTTCGTTGATCTCATTCAATGGACGATACCGAGTGATCATCTCATCGAGTTTGAGTTTGCCCTGCTTCTCCATCTCGAGCAGCCAGAGAAAGTCTACGCGAGGTCGTCCATCGCCATGCCAGTTCCCGAGTATTGTTCTCCCACGCAGCAGCTCCCAACCGTCGACCGCCATCTCTGCGCCCGTAGGAAAGACGCCCACGAGGACTGTGGTCCCTAGAGGACGCGTCGAGTTGAAGGCTTGTTTCGCTATAGAGGGCAGTCCAACTACCTCGAACGCGTAATCGGCACCCCCACCAGTGATCTCGTGGATCCTCGCAACAGGGTCCTCCTTTGACGCATTCACAAAGTGCGTCGCACCCATCTCCTCTGCTTTTTCCAGTTTGAAGTCAACAGTATCGACAGCGATGATCTGACCAGCATTCGCTAGCCTTCCGCCTTGGACGACGCTCAGACCCACACCACCACATCCAAAGACCGCCATCGTTGATCCCGTAGGGACTTTGGCACGGTTGACGACTGCACCGACGCCTGTGATGATCCCGCAGGAGATAAGGCATGCTGCTTCGAGGTTTGTATCTGGCGGCACGAGGACGCATTTGTCTTCGGAAGCCATCGAATATTCGGTGAAGGTGGGAGTACGGTGGTTGATGCGCTCGCCGTTTTTGTGGAACCGAGTGGTGCCGTCGGGCATCGAGGCGCCATAGGTGAAGTTGGTTTCGCAGAGAGAGGGATGCCCGTTCGTGCAGTTGCGGCATCGGCCGCACATGGAATCGAGAGACAGGATCACTTTGTCGCCGGGCTTCAACCAGTCGACGCCCTCGCCAACTTCTGCAACCGTGCCGGCACCTTCATGTCCGAGGATCATCGGGCCTACGAAGTTCTTGGTGTGCCCATCTACGGCGTGGTAATCGGAGTGGCAAACGCCGGCACCGACCATTTTGAGCAGGATTTCGCCTCGTTTGGGCGGATCAATCTCCAGCATCTCGACTGACACAGGTTGCTTCTGGGCACGGAGTACGGCGGCTTGGGTTTCCATGTTTGGTTGATCCGTGAATGGTTGTTGCTATGGGTATGAATGTTAGCGTCTTGGTGATGTGGATGTTGGGGGATTCTGGGAATAGAATGCGGTTATGGTCGAGGGCTCTGATAGCCAGTCTTGTTGCGCGCCGGATCGGGGTGAGGAATCTGCCGTTTTTGCCGCAACACCGGAGCAAGTTGCGGCAGATTCGTCTGAACTTGCCGGAGATTCGGGGTGTCTAGCGGCAGAAAACGGCAATAATGCGGCTAGTTTTGATCTTGTGAAACTGGATGGCGGCAACTTTCGGATGGGGACGGATGATCGGCGGTTTCCGGCTGATGGAGAGGGGCCGGTGAGAGAGGTGATGGTGGATGGATTCGGGGTGTCGGCGAGATTGGTGACGAATGAGGATTTCGATGCTTTTGTTTCGGCGACTGGGCATGTGACGGATGCTGAGAGATTCGGGTGGTCGTTTGTGTTTAAGGATTTTGTGAGTGCTGAGGTTGAGCGTGAGGTGTCTCAGGTGGTGCAGGGATCGGAGTGGTGGTGGCGGGTTGATGGGTCGTATTGGCGAGAGCCGGAGGGGCTGGGATCGGGTGTTGAGGATCGGGGGGATCATCCGGTGACGCATGTTTCGTGGCAGGATGCGATGGCTTATTGCGATTGGGTCGGTGGTAGGTTGCCGACGGAGGCGGAGTGGGAGTTTGCGGCGCGTGGCGGGTTGGATCAGGCGCGGTTTGCTTGGGGAGATGAGTTGGAGCCAGGGGGTGAGCATATGTGCAATATCTGGCAGGGGGAGTTTCCGAATGTGAATACGTTGGGCGATGGGTGGCATGGGACTTCGCCGGTGGGTAGTTTTTCGGCGAACGGGTACGGGCTTTATGATGTGGCGGGTAATGTTTGGGAGTGGTGCTCGGACTGGTTTTCGGCTTCGTTCCATCGGAATGCGCGAAGGGTCACGAGGGAGAACCCGAAGGGGCCGCGGAATGGGTCGGCGAAGGTTATTCGGGGCGGGTCGTATCTGTGTCATGACTCTTACTGCAATCGGTATCGTGTGGGGGCCAGGACGGCCAATACGTCAGATTCGAGCACGGGGAATTTGGGTTTCAGAGTTGTGGTGGGGTGAGGGGGCCTCCCCCTTTGCCCGCTCCGGTCACCCTCACCTGTGTGATGGGGTATTATCTCTGTAGCTGAATAGTTGCTTCCCAAAGAAACGAAATCAGAAATGGAAGCGGGAGACGTAATCGATGTATCTGCTTGAAGTGCTGAACCCTGTTGCGCAGCAGCGCGGGTTGATGAACACGATGAAGATCAATGAGCGTCCGGAGACGCTCGATGATCGGACGGTAGGTCTGATCTGGAGCGGGACGCATGGTGGTGATGTGGCGTTGAAGCGTGCGGGAGAGATGATCCAGGAGCGTTTCAAGAATGTGCGGGTGAATTTCTATACGGGCGGCAACTATCCGGCACCGCCGCCGATCGTGAGGCAAGCGGGAGAGGAGTGTGACGTCGTCATTGGCGCCACGGCTGATTGAGGGACCTGCGCGTCGTGGATGGTCCACGACATGATCGAGATCGAGAAGATGGGGAAGCCTGCGATCCCCATCGTGTCTGGTCGGTTTGAGGAGGATGCGATCGCGAGTTCCCGTGCGCTAGGGATGCCGGACTTGCAGTTCGTCATAGTTCCAAGGATTTATCGGAACTTGCCGATTGACGAGTGTGTTTCGCAGACCGAGGCAGCGATAGACGACATCA
>CAZMBB010000049.1:0-13764 GCA_964564575.1 uncultured Dehalococcoidales bacterium
GAATCTGACAACGCCAGCGGCATCATCATCAACGCAGGCGCACTCACTCAAGTCGGTTACTCGATCCTCGACGCCATTTTGGACAGCAAACTCCCAACCATCGAAGTCCACATCTCCAACATCCACGCCCGAGAAGAGTTCCGACGCCACTCCGTCATCGCTCCGTTTGCCGTCGGTCAAATCGCCGGTTGCGGGTGGAGGGGATACGTTTACGCTCTGGAATCCCTCGTGGCCCACGTAGAGGAAACATCCTAATGAGCAGTTCCAGATTCCGGTATCCCAACCGCGTCGCCGCCCTCCGATCGTTGATCCAAGAGCAGGAGATCGACGGTATGCTCATATCCGATGCTCACAACCGACGATACCTCTCCGGATTCATCGGCTCCGCCGGTTACCTCTTCATTACCGAAACAGACGCCGTACTGATGACTGATTCCCGTTACACGGAGCAAGCTGGCGACCAAGCAACGGGCTTCGAAGTCTCGCAAATCAAAGGCCGCCTTACCGAATGGTTCCCGACCCTCCTCGCTGATCTTGACGTCAAGAAATTGGGCTTCGAATCGGACAATCTCACAGTCGCGGGTCTAAGGCTGTTCGAAGACGCCATTGACGAGTCCGACGTCGAAGTTTCACTCGAGCCCAAATCCGGTGATGCCGCCAAAATCCGCGCCATCAAGGACGAAGGCGAGATCGAGCTCCTCCAAAAGGCCATCGACATCGGAGACGCCGCTTTCGAAGAGACGGCCGCTAAAATAACCGCTGGCATGACCGAAAAAGAAGCCGCGTGGGAATTCGAGAAAGCCATCCGAGAACGCGGCGCAGAATGCCTCTCATTCGACACCATCGTCGCCAACGGCCCGAACGCAGCCCGCCCTCATCATCAGACAGGCGACACTAAACTCCAAGAAGGCCAGACCATAGTCTTCGACTGCGGCGCAACCTACCAAGGCTACTGCTCAGACCTCACCCGCACCGTCGTTCTCGGCGAAGCCGACGAGGAAATCGCCCGTATCTACAACATCGTCCTAGAAGCACAAGAAGCCGCTATCGAAAACGTAACCTCCGGCATCACCGGCGGTGATGCCGACGCCATAGCGAGAAAAATCATCGACGACGCTGGCTACGCCGACAACTTCGGCCACAGCCTCGGCCACGGCTTGGGCCTCCAAGTCCACGAAGAACCCAACGTAGGACCTCGCGGCACCACACCACTCGAAGACGGAATGCCATTCACCATCGAACCCGGCATCTACCTCCCCGGTTGGGGCGGTGTCAGAATCGAGGATGTGGTCGTATTGGAAAATGGACGCGCCAGGGTCTTGAGCCACGCCGCCAAAATGCGTTTCTAACCTTCGAACCAGCAACCCGAACCAACGGAGCAAGTAAACAGAAATGACCATCTCATCATCCGAGATACGCCGCAACATGACCATACTCCTAGATGGCGACATCTACCAGATCATGGAGTGGCAGCACCGACAAGCACCCAAGGCGCCTCCGACCCTCACCCTCAAAGTGCGCCAACTCAGCACCGGCAACGTCTTCGAGCGCAAACTCCCGGGAAACCACAAACTAACCGCCGCTCCAACCGAGCGCCGAAACGCACAATACCTCTACCGAGAAGGCGACTTCTACGTCTTCATGGACATGGAAACCTACGAACAGCATCTCCTCGGTGAAAACCTACTCGGCGACGCCATCTATTTCCTACCCGAAGGTGGTGAACTCATCCTCCTCATGTACGAAGAGAAACCCATCCTCGCCGAACTCCCGTCAGCCGTTAACCTCACAATCGCCCACACTGAAGTCGGCCTCAAAGGCGACACCCAAAGCGGCGCCACAAAACCCGCAACTACCGACACCGGTCTTACCCTCCAAGTCCCTCTCTTCGTAACCGAAGGTGACGCCATTAGCGTCAACACAACATCTAAGGAGTACATCGGAAGGGCCGACTAGGTAAGCATTCCGCGCCAACTCCCAATAACTCGCAGATAATTGGGGGCAACCCGATGTACAACACCCCAACGTCGCCCCCAACTCCAACCTACCAACCCCGTTCGGTTTCAGAAGTCTCTCAACTCATCCAAGGGCTTCTAAAGAGCGATCCTCAGCTCGCCAACGTAACCTTGATTGGCGAAGTCTCGGGTCACTCCCAACCTCCATCAGGCCACAGCTACTTCTCCCTACGTGATAGCGAATCCTCCCTTCGCTGCGTCATGTTCCGGTACGGCCGCGGTCACCAATACCTCGAAGACGGTGCCCTCGTAATCTGCCAAGGCAGCGCCAACATCTACGCTCCCCGCGGCGACCTGCAGATCGTTGTTACATCTGCCGAACCAGCCGGCGTTGGTGACCAGCAGGCACAACTCGAAGAACTCAAACGAAAACTCCGCGCCGAAGGTCTTTTCGATCCGTCACGCAAACGCCGAATCCCACCATTCCCCAAACGCATCGCTGTCATCACCTCCGAACAGGGCGCCGTCTGGCAAGACATCCAAATCATCGTTCAACGTCGCTACCCCTTGATGGAGCTATTGCTCGTACCGTCCGCAGTCCAAGGAGAACTAGCTCCCGTCACCATCATCGAAGCATTCGCCGATCTCCACGAGTTCGCCGAAACCGAACACGTCGACGCAGTGATCGTAGGCCGCGGCGGCGGTTCTCCTGATGACCTGATGCCATACAACGACGAGATGGTAGCCCGAACCATATTCGCCAGCCGCATCCCAGTCATTAGCGCGGTGGGTCACGAAACCGATTTCACCATCGCCGACGAAGTAGCCGACCTCCGAGCACCGACTCCCTCCGCCGCTGCTGAGCTAGTCTCCCCCGACATCGCCGGTCTCACGTTAGAAACCTCCGACTTTGTCCAACGATTGATGAGAGGGCTTTCAGGCCGCGTCACCCTCGCCCGTCAACGCCTCGACCTCACCCAAGACCGCCTAGCCGAAAACGCACCCGAACCCCAAATCTTCCGACAACGCGTCGATGAGCTAAAGATTCGCGCCCAAGACTCGTGGGCCCGATACCTCGCATTGAAGCGGGAAGCCATGCGCCGCGTTGAAGCTGAACTGCGAGCCTTAGGCCCCCACAATATTCTCGAACGGGGATACGTCATCGCAAGAGACTCTGAAGGCAAAGTGATCACCAAAGCCGCGACCGTCAAACCCAGATCAGCTATCGAGCTGACCTTCGCCGATGGCACCGTCGAAACCGAAGCCAAATCCATCAATGCAACCAACTGACCACGAGACCATCATGACAGACTCCGACCAACAACCCGCTGAAGAATCCGCCTCGTTTGAAGACGCCTTCACTCGCCTCGAGTCCGTAGTTCGACGTCTCGAGAGCGGCCAAATGTCTCTTGACCAATCCACCGCACTCTTCGAAGAGGGGATGCAACTGGCTAAGACCTGCACCGAGATGCTTAACAGCGCCGAACTCAAAATCAAACGTCTCCAACAAGGCCTGGTAGAGCAACTCAACCTAGTCTCAGACGACTAAACGTGGCCGAATCCCCACAGCCACCAACCGGCGACCCTCTGCGGATCGGTTGGTTCACAACCGCGAACGGTCCGGGTTCGAGAGGCATGTTTGAAGCAGTTCTACATGCCATCCAGACCAACCACCTCAACGCAACCTTCGAATTCGTCTTCATCAACCGAGAACGCGGTCAAACTGGACCTACCGACAGCTTCCTAGATCTCACCAAGCACAACAACATCCCCACAGTAACTCTCTCATCCCTCAACTACCGACGCCAAAACAACTACGCGCCTTGGGCAGAACTAAGAGAGTCTTTCGACCGCGCCGTCCTGTCCAAACTCGAACCTTTCGAACCGGACATTTCAGTGATGGCGGGCTATATGCTCTTCGCCCCAGAAATCAGCCGAAAGATGCTGGTCATCAACCAACACCCAGCGCTACCGGGCGGGACCATCGGCAAATGGCAAGACGCAGTCTGGGACGTGATCGAAAATCACAACGATCACCACGGCTCCATGATCCACATCGCCACCCCCGAGCTTGATCGCGGGCCAGTCATGACTATCTGTAGTTTCCCAGTTCGCGACTCCCACTTCGACGAGTTATGGGATGATGCCCGGTCGCTAGACATCGCGCAGTTGCGAGCATCTGGCGACGAAACACTTCCACTCTTCACCGCAATCCGTGAAGCAGGCGTCAAACGCGAAAGACCGTTGGTCGTAGAAACCCTCAAAGCAATCGCCGACGGCGATATCGACCTACTTGCGTTCAGGAACGGCTCTCAAACAGAACCCGTTGACATGACGTCATCAGTAGAAGCCGCCATATCCGGGGATCAAACCTGACCCTGACGGGCCGATAACATCGCGCCCATCAAATCCCTAGTCGCCAGTCCCGGATCAACCGCCCCAAGTATCGACCTGATCACCGCAACTCCACGTGCCCCTTCCTTCATCACTTCATCAACGTTGGTCGATGTGATCCCACCAATCCCAATCACATCCAAACCAGTCTCATCCACAACCCTCCTCACAATTCCCGGCCCATGCGTCTCACCACCCGGATGAGTGCCAGACGGAAAAATCGTGCCCAATACAACAAAATCCGCTCCCGACCCCGTCACACCTCGCGCCCCCACCAAACTATGCACAGATCGTCCCACCAAAACACTTTTGCCATACATCTCCCGAATCTCCGCAACTGTCACTGACGCATTTTCACCTAACTGAACACCATCCACGCCATCATGATAGGAAAGAGGCCTGCTCGAAGGATTTACCAGCACCAACGCACGACCCGCAACTACGCTGACAATCTCGGAGACCAGAATCCCAATTTCATCCGTATCCAGCTCTGGCGCCCGAACCTGAACCAGATTCACCCCATTCTCAACCGCAACCGAAACTCGATCAACCAAGAGCCCCGAATCTCTACCGACGACATCAAGGTCAGTCACCAAACAAAGCGTCGGATCAGGAAGTCGTAAACGCGGCGATTCTGACATCCCGTCCGCCGGACCGTCCTCACGCGCTGACAGCCAGCGCCTCTTGCGGACTGCTGGGTGATGCCTCCGCAACCGGTATCCGCCCAGCTAGATAAGCCTTTCTTCCCGCCTCGACACCCAACTTAAACGCTTCACCCATCAATCCCGGATCCTCGGCCTGCGCAATCGCCGTGTTGACCAACACCGCGTCGGCTCCCATTTCCAAGACCATTGACGCATCCGACGGTACTCCCAATCCAGCATCCACAACCACCGGCACACTTGACTGTTCAATGATGATCGCTATTTCCTCAGCCGTGTGAACGCCTTGACCGGAACCAATCGGCGAACCCAGCGGCATCACCGTCGAGCAACCCAGATCCTCCAACTTCATCGCCAGCACCGGGTCCGCATGGATATACGGCAAAACCGTGAAGCCCTCATCCAACAACGTCCCCGCCGCCTCGTACGTTCCCACAGGGTCCGGCAGCAGATGCGCAGGCTCAGGTATCACCTCCAACTTCACCCAATCCGAACCCGTCACTTCCCGCGCTAACCGAGCTATCCCAACCGCCTGGTCCGCATTTCGTGCGCCAGCCGTATTCGGCAATATCTGGTACCTGTCCCAGTCCAAAACGTCCAACAGTGTCTCTTCAGTTGGATCGTCAAGATTCAGCCTGCCGATCGCTACCGTGATGATCTCCGTCCCCGACGCCTCCACCGAATCTAGAAGCTGTTGGGCGGATCGGTGCTTACCCGTTCCAGTCATCAACCGCGAGTTAAAGGATTTGCCCGAAATTACCAGTGGATCGTTTGTCATGTCAAGAAGACTCTGTCACTCTTATCGATTAAAGGGGAGTTGCCTTAGAACAGGTTGTGAGATTGCCCGCCATCCACGTTGATGCACGCACCAGTTATCAGGTCTGCATGCTTCGATGCCAAGAACGCTACCGTTGCACCGATCGGCTCCGGCCAACCAAACTTGCCCATCGGCAGATTCCGCGCAACGAACTCCTCAACAACCTCGTCAGTATTGATCTCTTGGAATCGCTCCCAAGTCCCACCAGGAAACAGGATCGAACCTGGCGCAACCGAGTTCACAGTCACCCCAGTCGGCGCGCTTGATAGCGCGGCATGCTTCGAAAGGGCGATCATCCCAGCTTTCGCCACCATATAAGGCGCTGTTCCGCCAGCTTCCCGACCGTAGATGCTAGAGATGTTGATAATCCGCCCCCAGCCGCGTTCTTGCATTCCCGGCAACGTCAATTTGATCAAGCGAATCGCCGAAAACACATTCAAGTCGACAACCATCGCGAAATCTTCAACCGAAGAATTAACCACGTCGCTTGTGCCCATGCTCCCGCCCACGTTGTTGACGACGATGTCGGGCTCTCCCAGATCGGCTTTCATCTGCTCAATCACCTGAGCCGGAGCGTCGGCGTCGCCCATATCGAGCGCGTATCCCACCGCATTCACTCCGCAATCAGACAATTCCGCGACTGTCTGGTCCAGTCGTTCCTGTCCTCGCGCGCAGATCGCTACATCCACACCCTCGTTCGCCAAAGCCAGAGCCGATTGTCGACCAAGACCTCTGCTGCCACCTGTGATCAGTGCACGTTTTCCCTTGATTCCTAGATCCATACTCGGATTGCTCCAATCATCGCTCTATCTTTCGCACCGCCCAGATTCAGTGCCGAATCCGCTGCGTTCTTACACGAATCTAGAATACTCCAAGCACTCGGGAGCGATATCCTTGAATCAAGAGGCGATATCTTGTCTCATCTCAAGGTGCACGAACGGGAAGTTTGGGTAAAATCGGTTTACACACAATTCCATCGCAAAGCCCAGATCGATCTGTCAACCGCCCGACACGAAACGGATTCGAAAAAACACCGTGCTTATAATTAGGGCGTGCAGTCAAACGGGGCTGCGGAAGATACCTCAAGGATTTCTAATTGACGACCACAGACACCGAGCAGACGGCGAATCCTGGAAGCGTCGCGGTCTTAGATGACGAATCCGAGCAGCCTATAGACGCTGACGGATCAATTTCGACGCAAACCGAGCCAGATGCAAACGGCTCTCAGGAGACTGAAGTCGAGGCCGAAGAACTCGATCTAGTTTTCCAATACCTGCCGAAACAAGGCTTGAGGCGTGGAGACATCATCGACGGCACTGTCTTGGACGCCGCTCGTGAAGGTCTACTCGTCGACATTCAACAGAAATCCGAGGGATGGGTTCCCATCAGAGAAACCCGCCTCCTCACCGAAGAAGAAGGCGAAGATGCTCTGCCGAAAGTCGGCGACGAGGTCATTCTCTACGTTTCTAGGCCTGAGGGCCCCGAAGGCTACCCGCTCCTGTCCATAGACCGAGCACGAGGTGAACACGGTTGGCGCGATCTCGAAAAAGCTCGAGAATCTGAGGAAACGGTCAGAGGTCGGATCATCGGCTCCAACCGCGGCGGTGCCGTAATACAAGTTAAGGGCGTACAAGGTTTCGTACCCCTTTCCCAACTAGTCGGACCCGCGAGAGACCTATACGTCGGAGATGGCGCTCCTCCCAAGCCCGGCTTCATCGGCATGGAGATCGACTGCAAAATCCTCGAACTCAACCGACGCCGAAACCGAGCTATCTTCTCCGAGCGAGCAGCCCTCGAAGCGATCAACCACATGCAGAAGATGCGTCTCGTACAAGAGCTTGAGGAAGGCGATATCCGACACGGAAGAGTCGCTGGGATATCGAGTTTCGGCGCATTTATCGACCTTGGAGGCGCTGACGGCCTTGTTCACATCTCTGAGATGTCATGGTCGTCCGTGAATCGGCCCGATGATGTCGTCAAACTCGGCCAAGACCTCGATGTTTTGGTCCTTAAGGTCGACCGCGAGTCCCTCAAGATCGCCCTGAGCATGAAGCGATTGATGCCTGAGCCGTGGGAACACATCGAGAACCAGCTCAGCGTGGGTCAGATCGTGGAAGGAAAAATCACGAAATTGGCGCACTTCGGCGCATTCGCCCGTATAGAAGAAGGCATCGAGGGCCTGGTTCACATCTCAGAACTCACAAATCGACACATAAAGAGTCCCGCAGAAGTCGTTAAAGAAGGCGACGTGCGGAACTTCCGTGTGATACGAATCGAACCAGAGCGTCGGCGACTCGGTCTGAGCCTTAAACAAGCCGAGAATGCTACAGAGGGTTCCGATACTGACGGCGATGAAGACGTTACCGGCTTCTCCGACGGCGGGTTCGAAGACCTATTTGAAGAATGAAATCTACGGACGCGTAGGGCGTCCGTGACAACCTGACTGAAGGGAGCGTTCAGCAATGCCCGACAGCAGCGAACGTGGCTTTAACATGTTCTCGGCACCGGCACGTCGCGTGTTCGAGACGGCCCAAGAGGAAGCCAAGCGATTCAACCAGCGGTACATCACTGCTGAGCACCTTTTGCTTGCTCTGCTTGGAGAGAAAGAGGGTATTGTCGCTCAGGTCTTCACAAACCTCAAGATCGATGTCAAGGAACTCCGCCACAACCTTGAATTCAACATAAACCGTGAAGCTACTCCCGCCGACCGTCCGCCAAGCCTCGGCCCAAGGGCTAAGAAAGCTATCCGACTCGCCGTTGACGAAGCCCGCCTGAGCGAACTTAACCGCGTCGGGACCGAACACCTCCTCATCGGCCTCCTCCGTGATGGCGAAGGACCTGCCGCCGACCTGCTGAATCAGAACAGCGTTACCCTCGACCGCGTAAGAGAAGAAACTCAACGGCTCGAATCCGGCACCAAGCGGTCACGTCGCAAGGGCGACGACGACAAGAACAAGCGCACTCCTATGCTCGACAGCATGGGCGTCGATCTTACCGAACTCGCATCAAACGGCAAACTCGACCCCGTAATCGGGCGCGACACCGAACTCGAACGAGTCATCCAGATCCTAAGCCGCCGAACCAAAAACAATCCCGTTCTTGTAGGCGACCCCGGAGTTGGCAAGACCGCAATCGTCGAAAAACTCGCCACGACCATCGTCGATGGCGCAGTTCCCGACATGCTGAAAAACCGGCGTGTCGTCGCACTCGACATGGGCTCGCTCATCGCCGGCACCAAATACCGCGGTGAATTCGAAGAGCGAATGACCAAGATCATCTCCGAGTTGAAAGCCAACCGCGAGTGCATCCTCTTCATTGAAGAGATACACACCCTCGTCGGAGCAGGCGCTGCCGAAGGAGCTGTCGACGCGGCAAACATACTCAAACCCTCCTTGGTTAGAGGCGAATTGCAAGTCGTCGGCGCGACGACTCACGATGACTACCGCAAGCACATCGAACGCGATGCCGCACTCGATCGTCGCTTCCGGCCCGTCAAAGTCGAACCACCGGACGTTGACGAAACCGTCAAAATCCTCCACGGCGTCAAAAAGCAGTACGAGGAACACCACCAGCTGACCATCAACGACGAGGCGATCGAGATTGCAGCGCAACTCGCCGACCGCTACATCGTTGATCGTCATCTGCCCGACAAAGCTATCGACCTCGTCGACGAAGCCGTCTCACGGGTGCGCGTCAAAAACACGATGCCACCGCCAGAAGTACGCGACGCCATTCGCATTCTCAACGACATACTCCGAGAGAAGAATGAAGCCGTCACTCGGCAAGACTACGACGCCGCGTCAGAGCTCTTCGAACGCGAGACAAAGCAAAAAGCCCTTATATCTAGGGTCGAAAAGAAACACGCCGAGGAAACCAAAGACCAGATCAAAACCGAGGTCGGACCCGACGACGTTACGGAAGTCGTCTCGATGTGGACCAGCATCCCGGTTACTCGACTCGACGTCGTCGAAGTCGAACGCCTCCGCAACATGGAGAAAGAGCTGGAAAAACGCGTTCTCGGCCAAGAGGAACCCATCGCTATCGTCTCGAAAGCAGTTCGCCGTGCCCGCGCTGGTTTCAAAGACCCCAAGCGACCCATCGGCGCATTCCTATTCCTAGGCCCGACCGGTGTCGGTAAATCTGAACTCGTCAAGCAACTCGCGGAATACCTCTTCGGCGACGCACGACTGATGATACGCCTCGACATGTCCGAGTACATGGAGAAGCACACCGTCTCACGCCTGATCGGATCGCCCCCCGGCTACGTCGGATACGGCGACGGCGGCCAACTTACCGAAGAAGTCCGAAAGCACCCTTACAGCGTCATCCTCCTCGACGAAATCGAGAAGGCCCACCCCGACGTCTTCAACGCGCTGCTCCAGGTCTTTGAAGACGGACACCTGACCGACGGTCAAGGACGCAAGATCGACTTCAAGAACACCATCATCGTCATGACGTCGAACCTCGGGTCGAACCTCATCGCTAGTGGCTACAAAATCGGATTCAGCACTGCTGAAACCTCAGACGGAACTTCCCAAGACGACTACCTCCGCATGAAGGATCGCGTTCTCGAAGAGCTCAAGAACCCGAGAAACGGGTTCAGACCCGAATTCCTGAACCGTATCGACGGAGTCGTCGTCTTCCGAGCATTGGACCGCCAAGACGTCCTCAACATCGTTGACCTGATGATGAGCGAAGTCCGAGACCGCGTAGAAGAGCACGAGATGGAGTTGCGCATCACCGATGCTGCCAAGACTTATCTCGCCGACACCGGTTTCGACCCCAAGATGGGCGCACGACCATTGCGTCGAAAGATCCAAGACGAGGTCGAAGATGGCATCTCTGAGATGTATCTCACCGGAGATTTGGAAGAGGGCGACACCGTCCTGATCGACGCTACCGAAGCTGAAGATACCGGGGAACAATCCATCGTCATCACTCGTGATGAAGCGCCAGTCGACATCCTCGAAGAATCCGCGATGGTAGCGCAACTCGGCGACGAACCCGTCTTCACCGCAACAACCTAAATTCGGCACTCAAAACCGAAACTAAAAGGGGGATTCGCCAGCCACGAATCCCCCTTTTTGCATAATTCCAATATCCCCAAATCCATGACCGACGTCACCCTCGCCCAAAAGTCCCTCCGCCTACGCGGGACGATCGCCAACTTCGAATCAGCGATCGTCGCCTACTCCGGCGGCGTCGACTCCGCACTCGTAGCCGAACTCACGCACCAAATCCTCGGTGCTGATGCCTCACTCATCGTTACCGCCGTATCTGACAGCCTCGCCGACTACGAACTCGAAAGCGCACAGAAGCTCGCCAAAACACGAGGATGGAACTTCCGAACCATCACCACCTCCGAGATGCAAGACCAACGTTACCTCAGGAACGACGGCACACGCTGCTTCTTCTGCAAATCCGAACTCTATACCCACTTGGAACGCATAGCGACATCCGAAGGATTCCGGGTGATTGCAAACGGTGCCAACCGGGACGACCTCGGCGATTACCGACCCGGAATGAAAGCCGCCAAAAACTTCGAAGTCCGATCCCCCCTCCTAGAAACCGACATCGGCAAAGACGAAGTCCGTGCACTAGCTCTCGAAACCGACCTGCCAAACTGGGACAAACCCGCCCAACCTTGCCTATCCTCACGGATTCCCTACGGGACTCACGTCACCCCAGAAGTCTTGAAGATGATCTCAAAAGCCGAAAAACACCTGCGAGAACTAGGCTTCAAAGAATGTCGAGTCCGCCACTACGGTAAAACGGCCCGAGTCGAGATCCCCCTCGAAATGTTCCCTATCTACAACTCACTCAGCACCAAAACAAAGGCCGAAACCGGAATCCTAGAAGCAGGTTACCAACGTGTCGAACTAGACCCCAAAGGCCTGCGGTCGGGCAACCTGAACGAGGCCCTACAACCGACCCCATGACGCGCGCCGCATACCTCGACATCATCGGCGGAATCAGCGGCGACATGCTCCTCGCTGCCATGCTCGACGCTGGTCTCGACAAGGAACTCTTAGAGCAAGAGTTAACAAGAATCGTCCCCGGCCATTTCCAACTGATCGCCACCAAAACAACCCGTGGCGCTATCAAAGCAACCTACTTAGAAGTAGATCTGGGAAATGACGATGACCGACGCCTCAACTGGCGCGACTTCAACCGATCCATAGACAACAGCGATCTCCCAGAATTAGACCTCGCCAAAATCCGCACCATCTTCGACTGCCTCCAAAACGCCGAAGCACAAGCCCATAACGCTTCCCCCGGATCAACCCATCTCCACGAATTAGGCACCTTTGACACCCTAATCGACATCGCCGGCGCAGTGATCGGATTACGCCTCCTAAACATCGATTCACTTCACGCATCACCATTGCCAGCATCCACAGGCATGTCATCCAGCAGCCACGGCAAAAACGCATCCATCGCCCCGGCAACCGTGTCCATCATCAAGGACCACCAAATCCCCATCCGAATCTCCTCCAGCAATCCTCCGGCAGGAGAGAGCATCACCCCCACAGGCGCAGCGATCATAGCTTCATTGGCCCAATTCACACCCTCCAGCATGACCATCGAAACCGTCGGATACGGCGCAGGCACACGAAACTCCGAAACTCCCCCAAACGTACTCGGCCTATGGCTCGGACAATCAACTGACGAAACCGCTTCGATTCAACAGACCGCCGCAAACATAGGCCTCAAACACCAGTCCGACGTCGTCCTAATCGAAACAAACCTCGACGACATGACCGGCGAAGAACTCGGTCACGCCACCCAAGTCCTCTTCAACAACGGCGCCCTAGACGTCTGGACAACGCCCATCCAGATGAAGAAAAGTCGTCCCGGTGTAACCCTCTCGGCCATCGCTTCAAAAGACGATTTGGGAAGTATCTCAGCCGCCTTCTTTACCCACACGTCCACCCTCGGCGTAAGGGTAAGGCAGCTCGATCGACTGGTAGCCGATAGAGAAACTATTAAAGTCGAAACAGAATACGGCCCCATCCGAGTCAAACTCCGGAAAATCGGCGACAAGATCACAGAGATCGCACCCGAGTACGACGACTGTGCCCGCATCGCTTCCAGTCTCGATCTCCCGATTGGCCGAATATCCGATACCGCAAAACAAGCCGCATCTGAATCCATCGCAAACTTTCGCACCACCCATGAAAACTGAAAATGGCAACTTATCGCCCGGACATGATCTTTCAAACGCATCATCCGGCAAACTCGAAATAGGATCCCGCATCTGCATCTACGGTCAGGGTGGCAAGACCTCGCTTAGTCGCGCCCTCAGCGCCCTCACAGGACTGCCGATGATCGAGCTTGATGCCATATTCTGGCTGCCAAACTGGGTGGAACGAGATCGCGACGAAATGCTGGAGATCGTCATTGACCGAGTTGCACAAGCCACCAACGGTTGGATCGTTGACGGCAACTACGGCAAAATCCGTCCACACCTATTACCCATGGCCGATACAGTCATCTGGTTGAATCTCCCACGAATACCGACAACCCTGCGCGTCGCAAAACGATCGCTTCTGAACGCCATAAACAAAACCCGAATCTGCGGCGACAACTACGAGACCTTCAAAACAGCGCTTTCCCCAGACTCGATCATCTGGTACAGAGCATTCCACGGGCAAAAGTCTCAACACCGAATCGCTGACGATATAGCAGATTCTCAGACCAGCGCTACCATCCACGAAATTCGCTCATACCGACAACTCCGCGCCTTTTACCAATCACTAGGCCTCGACTCACGTCACTATTTGACGTAAAAATCTCAGGCTGTCCATTGATCGCCTTGACAGCACCGATCCCATAACCGCCCCGATTAGAATCAAACAAGAGCCTTTCGGCTTCTTTTCTCCTATGCCCCAGTGGCGCAATGGCAGCGCAGCCGATTTGTAATTGGCAGGTTGGC
>CAZMBB010000050.1:0-12762 GCA_964564575.1 uncultured Dehalococcoidales bacterium
GGATGGAGCGGAAGACGGGGGTCGAACCCGCGGCCTTCTCCTTGGCAAGGAGATGCTCTACCACTGAGCTACTTCCGCTCGTATCCATTGATTATGCAACATCACATGAAATCGTGCAGACCGCCGACTCCCTATCTGCTCCGATTATGACCGTCATTCCGGCGAAAACCGGAACTCATGACTAGCCAGCCGCTAATCGGAAATCTTCACCAGCAACTTGCCGAAGTTGGCTCCGTTCATCAACCCGATGAATGCCCTCGGTGCCTGCTCGAACCCATCCACAATGTCCTCGCGGTACTTCAACGACCCATCACGCACCCAAGAAGCCAATCGCGCTCGGGCAACTTCGTGATCATTCTGGAAATTGAAGACCAGGAACCCTTCGATCCGCGCCTGTTTCGTGATCAGATTCCAAAGGTTGCGAGGCGCCATCTCAGGCTCTTCAAGGTTGTACTGCGATATCTGACCACACACGAGCACCCGTCCCCGCAACGCCAAGTTTTCAATCGCCGCATCCGTGACCGTCCCGCCGACGTTGTCGAAATAGACATCAATCCCATCAGGCGCGAGTTCCGCCAATCTCGCGAAAACGTCCTCTGTCTTGTAGTTGATCGTCGCATCAAATCCGAGTTCGTCCGTACAGTACGCGGCCTTCTCATCCGTCCCGACGGTCCCAATCACCCGGCAACCATTCATCTTTGCAATCTGCCCTACCACCGCGCCGACCGCACCAGACGCAGCTGAAACGAGAACCGTCTCCCCCGGGCGCGGCTGCCCAACAGCCAAAAGACCGTGATAGGCCGTCAATCCCGGCATCCCCGTCACCCCGAGTGCAGTCGAGATCGGTGCCATCGCAGGGTCGACCACCCTAGCCGTATGCGCTGGTACTACCGCGTACTCCTGCCATCCGATCTGGCAAGCAACGATATCTCCAACAGCAACATCATCTGACCGCGAAGCGATCACGCGACCAACGCCCTCACCAACAACCACATCTCCGATACCCACCGGAACAGCGTACGAGCGACGGTCTCTCATCCGTCCTCTCATATAGGGATCGAGCGATAGGAAGAGCGTCCGAACCAATATCTCGCCGTGCTGTGGGTCGTCCACATCTGTCTCGATAATCGCAAAATCGCTCTCTTGCGGATATCCAACGGGACGATTCGCCAACGTCCAACGTCGATTTACTAACTCAGGCATACTTAAGGCTCCGATCCACAGACCAGATATGGTCTACTTCCGCAATGCGGGACGATATCACTCTTCAACTTCGTCTTCGCGCGTTTCCCCACCCGACGGTTCCCCTCGCGCCCTCGCACTTCGAGACGACCACCAGTAAAACGGTGCTGCCAATACAAAGAATGCAACCAGTGCTGCTACACCAGGTGCCCAACCCTCGACCCCTGAACCATCAAGCGCATTGTCCAACCAGCTCTTGAGGCCGGCACCGACCAACGCCGCAAAGGTCACGCCGAGGATGATGAACACCCACTCGACAAACTCATTCGGGATATGCAATCTGTTCATGCGTTAATACCGCTCCTGTCACTCGAATCCCATATTAATGCACCTGCAACCGCCAAAATCACGCACCACTCCGCCTAACAGGAACCCACTAGATAGCTTCCGTTGAAGGTTGTATACTGCGCACAGCAAACAACATGCCTCGCCACAGCAAGACATGACCGCAACTGCAAATCGTACGACCACAGGAACCAGTCGACCTCTGTCCAATGAGGTCGTACTTAGCGTTCGCGACCTCCACGTCTACTACGGCACCGAGGCAGGAGATGTAAAGGCCGTCAACGGCGTCTCATTCGACCTACGCGCCGGTGAACGCCTCGCATTGGTCGGCGAATCCGGCAGTGGCAAAAGCACGATGGCTACCGCCCTCATGCGCATGACGCGACCGCCCGGAAGAATCGTCTCCGGCAGCATCCAACTCGGCGAACGTGACCTCCTCCAATTGACCGAATCTGAAATGCGCCGCGCTCGGCTCGCAGAAATCGCCTTAGTCCCACAAGGCGCAATGAACTCCCTCAATCCCGTCATACGCATCGAAAAACAGATCATCGACGGCATCATGGATCACGTCGACGAAGATTCACCAGTTGCTGGATCGAACTCCGAGAGTTCCGACCGCATGGTGACCGACGAGTTCGGCGCTCTCAACAAAAAACCAACTCGTACCGAACTCCGCGAAAAAATCGCCGACCTCCTAACCAACGTCGGCCTATCCCCCGCCGTCGGCCGTATGTACCCCCACGAACTCAGCGGCGGTATGAAACAACGCGCCGTCCTCGCCATCGCCACCTGCCTCTCACCCAAAGTCATCCTCGCCGACGAACCAACCAGCGCCCTCGACGTCGTCGTCCAGCGGCAAATAATGCAAACCCTCGGACGCCTGCAATCCGGCATTGACGCCGCTGTGATCCTCGTCGGACACGATATGGGACTAGTCGCCCAATTCGCCGACACCATCGGCGTAATGTACGCAGGCAGACTCGTCGAACTCGGTCCCGTCGACCAGATCTTCGAAGACCCTCAACACCCCTACACCAGACTCCTGATCGATAGCCTTCCCTCATTCAGCGAGAAGAAAGAGTTTGTCGGCATCCCCGGTATGCCTCCTCGACTGCTGAATCTTCCAACAGGATGCGCCTTCTTCCCCCGATGTCCGTCCGCAATGGACGTTTGCAGGGATACCGACCCGCTAGACATCGAGGTTCGAACAAACTGGCGTGCCGCGTGCCACCTCCATACCAAACCGGAGTCCAATGGCTAACCTGCTCGAACTCCAAAACGTATCCAAAATCTTCGGCGGAGGATTCTTCAACCGATCCAACGTCACCATCGCGGTTCAAGACGTTGGATTCGCCATCCCCGAAGACCGACCCACCATCACCGCCATCGCGGGCGAAAGCGGCAGCGGCAAAACAACCCTCGCACGCCTCCTCCTAGGCATCATACCGCCAACCTCCGGCAACGTCCTATACAAAGGCCAAGACATCCAAGGCATGTCCTCACGTGAGTGGCTCGACTTCCGACGTGAGGTCCAACCCATCTTCCAAGACCCTTTCGAGGCCTACAACCCCTTCTACACCGTCGACCACGTCCTGCAACGCCCCATCCGAAACTTCAAACTCGCCAGCAGCGCGCAGGAACGAAACGAACGCATCGCCGAATCCCTGCAAATGGTCGGACTTCAACCCGACGAAACTTTGGGACGATACCCCCACCAACTAAGCGGTGGCCAGCGCCAACGAGTCATGGTCGCAAGAGCCCTCCTCCTGCGACCGCGCATCATCCTCGCCGACGAACCCGTCTCAATGGTCGACGCCTCTCTCCGAGCAACCATTCTTCGCAGCATCCGCGACCTCAACCGAGACTTCGGCATCTCCGTCATCTACATCACACACGACCTCACCACCGCTTACCAGATGTGCGACAACATCATCGTCATGTATCGCGGCACCGTCGCCGAGGCAGGTAGCGTCGAAGAGGTCATCCAAAACCCGAAACACCCTTACACTCAACTCCTGATCGATTCCGTCCCCCAACCCGACCCGAAAGCCGCATGGGGCGAAGAAGACGACGAATCCGTCGAACGCATTGACGAAGGCTCCATTGTCACCGACCAGTGCAAATTCGCACCCCGCTGCAAGTTCGCTTTCGATGAATGTACCGCTTCAGCACCCCCTGTCCGCATCCTCGGTGACAATCAACTAGCTAGCTGCTTCCTCTACCCGGAGAGCCCCGCTGTCGAAGATCCTGACATCGGGAAATTCTTCCACTACCCTGAGTTCGAACCCGCCGAAACCGTCAGCTGAAGTTGCCTCGGCACCTACCTCGCGGGCTCTTCGATCTCCACACTCACATTCACTCTGTCACCGTCGTCGCCGTGGATAACCTGAACGACTCCACTTGGCCACAGCACCTCGATCTGGTCAACCGTCGTCGCCGAACCAATCCCGAAATGTAGATCAAGGCAGTTCATACCCAAAAACGACGATCCTCCCAACACATCCTGAACCTGAGTCGTCAACTTCCCCGACCCATCAACATCAGCCGTAACCTTCACGCGCGCCCCGATACCATCCGCATTGCTCCCCGTACCATCCCATGCCTGACGTCCAATCAACCTTATCGATATCCAATTACCCTGGCTCGCATTGCTCATCCAAAGGAACAGCGGCCCCCTGAAAAAGTCCACCGTCTTCTCAGCGATAAACACCGGCCCATTGCTATTCGTCCCCAACAGATCCACCGTCCCATCCCCATTCAAATCACACTTCGCCAGCCCTTTCCCGTTCTCATGGAACTTGCGGTCCATTCGCTGCCGATCCCGATCAAACTCAGGACTATTCGGATCAACCACACCATAGTTCACGCCCTGAATATCCAGAAGCTGCGCCTCCACGGTAATGTCCTCAAACTCACCTTCACCATCCCCACGCAACATTCGCCCCGATCCCGTGTACTTAAACCCATTCGGGCCTTCACCTCGACCTCCCATCGCGCCTAACCAATACAAGTCCTGATCACCGTCATTCTCATAGTCGAAAAACGCCGTCCCAAACCCAAAGTCATACGCCGCCAAACCCGCCGGCTGCTCCACACCCTCCCACTGCGCAAGAATATTGTTCGGATCCAAAGACTCCGGAGGAAAAGCCCGACTGATCGCCACACCCGTCTCCGGCGCCACATCGGTGAAATCACCAATCATACCTGTCTCCGCATCCTCCTTCACCCCATCGTTCCTGAGCAAAAAGTGATAGCAGGTCCCCCAACCATACGCATGGCTGTACGCGCAATCACCCGAGGGAACAGGCGGCACATCATAGAGCAAGAAGTGATACCCGATATTCGTGATGAAGATATCTAAATCCTCATCCGAGTCATAGTCCCCCAACGCAAACCCCATCCAAGCACCAACTGTATCGACCCCCATCTCCTCCTCGATCGAATTGAACCGGACCTCACCTCCATGCGTGTCATTGCGATACACCTTCAACGTATCCCCATCATCCGCCAACCAAAGGTCCAAATCCCCATCCGAATCATGATCAAAGAACATCGACGCCAACGTCTGTCCCGTCGGATCCCCGATCCGATTCCCATTCGCATCCTTTAACGATGCATCGTACCCCCTAACCATCTCCCCCGTATCCGGATCCACCCACTCCATAGGCTCACCATCAGGACTCAACATCTTGATCGGCGGACTCTTCAGACCCGCACTTTCCGTAACGTCGATGAAAGTCAGATCACCATTGTTGATGTAGAGCCGGTTGTAATGTCCATGATGCCGCGGATCATCAAACCGGATGAAATCCTGGTCCAACCGATTCCCCACAAACACATCCAACCAACCATCGTTGTCCACATCCCCGCAAGCAATCGTGATCGCCGACTGCACATTCACATCATCACCAAAAGCACTCTCAGTAACATCTTCAAACCGCTCCCCACTAACATTCCTCAGCAACCGGTCCTTGATCGCATTCGTCAACGCATCATCTCCAACTGCAGACCGATAATCCAACTCATCACCAATCAATCCATAACCCGCAACGTACAAGTCCTGATACCCGTCATTGTCAAAATCACACGCCGCAACCGCCGTGCTGTTCGACAGCGCCAGGTCCGCTCCTGACTCCATGCCGATCTCCGTAAACACATTCTCCCCATCGTTCCTGAACAACAGATTCGGGCCACCCGGCGACTCAGGAAACGGTGAATCCTCGTTCGCCTGCGTCACATAGAAGTCCATATCCCCATCACGATCAAAATCAAAAAATGCAGCCCCCGGGTGCCAGTTATTCACAAAAGCGTTATCCCCCAACGCCTTCCTCGCGATATTCGTAAACGGCATCACAGGATCCATCCCCGCAACCGTCACTGGCTCAACCGATGGGGTTGCAGTCGGCTCTGGCGTTCGAGTTACCGGCGCGACTCTAGGCGGCGGTCCGCCTCGTTCTGTCGGCGGAAATGTCGCCGTCGGCTCCTCCGATGCCTGGCAAGCGCCAACCATCATCACCAGCACTACGATCGGAAGAATTAGAGATATTCGCATGCGCTAGATGCTAATTTCAAATACACCGCTCACGAAATATCGTACGCAACAAATCGGACGACCCGACGCATCCCGAGTTAATCGACAACAATCTCAAACAACCACCAAAGCGCCTGCATCAAGATCGACAACCCACAAATTCCCAACCCGATCTTTCCCTTCTGGGCAACCGCTTCGTCATCGGATCGATAACACCACACCAATAAAGGCGACGCAACAACGATCAACGGCGCCGACACGAAACTCCCAAATACGGGCACCACAAAACCCGGTATCGACGCTAAAACCGCGTAAGTCAGGATCAGTCTTGATGGAGGTCTCATCACACAAGAAAGCGGGTTGCGACTTTAGGGTCGCAACCCGCTCTCAGATTCTAAGCGGCACCAGAACCGCTGTCACCTGAATTCGACTAGGCTAGTTGCCCGTCGGCTCCAAGTTAAGCGTGATCATGTACCAGCCGTTCCACGGCGGGTATGGCGCAACGTACGGGTCCTCAACACCGGGCCAACCGGTCCAGTAGTGCGTGTTGTGAACAATCACGTGCAACTCTTCCGCAATGTGGATCACAGGCATGTCACGCAGGAACAGATCCATCGCCTGACGTGCCAGCTCAACGTATCGCGGGTCATCCGGCGAGTGCAGCATTGCCTCCATCTCGTCCAAGATCGCGTCCATCTCAGGGTTCTCGTAACGACCACCCTGGACAGCGCCAGCATAGTTCTCGCCCGGAGGCGCAGAGTTCTTGGAGTGGTAGGACTTGAACGTGTCATACGGCTCGTTGATCGATCCGCACTGCACCCATACGACTTCGGTCTCACCCATCCTCAGACGGTCACCGATAGTCGCCGGCTCGCCCTGCTTGAACACAGCGTCGAAACCGCCATCCTGCAGCTGCTTCTCAAGGAACGGACCCTGCGGCCTCATCCAAGACGGAATCTCTAGCGTGATCTCCACGCGTGAACCGTCTTTATTCCAGAAGCCTTCTGAGTCCTTCGAGTATCCGGAATCTGTCATTCGAGCCTCGACCTTCGCCGGGTCTGGGTCGTTCGGGTTGTACTTGTCGATGATGTCCTGCATCAATGGCAAGTACTGCTTCACACCGTAGGAAGAAATCGGGACCGCTACGGGCGGGACACCTCCTGCATATGCAAGCTCGGTGATCTCATCTCGATTGATCGCGTGGTTGATCGCCCAGCGCACGTTCACGTCATTGAAGTGCTCCTTCTGGTTGTTCAAGATCAACACGAAGTTGCAACCATCTGGCGCACCCCAAACCGGGCCCTCAAAGTTCCACGATCTCAGAGCTGGATTGAAAGCCTTGGCAGATTCGAACGTTCGCTTCAGCAGTGGCGGACCTATGTCCAACTGGTTGTTGATGTACAGCTGCGACGCAACTATGTCGTCGGATACCGGAATGTACTGGATGCGCTCCACCTGCGGAGGGTCGCTGAAACCGATCTCCGACGCCCACCAATCGTCGCGCCGGTCGTAGATCTGCACCTCAGGAGTGGACAATGCCAGTCTGAAAGCACCTGTTCCCAACGGCCAACCCTTATTAGGGTCGTAGTTGTTGAACTCCAACGGGTCCTCGTTCTCCCAGACGTGCTTTGGAACGATCGGGGTGTGGTTCTCCCAACCGAAACCGAACTGCACTTGGAAGAAGCGCGGGTCAGGACGCGTCAGGTTGATAGTCAAGTTGTAATCGTCGTGAACCTCAACGTTGTCGATCTGGTCTCCCCACAAAGCAGAACGATTCAACTCAGGGTTTGCGATCACCATATCGATGGTGAATTTCACGTCGTGCGCTGTGAATGGCACACCATCCGACCAGCTCGCGCCCTCACGGATCTTCACATCAACGGCGTCAAGCGAGTCGTTGTACTCAAACGACTCACCCAACCAGGGGATGATGTTCCCCTCGTTTAGGTTCGTGTAAAAGAGAAACTCGATCAAGCCCTTCTCAGAAGCATGCCTCGCATGCGAGTTGCCCGGCAACCACCAGTTGAAGTTCTCAACGTTGTCGTGCTGCGTCCGGTAGGAGTCGCTCCAGTGAGTAATCACCAGCGTCCGGTTACGCGGAACATCCTTCAAGGCGCCAGGATCAGGTGTAGGAGTGACTTGCTTCTCCACCACGACCTGCTTCTCGACCTCAACGGTCTGAACCACCGTCTCGCCTTGGACCACGACCTCCTTCTCAACCTCAACGGTCACCACCTTCTCAACTGCCACCTCTTCTTTGACGACCACTGTCTGGATCACCGTCTCGGTACCCCCGCAAGCCGCCAATACCGTTAAGGCGATCAACGATGCCGTCGCTGCCAATACGGCTAGCGGACTCATCCTCTTTAATCGCATGACTTTACTGACCTCCTGACGATATCCGTCACGACACCGTCCATTTGGACATTTTTTTACTGCGGTCGCTTATGCAACTTTCTGCACGAAGCTACGACGCGTCGCTCAGAAAATTTCGAACGACGCGCTAAAGTTATCGGAAATCTCTCGGTTTGTCAACTACTGTTTGAGATGAAAACACCATGTCTTCTGCGTACTTCGATTAGCTCCACATCATTCTTTGGGATAGGCCAAGAAAGAAGCCGCGGGACTGATGGCGGAATCATCCCCATCTTGACATCCTTGCCATGCAGGATTAAAGTACACGCACCGCGAATGGACGTTGCATTAGCAAGGGAACCACATGACCGTAGATTACGCATTGCGCCGCATCGCGTTGTTCTTCATAGCCGTCCTCGTCGGTGTCACCATCGTTTTCCTACTCACGAGACTTGCACCGGGCGATCCCATCGAAGCCAAGGTCCTTGCCCTCGAAGCTCAGGCTGGAAATACATTAGGCAACATCGACGAGATCATCAATGTTTATCGTAAGAGATTCCAGCTGGACCGACCACTCCATCTCCAATACCTGACTTATCTATCCAACGTGGCTAGGGGAGACCTGGGCCACTCCCTCGCGTACTATCCCGACCGAGTATCTGATCGCATTATGAGAGCGATCCCGTACTCAATCGGCCTGATCGGAGTGACCACAGTACTGTCTGCGGGGTTAGGGTTGCTTTTCGGCGCGCTGATTGTTTGGCGCAAATCGTGGTTCTTGCTTCGAGCGTTGCTTCCTGTCCTTATGGTGTCAGCCGCCGTCCCATTCTTCTTGTTCGGCTTGGTGCTTCAGTTCGCTTTCGCTATCCACTGGAAACTTCTCCCACCCAGTCACGCCATCGACTTCGGCTTTCAAATCGGCTGGAACTTCGAAACTCTCTGGCAATTCTTCAAGCACGCTGTTCTTCCCTCCGCGGCGATCATCATCGGTGGAGTCGCGCTCTGGGGCTTGGGAACCCGTGCGTTGATGGTCAACACGACCGGTGAAGACTACATGCTTTTAGGAGAAGCTAAAGGCCTGCGCGAGCGACGACTCTTCTTTACATACGCCATCCGCAACATTCTGTTACCCCAGACAACAGCGTTCTCCTTGGCCTTGGCAGCAGTCGTATCAGGGCAGGTTCTAGTCGAGATAGTGTTCAGCTATCCAGGTCTCGGTTGGCATCTGCGAGATGCCATCGGCGGAAGCGACTACTTTGTCATCCAGGGCATCACTCTGATAATCATCATTGCTATCGCATTCGCTCTGATGGTGATGGATCTCATTTACCCCTTGATCGATCCTCGAATCTCATACAAGCGAACGTGAAATGACAAACCAACCAGACACGAGTCAAATCGCTGGATCCGTCGGTTTAGATTCGGAGTTGTCGACTACAGAACAGAACGCCCCAACAAGCTTGCGGCGATCGATGCCTAGCTTGAGATTCTTGCGATCTTCCCGCATCAACGCGAAGCTCATCATCGGGACTTCCATGATCCTGATAGTGGTTTTGCTAGGATACGTCGGCCCGTTATTCGTAGACTTGGAAAGAGGCGAAGTCGCATCTGTGCTTCCTGATCAATCTCCGAACGCCGAGCACTGGTTGGGAACGCAGGTAGAGGGCAGAGACATGCTCGCATGGCTAATCTCTTCCATCCCACAAACGTTGCGAGTAGGCTTCCTCGCTGGTGCATTAGGAGTCATGCTGGGCACCATCATCGGTTTCGTCGCCGGCTACTATGGCGGATTTGTCGACACTGTATTGCGGAACTTCACCGACATTATGCTTATAATCCCGGGGCTGTTGGTGCTCGTAGTATTGACAGCGCTCGTCGATGTTCTGACGTTGGAGCAGATGGCGATCGTCATCGCCGCATTTGCTTGGATGGGCGCGGCACGTGTGATCCGCGCCCAGGTCCTGTCGCTACGCGAGCGTCAATACGTTGAAGTGGCGAAAATGTCCGGCGAAAAAGGGCTCTACATCGTATTTTTCGAACTCATGCCCAACATGATGCCTTTCATACTCGCCGCTTTCGTCGGTGCCGTGATCGCATCGGTCGGAACCGCTATCGCTCTATTCTTCCTAGGTCTCGGTCCAGTCTCGCTTAATACCCTCGGCAGCATCCTCTACTGGGCGCAGTCATATCAAGCAGTCGTTATCGGTTACTGGTGGTGGTGGGGTCCCCCCGTCGCCATACTTGTTATTCTCTTCTCCGGCCTGTTCATCGCCTCCATAGGACTCGACGAGTGGGCGAACCCCCGGTTGAAAGAACGTACCTAAATGACGACCGTTAACATAGCCGTCCATGTTTGGATAGCGACCCATTTGAATAACGCTGATAATTCTTATCTCATACAAACGTCTTTCCAAGCCACGCACTCCGTACCGCACTGGACAGTTGAATAGATCGGATAGCAGAAACTGCCTAATTCGCCCATCGCGATCAGCATCAAGCCGGGACAGAACAATCCTGTCATTTTTTTGCAATACTTCGGTTTACTTTTTACACAAGTTTGGCCCCAATATACGCAAGGTTCCGGCCCATCACCTGGCACAAAATGAACTTGGCCTTCTCTATCCTCACTCTCAATGAATCGAACTAGCGAATGATCCGCGATGTATTCGTCTAGTTCAAAACCGTACTCGTATGGTGTCGAGATGCAATCTACATCGCGAGTCATTGAATCCAGCAAGGATGACGTGCTCCGAAAGTGCTCAATCGAAGACGAATCCCCTTGGATTGTGCTGTCAGGGTAATTCGCTTCCGCTCCAGATTGCGGAAACAGGACGACAATGGCGAAGATGAGCGCTATCGATAGCGCTCATCGCCTAAGAGATGATGAGCGCTATCGATAGCGCCACCCCAACGCTTTTCAGCACTTGGTGTCTCATCTCTTTTCTCCTCGTTTATTCTCTTGAGGTATCGATGCTACGCAAATTAACACGAAAATATCGCGTTGTCAACTATGAAAATCACAGACATCCGACTCTCCGTCTTCGAGCTGCCGACGCAGTCCCCTTTCTTCAATCTCGAAACCGAAACCCTCGGCAACCGCGAAGTCTGGCGTTCCCGTCCAACACGACCCGGGCCAGGCGAGTACCACGTCCTTCACGTCTTCACCGATGACGGCATCGAAGGTATCTGCACCGTCGGCGACGCACGTTACACCACAATGCGTCCTATCGATCTCGAACACCTCCGACATCTCGCCATCGGCGAGAACCCGCTCAATAGGAACCGGCTCGAATCTAAGCTCCGACATGCCACCCGCCACGTCTTCACCATGCCGGGATGGTTCGGTGCCTTCGACAACTGCCTTTGGGACATCGCCGGCAAGGTCGAAAACAAGCCTGTCTATCAGTTGATCGGCGCAACCCGAGACTCCGCCCCCGCCTACTACAACTACCGCGGCGGAGGCACGCTCGAAGCCGCCATCGAAGATATCCAACGCGCTCTATCCATCGGCTTTATCGCCGTCAAAGACCACCTCTCTTGGCCCGTCGCCAAAAACGTCTACTGGTTCGGTGAGATACGACGCGCCTGCGGAGACGACATCGACATCATGCACGACGCCGCGGGTGCCCGATACGACCTCGACGACGCGATCAAGGCCGGACGATCCCTCGAAGACCACGGATACCGATGGTTCGAAGAAGCCATACCCGATCGAGATTTCAACAGCCTTCGACAACTCTGCGACACGCTCGATATCCCGGTGATGGCCCTCGAAACTCTGATGCATGAACCCGAAATCTCGAAGGTCTGGCTCGAACAAGGAGCATGCGACCTCGTACGCGCTCACGCCCGACATGGCACAACCGCCCTCATAGACCTCGCTGAACACGCCGCTTCCCGCAACACAAACGTCGAACTCAACGGCCCCGGTGGACTCTTCGGCCTCGTCCACACCCATCTCACCTGCGCCATCCCGAATACCTCCTACTACGAATACTTCCCCGGCGGATCACGCGACGAAATCGGACGCGAAATCGGCCTCCTAAACCCACCGATCCCCCAAAACGGCCAAGTAACCCCTCCAAACCGCCCCGGCTGGGGAGCAGTCTGGGACACCCAATACTTCAACTCCATCCGCATCGCCGAGCTTTAAGGCGATTCGGATAGATTTTTCACTTCTTGGTTTTGTTGCGGGCGTGTTTGTATGGCCACTTGAGGGTGGTTTGTTCCGCCTTGCGGCGGGCCTCCCCCAGCCCCCACCAGAAGGAGGGGGTGAGAGAAGCATCCTCCCCCAGCGCCTTTTCAGGGGCGCAGGGCTGTCTTTGCCTTTTGGTTTACGTCGCCATCGG
>CAZMBB010000051.1:0-11975 GCA_964564575.1 uncultured Dehalococcoidales bacterium
CCGAGCGGTCCCAACCGGCGCGGCGATCCCTCGAACAAACCTCTCTTCTCACCCCTCCTTCGGGACGGGCGAGCGGGAGGCTCCTCTTCTCACCCCCTCCTTCAGGAGGGGGCAGGGGGAGGCCCCCGAAAGGCGGAAAACAACAGCAACCGCATGAAAACAACCTGAACTAAACAAAAACAAGACCGACCAACACGACGCCCCGAGCGCCCCGTCCGGCAACCCCGGACGATTAAACGCGTCTTGATCCCCAGAGAAAAGCGGCTGTGCCGCATTAAACGCGCCTAACCGAAAAACACATCCCCTTCATCCCGTCCATCCATGCAAATTCCAAACCACTCAATCCGCCCGACGTGCCGTGATCCCCAACCAGATCCTCGGAACCGCCTCCAACTCCATCTCCTTGAACACCTGCCTCAATGACTTCTGCAGAGCATCCCGACCCTTTCCCAACGGCACTCCAGGCATGACCCCTTCGATCCAGTCCCGAAATCCTGAGATGTGATGAAATCCATCCACCGGGACCGGTACGACCACGCTTTCCTTCTTCACAACCTCGAATCCCGCCTCCTTCAGCAACTCCTCATACTCCTCAGGCGTCAACTGCCGCCGAGCATCCGTTTTGCTCGCATTCTTGTCCGGGAACAAGCCATGATCCCTGCGCAACGTACGCAACGCTCGCATCATCCATCGACGGTAAAAGTCCAACGACTCCGGCGGATGCGCACCCTCGAAAAACGACGTGTTGAACGCCAGAATCCCGCCCGGCTTCAGTCGCTCTCGAATCTGCTTCAGCAACTCTTGCTTGTCATTCACATAGTGAATCGAGTTGCAGTAAATCACCGCATCAACCTGCTCATTCACCGACCCTGTCAGATTCTGCACCTCAGCATGAACAAACCGAATCGCCGCCTCCTTACGACCTCCCAGCTCCTCCACCGCTGCCCTCAAAGCCGACGCCGAATGGTCCACCGCATAGATCACCGTCTCCTTCGTCCCCGTCAAACGCTCCAAGATCAACTTCGTGATACCACCTGTCCCACACCCCAAGTCGATAATCTTATGTTGATTAAACACACCCGACATATCCACCAGCCGAGAATTCACTCGACGGTAGAAAGGCAACGACGAAAACTCGGTGAACGAGTATTCATCCGACGCGTGGTAACTTTCAGGATTCGACATCGAGACCTCGGCGGAGTTGGTGGGCAAATTGATGAGGCGAACCCAACTTGGGGCAACTTCTGATTCTAGCAGGCAAGTCAACTCTATGTTCAAAACCCGCTTAAACTCCGTCATCCTCCTAGCCATAGTCTCAATCATCACTATCTCTTGCACCACCACCGATACTCCCCTCATCCACGCCGCCGCATCCCTCGTCGACGTTCTTACAGAAATCCAAACCCAATACGAAAACGAGACCAACAACAAAGTCCGCTTCAACTTCGCAGGCTCCAACCTGATCGCAAACCAAATCATCAACGGAGCACCAGCAAACGCCGTCATCCTCGCCGGCCAAACCCCTATCGACAAACTAATCCTTGCCAACAAAACCACCCAATCACAAACCATCCAGATCCTTACCAACACCTTGGTAGCAGTCAAACCCTCCAACTCAACCACGAGCCATGAATCCCTCGACCAACTCGTAGGCACCGGCAAAATCGCTATGCCCGATCCCGCAACAGCCCCAGCCGGCGAATACTTCCAAGCAGCCCTCCAAGAACTCAACCTCCTCGAAAAACTCCAACCCCAGATCATCCCAACCCTCGACGTCCGGGCCGCTCTCGCCGCCGCAGAATCCGGCAACGTAGCATACGCTCTCGTATACCAAACTGACACCATCACAAGCCGCGACGTTCAAATAGCCTTCACCATCCAAACCCAGTCCGAACAAACAAAACCCAAATACTACGCATCCCCGATCAACAACGACACCACCTCTGACGAATTCCTAAACCACCTCCAAACCCCCACCGCCCAGACAATCTTCACCAAGCACGGCTTCACTCAATAACCCAATGCTCGAAGCAACTCTCTTATCACTCCAGACTGCATTGGTCGCCACCATCGGGATGGCCGTCCCCGCATTCCTAATCGCAACATACCTAGTCCGAAATACTGGCCGCCTCGCATTCATCATCGACCTCATCATCTCCATGCCCTTAGCCCTCCCACCTGTAGCCGTCGGTTTCATCCTCCTCTGGCTCTTCGGAGCAACCGGCCCCCTCGGATCACTGACTCAAGGCCTAGCATTTAGCTGGCCCGCAATGTCCATCGCCGCCGCCATCGTCTCCCTCCCTCTCGTCGTCCGAGCCTTCACCGCAGGACTCGCCGAAGTCGACCCCCGATTAGTCTTCGCCGCCCGCAACCTCGGAGCCTCCCAACTCCGAGCCACATGGGACATCACCCTCCCTCTAGCCCGAAACGGCATCGCCGCCGGACTCCTCCTCGGCTTCGTCCGATCCTTCGCCGAATTCGGGGCAACCATCGTCTTCGCCGGAAACATCCCCGGCTCCACCCAAGGACTCCCCAGCGCCATCTTCTCCCGCATCTCCGCCGGCGACTTCTCCGAGGCATGGGCACTGGCAGCAGTATCCATCGCCATCGGCGGCATAGCCCTAGCCATCCACAACAGACTCGTCTCTCACCAGAGAACCCGCATAGCCGCGAGGAGTTCCTCCAATGGCTAGCCCCGACGCGCCCTTCCTCGACTTCGACATCCAACTCCACCAAGGAGATTTCACCCTAGACGTCGCCGGTCAATTCGAAGACGGCATCACCGCTGTATTCGGACCATCTGGCGCTGGAAAATCAACTCTCCTCGCATGCCTCGCAGGAATGATCACACCAGACCAAGGCCACATCAAACTCGCCAACGAAACGCTCTTCTCATCAACAGACCGCATCCGACGCCCACCCCAATTCCTGAGAACCGTCATCGTCTTCCAAGACGGAATGCTCTTTCCCCACAAAACCGTCCGCCAAAACATCGAATACGGCTACAACCTGACCCACCCCGACCTGCGAACGATCGATCCTGACGAACTTTCCCAATTCCTCCAAATCGATCATCTCCTAGACCGTTTCACATCCTCGCTCTCAGGCGGTGAACGTCAACGAGTAGCTCTAGCCCGAAGCGTCGCCACATCTCCACGTCTCCTCCTCCTCGACGAACCCGTTGCCTCCCTCGACATCAGACTCCGCAATCAAGTCGTTGGATATCTCAAACAGCTCCACCAGCGATACCACATCCCCATGGTTTATGTCTCCCACTCCCTCTCCGACGTCATGGCCCTCGCTCCAAACGCACTAGCCCTCGACCGAGGCCAAGTCAGATCCTTCGGTCCAGCAATCGACCTTGTAGCCGAGATAGCGTCATCAACCAGAGTCGGCCGAGACGACATCGACAACCTCTACGTCGGCACGGTAACCCCTTCGGGATCAATTCGCATCGGCGACATCGAAATAATCGCTCAACCCAACAACTACAGACCAGACCAACCCGTCACCATCTCCATCAGCGCCTCCGACATCATGCTTGCCCTGGAGCACCCAAAATCCATTAGCGCAAGAAACATCCTACCCGGCGTTGTCCAGCGCATCGAAGCAGGGGACTACGCCGCATTCGCCTTCGTCGACGCAGGAACCGAATTCGTCGTCGAGCTAACCTCAGACGCCGTTCAATCCCTCAACCTGAAACGCGGAACGGACGTCTACGTCCTCTTCAAAACGAGCAGTATAACCATCACGGCTGAGTAACGCCCAGCCCCACCGGGCAATCCTCAGCCAAAGCGCACCGATCACACAAAGGCTTCTTCCTGCAAAACCGAGCAACGTGGTAATCGATCAGAGCGTGATACTCATTGAAAAGATACGGATCATGCGGCAGCAACTTGTGGAACAGTTCCTGGTACGCCGAATAGCTCTTTCCCCGAATTTCCCAACCCAACCTCTCCAACAACCGCCGCGTATACATGTCAATCACAAACGACGGCTTCTTCGCCCCATACAAGATGATGTCATCAGCCGTCTCTTCGCCAATCCCCCAGACAGAAAGCAACTGCTCCCGCATTTCGCTAATCGGAAGCGCAAACAACCGCGCCAAATCCCCATCATGCTCACTAAGAATGAACTCCGCAAACTCCTTGAGCTTGCGCGTCTTCGCCTTGTAGTAACCCGACGGCCGGATGATCTCGTGCATCTCCTCATCCGGCGCATCCAAAATCTCTTGGAAAGACCATACCCCAGCGTCACGCATATTCACCAGCGCACGCTCAACATTCGACCAAGAGATGTTCTGCACCAGTATCGCCCCGACAACCAACTCAAAAGACCCGCCATGGACGGTCGGCCACCAGTGCCTAGGCCCGTACGCATCGAACAGTGCAGTAAACAACCACTCGAGATCTTCACGAGTCGGTTCAACAGGCCGCGGCGCACGGGGATCAGACCGGCTATCACTGAATTCGTAGATAATTTCAGGTGGAGTATGCATCAAGTTAGTTGGGAGACGAAATGACGACAGTTGCGGTCAGGAGAATGTCTGATTGGTTGGATTCAGCGCGTTTGACTTCAGGAAACTGTGTATGTGTCGGGCTTGATCCCGATCCGGCCAAGATGCCGATCGATGACGTGTTTGAGTTCAATCGGGCGATTATCGACGCCACGCAGGACCTGGTCGCTGCCTACAAACCCCAATTTGCATTTTATGAAGCGATGGGACGGGAAGGATTCAATGCTCTCGAGAAGACTATCCAGCACATACGCGATGTGGCGCCTCATGCCTTCGTTCTAGCCGATGCCAAACGGGGTGATATTGGCAATACCGCCCAGGCATATGCGAAGGCGATGTTTGAAGTTTGGGATGTGAACGCCGTGACGGTATATGCCTATCAGGGATCGGAATCCGTGTTGCCGTTCTTGGAGTATCGAGATCGCGGAGTGTTCGTAGTTTGTAGGACTTCGAACCCGAGTTCAGTTGAAGTGCAAGACATAGTCGATGACCGAACCGGGGAGATGGTGTACGAAGTCGTTGCCAAGCAGGTGGTTGGTCTGTCGGAGGATACCAATGTCGGGCTGGTGGTTGGGGCCACCTTCCCGCACGAACTTGCGTCTCTGCGTTCTTCACTTCCCGAAACGCCATTCCTGATACCAGGCGTTGGGGCACAAGGCGGGGACGCGACGGAGACCGCTAGATTGGGCGGCGAAAACATCCTCATCAACTCCTCTCGCGGCATCATCTACGCTTCCCAATCCGCCTCGGACTTCGAAGAAGCCGCCCGCCGGGCCGTCGAGCAACTCAGGAGCGAGATCGCCATAGGTAGGAAGTAAGCAAGAAGTAAGTTTGGTGACCAAGTCCACTCGAAAAGACCGAGAGATCGTGCCGTTCGCAGTGGGCGACAAAGTCGTACTGCGGAAATCTCATCCCTGCGGCTCAAGCACTTGGGAGGTTTACCGAATCGGCGCGGATATTGGACTGTTATGTTCGGGCTGCGGACGCCGAGTTATGCTTGAACGCCCTTTGGTGCAACGTCGGATGAAGTCAAGAACCCCGGCGAATAGTGGTGGTACGGGTGAAGCGGACTAGACGAGGTCAGCAGGTTGTGTGGTTTCCGAATCGTTATAAAGTATGACATGAGGCGTTCCGGGCATCGGTGTGGGGAAATGCACCCTTGGTTGGAGCATCGCTATTGGTAACCGCTGCGAAGTCAAGGAGATGACCCTCATGCTGGAGGTGGAGATTCACCAGATTACGGTGGGGAGAGACGGCGGCTCTGAGCGATGCTTGATATTGCGACCCAAAGACCATGAGGATCGACGGGTCTGTCCGATCATCATCGGTGCGAACGAGGCGGCGGCCATTGTTGCTCCTTCCAGCGAGGCCAACCCCAGCAGGCCGATGACCCATGATCTGTTGCTGAACTCGATTAACGAACTTGGTGGCACGGTCCAGTATGTTTACATTCGCGGTCTGAATAAGTCCACTTTCTTTGCAGACGTAAGCATCAGGGTTGGTGAAGAAGTCATAGTGCTGGATGCAAGGCCTTCCGACTCCATCGCACTGGCGGTCAGGGCGAGGGCACCGATCTACATGGCTGAAGAAGTCATGGAGCAGGTCGATAGCGATATCCAAGGACGTCGCACCGCGGAGGAGCAGGCCCGACACACCGCCCGCGACAAGCGATACGAAGAGGCAGCAACGCCTGTTACGCCCGAACAGCGCGAGAAGTTGAGTGCCTTCTCGGAGTTCATGGAATCTCTTACCATGGATGACGATGGCGACGAGGCCGCCAGAGCGTAAACGTTATCTCCCTTCCAAGATGAAGTCGGCAACGCGTTCGCCGATGATCATTGACGTTACGTTGGTATTCGCTCGTATGCAGTCTGGCATGTTTGAAGCGTCGGCGACCTTCAGATTTTCCAATCCCTTGACGTTGCCGTATTGATCCAGCACCGCCATATCGTCGCTGTCAGGTCCCATCTTGCATGTGCCGGAGGCATGATGACTAGTCCCCACGCGTTCCATGATGAATCGCGTCAGCAAATCATCATCGGCTAACTCCTCGTGAGTTGGTGCGACTAGATGGTCGATGATGTCCTCGTAAGGCGACTGTTCTCCGATCTCTACGCATAGTCGAACCGCTTCTCTCATGCGCTCCTTGTCGAACTCGGTGCCTAGCAGGTTGTAGTCGAGATACGGCTGGACGTGGGGATCCCCTGATTGAAGTTTGACTTCTCCGGCGGCTTCAGCTAGGTATAGCGCCGAGATCATCGATATCCCAATTGGTTGGGAGTTGGATATCAGGTAAACACCTTCTTGTGTCGCGCACGATAGCGGATGGATGAACATATCGTTTCGCCATCTCGAACCTTTGCAGGTGAACTTGAGGTTCACTTGTATCTTTGCGGCCAAGGGGTCTTGTCGGAATTCAGGTTTTGTACGCCAGGTCGTTGAGACCTGTGGGTGGTCGCGGAGATTTTGTCCAACGCCGGGGGAATCAAGGATCAGCGGTATGTCCATTTCTCGGATGTGATCGGCAGGTCCGATGCCCGAGAGCATGAGTATCTGCGGCGAGCATAGAGCGCCAGCGGACAGGACTACCTGGTCGGCATAAACGTCGAACAATTCGCCGCCTGATTCGACCTTCGCACCGATCACTTTGTTGCCATCGAAAAGAAGCCGATGAACATGGCAGTCGGCCCGAATAGTGAGGTTGAGGCGATGCCTGGACTCAGAGAGGTATCCGATGTTGGTGCTCCACCTGACCCCGTTGGGGTTGTTGAACGGCGGCGGACCTACCCCGGTCGTGTCCGGGTTGTTGGCATCTTCGTAGTACGGGTACCCGAGCATCTGACAAGCTTGGACGAACGCGTCTTGGTCTTCGTTCCACTCATCCTGTTTCCACCGACGACAGACGATCGGACCTTCGGTTCCGTGGTAGTCATCCGAGAAATCGATGTCGGTTTCGATGCGCCGGAAGTAGGGCATCAGTTTTTGAAATGACCATTCGTCGTTGCCCCAAGACGCCCAATCGTCGTAGTCTTCGGGCAATCCTCTGAGGAAGATCTGGGCGTTTACGGAGCTGGAACCGCCGACAAGCTTTCCGCGTGGCACGAGCATCTCAGGGTTGAGGTCGTTGGATTTTGCGATGAAGTTCCAGTTGTGCTTGCTGTCTTTACCAAAGGCGCGCGCCCAGATGTTTCGATCGAAGCCATAACCGAGTTTGATCTCCATCGGGAGGTCTTCGACGGTGGGGTAGTCAGGGCCAGCTTCGAGGAGTAAGACCGAAGTGTTTGGATCTTCGCTGAGTCGGGATGCGACGATTGCGCCTGCCGAGCCCGCGCCGATGACAATGAAGTCGTATTGCATTGGTTTTGCACCGTGAATAAGTGGGGGTGTTTCGTTGCGAATAAGTTATCGCGTGTTGTGCTCCTGTGCATGCGTGTGGTTGCTATCATTTGCATCGTCTTTCGATTTGCATCATCCAGATGGTTCCAGAGTTGCAATCTCAATCACCGATAGACCCCATCAGGTTCGAAGTTATCCGGAACGCCTTGGTCGAGGCGACGGAGGAGATGGCTTCGGCGCTTCGACGCAGCGCGTACTCGACCAATATCAAGACGCGGCATGATTTCTCTTGCGCGATTTTCGATCTGGAGATGCGGACGGTGGCGCAGTCGTTCAGCCAACCGAATCATTTGGGTTCGTTGGTTGAGACGATACCTCGGGCGCTCACTGCGTATGGAACTAAGAATTTGCGCGAAGGTGATGGGATCTTGGTGAATCTTCCTTATGCGGGTGGGGTTCATTTGAATGACATCACTTTGATTTCCCCGGTTTATTACGAAGGTTCGCCTGTGGGTTATGTTGCGAGCCTCGCGCATCATGTGGATGTTGGTGGCGGAGCGCCGGCTAGCATAGGAGCGTTTCGAGAGATCTATCAGGAGGGGATAGTTATTCCGCCCGTGAAGCTGGTAAGTGGTGGGGAGATCAATCGGGATGTGTTTGATCTGGTGCTGGCGCAGGTTAGGGCGAAGCGGGAGACGGCAGGAGATTTTCGGGCTCAGATCGCGTCGAACAACACCGGAATACGCAGGATGACGGCGTTGCTGGATCGAATGGGATTGGAGACGGTAGTTCGCTACACGGATGAGTTGATCGAGTACACGGACCGTAGGACGAAGTCTGAGCTTGCAAAGTTGCCGAAGGGTGTTTTTGCGGATGAGGGAATGATGGATAGTGACGGGTACAGCGATGAGCCGGTTAGATTGAAGGTCGAGGTGAAGATTGATGGTGACGGCGCGTTTTTTGATTTCACGGGGAGTGATGAGCAACGTCATGCGCCGGTGAATTCGACATACGCTCAGACACATTCCGGGGTGGCGTTTGTGTTGAAGTGTCTGATCGACCCGGATGTTCCGGTGAATGCGGGCTTCTATCGGAATGTGCGGATGCTGGCTCCTGAGGGAACGGTGGTGAATTGCACTGAGCCGTTTCCGGTGGTCGGTGGTTGGGAGACACAGCTGCGTCTGACTGAAGTCATTTTCAAGGCTTTGGCACAGGGGATTCCGGATCGGGTGCCGGCGGGGACCGAGGGTATGATTTGCCACTCTGGGTTTGGTGGGTTCGATCCGTATCGTGGCGAGACGTACTGCTTTTTGGAGACAATTGCTGGTGGGTTTGGAGGTAGGACGACCAAGGATGGCCCTGATGCGGTTCAGCCTCATGGGAAGAACACGGCGAATGCTCCGATCGAGGAGACGGAGCTGAACTACCCAGTTCGGATTACGAGGTATGAACTTGTTGAAGATTCGGAGGGACCTGGGAAGTATCGGGGCGGACTGGGGTTGCGTCGTGACTACCTGTTCCCGGATCATGAGGCATCGTTCACGATTTTGGCTGACCGGGAGCGTTGGGGGCCGCATGGTTTGTTTGGGGGCTTGCCGGGGGAACGGGCGCATTATGTTTTGAATCCGGACGGTGAGTCTCGGGAGTTGGGGTCGAAGGTTACCCTCCAACTTGATGAGGATGATGTGGTCAGTTATCGGACTTGCGGAGGGGGCGGGTACGGACCTCCTGAGGAGCGTGATCCGGAGGATGTTTTGCGGGATGTTCGAGATGGCAGGGTTAGTCGGGAACGGGCGCGGGATGTGTATCGGGTTGTTGTGGATGTTGAGAGTTGGGCGGTGGATCGGGGCGAGACATCGAGGCTTCGTGGCGGTGATTCGGAAGGGCGGGGATCTTGACTGTGGACGATCAATACCGATTGGGCGTGGATGTTGGAGGGACGTTTACTGATGCGATTCTTTTGAACGAGTCGACTGGGGAGGTTCGGACTGGGAAGGTGCCGTCTACTCCGAGCGACCCTTCTGAGGGTTTTTTGAATGTTGTTGATCGGATGCTGGGAAGTGGGTCGGTGAGGGCGAAGGATGTGAGGTATGTGGTGCATGGGACGACGGTGGCGACTAATGCGATCATCGAGGGGGATTTGGCAAGGACCGCGTTCGTGACGACGGACGGGTTCCGGGATCTGTTGGAGATACAGACGGGGATACGTCCGACACTCTATGATTTGCAGTTCGAGAAGGTGAAGCCGTTGGTCCCGAGGTATCTGTGTTTCGGAGTCCCGGAGCGGTTGGATTTTCGGGGCGATGTGTTGGTGGAATTGGACGAAGGTGTGGTGAGAGAGGTGGCTGGGAAGTTGCGGGATGAGGTTGTGGAGTCGGTTGCGGTGTGTTTGTTGCATTCGTACATCAATCCGAGGCATGAGCGTAGGATCGGGGAGATTGTTCAGGAAGAGTTGCCTTCGGTTTTGGTATCGTTGTCGTCGGATGTTGCGCCGGAGTTTCGGGAGTATTTTCGGGCGAGCACTACGGTTATCAATGCGGCGATCCGACCGGTGGTGTCGCGGTATTTGGGGAAGATTAGGGATCGTGTGAGAGGTTCTGGAGTGACGGGTGAGTTGCTGGTGATGCAGAGCAGCGGGGGAGTTTTGACCTTTGATGCGGCGAGTGACCGGCCTGTTTTCATGGTGGAGTCTGGTCCGGCTGCGGGGGTGATTGCTGCTAGCGAGTTGGGGAAGTCGTTGGGGTATGAGGATGTGATTTCGTTTGATATGGGTGGTACTACTGCGAAGGTTGGTCTGGTGGAAGATGGAATGCCTCGGGTGACGAAGGACTATGAGGTTGGTGGTACGGCGTCGACGACGGAGCATGGTTCTCGAGGTTCTGGGTATCCGATACGTACGCCGGTGATTGATTTGGTTGAGATTGGTGCTGGTGGCGGGTCGATTGCTTGGATCGATTCGGGAGGGATCTTGCGTGTCGGTCCTCGGAGCGCGGGGGCTGATCCGGGGCCGGTCTGTTATGGGCTGGGCGGTAGTGAACCGACGATTACGGATGCGAATCTGGTGCTGGGTCGGATTTCCGCGGAGTATTTCCTTGGTGGGGAGATCGGCTTGGATGTCGAGGCGGCGCGTCGGACAATTGAGGAGAAGTGTGCGAGACGATTGGGGATGTCGGTGGAAGAGGTTGCTCTGGGGATTGTTGAGATTGCGAACAATGCGATGGTCGGGGCGTTGAGGAGGGTTTCGGTGCAGAGGGGGTATGATCCGCGGGAGTTTTTGCTGGTGGCGTTTGGCGGTGCTGGTCCGGTCCATGCGAACAGGTTGGCGGCGGAGCTTGAGATGCCGCGGGTGCTGGTGCCGATGAGTCCGGGAACGACTTCGGCTATGGGGTTGTTGGTGACGGACATCAAGCATGACTACTCGGTTGCGTTGATCAGGCGGGTTGATGAAGTGGATTTGAGTCTGGTTGAGGAGCAGTTCGAGCGGATGATGTCGGATGGTCGGGGGGCTTTGGCGCGAGAGGGTGTCGGGAGTGAGGAGATGCGGTTTGTGCGACAGGCGGATGTTCGGTATGTGGGGCAGAGTTATGAGTTGACGATTCCGTTGCCGGAGGGGGTGTTGGGCGATAGTGAAGTTGCTGAGGTTTTGGGTAGGTTCCATAGGGAGCATGAGCGTGCTTATGGGTTCATGGCTGAAGAGGAGCCGGTAGAGTTTGTGGCGTTGAGGTTGAGTGCGATCGGAGAGATTTCGAAGCCTAAGGTGCGAGAGGTTGGTGAGGGTGTTGGTGGGGCGGATCGTGCGGTGAAGGAGAGCAGGCGTGTCTATTTCGCGGAGAGTGGAGGGTTTGTGGATTGTCGGGTCTATGACAGGTATGAGTTGAGGTGTGGAGATGTGATCGAGGGGCCGGGGATTGTGGAGGAGGTTGATTCGACGGTGGTGGTGCATCCGGGGTGGCGTGGGGATGTTGATGGGTTTGGGAATCTTTGGTTGTCGGTTGGTGGTTGACGCGTTTAATTGGGCCTTTCGGCCTTTTCTTTTATCTTTCCGATATCTCGGTTTCTGGTTTTGCCGGGGGCATCGCGAGGTTCTCTCCCTGCCGCGATCGCCTTGCGATGCGCCCTTCGG
>CAZMBB010000052.1:0-11747 GCA_964564575.1 uncultured Dehalococcoidales bacterium
ATCTCGGCGGCGTTGGGATCGATGATGTTGCTGGCAGGATCTTGTCGCGCGGCGGTGGAGAGGAGATCGGAGTCGAGGAACTGAGTTCGGGCGATGCTCTGTTGCCGCCGGTGTTTGCGCCGGAGGTCTGGGCGTTCGGGGTGACGTATATGGACAGCATGAGGGAGCGGCAGGCGGAGAGCGGATCGCCGGATGTCTATGCTCTGGTGTACAACGCTGATCGGCCGGAGGCGTTTTTCAAGTCGACGGCGGAGCGTTTGGTTTCGCCGGGCGATGCGCTTGGGATACGGGGAGATTCGGAGTGGGATGTTCCGGAGCCGGAGCTGGCGTTTGTGTTGTATGAGGGAGAGATTGTGGGGTATACGGTCGGGAATGATATGAGCAGCCGGTCGATCGAGGGAGCGAACCCTCTTTATCTGCCGCAGGCGAAGGTCTATGACAGGTCGTGTTCTATCGGGCCGAGTTTTGCGACGCCGGATGTTGTGGGGGATGCTCAGAAGCTGGAAGTGAGTCTGAAGATCGAGCGTGATGGGGAGGTCGCGTTCGAGGGATCGGCGAATACGTCTTCAATGAAGCGTGACTGCAACTATCTTGCGGACTGGTTGCAGCGTCATAATCGGGTTCCGAATGGGACGACGGTTTGCACAGGGACGGGGACGATTCCGCCGCCGGAGTTCACGCTGGCCGAGGGGGATGTCGTGAGCATCTCGATAGATGGGATCGGGGTTTTGGTCAATCCTGTCGTTGTAGTGTGACGAGCAATTCCAGCGATCGTTGAAACGGTGACTGATCCGGTTCAACTTTCGCTTGCCTGTGTTGCTTCGGTTCTGCCCTTCAATCGGGGAGGACTGATCGCGCGGTTAAGATTAAAGGTTGCGATGTGAGGGGATGAGCGAAGTGCGGCTTCGGGATTGGATATCGAGGTTACGTTGGCGATAACGGCAGAAAAAGTGGATGGTGCGGCGGAATCCGTCGTGGATGCGGAGTTCGTGCGGGATTTCGCACGAAAAGTCAGAGAGAATGTTCAGCAAGTCTTTGTAGGTAAGGACGAAGCGATCGAGTTGGCGATTATCGCCATGTTGGGTCGTGGTCACGTCTTGTTGGAAGATGTCCCGGGGACTGGCAAGACGACGTTAGCGAAGACGATTGCGGCGTCGTTGGGGTTGGATTTCAAGCGTGTGCAGTTCACGCCGGACCTGGTGCCGTCGGATGTGCTGGGGGTGAATATCTACAACGCTGGATTGGGAAGTTTCGAGTTCAAGGCGGGTCCGATCTTCACGCAGATATTGCTGGCGGATGAGATCAACCGGGCGACGCCTCGGACGCAGTCGGCTTTGCTGGAGGCGATGCAGGAGCAGCAGGTGTCGATTGATGGGGTGACGATGGCTTTGAGTTCTCCGTTCCTGGTGTTGGCGACTCTGAACCCGGTGGAGATGGAGGGGACGTTCATGTTGCCTGAGGCACAGCTTGACAGGTTTTTGCTGAAGCTGTCGATTGGGTATCCGTCGGACGAGGAGGAGTCGAGGATGCTTCAGCGTTTCCAGACGGGCGATGGAGCGGTGGCTGTTGATGTGTGTGCGGAGGCTGAAGATGTGGATAAGGCACGGGATATTGTGGAGCATGTTCGTATCGCGGACCATGTCAGGGAGTATCTGGTGGCGGTTGTCAGGGCTACTCGGAACAATGCTCAGATCAGGTTGGGTGCGAGTCCACGTGCGTCGTTGGCGTTGCAACATGCGGCTCAGGCTAGGGCGGCGATCAATGGTCGGGACTATGTGATGCCGGATGACATCAAGGATCTGGCGTCGGCGGTCTTGTCGCATCGGGTGGTGTTGGAGTCGAGCATGCAGATGAGGCGTCGGGATGCGGGTCAGGTGGTGGATGATGTTGTTGCTCAGATACCGGTTCCGATAGAGCGGTGAGGTTGTTGGGTTGGCGCGTCGGTTGGTTGCACGGGTCTCTCGTCCGAATGAATTGATATTGAGCGTTGTTTCGGAGAGTGACGGTGATGATTGCTTGCCGTACCCCACTCTTTTGTCCACCCCGGTCACCCTCGCCCTGACCCTCCCCCGCCGAGCGCGAGAGGGGATTGCCCCTCCATCCACCCATTCCGTTGGGGTGATTTCCGATGATTAATCCGATGATGAGGACTTTCCGCGAGAAGCGGACGCGGGATTTGCGGGCGCCGGATGTTATTGGCGAGTTGTTCATGTTGTTGATGATCGTGGTGATTATGGTTGGTGCGGCGACAGGATCAGCATTGGTGGTTGCGTTGGGTGCGACGGCGTTTGTGATTTCGGCGGGCGGGACTTTGTGGTCGAAGATGTCGTTGTCGGAAGTAGCGTATGGTGCTGAGCCTTCAGATACTCATGCGTTTGTGGGTGATGAGGTGGAGATCGTGATGACGTTGGAGAATCGGAAGCCGTTGCCGATTCCTTGGGTGCAGATCATTGAGTTTCTACCGACGGGACTGACGCCGTTGAGCGATGAGAATGTGAAGCGTCGGGCGTATGCGGGAGGGAGCGAGATTGTGGAGACGACGAGTCTGGCGAGTTACGAGCGGGTCAGGTTCCGGCATAAGGTTCGCGCTCATCATCGGGGGCACTATTCGATAGGGCCTACGGAACTCAGAAGCGGGGATTTGTTCGGGTTGTTCGGGACGGTGAGACGGGATGCGAGATCGCCGCAGGGGATTACGGTGTATCCGCGGATCGTGCCGTTGGATGGTTGGGAGTTACCAGCGGCGAAGCCGATGGGTGACATATTGGCCCGGAACATGCTGCTGGATGATCCGTCGAGGCCGAGGAGCGTGCGTAACTATCTGCCGGGAGACCCGTTGAAGCGGATCGATTGGAAGTTGAGCGCGAAGCGGGATGAGTTGACGGTGCGGACGTATGACCAGAGCGTGAGCAATGATGTGGTGGTGATGTTGGAGTCGCGGACTGTGGACTACGCGTGGCATGGATATCGGTACGATGTGTTGGAGTCTGCGGTCACGGGTGCGGCATCGATCGCGGTGAGGTGTTCGGATTTGGGTTATCGAGTCGGGTTGGTGGCGAATGGGGTCAGGCCGACGCGAGGGGTGTTGTCGGTAGTGCCGCCGGGTGATGGTCCGCATCATGTGCGGTCGATCTTGGAGGGTTTGGCGTTCGTGCAGCCTTTGTCGTTCACGGCGTTGGAGACGCATGCTAAGGAGCGTGGTACGGCGGCTATAACGAGCGGGGCGTCGATCATTGTGGTAGCGGGTTATTTGACGGAGGGAGTGGTTTCATATCTGCATCTCGAGCAGCAGCAGGGGCATCGAGTGTCGATCGCGTGGGTGGGTCGAGAGGAACCGCCGCATGTGACGGGGATACGTGTTTCGGATTGTCGGGAGCCTTTCAAGATCGACGAGGACGCAGAGGATCTGATCATGTCGATCGCGGATGAGCAGTTCGAGATGCACTCTCGGATGAACCAGCCTACGCGAGAGTATGACCATGTCTGATTGGCGCGGTCAGGTGGTGTTCACTGCGATCGCGGTCGCGGAGAGCATTGTCATCTTCTCGATCCTTGCGATCATAGGCGCGGGATTGGGCTTGGAGTACACGCCGTTGCACTGGGCGACGCTGGTGGTGCTGTATCTGCTGGGGATGGTCTCGGCGTGGGTGGTCGGCGGTCTACGCGGAGGTGTAGGGACGATCGCATTGATATACGGAACAGCGGGATTGGTCGCGATATATCTGGCTGTTGCGACGATGCGGTTTGATAGCGGTTTCGAATTTGATTTGGCTTGGGTATACCACTTATTTAATCGCGATCTGACTGGGGAAGCAGTCGCAGCTTTGGTGATGTCTTTAATCACGACGGTCATAGTTTGGCGTCGGGCGTCGGGCATTGTTCGTGATGATCGGGATGCGCCGGACCATTTGAAGCGGATTTTCAAGCGTGGGTTGGTGATAATGGCGATTGGGTTGATTGTGGATGAATTCGTCTCGACGGAGCTGAGACTGGCTGAATTGCTGATCCCGTATTTCCTCGCGACGTTGGGAGGGATGGCGGTTGCGCGATTGCCAGAGGATTCGCCAGTTGCGGGCCGGTGGACGCGGATCATTCTGGTGGCGCTGGGTGCGTTTTTGGGTACTGGTCTGATAGCAGGGCTTTTGGGCGGGCGATACGGTTATCTGGGTCTGAATGCGTTGTGGGTTGCTTGGGGCTGGGTTGTAGATGCGATATTGTGGCTGCTGTACTGGCCGCTGACGGTTGTCGGTTGGGTGATCGCGAAGATCATCGAGATCTTGCAGTCGCTGTTCGGTGGTGAGCCGGCGGAGCAGGAACAGGAACAGGGGCAAGGCGACCGTCCGGAGTTTCCGGAGCGTGAGGCGCAGGAAGGTGCGGGAAATGAGTGGGTCGAGGCTGTTTTAGAGGCTCTGCAGTGGCCGTTGACGTTCTTGCTGCTATTCGTGGTGTTGATTGTTGCGGCGTTGGCGTATCGGCGCATCGTGCGGAGGTTGAGTCGCGATGATGGTGTTGAGCGAGAGACGATAAAGGATGAGGTCGAGGAGGTTACCTACCTTGATCTGCTGAAGGGTCTGTTGCCGGACTGGATGACGCGTCGGGGAACGCCTCGGCATTTGTGGAAGTATCCAGATGAGCCGGGGATCAAGGAAGTGTTCATGCTCTATTTCGAGACGATAGAGATGGCGTTGGAGAGGGGGATGGAGTTTAATTCTCAGCATACGCCCAGCGAGCGACAGCCGATGATGTCGGGTGTGCTGGATGGCGCGCCGATCAGGGATATTACGTCGCGATTCAACGCGGCTTGTTATGGGAATGTGCCGACTGAGGCGTCTCAGGTGGAGAGTTTGAGGTCGCGTTTGGCGTCGTCGGTTGAGGCGTTGGATGCGCGGCGAAAAGCCGAAGAGGCCGAGTCGGTTTAATCGGAACCGATCGGGTTAGGAGCCGTCCTGATCGTCTCCACCGATGGTTATGACGCGGAGGAGGTTTGTGCTTCCGGATTTGCCGATGGGCACGCCGGCGACGAGGACGATGGTGTCGTTTTCCTTTGCGATGCCGGCGGCGGTGGCGATTTCGGGTGCGTAGTCAAACATCTGGTCGAGTTCGGTGAGTCGCTCGACGAGGATAGGCATGACTCCCCAGCGCATGGAGAGGTTGTTGAGGGTGTTGGCTTGGGGAGACAGGGCGATGATGGGAGTCCTTGGTCGGAAAGCGGCGACGCGGTCTGCGGTTGTTCCGGTCTCGGTGAAGGTGATGATGGCTTTGGAGCGCAGAGTGTCGGCGGTTCTTGCGGCGTCGAAGGCGATGATGGAGTTGATCTGTGCGCGGCGTCCTTCTTTGTCGATGATGGCCATGCGACGGTTTCGGAGCATGACGTTGTCGAGGTACCGTTCGGCGATTTTGGAGACGCGGGCCATGAATCGGACGGCTGCGACGGGGTGTTGGCCGACGGAGGTTTCGGCGGAGAGCATCACGGCGTCGGTCCCGTCTCGGACGGCGTTGTAGACATCGGTTGATTCGGCGCGAGTGGGGTATGCGTTGTCGCGCATGGACTCGAGCATCTGGGTTGCGGTGATGACGGGTTTACCGACCTCGTTGGCTAGGCGGATCATGCGCTTCTGAACCATAGGAACGAGGTGTAGCGGCATTTCAACACCTAGGTCGCCTCGGGCGACCATGATGGCATCGGTCTCGTCGAGGATATCGGCGAGGTTGTCAACAGCCTGTTTGATCTCGATCTTTGAGACTAGGGAGGGGTTACGGCCGGCATCAGTGAAGCGTTTTCTTACGGCTTGGAGATCTTTGCGGTTTCGGATGTATGAGAGGCCGACGAAGTCGACGTTGGCTTCGATGGCGAAGTTGATGGCGTTTACGGTTTCCTGGGTGAAGTAGTCGAGGGTGGAGGTGTTGCCAGGGGCGGTTACGGCTTTGTCGCTTTGGATGAGTCCGCCTCGGCGCACGGTGCAGTGGATTTCTACGCCGTCGATTTTGTCTACCCGGAGTTCGACTGCACCTTCGTCGATGAGGATTCGGGAGCGTTGTCGGATGTCGTGGTGCAAGCCTGATGGCCATACGGTGCCGCGCTCGGGAGTGGTTAGGACGCGCTCGGCGGTGAGGACGAATTTGTCTCTTTGATTAACGGTGATGCCCGTTCTTCCGCCTTCGGAAGTCGCTATGTCGGGGTCGACGGTTCCGATGCGGTACTTGGGTCCGGGCAGGTCGGCGAGAATGCCGATATGGACGCCGATCTGTTGTGCGGCTTCACGGATGGCGTTGACGTATTCGAAGTGTTCGTCTCGATTGCCGTGAGAGAGATTCAATCGGGCGACAGACATTCCGGCTCGGATAAGTTGTCGCGCTTTTGCGATGTTTCCGGTTGCGGGTCCGATGGTGCAAACGATGCGCGTGCGCGGCAGATTCTTGACGAATGAAGGTATTGGTTGCATGGGTTCAGTGAGATTTCTAGATGCCAACTGCATCATCGTCTAATTTACAACGGTCTCCGTCAAGCATCTAAGGGGTGTGGTTGCTTGATATTTCGAAGTGAGTTAGAGACGAAGAAGGGGGAGGCGAATATGTCATTTGATATGATTAAGTTAGATGTGTGCGTAACGTTGCGCGCCAACTGGGAAACATTGGGGGAGTCCGAAATTTGAACACGTTTGAAGCCCTGCTCGAGTTGCAAGAGATGGATCAAGGATTGCTACGTCAACGGCAGTCATACTCGCAGATTTCTGTAGACCTGCAGGATAGGGCCAAACGACTGAAGGATCTGCGTGGGAGGTGTGAGCAGGCGAAGCGTTCGCAGATGCAGGCAGAAGTGGCGATGAAGCGAATGGAGCTTGAACGTGCTTCTGAGAACCAGAGCCGGGCGGAGGTTGAAGAGCTTCTCTACAGCGGGACGGAAGTCACGAATCCCCGTGACTACTACCGAATGGAGTTGAGGGTGCAGGAGCACTCAAACCGAATCGACTCGATCGACCAGCAGATGGAGCCGATCAGGGAGGCGGCGAATGAGGCCAGACGAGTGCATTCTGATTTGCAGACTCAGCTCGATCAGATGGAGGTCGAGTGGGTTGAGCAGAAGCAGCTGGGGACGGATGAGCAGACCCGGATATCTCAGGAGTACAACGAGGCGCTTAAACATAGGAACGTGACGGCGGAGACGATCCCGTCGGAGCATTTGGGGGCATATACGCGGTTGTTCAAGAGCAACGGCGGAATGGCGGTGACGGTGGTGGAACGGGATATCTGCGCGGGTTGTTCGGAACGCGTTTCGATGGGTGAGTTGAACCTGTTAAAGCGGGCGACGGACCCGATTCTGTGTCACTGCGGCAAGTATTTGATCACCCTTAGCACGGACTAACTGCGATGCGGGCCATCGGATACGTCCGGCTATGCGACGCCGAAGATGGTGATGGCTTGTCGGGCGAAAGGACGTCAACGAGCTGGCAGGCTTCCGTTACCGAAGACGCCGGAACTTGGGGACAGATATCCGAAATCGAGAACCGATTGAGGAGCACGGCTTCGGATCCTGTCGATCAGATCGTGGAGTTTTGTCGAGGTGGTGGGCATCATCTTTCGGAGATATTGGGCGTTACGGGATTTGATGAGTTTTTTGAGGCTGTGGAGGCGGAACTGAACGAGGAGGTGGGCACGGCGTTTCGTCGACAAATACCGGAAGAGTTCGGGGATAGACAGTTTGCAGAGTTGATGGAACGGTTGGAAGGTCGGCATGGGAAGCCGGCGCTGGTAGTGATTCCGGACTCGACGCATCTGGCAGATGATCTTGAGACGTTGGTTGAGCGTCTGCTGTATATCAGGCGGTCTGGTTCGGATGCGATATGCACGGATATGGAGTTGCCGGACCCGCTGCAGAACGGCGAGGAGTTGCTCGGTTTACGGGGCGAGCCGGATTGGTTGCGGAAACGGATACGGAGCACGATACGTGAGAAGGCATCTCGAGGGAAGGTGTTGGGTCGGACGCCGTATGGCTATCGCTGTGGTGCGGACGGGACGCTGAAGCCTGTCCCGGAAGAAGCCAAGGTGGTGAAGCAGATTTACGAATGGTATGTGGGTGAGGAGAATGAGGCTGACGAAGATGGTGCAGTTGCGAGCAACGGTATGGGGATGCGGTTGATCGCGCAGAGGTTGGCGGCTGAAGGTGTTCCGACGCGCACTGGTAAGCCGTGGTCGACGGCTACAGTGTCGATCATCTTGAAGAACAGGGTTTACGTGGGGACTTACACTCGGTATGGTTTTCTGGTTTCGGGTAACCATGAGCCGGTCATCAGCAGGTCGCTGTTCCGCAAGGCGCAGGATGCACTGATGGTCAAGCAGCGGCAGCGGCGATTGTCAAAGTCGGAAGACCCGTTTTTGCTGGGCGGGTTGTTGCGTTGCGGTGAGTGCGGTCATGGTGTGCCGGGCTTGACGCGTCGGCGCAGTTGGCGTCGTCAGGACGATACGACAGCGACGAAGACGTATCGTTATTACGAGTTCTACGAGTGTCAACACCGTAGGTCGGGTAAAGACGGAAAAGGCAACGGACAGTGTCCCAGATGGCGTGCGGATGATTTGGATGGCGAGGTGCGCAGGGTGGTGGGAGGATGGTTGCCTGAGATGGTGAAAAAGATCAGGCCGATAGATACGAAATTGCCTTTGGAGGAGCAGCTGGAGAACGCGGAGAAGACGTTTTTGAACGAGGCGCGCGTGGTGTCGACAGGAAGGGGAGATCTGGAGAATCTGGAGCCGTTTCTTTCAGATATCAAACGGCTCCGAGGGTTGATCGAGGAAGAGAGGCGCGTCGCCGCCAGCGGGAACGGGGCAGCAAATGGGAAGGTTTCTAGGGAGCGATTGACGCGTGATTTGATTGCGGACGCGGTGGGATCGGATGATGTTTTGAAGGCTCGAGAGGCTTTGACGGCGCTGGTGGACGATGTGGTCGTCACGGATGATACGGTGACGGTGAAACCGCGGATGTCGTAGCGCACGAGGCCGCGGTGTTACTCTGAAATCAGAGCGAGGCGGACGGGCGACCACTGCGGATGCGATTCAGTTCGTGTTCGTGGAGGAAAGTCCGAGCACCGTACGGGCAGGAGCGCCTGCTAACGGCAGGGCGGGGTGACCCGACGGAAAGTGCAACAGAAAGCAAACCGCTTTCGATGGGCTTCGAGCTCGTGTAATCGGAAGTAAGGGCGAACGGGTGCGGTAAGAGCGCACCGCGTCGGCGGTAACGTCGGCGGCATTGCAAACCCCGCTCGGTGCAAGGCCAAATAGGGGAGCGTCAAGACGAGTGCCCGCGTCAGTTCCCGGGTAGGCCGCTAGAGGTCACGGGCGACCGTGATTCGAGATGGATGGTCGCACAGGGTTGGAAGGCAGAGGGAAGAAGGCCTGCGGGTCGTAAACCTCGCTGGAACCTGGACAGAACTCGGCTTATAGTCCGCCTCGCCGAGATTCCTATGGTTCCATCTCCAGCGAGCAACCTAGATGCCAGTTATTGGTGCGGGTGTCTATAATTCGGCTCATGCCTAAAATCGACATCTCTGATGCTGTCTTCCAAGCACTCCGAGAACGCGCAGAGCCATTCGTCGATACATCTCCCAACGACGTACTTGAACGGTTACTAGGCGTGTCCAAATTAGAGCAAAGTGATGGACGCCAGCGACGAAGACCACGCGTGGGGCAAGATCGTTGGACACGACACGAACTCGCGCCGATTGTCATGGAGGTGTTGCACTCTATGGGTGGACAACTTCAGGTGGGAGATATCCTTGAGCTGGTAGAAGATCGCATCAAGGATCGTTTCACTGAGGCTGACCTTGAGATTCTGAAACGCAACTCGTTTCGCCGGTGGGAATCTGAAGCTCGTTTTGCGCGCGAGGTGCTGATCAAACAGGGAATGCTGGAAAGTGGTGGTCGTGGAATCTGGCGGTTGACTGACCAAGGACATTTGGAAGCAGAGAAACTAACGAATCGGAGCGGCGATGAAGACTAGGCCGGAATTCAAGACAGTTGGAGAGTTAGTCGACCTAAGGAAAGAGAAAGTCGTTAGCGCGAATCCCGAATACCAGCGCGGGGCTGTATGGACGCTCGACCAGAAGAAGAAACTCATTGACTCTGTTTTGCGAGGTTATCAATTGCCTGTGATTTACCTCCACTTCATCGATAGAGAAACCGCTGGGCTAAGGCAACAATCATATGAAGTCATAGACGGTCAGCAGAGGATTGAAGCGTTGTTCCAGTACGTTGAAGGCGCATTCCCTCTGTACACAATCGATAGCGAAAGAGCGAGATTTCCTAGATTCTTGTGGGACGATCCTTGCCCGTGGGGTGGAAAGTACTTCCGCCAGTTGCCAGACGAATTGCAAGACCAACTGATGCAATCACGGATACCCATCGCCCAGATCGAAACCGAGAATAACAACGAAGTCAGAGATCTGTTCGTTCGGCTTCAATCCGGATATCCTCTCAACGCGCAAGAAAAGCGAGATGCCTACCCAGGCCAGTTCACAGAGTTCATATTGTCACTAGGAGGGAAGCCGACGATAGCGAGATATCCTGGACACGATTTCTTCCGTCTGATACGAAACATGGGGAGTAAGACCGATCGTGGTAGGGCGCGTCAACTCGCTGCGCAGATCGCGATGCTGTACTTGGAACGTCGTAAAAATGGTTCTCACCATTTCGTTGACATCACCACGAAGAATTCTATTGACGATTACTACTACCGTAATTTGGACTTCGATTCTGATTCGCAAGACTGCAATCGGCTGTGGCGAATACTAGATGATTTACATCGCCTTTTGGGTGACGGCAAACGTCCGAAACTTTCGAACCACGAAGCGATTCATCTAGTCTTATTTGTCGATACCATTTGGGATGATTACACAAGGTCATGGACAAAGGTGTTACCAGTTGCCCAAGGCAAATTTGCGTCGGCGCTTGCGGAAGCAAGAAATTCTGATAGGCGCGGCGAACCCAATGAAACTTGGTTGAAATACGGGGTTTTGACAAGAGCCGGCAATGATCAGGGCGACACCATTAGGAGGCGACACCGCTTTTTCTCTCAGCAGATGGTTGCGTTTTTGGGCGACTCGCTAGAACGGAAAGACTCGAAACGCGGGTTCGGCCCCATTGAAAGGGAGATCGTTTTTTGGAGAGACAACGGGGTTTGCCGAGTGTGTGACGATGAAGTGATTTGGAACGAGGTTGAAATACACCACGTCAAACCACATAGTGAAGGAGGTAAGACCATCTTGGCTAACGGTGCACTTGTTCATAAGTCCTGTCATCCGAAGAGCCGCGCAGCTACACAAGATTTCGCCACCAAATTCGCTCGAGAAACCAACTAGATTCGGTGGTTCGCCGGGTAAACCGATCGCGCTTCACCTTTCGCATGTCAACTCGATCATCCGGTTGACGAACTGCCTTGTAAGTTCGCGGTTTTCTTCGAACCACCACACGACTGCGTGGGTATCTAACAGCAGTTGCAAGGATTAACCGCCTTCCCACAACTTCAATTCTTCCTCGGGCAACGGGTCGAAGAAACTGTCATCCAGTTCGATCAGCCCTTTCATGGAACCGAACTGCCGTTTGCCTTTGGGGGCGTACGGTACCAACTTCGCGACGGGTTTACCGTTGCGGGCAATCACCACATCTTCGCCTGCCTCGACTTCCGCCAATAGGCGCGAGAGGTGGGTCTTCGCTTCATGCACATTGACCGTTACCATCACCGAACTCCTTGACGATTG
>CAZMBB010000053.1:0-11239 GCA_964564575.1 uncultured Dehalococcoidales bacterium
TTTCTCCCTGTGACCGTCTGGGTCGGGGGTCTGCACACGTCTGCGCAGCACTGTGGTGTGAGCCGCTAAGCTCACAGAACTTGTTCACTTGTTCTTTTTATAACGGATGTTGATGGTTGTCAAGCGTGTTTTGAGGATTTGTCAAATGTGTGTTTGTCTGAACTGGGATGCCGAAGATGGATGTGTGTTGAGGGAGACTGTCTGGCTCATCCCTTCCGCTCGCCCTAACTCCGGCCCTCTCACGCCCAACTAAGGAAGGGAACGTGCGTAGTGGATGGAGGTTTTAGTTGGTGTTTCGGGGGTGTTGGGGAGTGGAGTCCATCATTCTGCGAAGGGCGCTTCGCTTCCTTCGCAGCTCCTCCCCGGACCGTTCACGAACGGCCCCTACGAGGTGCCGTCCCTTGTTGTTCATGGACGAGTCATGTGGGATTGCATTACCCGCGTGCTTTGGTCGGGGGTGTTATTCAGGGGGAGGGATTTTGGTTACGGGTTCTTGGCGGGTTGCGTTTTGCCAAGCGTCTCTGAGTTCTTGCTGTCGCAGTGTCGCCCATTCGATGACGACGCGTTCTATGCGAGGAGGTAGTCGTCCTGCTGTGACGGATGGCGTGTCGATGTCGACTTTGGCGTTGAAGTCGCCGTATTCGACGTGGAAATGTGGTGGTGGATGCTCGCGGAATCGGATCCGAATGATGATGCCGTTGAACCTGCAGAGTTCAGGCACTGGTGGCGACTGCTGGATCTTGTCGAGTGAGTTCGTTCGGGGTTTTTCTGGTTAGTTCCAGATAGATGGTGTCGGGACAGATTTCGAGGTCGTCAGTGCCGCCCCACGAGATGGAGTGGTGCGGCAGTATGGAAACGGTCTCAAAGAAAGCGCGGTCTTCTAATGCTTTGAAGACGCCTTTGCCTGCTATGTCGGACAGGTCGACTTCGCCGGCGGTGCCATCTTCGAATTTGACCCATATACGGTATCCGGGTCGTGCTTTGACTGCGATGGGTTTGATCATTTTCGCGGAGATTTTCCAGTTAGGGCGGAGATTTCGACTCGCGCACCACGCATGGGTTCATGTTATCAAGCGGCACGGCGGGTGCGGCCTGCCTCTCCTGAAGGGAGACCTTTTAGAAGGTGGTTTCGGTGTGTGTTGACGATGCAAGCCCCCTTTGTCCTTCGGACATTTCCCCTTGAGGTTTCGTTGGCGGGGGAAACCCTTGCCCTGCCCGTCTGGATGGACGTTCCGTCCCGTAAACGGCCGGCTTTCGCCGGAATGACGATGATGTGGCCTCGAGCATCCCCTGCTCTGGTGTCGGTCTTTTTGGGCTTCGCTTGTTCGCGCTCCCTTACGCTTCGCGAGGGAGGTTGGTCATGCGTCGTACAATGGTTGAACAGTGATGGCAGGTGAGATGGAGGATAAGCGATGGTTCGATCGGTGAAATCTACTTATAGAGATGGGGTTTTGGAGCCTTCGGAGTCGCTTGATCTTGAGGATGGGGAGTCGGTAGTGGTGACGGTTTCTGGGCGTCGGGTTGTGGGGGAGGAGTCGGCTGCTAGAAATGTTCAAGTTCCTATTGGTGACCGTGGCAACGATTCGCCATCGAGTTCGGATAACGGGGAATATCCGCTTTTGCGGAGGGTTCGGAAAATCAGGGAATCGGTTCCTGCGTCGGCATGGGATGATGTACCGAGCGACGGCGCGAAGAACTACAAGCACTATCTGTACGGTCATCCAAAGGTCGACTGAGACGGGAGAGTAAAGATGATCGATTCTAGGAAGACAGTTGAGAATGCGGTCTCCGGGCCGGTTTCGAAGGTCGGAGAGTCGGATAACGGTGCGAGTTCTGAGGGGTGTGATACGGAGCGAGTGATGCCATCGATTGTGGACCGGATCGCCGAGATCAGTGCCCGTGTGCCAATGTCGGATTGGCAGGCAGCGCCGACTGATGGGGCGAAGAATCTAAAACACTATCTGTATGGTTGGCCTAAGGATTCTGACACGTGAGTGTCGTGTTTGCGGATTCTGGTTACTGGGTGGCGTTGATTAATCCTTTAGACGGACTGAGAGCCGTCGCACGGCGTGTGTCTGAGGATCTAGGCCCAATTGAGATCGTCACTAGCGAAATGGTGTTGATCGAGGTTTTGAATCATTTCTCTCGTTTGGGACCGCGCCTTCGCGGTGCCGCAGTGGACACCATCAGCGAGATGGTAGATGATCCGAAAGTTGAAGTGGTAGAGCTAACCAGCGCGTTTTTCAACTCTGCTTTGGTTCGTTACGCCTCTAGGTCGGACCAACGCTGGAGCTTGGTGGACTGCTCTAGTTTCGTGCTGATGGAGGAGCGGGGGATTCGGGATGCTTTGGCGTACGACATCGATTTTGTTCAGGCGGGTTTTAACGCGCTGTTAAGGTCGAGTTGACTTAGAGACCCTGTCCAGACATTCCTCGCTCTCGCTCCCGTGTCCCCCTTCGCTGTGCGAAAGGGGAGTTAGAGGATCTGGTTTAGGAAGAGTTTTGTGCGGTCTTCGGTGGGGTTGTTGAAGATTTGGTCGGGGGTGCCTAGTTCTACTAGTTGTCCTTCGTCGAACATGGCCATGCGGTCTGCGACTTCTCTTGCGAATCCCATTTCGTGGGTTACGCAGAGCATTGTCATGCCGGTGTCTGCGAGTTCTCGCATGACGTCTAGGACTTCTTTGATCATCTCGGGGTCGAGTGCGGATGTTGGCTCGTCGAAGAGCATTATTTCGGGTTGCATCGCCAGGGCTCGTGCGATGGCGACGCGTTGCTGCTGTCCGCCGGAGAGTTCTGCGGGGTATTTTTCGGCCTGTTCAGGGATGCCGACGCGTTCGAGGAGGGACATTGCGAGGTCTTCGGCTTCGGCTTTGGGGAGGTGTCTGACGCGTTGGGGGGCCAAAATGATGTTTCCCAACACGGAGAGGTGCGGGAAGAGGTTGAATTGCTGGAACACCATTCCGACTTCGGAGCGTATGGCGTCGAGGTTTCGGAGGTCGTTTGTCATCTCGATGCCGTCGACGACGATTTTGCCCTGCTGGTGCTCTTCGAGTCGGTTGATCATGCGGATGAATGTGGACTTGCCGGAGCCGGAGGGTCCGAAGATTACGACGACCTCTCCCCTCTTTACGGACATGGTGACGTCGTTTACGGCGCAGAAGCTTCCGAACCACTTGAAGACGTTTTCGCAGACGATGATGTCGTCGCGGTCTTCGAGAGGGATGTTGCGGATGTCGGGGTTGGTTACGGTGGTTTCTTCGAGGGAGGTGGTCATGGTGCGGGTCCTATTGTCTGAACTGGGATTTTTGGGATTTGGCGGATTTTTGGGATTTTTGTTTGCGTTGGAGGGGGTGTTGGTTTTGGGTTGCGTTGTTGGTGTTTTGCCGTGTTCCGCCCTTCCGCCCCTGCCCCCTCACCTTGGCCCTCTCCCCCGAGGGGAGAGGGGAGTGTCGTCGTTTACCTTCGGCCTACTCCTAGGTGGTGTTCGATTTTTCGGGATACGTAGGACATTGAGAATGTGAAGATCCAGAAGACTAGGGCGATGAATATGTAGACTTCGTGTCCGTCGTCGACGAAGTCTAGGTTTCCTTGGATGGTTACTCGGCCCATCTCAACGAGGTCTAGCATTCCGATGATGAAGACTAGGGATGTGTCTTTGAATAGGGATATGGCCTGTCCTACGATTGCGGGGACGATGTTTCGGAGGCCTTGAGGGAGGGTAATGAGGATGGTTGTTTGCCATGCACGGAGTCCGAGTGCTCGTGCGGCTTCGGTCTGACCGGTGGCGACGGCTGCCATACCTCCGCGTACGTTTTCGGCCATGTATGCGGAGCTGAATAGTGTGATGGTGATCATGGCGAGGTAGAGTTCGTCGATGGAGACGTTCTCAGGGAATGTGAGTGGCAGCATGTGCCTCGACATGAATAGGAGGGTGATCAGGGGGACGCCTCGGATGATTTCGATGAATCCGACGCATGCATATCTGAGGAATGGGAGTTGTGAGCGTCGTCCGAGGGCGAGGAGGATGCCGATGGGTATGGAGCATACGATGCCGATGGTTGCGAGGAGGAGGTTTAGTGTTAGACCGCCGAGGTCTTGGGTGGGTACGGGGTCTAGGCCGGGGATGTATGAGGATCCGATGACGAGGAAAGCGCCGATGAGGAAGAGGATTGGCGTGGCGAAGAAGAGGGTTCTGATTTGTCTGATCGCAGGGAGTGTTGCAAGGCCGAATCCGAGGGCTACGGCGAGGATGTTCAGGGCGAAGAGTGCGTTGACGAGGTGGTCAGGGGGATCGGAGACGCCTATGCTGAGGACGTATTCGTTTTGTGCTGGCTGTCTGGCGTCGACGCGTATGAAGTATGTGCCTGAGTCGATGTTGATTTCGAATGATTCGTCGTTTGTGCCGGTGTTGCTGCTGGATTGGAGTCCGGTGCCGGTCTCGTTTTGGAGGGTGAGGTCAGCGTTGGCGTCGAGTTGCCAGAGGCCCAGGTTGAGTTTCTTGGTGTCGGTGAGGGTGAAGGTGTAGTAGTCGGTGGCGTCTTGGTCGCCGTCGAGGGTTGCGAGTTCGTAGAGGGTGCCTGAGTTGGTGGTGATGTCTCTGAGGTCTTGTGCGTTTTCCGGCACTCCGTCGGAGATGTCACGTTGTCGTTCTTGGGGCGACGGTGATGCGGCGGGATCAAGCTGGATGTTTGGGTTTAAACGAGGTGCACCGAGATCGACTCCGGCGTATGGGAGGATGGCGGATAGAAGGGTGATGATGATGATTGCGATGGCGAATCCGCGGGCGATGCCTCCCCACATTCGCCACGCCACGCCAAGCATGACGCTGACGAGCAGGAGCGCTGTCAGGGGTCGCCAGTAGAACTCTTGGGGATATCGTCCGATGAGGTAGAGCGGGACTCTGGAGGTTACGACCTCCCAAGAGGCGGTGATGAATACCCAGTTGATGGTCTGGAAGATTGCAAGAGCGACGATTGCGCCGAGAATGATGGTGATGATGCCATCGGTCGGAGAGCTGAAGAGGTTTGTTCGGATCCAGCCGGGAACGCCGACGGTCATTGCCGGCGGTGGCGGGTTAGGTCTGGCGCTGGATTGATTCATTGAAACGTCCTCAACCCACTCCGGCGTATCTGGTTATGCGGTTGTAGATGTTTCCCACAAGGGAGTAGAAGAGGCTCATTGCGAGGTATGTGACCATGACCATTCCGATGAGAGAGATCGCGGGTGCGATCTGAGTCATGGTGGTTGTGACGCTGACGAGGTCGGGGTAGCCGATTGCGGCGGCTAGCGAGGAGTTTTTGGTGAGGTTTAGGTACTGGCTGATTAGCGGAGGGATGACGACTCGCATGGCCTGCGGAAAGATGACGTATCGGAGTCCGGCGTTGGTGTTCAAGCCGAGGGATCGTGCGGCCTCGGTCTGGCCGCGGTTTACGGCTTGTATGCCTGCGCGGACGATTTCTGCGATGAATGCGGATGTGTAGACGACGAGTCCGATGAGTAGAGCGAAGAAGCTGCCGGAGAGTCGTGCTCCGCCCTGCAATCTGCCGAATGGGCCTTCTTGGCGTTCGGGGGCTACGATGTCAAGGGGTGAGAAGATGAGGAGTCCAATGATGGTTACGAGGATGAAGATTGCGAATCCGGCGACTATGGGGTAGCTTGGTTGTCCGGTCTCGATTTCTCGTTTGGAGAGGAATCTAAACGCGTAGATGGCGCCGACGATGCCGATGAATGAGAGGATGGCCCATGGCCAGAAGCCGCCGAGAGGTGATGCCCACGGGAGGTAGAAGCCGCTGTTGTTCAGGTAAAAGGCGTCGAAGAAGACGTAGCCTTCTCGTACGTTGGGCAGTTCGAGGATGATGAGGAACCAGAAGAGCAGCTGGATGAGGAGGGGGATGTTTCGGAATGTTTCGATGTATACGAGGGCTATTCGGCTGAGCAGCCAGTTTCGTGAGAGTCGTGAGACGCCGATGATGATTCCGAGGAATGTGGCGGTGATGACGCCGAGGACGGATGCTTTGATGGTGTTAAGAGCGGCGACGGTGAAGCCGTAGAGGTATGAGTTAGAGGGTTCGTATTGGATGACGGATTCGCCGATGGGTATTTGTGCGGCCTCGTCGAGGAAGGAGAAACCGAAGGGTATTTCGCGGTCTTGGATTTCGTTTGCGACGTTGACGACGAATCCAGAGACGATGGCGATGACGACAACTGCGGATACGATCTGGATGGCCCACTGAATGAAGACGACGTTACGCCATAGCGGTATGCCTCCGGGGTATAGGATGCTCTGCACTGTTGCTGCCGGTTGGATAATGCGGTTGGGCTAAAGGACTTTGTGTAGTTTAACGGGTTGATGGTGATGGATGGTGGTTGAATGTGCGCTTTTTACCCTCACCGTCGTCCCCTCTCCCCTGCCCCGTTGGCATCCCCTGCGATCTCGCTTCACTCGCTCGCGTCCCCTTGCGCTAAAGCGAAGGGGAGGGTGCTTCCCTAACGCCCTCTCAAAAGGAGGGAGAATGGTGTGGAGAAACGGAAAAGGGGGATGCACACGCATCCCCCTTTGGATTGGTCGATTTGACCGGGTTCTAGCGCAGCGGTGCTGCGTAGATTTGTCCGCCCTTCGGGCAGTCGGTGCAAGGAGCGTTAGACCATAGGGCGTTGCGGCCGTTCTCTCTGGGGAGGTCGATGCCGTCGGGTCCTAGGTTGCGGTCGTATATTTCGCCGTAGTTTCCGACGGCTCCAATCACGTCCTGCATGAAGGTGGCGTCGAGGCCGAGCGCCTCTTGACCGATGGTTCCTTCGGTGCCGAGGAGTCTCTTGGCTTTGGCGTTGTCGCCAGAGGCTACGGATCCGACGTTTCCACTGTTGATGCCATAGGCTTCGGCATAGATCAAGCCGGACATGACGGTCTTGACGATGTCGAACCACTGATCGTCACCGTGCGGAACGACCGGGCCGAGGGGCTCTTCGGAGATTGTCTCCGGGAGAATGACGTGGTCGCTCGGGTTCGGCAACGCGGTCCTGAGGGCTGCGAGCTGCGAGCGGTCGTTGGTGAAGACGTCGCACTGACCGGACTCGTATGCGTCAAGGACGACATCGGTGTCCTCAAAGACGTTGGGGTTGTATTCGAAGTTGTTCTGGCGGAAGAAGTCAGCCATGTTCAGCTCGGTAGTGGTACCGCTGGTGACACAGACGGCTGCGCCGTCGAGTTCGTAAGCGGATGTCACGCCGAGGTCGGCGGGGACCATGAATCCTTGCCCGTCGTAGAACATTGTCTGAGCGTAGTTGCCCCACTGTGCGTCACGGCTGGTGGTCCATGTGACGGTTCGTACGAGTAGGTCGACTTCACCGGACTGGATGGTCGGGCCACGTTCTGCGGCGGTGATGTACTGGATCTCGATGGCTTCAGGGTCGCCTAATACGGCGGTTGCGACTGCTCGGCAGAGGTCGATGTCGAACCCGACGTTTCGTCCAGCGTCGTCAAGAGCGCCATATCCGGGAACATCGTTTCTGCTTGCGCAGATGAGGTGTCCTCGTTCTTGGACTTGTGCGAGTCGTCCGCCGGTTTCGGGCATCATCATTGCCTCGTCGGCCATCTTTTGAGCATCGGCGGCGGCGGTCTCAGCGGCATCGGCGCGAGATTCGGCAGCGTCGGCTCGTGAGTTAGCGTCGTTGAGCGCGGATTGTGCAGCCGAAGCGGTGGCCTGTGCGTTCCGCAGGTCTGCGTCCGTCGGTCCGCTGTCGTCGGTACAGGCGCTTAGTGCGACTGCGAAGACAGAAACCGTCGCGAGCATTGCGATAAGCAGTTTCGTTTTCATTTTGGTTGTGTTTCCCTTCCGTTTTTTGCTTCGCGAGCAAGGTTCTCAGAAACATATCGATATACGCATGGAGTCAAGTTTACGCCAAATAGGGTCAATCAGTGATACTACGTCGCGAAATCATGAGTGGCTCACGCACAAGGGGGCGAATCGAGCGCTCCGGGCTTCGTGGGAGGATGGTAGCGGCGGTTAAGATCGCGCGGGATAAAGCGAGTTGGGAAACGGCTTTAGCGCAGCGGTGCTGCGTAGATTTGTCCTCCGTTGATCCAGAGGTCGTTGCGGCCTTTGCGTGGTAGACCTATGCCATCGGTGCCAAGGTTGCGTTCGTAGATTTCGCCGTAGTTTCCCACTTGTTTGATCACGTCTTGCATAAATGTCTTTTTGATGCCGAGAGCTTCTTGTCCGAAGTCGCCTTCGGTTCCGAGGAGGCGTTTGGCTTTGATGTTGTCGCTGGCGGCGATTTGGTCGACGTTTGAGCTGTCGATGCCGTATGCCTCGGCGTAGATGATGCCTGCCATGACGATTTTGACGATGTCGAACCATGCTTCGTCGCCGTGGGGTACGACCGGAGTCAGCGGTTCTTCGGAGATGATCTCGGGGAGAATGACGTGGTCTTCAGGGTTGGGAAACTCGGTCAAGAGGGATGCGAGGCCGGAGCGGTCGGTTGTGAATGCGTCGCACTGCCCTGATCCGTAGGCATCGAACGCCACCTCGGACTGTTCGAATACGGTGATTTCTGCGTCGAGGTTGTGTTGCCGAATGTAATCGGCGAGGTTGAGTTCGGTCGTCGTGCCGGAAGTGACGCAGATCGCGGCGCCGTCTAGTTCGAGGGCGGACTCGATCTCAAGGTCTTTGCGAGTCATGAAGCCTTGTCCGTCGTAGAACATGACGGGGGCAAAGTTGCCCCAGTTGATGTCGCGGTTGGAGGTCCAAGTGGTGGTGAGGTTCATCAAGTCGATTTCGCCGGACTGCAGGGCGGGTCCGCGTTCGGCTAGGTCGGTGAATCGGAATTCGACGGCGTCGGCATCGTCGAGGACGGCGGCGGCAACTGCGCGGCAGAGATCGACGTCGAATCCGACGCTGTTGCCTGAGGCGTCTAGTGAGTGGAAGCCGGGGGTGTCGTTTCCGGTGGCGCAGGTGATTTTGCCGCGGTTTTGGATCGTGGCGAGTCGGTTAGCGGATTTTTCGGCTTGTTCGGCGCGTTGTATGGCAGCGTCGCGTTCTGAAATGGCTACGCTACGATCGGCGATGGCGGCTTGGGCGGTTGCTTGTGCGCGTTCGAGTGCGACTTGGGTTGCGCCGCTGTCGGAGGTGCAGGCGGAGAGGAGGAGGGCGGTTGAGATTAGGAGCGATGAAGTTAGGGCGAGTAGTTTCATGGCTGGATTCTTTCGAGCGCTACTGAACCTCATTTTCGCGCGGTCCGTCCGTTTCGATGGTCTAAGGTAGATTGTCAGGGTCGATCACGAATGGGTCGATCATGTAGATGGAGCAGAACCGGTCGATTTCGGTTTCGAAGTCACCGTGCAGCCTGATGTATCCGGAACTTCGTGTTTCGTCCGTGTAAGTGACAGAGTCTTCGAGTCGAAGAGTGAAGATGCAATCGGGGTCAGACGTCGGATTGAAAACATGGGTTTTCGAGCCGGGTTCGTCTACAATCGTGATCTTCATTATGTCGGCGTCATCGGTGGGAAACTTGTCCGACACCCGTAGTACCCCGGTTATTTCATCGTCACGGGATGAGTCGACGACGCGGACGGTTTCGACAGGTTTGACGGATTCGACTTGCGAACTCGCGGCGGTTGCGTCGACATCGATCCCAGTGGTCAACGCATCGTCGAAGAGTTGGTGCGCGATGTAGGCAGGTGCGAGGGCGATCAAAGGCAGAATGATCGCTGTCGCGACGACCGATGCGAAACGACGAAACAGGGAGCTTTTCAGGATCGTATTCATCGTGGTTTGACCCTCCGAGGGGAATAGAAGATCGCGAGGTATTTGTATTTTAGCGCTTTAGTTTGGAGCGCTGTTTATCACGGCGATTTCGAGTTCGGACAGGTCCATCTCGCCCACCTGTTTCTCGCGTGCGACGTAACACGTAGCCCATTCGGCATCTGTGCCTGTCCATTGGAAAGTCACATCGATGGTGTCTACCAGACCTAAGGCGTCGACGATCCAAGGGTGGCTCTTCTCCTTGAATTGGTAGTGCGGCACGCATTCGTCGGGAACGCTCCAGTAGTAGATGTTCTCGTGGTCAATCCCTTCCCAACTGATGTAGCCGGCTTCGTAGCTCCCTATGAAATTGCGAGGATCGAACGGGAGGTGTCCAGATCTATAGGCTTTGATGAACTGTTCTAATCCTTCGCGGCCTACCATGACGGCGCGGAGCTCACCGTTGTCGGTCTCGATAGTGAACCCGTTGTTGTTTCGGTGGCAGGTTATCGAATTCCCATCATCGCTGCTTAATGTGTAGATGTCGATTCGGCTATCAGGCGAGTTTAGGTCAAAGGGGTTTTGTTGGCTAATAACGGCAACTACGCCCAAGATAACGGCGACGATGGCTATGACTGCCGTCATCGATACCAAGACTCCGATAGTTCGCTTGATCATCTTACGTATTCCATTGGTTCTGGAATTCTCATGTTGTTTCGCACAACTCAAAGGCAACTACGGGGTTGCCCTGAGTTGTGCGAGTTCAAGAGTCCGTTAAACCGGCATGGTCCTGCCGGTTTTGGCTCTGCCGTAGTCGGCGATGTCGCGGGAGTGTGCGCCGATCATTTTGCAGCCCAGTTCGTCGATGAGGTAGTCGACGATCTGCTCGTTGTTCATGTCGTCGTCGTTCCATGAGGAGTAGAAGACGACGTTGTTTGCATCGAGGGCGTTCTTCACGGTGTTTCTTGCGTTGTCCATGAAGTCCGGGTACGGCGGGTCGTGTGCGTCGGGGTCGCCGAAGGACATTCCCATGTCGCCGGGTCCCCATTCTGCGAAAGCGATGCCGGGGACAGCGGCGGTCTCATCGGCGGTGGCTAGGCAGTGGCGGTCTTCGATCTTGAGTCCGAGCATGAGTTCGCCGTTCGGGTTCATGGGCCAGGGGTCGGCTACCTGCACGTATTCGCGAGCATCGAGGCCCCAGATTTCTGCAGGTTGCCTCTGCCCTCCCCCACCTCGCAGGCCTTCGGGGATGATGTCGCGCCCGATGGTCTGGAAGGGGTATCGAGATGCTGCGACGAACCATTTGACGGCTTCGGGGTCGCGTGCGTGGGTGTGGAGGATGCCGTGGATGCCGGTGCTGAGGGCGTGGCGGATCTGCCAAGCGTTGTACTTGACCTCTTCGACGGTAATGGCGTTGTGAGGCACCGACGCTACCACGGTTGGCGTCGGATGGCCGCTCGGGGTCGGACCGCCGTCTTTCAGGCCTTTCATGAACTGTCC
>CAZMBB010000054.1:0-11235 GCA_964564575.1 uncultured Dehalococcoidales bacterium
GATCGCGGCAGGGAGAGAACCTCGCGATGCCCCCCGGCAAAACCAGAAACCGAGAAATCGGAAAGATAAAAGAAAGGGCTGAAAAGCCCCAATTAAACGCGCCAAGAACCCTCAGATCAAATCCCGACGATCCACCCGAGAACCAGCCAAGTAAACATCCACAACCCTGCGCAAATCACCAAGCTCCCGCGAAGGATCACCATCCACAACCAACACATCCCCCTGCTTCCCCGCTTCAAGCGTCCCAACAGAATCATCCGCCCAACATGAAGCCGCCGAATCTCTCGTAGCAGAAACAATCGCCTCCATATTCGACATCCCAGCCATCACATGCGACTCAATCTCAGTCTGGAAATCTCCCATCTCATAGTTCGACCAAGCCGAGTCCGAACCAGCAACCATCACCACTCCCGCATCACGCATCCTCGCAACATGGTCCATCCGAGTTTCAGATCCACGCCGCATCGCATCAAGGTCCTCAGTATCGAGAGCACCACTCGGATCATCCTCAAGCTGACGAATCCTCGCCACCGACTGCCCAAGCGTCGGATTCACAAAAACCCCAGCCTCGGCAATCCGCTCCGAAATATCTGGCCGATAGTTGTCCGAACCATTCGCATCCCGATGCACCCCATGAATAATCGTGTCCACCCCAGCCTCCAACGCATTCTCCATCCCGCCCGACGAAGTGCAATGAGCCGCGACATGCTTCCCGAACTTGCGCGCCTCATCACATATCGCGCTGAACTCATCAACATTGAAAGAAGGAACAAGCGGATGACTGGTGCGCGTGCTCCCACCAGTCGCCGTCACCTTGATGAAATCGGCCCCCTCCTTGATCAACTGCCGCACCGCCGCACGACACTCCGTAGCCCCCGTAGCTTGGATCCCGAAATAACTCAGATGCCCCCCGATAATCGCCACAGGACGCCCCGCCAGAATCAATCGCGGCGACGGCACAATCCCCATCTCCACCGCGTCACGCAAATGAAAAGTCGTCCTATTCTTCCCGCCGCAATCCCTGACAGTAGTTACACCAGAAAAGAGATGCCGCCTCACATTCTGCGCCGATTGCACCGTGAGCACCTCGTCTGGCAACGTCACCAGCTCATCCCCCGCCCGACCATCACCAATCCCGTTCACATGCACATGGCAATCAACCAGCCCCGGAAGAATCGTCGCATCACCATAATCCACCTCAAGCACCGAAGCACCCTCCGGCGCCTGCACCGTTTCCTTGGTTCCCACCCGCTTGATCGTTTCACCTTCGAGAAGGATCGCGGCTTGTTCAGCCACAGGGCCACCCGAACCATCAATAAGCCTCGCAGCCTTCAAAATCGTGAACTGCGTTGCACCGTCACTCATTGCCAATCTCCTGAATCTGCGCTGGGACAGACACTAAAACTCGTACGGCGTCTGCCTCACAGTCGCCAACGATTCTTCCGAGCCCCGATCAACTCTTTCACCTCTGAAAAACACATCCTCAACATCCCAAAGCGCATTCACATCCTCCGTCGGATCGCCCCTGACCACCAAGACATCAGCCTGTTTCCCCGGTTCCAAAGTTCCCACGGCATCATCCACACCCAACGCCTCCGCCGCCCACTTTGTAACCGACATCACACCTTGCAAATGGGTGTAACCCGCGTGGACCAGCAACTCAGCTTCATACACGGTATTCCCCAGTTGATAATCGCCCCAAGAAGAATCCGACCCTGTAATGACCTTCAGTCCCATCTCGATCATTCGTCGGTTCTGCTCAAGCCGCACATCCAAAGCCCCCTTGGCTTCATCCAACGCCACAGTATCTTCCTCCGACAGACCCGAGTCATGCTGCTTCTCGATCAACGACCAGACCCGAGCGCGCCCCACATGAAGGGTCGGATTGACATACGCGCCCTGTTCGCCGATCCGCTCTGCGATATCAAACCTGAAATTGTCACGGTCGTCAGGCTCCTTGAAGACGCAATGGATGATCATATCCACCTCAGCATCAAGCGAATTGATCACTCCCTGCGTCGATGTGCTGTGCGTAGCCGTCAGCTTCCCGAACTTGTGCGCCTCGTCAGTGGCAGCACGAAGCTCATCCACATTGAAGGAGGGCAGCAACGGAAACGATGTCGGCGTGCTACCGCCAGTCGCGGTGATCTTAATGTAGTCCGCACCTTCTTTAATAAGCTGCCTGGTCAACGCCCGGACACCCTCAACACCAGTAACCTCCCCACCGAAATATCCCATATGCCCACCGATGATCGACACCGGCCGACCACAAAGCACCATCCTAGGCCCGACAGTCAATCCCTCATTGATCGCATCACGCACCCGGAACATCGTCACATTCTTCGGACCATTCTCTCGAATCGTCGTCACCCCGGAAAACAGACTCCTCCGAGCATTACCTGCCGCTTGGACAGTCAGAACTTCATCCGCCAGTTCCGCCAACTCCTCACCCCCTCGACCATCCCCAAACCCATTGTTGTGAGTATGGCAATCAACCATCCCCGGCAAGACAGTCGCGCCCGGATAATCATGTCGCTCAACGAACGCGCCCTCAGGAGCCCGCACCTCATTCGCCCGCCCAACCGCTACGATCTCCGATCCGCGCATCAACACCGCGCCCTGCTCAATCGGCAACCCGCCCGTAGCATCAAACACCCGATCAGCTGTGACGAGGATGTATTCGGAGTTGGAAGATGCGACCATTTCTACAGACACAAGTAAGGCATCGAATTACCTGAACTGCAAGTTACCACCGTGAGACGGAATACGCAATATCGATCAAACAGTCGAGCGTCGCGATCTGCCTCACCCCACCGGATTCAGCCAATATCGCCCGGGCGCGATGAACTGATCAGCCGCTATCGGCCCCCAAGCGCCGCGGGCGTAGGGATAGAGCTGCGAAGCCAATTCGCTCTCCCACGCTTCCACATACGGATCGATCACCGACCAAGAAAGTTCGATCTCGTCAGCCCGTGTAAACAGCGATGCATCACCAGCCACCGCATCCAGCAACAATCGCTCGTAAGCATCCCGCATACCCACAGGGAATTTGTAGCTAAGTTCTTGAGCTTGGGGCCGCAGTTGCGGTCCCGGTCTCTTGTTGTCAATGATCAGGTGTATCGCTTCATCCGGCTGAATTACGATCCGAAGCATATTCGGCACCAGCCCAGATTCATCTTCCACGTCAAAGATCCGATGTGGCGGCTGACGGAACTGGATCGCAATCTCCGTGGATTTCGTCCTCAGCGCCTTGCCGGAACGAAGGTAAAACGGAATCCCTTGCCATCGCCAGTTATCGACATAGAGTCGCAAAGCCGCGTAAGTCGCCGTCGCCGATGCAGACGAAACGCCGTCGAGATCGCGGTACCCGTTGTACTGACCTCGAATCGAGTTTGTAGCTGCTTCTTGCGCATCCGGTTTGCGAATGGAGTTGAGCACCTTCGCTTTTTCGTCGCGCAACGAGTCCGCATGATTCGTCGCCGGCGGCTCCATAGCGACCAACGCCAGAAGTTGCAGAAGATGACTCTGGAACATATCCCGGAGCACACCCGAATGTTCGTAGTACGCAGCCCGATCGCCGACATCAAGATCTTCCAGCACCGAGATCTGGACGTGATCGATATAGTTGCGATTCCACAACGGCTCGAAGATCGTGTTCCCGAACCGGAAAACGATAAGGTTTTGGACCGTGTCCTTGCCCAGGTAGTGATCGATCCGGAATAGTTGGTCTTCGGCAGCCCAAGAGTGTATGGAGGTGTTGAGGAGACGAGCCGACGCGAGATCTGTCCCGAACGGTTTCTCTACAACCAGCCGCCTGACACCATGCCTCTCATCCAACATCCCAGCTTCGCTCAGTGAACTGATGGTGCTTTCGTAAAGAGTGGGAGACAGCGCCAAGTAGTAGAGTCGATTGTCCTCTACCAGTCCTTCAGTATCGGCATTGATCATTGCGTCGAGGCGTCGAAGCGAATCAACATCATTTGACGAACCATGGATATATCTGATCTGATTGGCAAATTCCAACCAACTTTCCGCATCCGACGAATAGCTGTCGGACGCAACGTTGAACAGGAGTCTCCGATAGGTTTCGTCGTCGAATTCAGAACGAGCGAAAGCGATAAAGCGACATCGCTCGGGCAGAGCACCGATCGAGTGAAGATGAAACAGCGCCGGGGCTAGTTTGCGCTTTGCTAGATCCCCAGACGCTCCGAAGATGACGATTGTGAATTGTTGATTGTCGCTAGCCACCATCAGCTTTTCGGACGCTATGACCGCCAAACGCGTTTCGCATCGCCGCGAGAGCGCGTCCTCCAATCGGATTTTCCTGCCGAGATCGGAATCGCATCTGTAAGGCCGCAGTGATCACCGGAGCAGGCACGGCGAGCTCAACTGATGCGTCCACAGTCCATCTGCCTTCCCCTGAGTCTTCAACATACGATGACAGCGATTCCAGCCCAGGATCGCCTTTCAATTCGTCAGCTGTCAGATCAAGTAGCCAAGACCGAATAACGCTGCCATATCGCCAGTTCTCACAAATCGCCGCCAAATCGAGGCCGAATTCTCGCTTGGCTTCGAGCAGTTCCAGTCCTTCGGCAAAGGCCTGCATCATGCCGTACTCGATACCGTTATGGATCATCTTGACGTAGTGTCCCGATCCGCTCGGCCCGACATACAAATTGCCGTCAGATTCTGGAGGCGCGAGCGATTTGAATATCGGCAGGTTCCGCTCGTATGCTTCCTTGGAACCCCCGATCGTGAGACAGTAACCATTCGCCAGTCCCCAGACGCCTCCGCTTGTGCCGCTATCCAGCATGTCGATGCCAAGTTCGGCCAGAGACTCGGCACGACGCATCGTTTCCTTGTAGTTCGAGTTGCCACCATCGATCAAGGTGTCACCCGGAGACATGTGCTTGGACAACTCGTCGATCGTAGATTCGGTAATGTCCCCGGCTGGAACCATAATCCATACGGTTCGCGGCGTATCTAGGGCGTCAACCAACTCTCCCAACGTGGCTTTGCCAACGCCCCCGTGCGACTCCAACTCTTCCCGCGGCCCGGCATCAAGGTCGAAACCAACCACTTCATGCCCGTCTCGCAGCAGGCGTTGTGCCATGTTGCCGCCCATCCTGCCAAGTCCCACTAACCCGATCTGCATGTGTTGCTCCTTACACTTACACAGAAATGCGTTCTGACCGCAACGTCTCTGAAACAGCTATGAACCTGTTGGCTATCGCGTTGGCGATATCACTCGCTTCGGATGCGCCACGAATCAGATCGCGTAGACACGCGGCAAAGGTTTCGGCTCCGATCACGACCTTCGCGTTACCCGGCATCTCACCAATCGCAACGGCAGATGATTGAACAACGTTAGGTAGCGTATCAATCGCGACTTGCTCGCCTAGGGCAAGTGGGAACGTCGTATCCAAGGTGAAACAAGGCAACACGTCGGTCCGGTCATCGATATGGGCGCGTGCGCTCAATGTTTCAGCCACGATGCGGACGGACGGTAGGTCCATCACCCAGAACTGCGGGTCAAGGTTGGCGTCTTGAAACAGCGAGATGATCCGCAAAGCATTTTCCGACTGCAACATGGGATCGGGCCATTCGCCTCGCGGTTTGCGGATATCCCATGCAATCGTGACATCGAACGTGTTTGCAAAGTCGTAGATGCCGACATGCTTGTCAATGGGAGACATCGATCTAGCCATCTGGCTCACATTGCTTGGCGCACTGATCTGACCCATATCCTGAGCAGCGTTCAGTACCGGCAGCAGCAGCACATCGGGTTTGAACTTGCGAGTGACCTCAGTCATCTCCTCAATCGCAGCTTCAAGGTAGTCTCGGACATCAAACTCGAACGTCAGCATCGTGGGAATATCGGCTGACAGCGCTCGAAAGATCGATCCTTCCCCAATATCCGTGTCGAGCCAAAGCAGCGCGTCGGATTTCACCAGACCGCGATCGAATGAAAGTTCGAGCGCATCAATCAAAACATCGATTAGCCCAACCAGATGCGCCCGATCCTCCGGGTCGGTCCGATCCAGACCTAGCCCGCGTTCAACATTGGTTGTATTGAGTATGAATTCTGGGTTCACTGTAGTACTAGTTGTGGATGTTAGGCGTATGCGATGTTTTCAGCAACCGCTTTAATCTCGCTGATTGCATCGCCGTCGATTTGTGCCATCTCGGTGCGCCGTTGTTTTGCCTTACACGCTTGCACATCGCCGACAGCTTGAGACATCAGCAATTCACCCAGCGTGTATGACTGCTCGGGTACGGCGATGTCGATATCCGAGGATTGAGTGATCACGAGAAGTTGGACCGAGTTTGGACCGCCTTTATGAAGCTGGCCTGTGGAATGAAGATATCGAGGTCCGTAACCAAACGTCGTGGCAGACCCCGTAGCGTTGCTGATGGATGCTCTCAAATCGGATATCGCGTTCGTAAGGGCGTCAGATTCAGGCAGATAGGCGGCGATGGCGACGTAGTCTCCTTCTTGAGATTTCTCGATGATCGCTTCGACCGCATCATTCAGTGATACCAAGTCTGCTTGGATTTCGGCTCCAGACTCAAGGGCTTCTCGTGCCAGTTGCTTGGCAGATTCGACATCGGGTTGGTCAAATGGATAGATGCCCATCGCGGATGCCGCGATGGAAGTCGCAAACTCCCAACGGAAAAACTCTCCCGCTATGGAGGGAAGATCAGGAACCTTTATCCAGTAAGTCGGGTGATTTTTATACGCCGGATTCTCCGCTGCGTCTTCACCTTCAAGCGCGATGCAAACGAACTGTCTGTCATCGCCGTATGTGTGCTCCGGCAGCACAGGTTCGCCCGCCACCGGGATCAACCCGCGCCCGTTCTTGCCGGTGGATTCAGCTAAGAGTTGCTCCAGCCAAAGGCCGAAGCGTTCCAAACTCGGAGACATGGCGAAGGTGACTTTATCGCGCCCCCTCAACGCGTTTTTTCCCATGAACAGTCCAAGTTCCACTCCCGGGTTGCCGACATCCTCACGACGACACTGATCCGCCATCGCAATCGCTTGCTCGGTCATTTCATCAGTCGGCATCCCGCAAATCGATGCTGGAAACATGCCGAAACCTGACAAGGCAGAGAACCTGCCCCCAACGTTCGACGGCGTTGGAACGTGAATTGCGAACTGACCATCCGATGCACGCCTCGCTAGAGGTGTGTCTGGATCAGAAAGCGCAACGAAGTGATCTCCCGCGTTGTCCATCCCCATGTCATTCACCGCGGAACGAAAAACACCTTCCAGAGATAACGGTTCGACGGTAGTGCCGGACTTGCTGGCAACCGCAAACGCAGCGGTCGATAGATCAATCGTATCGAGTGCGTCGCTGATCTGAACGGGGTTTACGGTGTCGAAGACATTCAGAACTATGCCGGTGTCTGGAAACAGGGTCCGAAGCACCTCGGGAGTCAGGCTGCTTCCGCCCATTCCTAAGACATTGAACGAAGTCACCCCATCCAACGCTTCGGAATGCGCCGTGGAAGCAAAACCTATGCCCAAGCGCATCGAATCTGGCAGATCGAGCCAACCCATCCAATCACCACCTCCGCCTGGCGACGGATCGGACCACAGAGTGTAGTCTCGCCCCCAGGTACGCCGCACCATATCCGCTATAGCAGGGCTTTTGTCACTCCTGATATCAGGTTTCGGATCCAAACGCCACTCCCGAACACTCGGTTAACCGACGCTCGCCAATGTTGAGACCTTAGCTTCGATGCGTTCCATCAAGCTGTCCCAAGAGTCTGCGAACTTTTCGACACCTTCGACAAGGAGTTGAGCAGTCACTTCTTCGTACGAGACGCCTTCGTCAGCGAGTTGTGCGAGTTGTGCTTCCGCAACGTCAACGCCTTTCGTCAGTGTTTCGGCGACCGTAGCGGTGTTGAGCACATCTTCAACGGTTGGCAACGGAAGAGTGTTGACGGTTTCGGGGCCAAGGAGGCTATCGAAATACAGCGTTGGCGGATACTCCGGGTTTTTGACGCTGGTAGATGCCCACAAAGGCCGCTGCGGTTGCGCGCCAATTGTGTTCAGCGAGAAGAACCGAGTGTTGTCGTTCAAATCGCTGGCGAATATCTTCTGGAATTCGCGGTATGCCAGCTTAGCGTTGGCGATACCTATCCTACCCACCAAGTCGCTGTCATCAGGCAACAACTCATCCGCCAAGGTGTCGACCCGACTCACAAAGAACGACGCGACCGAGGCGATGCGCGCCGGAGAGCCGTTGCCGGAACTCGCGAATTGCGCCAGCCCATCGAGATATGCGTTGGCAGCGGTTATGTAGGCGTCGAGGGAAAAGAGCAGCGTCACATTGACGTTGATGCCTTCGGAGATCAAAGTAGTGATCGCAGGCGCGCCCTCCGGCGTGCCGGGAACTTTGATCATCACGTTCGGACGGTCGACGGCGGACCAGAGTCTGCGTGCTTCAGCAATTGTTCGGTCGGTGTCGTGGGCGAGGTGAGGATTAACTTCGATCGATACGAAACCGTCACGATAGTTCAACGCTTTGTAGACGGGCAAGAGAATGTCTGCCGCGTCTCGAACATCCTCGACCGCGATGCGCTCAAAGACAACTTCGGGTGGACTCCCGTCCTTGCCATATTCCGCGAGCCGGTCATCGTAAACGTCGCTGCTGGCAATTGCACCGTCAAAGATCGTGGGGTTGGTAGTGATACCACGCAATCCAGTATCCACCAGATCTTGAATTTCCCCGCCGTCGATCATGTCGCGGCTGATCTGATCCAACCAAACCGCCTGACCAAGTTCCGCTGCTTTCGTGATGTTGTTGTCTTGTCCGTTAACCATTGATTACCTTGCCAAGTCGGCCTTGCTGGCTGAACTAATTGGAAATCTCGTTATTCCGACGCGAAATTGGATGCTTCGATGGCGTTGAGCTTGTCGAGACGACGCTGAAAGCGAAACTCATCGCCCATCTTCGCCGATAGGAACGCCTTGACCAGTTCGGTCGCGATCGCTTCGCCGACTACTCTGCCGCCGATGCACAAAACGTTCATGTCGTCATGCACTACGCCCTGCGCGGCCGAATAGGTGTCATGGCAGATCGAAGCTCGGACACCTCTGAACTTGTTGGCGGTGACTGCTGCTCCGATGCCGCTGCCGCACACTATGATCCCACGATCAGCATCACCAGACATCACTGCTTCCGCAACCGGCGCGGCGCGATCGGGATAATCATCTTCCGCGTCGTAGGAATGAGCACCGAGATCAATCACTTCATGACCTGCGGTTTCAATAGTCGAAATTACGGCGTCGCGCAGATTGAATCCAGCGTGATCAGCGCCAACTGCTACTCGCATCGGTAGGTCAAACTCCCGCTGTTCAGGACACGATAATCGTCGTGCCAACTACGCGGTAATGATACACCCGCGCATTTCAGCGCCCCGTTACATTCCATGACATTCCATGCGAACTGAAGATGATATGGCAATGAGACATGCGCCGCCGAAGTGCATGCCCGCATTTATGGACGACGTTGAATTCTGGAGCGCGAAATCTTAACGTTCCGAGTCTCGATTCAACGGAACTTTAATCTCGATGGACAAGATTAAAACTTAGCGGCCCAAAATTTAATCGCATCGGAAAAGATTCAACTTTTTTGAATCTTGCCAAAGATGACTAACCGAAAATTTCCACGCCTTCTTCAAGGGTTTCCAAGTACCGCGAGTAGCGAAACAAACGGCCCGCCGATCTACCGGTGACTTCGCGTACGACACCAAGTTCGACAAGCAACTGAAGCGCTGATGAGGCGGCGGGAAATGAAAGCCCTGTCGCAGCAGCAGCTTGCGACACTGATAGCTCCGGTTGCTTCATCAATTCGCCGAACACTTTCAACCCTGAACCTGAACGACGACCTGCACCCTCGAGCAGGACTCGATCTGCGTCAAACATTCGCCCCAACCGATCCGTGGTTTGATAGGCGTTGTCAGCAGTCTCAATGACTCCTTCCAAGAAAAACACCAGCCAAGCCTCCCAGTCGCCTGTTCGACGTCCAGACTCATCGAGCAGATCGTAATAACGTTGGCGATGGGTCTTCAGATACAGGCTCAGATAGAGGATCGGCTCGCGCAATACCTCAGTAGTTATCAGCAGGAACGTGATTAGCAAACGGCCTAACCGACCATTGCCGTCGAGGAACGGGTGAATAGTCTCAAACTGGACGTGAGCTAGCGCGGCACGCACCAACGGAGGTATCCCATCGTCCGTCGCGTGCAGAAACCGCTCCAAATCCCCCATGCAATCCTCGACAAGAGTGTGTGGAGGCGGCACGAAGGTGGCATTGCCCGGACGAGTTCCTCCGATCCAGACTTGAGACCTCCGGAACTCCCCAGGCGTCTTGTTTTCGCCGACCCCTCTAGACATCAAAACCTCGTGGATTTCACGAAGCAAACGGTTGCTCAACGGGAAGCCGCTTCTTAACCGATCTATGCCATGCTCCATCGCCATGACGTAGTTCGATACCTCCACCACATCGGAGCCATGCTCCCCCTCGCCATCCAAACCGTAACGGAACAAATCCGACAGTGAGGAACGTGTCCCCTCGATCTGTGATGACAGTACCGCCTCCTTTTTCACGTACGCATCGATGAACAGCTCTTTATTCGGTAGCACACGGGCGCTTCCGTCAAGGCGACCGAGTGCGGATGATGCTTCAGATAACAAAGACGCAAGCGCTCCATCCCAAACCAACGGAGGAACAGGCGGCAAAGACGCCGGCACGAACGCCTCTACACTCTCTCCACCAGCGGAGGTCTTGACGTAGGAACCTGTGCCTTCTCGTTTCATCGGCAGGTCAAATTAAGACTTACTCTTTTAAATCTTAATTTCCCGCCGCGAAATACTCAAAACGGTGTTAGCGACGACAAAACACCCTCGCCTGTGCGCGTCTAAGTCGGGAAGCGAATCAGCGGATCACCCGAGCAGGTTGCGCGCGGTCTGCGCGACGTTCTCCTCAGTGAAACCTAGGTTCGCCATCACCGTATCGCCCGGTGCCGAAGCGCCGTAGCGGTCGATTCCAATACAGGCTCCGTCGAATCCGGTGTAACGCTCCCAACCGATAGTTGTCCCTGCTTCGACGGAAACGCGAGCGCGGGTTTTGCGCGGTAGGACGGACTCTCGATATTCCTCGGGCTGCTGCTGGAATAGCTCCCAAGACGGCATCGAGACCGCTCGTGCGGCGACGCCTTGTTCTT
>CAZMBB010000055.1:0-11122 GCA_964564575.1 uncultured Dehalococcoidales bacterium
AGCACCGCGTCCCTGAAATCGGGACCTAGCGACCCGCCGGGCATTCCGGAATAGAGCACCCGGTATCGTCCTCCCCCGTCAACATCCAAGCCGGCTCGATCACCATCGGCCCGCCGCCAAGCCTCGTGCAACATCTTCTCTTGAACACATACCACCATAGCCCCAAAATTTTATCCCACCGCCACAGGCGGTTTTCTTTTGGTAGCTGACTTTGGCGGTTCGGAATGAACGCGTCCTAACGCCTGAGACAGCGTTCGTGTGTTCGCGGTTGGTATCCTTTTCAGTTGCTTCGCAAATCCCAACGATATCCATGCCCATTATCGGAGCAGCACCGACAGGAGCCAGAGAATGCCAGCAGTAACCGGAATCGAATTCCACCAATTTTCCGCCAAACACCACAACGCCGACCGCAACTGGCTCGTCGTCCAGCTCAACACCGACCAGCCCGGACTCTACGGCCTCGGCGACGCCAGCCCCATGGAGGCCGACGACGCTGTCAAGCTTCTCGCAACCCACCTAGTGGAAAAATGGGTCGTCGGACGCGACCCCCTCGACACCGAGGCCATCTGGACCGACATGTACCACAACTCCCCCGGCAAACGCGGACGCCTCGCCATGACCGCCATCAGCGGCATCGACATCGCCCTCTGGGACCTCAAAGGCAAGATCCTCGACCGCCCCGTCTACCAGCTACTCGGAGGCTCCCAACGAGAAAAGATCCGCGTCTACGCCAACGGATGGTACGCCAACCCCGGCACCCCCGAACAAAACGCCGAAGAGTCGAAGGTCGTCGTCGACATGGGCTACACCGCCATGAAGTTCGACCCCTTCGCCCAGACCAACTACTACAAAATCTCCGAACGAGAGGCTTCGATCGCGGAAGCCCGAGTAGAAAAAGTCCGTGAAGCCGTCGGACCCGAAGTCGACATCCTCGTCGAGGCCCACGCCAAGTTCGACGTCATGAACGCCGTCAAACTCGGAAACCGCCTCGAGAAATACCACCCCCTCTTCTACGAAGAACCCGTATCCGAAGAGCGCGTCTGCGAACTCCTCGAAGTCCGGCGCAAAGTCGGCATCCCCATCGCAACCGGCGAGCGCCTCTACTCCAAATACCCCTTCGCCGACATCATCGACAACCACGCCGTAGACGTCCTCCAGCCCGACATCGCCAACGCCGGCGGCATCACCGAACTCAAAAAGATCGCCATCATGGCCGAGGCCAAACACATCACCATGGCCCCGCACAACGTCTGCTCCCCCATCGGCGCCATCGCCGAGATGCACCTCGACGCCGGAATCGTCAACTTCGAGATCCAGGAGTACCACGCCGAGTTCTACTCCCCCTGGTACTTCACCGTCTGCCCCGGCCTCCCCAGACAGCAAGACGGCTACATCACCCTCAGCGACGCCCCCGGCCTAGGCATCGACCTAGACCTCCAAGAAATAGCCAAACACCCACCCCTACCAAAACCCACCGCCCGAGGAGGCACAAACCGACGCATCTAAGCACCCCTTATTTTCCACCTCCTCCTTCAGGAGGGGGCAGGGGCAACCCCGTAGGGGCCGTTCGTGAACGGCCCGGGGAAGGGCTGCGAACGAAGCGAACCTTCGCAGAATGATGGACTCCCCCAAAACCACCACGCCATCCCCGTCATTCCCGCGAAAGCAGGAACCCAAGGATGGGCGTGGGGCTTGGTAGGGGCAGGTCTGTGAAATGCCCTCTCACATCCTCCTACCAGTCATCCCCTAAACCAACCCGTCCGAACAAACGATCCGCACCACATCCGGGCGCTCACTATCGGACCGATCCGACTCGTCAGGCGGATTCAACCTGAACCTCTCACGCAATGCTTCAAGCCGTCTAACCAAAACCTCGCCGTCAAGTTTCAGATTCCTGATCTCCGTCAGCGCCTCGTCGACCGCGGGAGAAACTTCATTCAGAAATATCCTGCGAACAACGTCAACTCGTCTCGCAAATGCCATGTCCGATGACCGTGAGTCCCTAGCTATGTTCAGTTCGCGAGACACATAGCGGCGATTCCTACTATCGACTCGCTGCCGCGAACGCCCCAACCGCCTCCTTAGATCATTCTTGAACTGCCCATACGCTGCCATCACGCGCTCGTTCGTGCCCTCCGGCAACTCTCTGGCCGGTGTTTCCGGTTCGCATTGCGCCGATTCAATGAACTGCGCAGCACTGATCACCCGAGGTGACAGATCATCACCGACCGCGTAGATCCCTTTCGTGCCACCAGCATCCAACAACACCAGCGTTTCACCAGCCTTCGGATCATCGAATGGCGACGCGGAAGCGTCGAACGATGTCGATGCGTTGGCGAATGGCATTTGCGAGCCTTCGATCTCCAGCGCGCCCTGCGCGTACCTATCTTCACCACCGGCTTCTTCAACGCTTTCCACAGCCAATGCGGACCTTATTCCATCCGGTAGGTTCTGGATCGTATTCCACAACTCCTCGTCTTCTTCCTGAATCCGCTGCAACAACGATATCGCCCGTTGATTGACCGATAACTCGTCAAAACCATCGTCGATATCCGGCAACTCTTTCTCACCGTAAATGCGATACATCGCATTCTGGTTCAACTGCTCCGTCTCCGACAACAGCTTGTTGTCAAGGCCAATCGCATCGTGAAAAGCCTGAATCCTGTTCGACAATCGGTCTGTCAACTCAAGCTCTTTGTCTACGTCCAAGTCCGGCCACATGTTGTGCAGAAAGATGCGGTCGTGTTCCGTACCGATCCGATCCACACGCCCAAATCGTTGTATGAGTCTCACAGGATTCCAGTGCAGGTCGTAATTCAATACTCTTGCGCAATCCTGCAGATTTTGACCCTCCGATACGATATCCGAAGCCAATAGCACACGGATCTCCTTGCCGCGCATTCGCTCCCTCTTACCTAGGTTCTGCGACGGAGCAAAGCGTTTCACGATGCTTTCGGCGCTGTCGCGATTGCTACCGGTAAGTCGTTCAATCTCTTCCTTAGGGTCGTCTCGATGCAATTCGCGGTAGAGGTAATCGACGGTCGTTTCCGCCTCAGAGAAGATCAAAACTTTTCCATTTTGAACTTCCGGTAATGACAAGAAACTCTTCAAAGATTTCAGTTTGTCATCGTCTTCGGGTTTGATGCCTTCCACGCGTTCCGCGATCCCACTTAGCACCTGATGATCAGCATCCAAATCAGATACCCAATCATCAACCCGGAAATCCGCGACCAAGTGCACAAGTTTGCTTCTGTCCGCACCACGCTCAGTCCGCCTTTTCTCCTCTTGCTCCAGGACTTCCATTGCTTTCGCGGCATCGAAATCCTCTCCCGCCAACAATCGCGTCGCAGTGCTGCCAATCGGTATATATCCGCTCGTAAGCGCTTTCCGGAAATTCCGATTGCTTGTCATCAGCGAACCCAAGGTCGACCGAAACGCCTCGATGCTCGATTCAAGCCGCTTCAGCAACAGGACCGCCATCAAACGGGCGATCCGATTTTGCGCCCTGAAAAGATCCCGATACTCTTCCTTTTCCCGTGCCTCCGGTTTGATGTAGTCCGTAACGCGGTAACGATAACCCTCATGTTTTTTCAACTCGTTCTGCAAATCTTGAAACTTGCCGGCCTTCGAATACACCTCGTCAAGCCGATAACTCACGTTGTCCAATATCGGTTCCGGGAACTGAACAGCTTTGCCGTCAACAATCGCCGATTCGTAAAGCTCTCTGATGTCCTTGCGCCTACGCCGGATGAACACATGCCTCAAAACCTGTTCCACATTGACTGGCGTACCCGTCGGCTTTGCTGGTTCCTTGGGTATCGTACCCCGATTCCGACTGGTCACCCGACCCTCATCAAAAGCCAGCTTTTCAGCGCGGTAGGTCTGCCACTTCGCCGCATCATTGAAAAACGCCGACAACTGCAACGGCTCGATATCGATCCCATGGTTGGTCTCATGAAGAAACAGGCTCAGTTGACGGTAGATATCCTGAGGACCCAGATTCTGCGGAGTCGCGCTTAGCAGAACCACCTTGTGGTTGCCATCAGCAAGGTAGGCACGCAACCCATTTGAACGCCGGTTAACGTTGCGGAAATTGTGGGCCTCGTCAACCAACACTGGGCCCCGATTCGGATAGGTTTCCGACAAAACAATCCCCTGCCCCGAATAATCCGCATCCACATAACGACCCAATTCCTCATCAAACTCTGCACCTGCGGGGGCCGCGATCATGCTGTGCGAAACGACCTCTGCTCCTAACCCGAACTCCTCATTCACCCGTGACCACATCGGACGCAACCCTGCAGGGCACAGGATCAGCGGGGGGCCATCGCTTCGATAAGTTTGACGCAGCTGTCTCAACAGTTCAGCGCCGATGTACGTTTTCCCTAGCCCCACTACATCCCCTATATAACAGCCACCGAACGTGTCGATCATTGATAAACCACGACTCACCGCGTCTAACTGAAAGTTAGCCAACTCAACCGCATGTGAGGGCGTGATTGCCAGATCCTGACCTATCTCCTCACGATACAGCTCATGCAACGCCTTCAAATAAACGTGATACGGCGGAGTCTGCGCTACTGCCCAGGAACGATCCAACTCTGTGATCAACTGCTCGCTGATGTCCTCTGACGCATCCCACAACTCGTCGAACCAGTGACCCAACTCAAACATCTCGGCATCACCAGTAACCCGAACATTCAACTCCGTATTGCCCGTAAAACCCGCGAGCGTGAAATTCGACGATCCCACAACCGCTGATCCCGGCTCCGCATGATCGTCATACCAGCACAGATACGCCTTGGCATGCAATGGACTGTTCACATAGGCACGCACCCGCACCCGTCTCGACGCCACCATATCCCGCAACTTCGCTACCGCTGCCTCCGACTCACCGCTTTGCGGCAACGCTGCCACGCCCTCCGCAACCTTTTCAACCGACTGACGCGCGATACCGCTACGATCGCTACGTCTTACCACCTCATCCATCTGTTTCCGCACTGCCAACGCATCCGCCTGTTGCAAACCAACAGCCACCTCTTCAAACACCTGACGATCCGTCCGACCAACCAATATCCGCACCCTCTCCAACCGGTCCAGATCATCCGCAACCGCCTCAAACCCGCTCATGAAGAAAAACCCCACCGCAATGTCTGCCCGCGCCGAACTCCCAAACATCTCCTTGAGACGTTCAAGCAATGCAGGATCAGTCGTTGCGTGAAGGATGTTGGAGGGCATCTAACCTGAATCTTCCGATGCAGGTTCCATGTCATCGTAAACATACTCCAAGCTCGATATATTGCCAGTGTTTAATAAAACACCACCCTCATCACCAAATTCGTATATCTCGTCTTCAGATGAATCTTTTGAAGTGAAACGAACGGTGCCAGCGAGTGTTATGTCTTTTTCGCTGTTAGAATCTGGAACTATTGGAAAATGCTGTAACGGTCCTGTATACTCGTCACCATTTTTCATACGGATTCGCACCAACACATATTCCTTGTGTTTTGCCTCCCGATCTTGATCCAGTGCTTTGAACCAAATCGATTGATCCAACAAGGGTTTCGGGTTTTGTTCGCCTCTACGCACGATTCTCGCGATCAAATGCGTTATTTTGGACGGTAAGTCATAGATACCCGATAACACCGACACTGACATCAATATCAACAACCAGCTTAGCGTCACTATCACGTGTGAGTTGAATAAACTTTCAAATAAATCGCGTGGCAATATTATCGGGATAACAAATGAACGTTCCTCAATCATCATTGAAATCCATAAAGCGACGACAACGTACCAGATACCAATGATATGTACAATCGTTGCGTGGTAGATTATGGTTGACCATTCCAATAAATTAGATCTGTAGTCAACACTCGGATGATAACGTCGCATAACGATCCGAGATAAACCACCGGGCAGGATTATCGCTATCAGTATTAATATCGATTCGATCGTTGGATTCATCAACGTACCCGCCTCGTGGCCTAGCAAAATAGCTTATCGAAATCAGGACTTTTTCGTTACAGATTTTTTCAATTTAGAGAATTTCTGGGTACGATCATTTTTTGGCACGGGCAATTTGATCGAGTCATTCCTCGTGTAGACTGTCCGAGATTTGCTAGTTTTCTTTGCCATGGTCACACTCCTCTCGAAATTCCTCAGATCAACGTGCCTGACATTCTACCACCACAGCACCTTTCGCATCAGGATACGAACCGCCCCCGCCCCTCATAAATCTCCCGAATCAACTTCTCCGCATCCACCTTCCCCCGCCGAGCACCGAAACTCGAACGCATCGCCGCCAAGTCTCCCTCCGTTATTCGCCGACCCGAGATCGTCACAACCACCGCATCCCCATCCTCAAGATCAAGCTCCTCCAAAGGTTCCAGAACCCCGTTCCTATAAGTCGCTTTCACCGATTGAACCACTGCTGCACCTCTCGATCTCACGACATCCACACGATCATTATCGTACCTGATTCAGTTTAACACCCCCTCACTTACCCTTACCCAACCTCCCCGTCGCATCCAGCAACAGATACACCAACGAAAACATCCGATGAAACAGGTAGTCCACATGACGATCATCAGTCAAAGAATGCCTGTCCGTCTCGCTATGCCGGATTATGAAAGGCTCGTTGCCGATTTTCGTCAAAGCATGCGTCTCTGTTCCGAGCAACTCACGCATCGGACCGTCGGCAACACGATCTAACAATGTGGACGTTGACGCCTTCTTGTCCTTCCCCGGCTCAACCGTCTTCAAACGCTCCCAAGCATCCCACAATTTATCCAATCCCTCTTTACGAACCGCAGCGTCACGGCTAATGAACTTGTCTCGCGCTGTCTCAAGCAATCCGTTAAGATCATCATCGCCTGTTTGAAAGCTGGTGTCCTGAATTAAATCCGACAAGATTGGCGCACCTACACGAGCAATCAGGCCAGATTCGGTCAACTCATAAGCAATTCGCTCACGGTCTAATATGTCATTGATTAATTCGCGGAATTCAGATCGCCCATCAGCCTTCGAAAACTCAAGGTATTGGCATTCTTCGTAACAGTCTTCGTTAGTTTTAATTGTGGGCATAGCAGCGCATCTAAACACTAATTCAATCAAGTCAAATATATCATATGTTCCTGGCAACGGACCTGGAACCTGAAATCGACGATGATCTAGACGAGGTATTTCACGAGTTAACAATGAGAAAAAACTATCATCGTGCGTTGCGATGATAGATAGGCACTCGTTGCAATATTCAGGACAAGTCTGAGCTATGTAATTGGCACCCAAGCATTGTCGCACGGTCTCTCTTATCGATGTCCAAGTTGGTTCTTCAATAGTCTCGACCTTCCGCGGCGACGCTGCCCGTTGACGATGACTGTAAAGCGGCCTCGCCCCCATCACACACTCCTAGCCCGACGCATCCGATTCTCCACCAACTCACGTACCCCCTCATACACCCCATCACGCTCACCTTGCGTCAAACCCAACACATCGAAGACTGCACCATCGATTTGCATTCGTTCGGGGGATGGCGAAAGAACATCCCAATCTGTTGAAGCAAAAATGTCGTGATTGATCGCTGGAAGGTTGGCAGGGTTGACAACGGGAACACCCCCTAACTCGTAGAGCTCAACTTTCAAAGCACCTCCCCCAAGATTAGCACGTCCGTTGAGATTTAGCATGAGTTGGCTCAAGGTCGAGTTCATAGCAGTGCAAAGTTTGGGTGCGTCAATATCGGAATTCGGCAAAACGTGAAAAACATTGATGAAGTGAGTACCTGGCTTTACCAGGAACGTGCGCGCTGTCGAAGAAATTACGTAGTTCATCGCAATCTCCGCAGTTTCTCCCAATCCGAGGTTGTACCATAACCGCCGCCTGATCACTGAGCGTCGTTCGTGAAATCCTTCCGCTTCACCTCGTTCTATGTAGTTCAGTGCAGCACTACCAGTCAGTTCATCTTTAGTTCTGTCACACACGAACAATTTGTGGCCCAGATTAGACGCCTTCACCATCACGCTACGCGATTCTCGGGGCGAGGTCATAACTGGTGCCAGAAATTCGTCCTCCAATCCGTAGTGGACGATTTCTTGTTCGTTTAACAAAAAGAAGTCGTTCGCACCTGTCTTGACCCCGAACTTCGGCGCAACCAAATCAGTCAATCGAACCAGCTTGCCTTCGCCCTTTTTAATAACCGTCCGATAGATTTCCGGCGCCCGGAGGTACTTCGCACCCCACTTGTCACCGACGAACTTGGCCTCCCCTTTACCTTTACCACCAACTTGCGACGAAGCCATCAGTTCGCCTTTGCTCATCGACGTCTCGCGTCGCTTGCTGGCGTTCGCAATCGCCTCCGTGAACTCATCCCTCAACGACACGAAACTCGTCGCATGTTCATCCTCGGCCTCGGACTTAGAGATGACGCTGATGATCGTGTTGATCTGCGCTGTCGAAAACTGCCTTTCAACCGCGCTTTCGTAGATCGTGTCTACTCTTGCGTTTTTCAGCAGGTGCTCCTGCAACTTCGCACCGTAACCCACATCCAACCAACTGTTGGAACACACGAACACCTGCACGCCACCAGTGCGTAGCAACTGGAGCGCTCGATCGTAGAAATAACAGTAAAGGTCGGAACGAGCATTCGTTGAACCCGGATACAGTTGCCGCAGCGCCGGTTTGGTAGAGCCGATCTTTTCCTGGCGCACGTACGGCGGATTTGCCACAACCACGTCGAACCCCCTTTGACCAGCGAAGACCTCAGCGAAGGTGATCCGCCAATCAACCGCCTCAACAGGAGCGGCTGTTTCACCGAATTGAACGCGAATCTGGTCTTCTGCCGCCTCGATTTGCGTTCTTACGCACTCTTTGTCATTAGGGTCGTGCGCGTCCATGAAGTCCGCTTTGAGCCCGTCGAGTCTGAGTTCACGAACACGATGACTAGACAATTCGCCATAAGTGTCTGTTGAAGGATTCGGCGCGAGCAGGCTATCTCCATGAACGATCTTGAAATCGAGGTTCGGCAACGGCTGAGGCACTGGACCGTCGTAGTCGATAGCCAGGGACAACCAAAGCCGCAACATGGCGATGTTTGTCGCAAAGTCGTCACTGTCAGCGCCATACAAATTCTCGCGGATGATCTTCAGCTTCAGTTCGTAAATCGATTTGCTTGTCACGCCCACGTTGAAAAGAGCCGTGTGTAACTCCACTAACTCGTGCATCATCCCCAACAAATACGCGCCCGAACCGCACGCAGGATCAACTACCTTGACCAGATCCAAGGACGCCGCGATTTGTTGCGCCGCATTGATCCTGATCCCCTTGGTGCTACGTTCGTCCACAAACCTCGCGATAACGGCGTCATCTGCCGCGCCCACACGCGCTGAAAGATAACCCTTCAGCGCTTCACGGCACATGAATCGTACAACCGGACGGGGAGTGTAATACGCCCCAGAGTCGTGGCGTGCCGTAACGAGTTCTTCGAAAACCATACCCAGCATCTCCGGGTCCACCGCAACCTCCACATCAAATTCGGTCGATTCCAGAACCGTAAAATTGAACCGGTCAAAAACCTCCGTCATTAGCGGAAGGACCGCATCATCAGGCACACCAACTCCCGGGCGTCGATCCAAATCAGTTTCATGGAACAACCCACCGTTGAAAAATGGTACGTCGTCAATCTTGGATATCGATTCATCGTCTCGTTCTTCCATTATCTTGTTGAGACCGTCGAAGAATAGCGGCTTCAATCTTGATTCGTAGAAACCATCGTCCGATTTTTCCGACTCATAACTCTCCCACACCGCTTTCAGATAGTCATTGTCACCGTCAAAATTCAGCCACCCCTTGCGCGAAATGAAATACACAAACATCAATCGATTGAAAAGCGTCAGAACATAGAGATTCTTGCGTTCAAGTCCTTCCTCATCGTTTCCAAACCCCGAAATCTTCTCCATCGCCGCATCGAAGATCCTCTTGTATTCGGCGAAGAACCGCGTCGTTACCGCCTCGACATCGAACGCTGCATCAAGTTCCGCCCTGATGTCGCCGCTATCCTGCCAATTCGCCCAGATATTCGATATCTGCTGCACCAAAGTCCGTCGAGGCAAACTCTTTTCAACCACCATCCGCCGCAGGGCAGGCTGCCGACCCTCGAAACTCGGATACACGAAATGTAGCTGCTCGCACTTCCGATTCGTGAATACCAACAGCAATCCATCGCTCTGGTTCTCCCCGACCAACCGCGCCGCCTCCTGAACCTCCCTCTTGTTAACGCGATCCGTGTCTATCTCCGATTCCGACATATCGACATACACCACCCGCACATCATCCAACCGAGCCACCAAATACGCCTCCGCAGGCAGCTTCACTTCGCCACGCGCCCCATCCAAACCCACGCTGTCACCAAAAATGCCGTGGAAGTCCAGAATCCCCACGAAAAGCTGCCTGATCTGCTCAAGCCTATCCGCCGTAGATCCAGCATCAAAAATCCGATCGATCTGCTGATCGACCTCGTGAGCATCCTGTGTATCAATGATCGGCATAGCCAAAATCCTCCAATCAAACAACACCCCGATTATAGAGATCCCCCACCACCACAAATACATAACCCCCAACCGTCGTCATTACCGCATGCGCGGGAAACCAGAAAAAAACAAGAGCGCCGCAGGCGCTTCCCCTCTCCCCCAAACACCCAACAACAGCGGGAGAGGGCCAGGGTGAGGGTGACCGGGGCGGACAAACGGGCGGGGCACCCCAAACAACCAACAACGCAACCCAAAATCAAACGGCGCAACAACTAACACCAAATCCCAATAATCCCACAAAGTCCCCAGTAATCCCCGTTCAGAAAAAACGCGCTTGACAATGCCAACATCCGTAGTAATATAGATACAAGATCGACGGATCAACACAGTGCTGCGCAGACGTGTGCAGACCCCCGACCCAGACGGTCACAGGGAGAAAACGTGAGGACATGAAGGCAACAATCGACAACAAAGGCGCTATGGCCGACAGTGCGGATCACCCCCCGCCGACCGTCTTGCGCGCCGAGTCGCAGAGTCATCGTTTCCTCTGGTGGCGTCCCTCGGCGGATCGGAAGTCCGTCGCAAGACCGCGAGGGTCC
>CAZMBB010000056.1:0-11025 GCA_964564575.1 uncultured Dehalococcoidales bacterium
AAAGCGACTGCTTCTTCGATCGACCCGGGAGCCTCATATGCAAAGGGATGCAAAAGCCCGCTCCTTCTTGCCTGTGTTGCTTAATCAGCCCACGTCGCCAAACCAACTTGACGACACATTACCGATTTTCTCGCATATGAGTTTAAGCGACATTACACCCAACTGCAAAACGAACCCAGAAAGTCGGACGTGGTTCCGCAACGGACAGACAGCTGCCCCAATCACCGTCTATTGGCCATCTACAACCGTCGCAAAGCAACCAGCCACACTCCCACAGTAGCCAACACCGCCATCACTCCCGCGACTCCAAACGCGAACGGCGCACCCCACAGCTGCGCCAACGTGCCCATAAACAACGCCCCCACTGCTTGCGCGCCCCAAGTGAAGTTCATCAGGCTCATCACACGACCGCGAAACTCATCGGTGACCAGCGTCTGAACCACCGTCGTGCTCATCGTCCCTTTAACAACACTCAATGCACCGACCACTCCCGCAATCCCCAACCCGAACATAAACGCGTCAACCGCCCCGAACGCAAAGTAACACAGTCCAACTGCAACACCGCCAATCGTCAAATACAAAGGCGGCCTCGCTCGTGTGCCAATCAACGTAATCGTGAAGGTCGCCACCAAACCACCGATACCCACTGCCAGCAAGAACCGCCCATATGTTTCCGTATCGCCCTGATACACCTCCTGAGTAATCACTGGCAGCAAAGTCTCGAACGGCGTCGCAACAATCCCAATCAACACTCCGTATCCGATCAACACAGCAATCGTCGTCTCACGCCGAACATACTTGACACCCTCCACCATGTCCCGCACCCGCGCTCTTGCGCCTGAACCAATAGATGACTTTTCGATTGCCGTACTGTCATCCCCGCTCTCCACGCCGTCATTCCCGCGAACGCGGGAACCCGGAAGCACAGCGCGAGACTTAACCTCGTGCAAACCATGATCCATCCTCATCAACGTCACCACGGTCAAAACATAAGACGCCGAAACAATGAAGAACAACCCCTCCATACCAACCGTCGACACTAGCGGATGAAACAACGACGGCCCCAATATCGCCGCACCACCGAAAACAACCGAATACAGCGATATCGCACTAGGCAACTGCTCCCTCGGCACCAACGACGCAACCATCGCACCACGAGTAGGAATATCAAACGCCAACATCACTCCCGTAACCGCCGAAATCGCCAACAGGTGCCACGCCTCGATGATCTCTGTAGCGATCAGAACCGCAGTTACCAACCCCGCCACCGCAAACAGGAACCGCGTATAACGCAGCAACCTCAACCGATTCACCGTATCCGCAACAACACCTCCCCAAATCGAAAAGACCATCACCGGCGCCATCGTCGCCGCAGTTACCAACCCCAACAAGATCTCCGAGTCCGTCAACGTCCGCATCAACCACAGACGCCCATACACAAGCGTCCACATCCCGACATTAGAGAATGCAGCCGCGATCCAAAACAGCCGGTACTCCCGATAGCCGAAAACGGCGAAGCCGGTTCGTCTCAGCACCCGACGATTCCGGCAGCGCGATCTATCTCATCCTGAAATCCCCGAACCTTCCCCGACACAACATCCTCAATCTTCACCGCCTGATGCGCCTCACCAGATTCCATCACGCCATAAGCCAACGCCAGCGCCGCCATCCCTTCAACACTACCCACCTCCGGCGACCTGCCATCCAGCACAGCACCCGCAAGATCCATGTACTCGATCGCTATGATCTTCGCATCGATCTGACGAAAATCCATCTCATAAGAAGACATCCGACACTCTCCATCCCAAAGCGTCGATGTGACATCATCAAGCTCCCAATCAGGCACCAACTCCAAAAGATCATCGCCTTCAACCACACCCCCACCATCCCTGACAATCCGAGGACTAGACCCTCCCCGGCTAGGCGGACGATACAAAGTGCCCTCACTCCCAACCACAACCGAATCCCCAAGCCCATACCCATGCGAAGCATCCGAAATGATCATCTGTCCCGCCGCACCAGACTCGAACCGTATCGACGCAAAAGCCGTATCCACCGCATCCTGCTCAACAACATCACCGACCTCCTCGCCACCCGCTTCCTTCCGATGCGTATACATCGCCGCCAACCCCGGAGCCTGATCCGACATCGGACGCATCACCCGCTCCCGATCATTCACATCTGTCTCCGCAAACACCCTGACCGCTGGCCCCATCAGATACAAAAGCAAGTCCGCATTGTGCACCCCGGCATCCAACACAACTCCACCAGCCTGGTCCTTCTTCGCCCGCCAAACAGTGCTGTGCATCACTCCCCGATTAGCGCTCCCGATGCTGAAATCCAAAGCAAAATACTCATCCCCGATCGCCCCCGCTTCTAGCAACGCCCTCGCCAAACGATTCATCGGATCACGTCGGAAATTCTCCGAAATCGACAGCACCCTCCCCGTCGACTCCTCCGCTTTCTGCATCAATCGACAAGCCGTCAACGTCAAACCCATCGGCTTCTCAACCATCACATGAAGCCCCGACTCCATCGCCTCAATCGCCAAAACATGATGCGCTGGCGTGCTAGTCACGATGTCAACCGCATCCAACCCGATTTGGTCCGATTCCGCCGCCTCCGCCAAACTCGAAAACACCCTCGGCTCTTCCGGCGTCCCCTCCGAGATCACCTTCGCAACAGCCTCAGCCGACTCCAGATGCGGGTCACACACAGCAACCATCCGAACATCATCGAAATACTTCCTCAACTCGATATACCCAGTGGCATGACGCATCCCCATACCGCCAGCACCGACCAAAGCAACATTCAAAGCCATCGAGTTCCCCGCCTAACTAACCAACCGCGCCGCATCAATCGCTGAGTAATCAACATCAGTCACACCCGAAGTGATCAGATCAGCCACGATCTTCCCCGTCAACGGCGCATAGTGCACCCCCTCCGACCAATGACCAGACGCAACGAACACATTCTCCCATCCCGGTGCCTTCCCGACATACGGCTTCCCATCCGCAGGCATCGGCCTCAGACACGCCGTGTGATGAGTAACATCCGCTTCCGAAATCCGATCCGTCAACCGCCGCACCCTCGGCAAAATGAACTCCCACGCATACCTCGAAGGCTCCCGATCATACCCGACTCCATCCTCCTTGGTCGCACCCAACACCGTCCTAGACAACCGACGCGTCAATATCACCCCGCCTTCATCCATGTTGTGCATCGTAGCCGACGGACGATCCTGCTCAACATCCCCCGCTTCATCTTCCGGCAGATGCACGTAAAGCAACTCCCCCTTCTGCGGCACCACCGGCACATCATACCCGAGCCAACCGCCAGCCATATTCGTCCACGGTCCCATAGCAATCACCACAGCATCTCCTTCAACAACACTTCCATCCGACAACTCAACACCTGGCATCTTCCTCTCAGCTCCTGACAACCCGATCACCTCGCCGACCCGCAACCGCGCACCTGACATCTCCGCCGCCTGCATCACCGACTGCGTCAACAGCCTCGAATCAACCGTCGGCTCGATACTCGTCATACAAGCCCCGACAACCTCATCCGACAACCAATCACAAACCTCCCGCGCCTCATCCCCAGTCAACCACTCGCCATCCAATCCCTCCGCCTTTCGATCATCCAGAAACTTCCGAGACTCCGCCAAACCCGTCTCCTCGAAACCACACCTCAGATACGGCTTCAAGTCATACCCATGATCGATACCCGTAACCCCCGGCAACTCCTCCCACAACTCCGCATGAAGCCTCAACGAAGCCGCAGACAACCCCAACAGCCCCGCATCATTCGACCCCGAATACGGCGTCAAAATCCCAGCCGAATACCCACTTGCGCCAGACGCCACATGATCACGCTCAACAACCACCACATCCGAAACTCCGGCGCGCGTCAGATAATACGCCGTCGCACACCCGATAACCCCACCGCCAACAATGACGACGCGAGAAGCAGACGCGCCGTCGGATCTCACGGCCCCGTCCGCGATCCCGATGTAGCTATCTCCCGACCATTCAACGCCTGCAACGGACGGTTGTTCGCGCCCGTAAGGTTCTGCAACGCATCAACCTGCCCTTGCGAAACCGTCCCTGTCTCAAGCATCACAAACCAGTCCACTGGTTCCGCACACGGAGGCTTCGTCATTGACCCCTTGTACGAGTAGTAACCAAGGTCCTTCGTCATCAAACCCCGAGCATTCAATACCCCGGTGACTTCCGACGTCCCAACCTCTGAAGGCATGCTGTCGATGATCTCTTGCACCAAAGAACTTTCGTCGCCAATCTCAAACAGCATCGACACCACCGCAACATCGCCAAACGTCTGACTGTGAAGCAGCTGCAATTCCAGCGGATACGACTTACCGTCTACGTGATGCTCGCTCGGCGTATGCGCCGTAACCGTCTCCAACTGATACGTCCGCTCGCTCAATCCGAGCCTGTTACCCGACGGATAGTTGACCGTAATCGCCGTGCCCGCATTCGTTACCGATTCAGCCTCTTTCCGATACGAAAACGAGATAGGCGGAGAATCCCCCTTGGCATAACCGGCAATGTCGATAGGAGACTGCTGCGTCCCGCTCCCGCATCGCTCATTGTCCGCCGAAAGCGACGCCCAGTTCGCCGGACCTCCCTCTCCCGAATAACTCCACTCAACCGACGATTCCACCTCCTCCACGACCTCTTCACCGCCACACGCGACCAACACCAACGGCAAGGCAACCGCGACCGCAATCAGCGACGCGCCAAAATATCGTTTCACCGACCTCGATATCATTCTTTCCCTCAGGTTGTGTGTCTAATCCAGCGCTTACTAGATTGATTGTAGGTTAGACGCGACCTTAGTCGTCAGGACATTCCGTCTGCGAACCCTCCGAAAGCAACCTATCAATCCCAAACAACGACATGTCGTAACCCGCATCCCCCTTCGTCGCCATATCAGCCACTATCTCACCCACGACCGCCGCAAACTTGAACCCATGCCCTGAACACGGGCTGCAAATAATCACGTTCTTGTGCCCAGGATGCCAGTCAAGCAAGAAGTGGTAGTCCGGCGTGTCGGTATACAGACACACTGCCGACTTCAACACCCGCCCATTCAACTGCGGAAGAATGTCCGAGATCGCATGACGCAACGACCGCTCATCCTCCTCACGAACCGCACGATCCAAATCCACCGGATCGTCAAACATCTCCCCGCCATGATGGAACGCAGTCTTCACACCCCCGCCAAAGTCAGGCTGTACATACAACCCGTGGTCCACGTTGTACTCCCACGAGTGGTTCGGACAGTTCTCCGGCTCGAATAGCTCAGGACTGCTAGCCGGCTGAAACCAAAACAGCACCTGACGCTCCAACCGGAACGGAAGATTCAGCTTCGACACAAAACCCGGATTCCAAGCCCCAGCCGAAAAAACGATCTGATCCGCCGTATACTCCCCGCGATCCGTAAACACCCTCACTCCTTCCCCATCCGGATGCCAACGCCTGACCGGCTCGTTGTAACGAAGGTCCGCACCCTCATTGACCGCCGAGTCGAGATGCGCAGCAACGCACTTCTCCGGGAATAGAACTCCCGACATCGGATCGAACCCGCCAACCTGATCATCATGCGGCTGAAACTGCGGCCACCGATGCCGGATCTCCGACGGATCCAGAATCTCCAGATCCATATCGTGAGCCTCCGCCGCACGCTTCACCCCTTGGATGTTCTCAGCCTCCGCACGTCCCACCGTCAAACCGCCAACGATCCGCAACAACTCGACGGCTTCACCGTGCTCCGCAACCGTCTCCTCCAACTCTCTCCAGACCTCATACCCCCGAAGCATGATCGGCACATAGTCAGGATGCTCCGCATAAATCTGACGGATCACCCGCGTATCCCCATGACTCGACCCCAGCGTATGCGGCGGTGTAAACGCATCGAACCCGATCACCGACGTCCCACGCTTCGCCAGTTGCCAAGCCGACGCGCTCCCATGGGCGCCTAACCCGACAACGATTACATCTGCTGATCTATTACTCACCTGTTCTGTTCCTTGCCTTCCCGAACGTCATCCCTCGAAGGATAACGTCATTCCCCCGTCTCCCCGTCATTCCCGCGAACGCGGGAAGCCAGATTTTTATACTCCCTCCTTCAGGAGGGGGCAGGGGGAGGTCCGCCATTAGGCGGAAGAAGCTCTGCCATCCCTGCGCATCCCCCGTCATTCCCGCGAACGCGGGCGCTTCAGCGGACGGAACGTCCATCCAGAGAAAATAAACCTCGCCGTATCAATTAACCGAAAGCGGCGCCACCGAAAACACCACTTGGAACGGTTTGCAGTATATGACCACGCTGCGGTAGTCATCCACGTTCACATCATTCGGGATCGGATAGTTCTGATTCCCGATGTTCCCCTTCAACTTCCCGATCTCCACATACGTCACATCATCAGCATGGACATCCCCACGCCCCATCGGGTCAGGATGCGTCGTCAACAACACCCGCAGGTCAGGCCCGTTGATCACGTTGAAATCCTCGAACCGCAACACAAAACCATCCGTCCCCAAATCCCAGATCGTCGCGCTCCCGCTCCCCTTGTGGAAACTATCCCCATCTCGGAACGTGCCTACCTTCACCGCATCCGGCGCCAGCATCGCGCCCATCGCCTCCATCATCGCCTCCTCAACCTGCTTTGGAGAGTCCATCGCCACTTCCATCGTCGCCTGAGCATCGACCATCGCCATTCCAGACGGCATTACCGCATTCTCCAACGCCGGAAACTCCTCATCCACCGTCACATCAATAAACAACGGCGACCCCAGCCACCAAGCCAGCCCCAACCCAGGCACAACAATCACGGCAGCAATCACCGCCGAAACAGCCTTATGACCCTTAACCCACTCAACGATCTTCTGCATCGCAATAACCTCGACTTTCGCTTTCGACAAACAAGAATCAGGACTTACCTACGATTCTATTGCCTATCTCGATATACGAGGTAACACAGGAGAGCGGACGCCCTGCCCCTTTCGCGAAGCGAAGGGGGCGCGGGCGAGCCCAAGACGCACGACAACAGAGACCGCGGGGGATGCCCGCCAAGGCGGAAGAAGCTCTGCCATCCCCGCGCCTTCTTTCGTCATTCCCGCGAAAGCAGGAACCCAAGGGTGGACGAGTGGCTAGGCTTTCCCCCACTCGTGGGGGAAATGTCCGAAGGACAAAGGGGGCCCTCCCCTTCGCAAAGCGCAAGGGGACGCGAGGGAGCGGAGCGACATCGCAGGGGATGCCCGCCGAGGCGGGAAAAACCCAAACAACCACCACCCAACCCGAAAACCACACACTCTCCCACATCCCCAAACATCAACTAAAACCTCCATCAACTATGAACACATCCCCTCTCCCCCAAAACGCCCGTCAACAGCGGGAGAGGGCTAGGGTGAGGGCAACCGGGGTGGACGGGGCCGGGTTTCCCCCATTCATGGGGGAAATGTCCGAAGGACAAAGGGGTAGACCGCAACCCAACACGCACAAATTCCCACCCCTAATGGCACTGAGCGTGACCGGAGGTCCCTGTAGCGAGGGTAATTGGTCGTCGCAAAAGTCGCTAGGCCTCAACCAAGATTGCGACCATGCGTCGCCCTCCCTCCAGCCTACGCTTCCGAGTATACAAGGTTCACTCCAAACCAACGTTACTCCAAAGTCACACCCCCCACCATCCCGCGCAGCTCCCGCGAGGGATGCCCGCCAAGGCGGAAAACCCCACCTAATACAATCTCCCCCATGCCAACCTACCCCCACATCGAGACCTACTACCAAGAACTCGAAGACACCATCCAATTCGGCGGTTCCGACAACGAATCGAGCATCCGCGCCGCATTCCAAAACTGCCTCTCCCAATACTGCTCCAACCACCGCGAAAACCTCAAACTGATCGCCGAGTTGGCCGGCCCCGGTGGCATCATCCCCGACGGTACCGTAAAAGCCTCCCTACGAATGGCACGGGGCTACTGCTTGACTAACGACGCGCTCCAACCGACCAAGTATTATCATTCGGCTAACACCCTTCGATTTTCGAACGAATATGGTCATCTGGCACCAAATAAGGGAGATTGAGTGACGCACAGGACGCCATGCGAATCAATCATTGAGCAGTGGTGGGAAGTCCTCGAGCCCCGCACGCGAGGTCACATAGCTGGTGGGCTTGTTCTCGTAGAGAACTTGCGGGAAATGGGGGAAGAACTCGATTTCGATGTCGATGCCCATAAGGCTGGCCGCAGCGACCAACTCAGAAACGCAACCCGCGCGAAAGTGCAGAGTATCTTGGATCGTTTCGGAGAGGCACGGGTGTTGCTGAAAGAAGGCGGACGTACCAGTCGCGGACTGGTGCGTAGCCTGACACCACTTCTAAGCGAGTTGTCGGGCGCAGGTTTGGAACTCTTGACCGTCGAGGAGCGAGAGGCAGAGTTCGATAGAATGCAGTCGATCCTTGTTGGCAAAGCAAGGGAAGTGTTCGACGCTGAGAAACTCTCGTTCGAATTCCGACATCGTACCGCTTCGCGCGAAATCATCCGAGTGATCTTGGACGCGGCTCATGAACGAGGAAAGGCTGGCGATGTCGCCGAGTATCTGGTCGGCGCAAAACTTGCGCTGCGCTTCCCTGAATATGACATTCGAAACTCCGCCGTTAGCGCAGCCGACGTACAGGGGGCGAACCAGGGCGACTTCCAAGTCAATGATTGCGTGTTCCATGTGACAATATCCCCAAACAACGGACACTACGATAAATGTCTAGAAAACATCTCCGACGGTTTGCGCGTTTTTCTTCTAGTGCGTGACGACATGTTGGAAAGCACGCGCCGAATTGTGCGGCAATTGACCGACGCCCAAGCATCCGTGGAATCTATCGAATCGTTCGTATCTCAGAACATCGAAGAGTTGGCGCATTTCGCGGGAATGCGGATCCCGCAGAACCTAAAAGCACTGATTGAAAAATACAACGAAAGAGTTGCCGAGGTGGAAACGGATTTGTCGCTGCAGATCAACATTCCCGCGGCCTTCGATTCCTAAAATGGTCATCGCTTCAAAAAGGGAACCGATTGCCAACTCAAGGGTCGAGTCGCCCGACTTGCCAATGACCGCGGTCGAGTATTTTGCCGGTGTTGGGTTGTTCCGCATGGGACTCGAACGCGCTGGTTGGAGTGTTGAGTTCGCCAATGACTGGGACCGTGAACGCGCGCAGATTTACGAAGGCTTTTTTGGCGACAAATACGAAATCAGGGATGTTTTTTCCGTGTCGCACGAACAGGTGCCCCACGCAACATTGGCTACATGTTCCTTCCCATGTGTTGACCTTTCGTTGGCGGGAAAACGGGTAGGAATCCATGGGCGGCATACGGGGGCTTTCTGGGGCTTTCACGAACTGCTGAGGAACCAAGGACCTACATCACCACCTATCGTGTTGTTGGAAAACGTTCCTGGCTGGCTGTACTCCAACGGGGGAGATGACTTTTACGCAACTGCCAAGGCATTGAACGACCTAGGCTACGCTTGTGATGTCTTTGTAGTAAACGCGAGATCATTCGTTCCCCAGAGCAGACCGCGTGTTTTCATGGTGGGAGTTAAAGGCACAATCCCAAACGTGGGTTTCGCGCATCCGCGTAGCACGAGACTCATGACGCCGAAACTGAAGGAATTGATCGATGCGAACTCGGCTATTGATTGGATGCAATTGGACGTTCCGGAACCTCCTCCCTTTAGAAACGAAGGATTTTCATCCGAAATCGTTGTAGATCTGCCCGCAGACAGCACCTTATGGTGGTCCGAGGAAAAAGTCGAAAAACACTTGCGTATGATGTCGCCCGCGCACTTGAAGTTGGTGAAATACCTAACCAATCGTGACGGGATCAGTTATAGGACGTTTTTCCGCCGGCGTCGTGCCGCAGGTCAGCGTGCAGAGGTTCGGTCGGATGACATAGCCGGGTGCTTGAGGACTGCTGTTGGTGGGAGCGGAAAACAATTCATGGTTTCGGTGGGGCAAGGCATAATTCGCATGAGGACGTTAACGGCGAGGGAATATGCACGATTGCAAGGCGTGCCGGACGAGTATCCGATCGTCGCGAACTCCGAACGCCAATCGCTCAGCGCATTTGGCGACGCCGTTTGTGTACCCGTGATTGCCTGGATAGCCAATCAAGTCTTGAATCCATTGACACGTCGACTTTCTCAATTCCAGTAGTTGGCGACCACACTCGCTATTCTTCAAGATCCAGTGGTTACGCCATTCCTGTTCACGCCGCAAAAGGGGTTCCATGATCTGGTTCGATGTATGGGATGTTTCCGACACCATACGAACGAGAAGTCGACTCGAATCCTGAGAGACGATCACTGACTACAACGCGCATCCCCGACGAAGCATGGCAATACCGACTCGGCAGCCGCTCCGCGCTCGAATGGGTCCTAGACCAATACAAAGAGCGCACTCCCAGAGACTCCACCATCCGCGAACACTTCAACACCTACCGCTTCGCCGACCACAAGGAACACGTCATCGACCTCCTAAAACGCGTCACCACCGTAAGCGTCGAAACCGTCCGCATCACAAACCAGCTAGCCGAACTCTCCGACATCCAACCAACCCAAGACCAGCCATCGGAGCCGGAAGTGGTCACCCTGTCAACCCCCGCAATCCTCTCCGAGTAAATCATCAACCCCAAACCCTCCGCGAAACCCAGACTCCAACCAAAACCTCCACCAACTAAGAACACATCCCCTCTCCCGCTCAGCGGGAGAGGGCCAGGGTGAGGGCAACCGGGGCGGATAAACGGGCGGGGCAACCCAAACAACCAACAACGCAACCCAAAACCAAACCGCGCAACAACTAACACCAAATCCCAATAATCCCACAAAGCCCCCAACAATCCACGTTCAGACAAAACACGCTTGACAACGCGAACATTCGTAGTAATATAGATACAAGATCGACGGATCGAACACAGTGCTGCGCAGACGTGTGCAGACCCCCGGACCGAA
>CAZMBB010000057.1:0-10978 GCA_964564575.1 uncultured Dehalococcoidales bacterium
CAAAGACAGCCCTGCGCCCCTGAAAAGGCGCAGGGGGAGGATACCCATCAACAAAAAAAGCCACATGGGAGTGGCCATAAAAACACGCCCAACCACAATCCAAAAAACCCAGATATGCCCACGCTATTTCAGAGCTTCAAACCACCCCAACGAATCCTCAGTCCGACCAGACGGATAGTACTCCGCCCCTGCCCAACCCTCATACCCGACCTCATCCATCATCCCGAAGATAAATCCGTAGTTGATCTCTCCCGTCCCAGGCTCGTTCCGCCCCGGAGTATCCGCAAACTGGACATGACCAATACGAGACAGCAACTCCGTAAACGTCTCCGCCAACCGACCCTCCATGATCTGCATATGGTAGAAGTCGTACTGCAACATCACATTCGGATGACCAGCATCGTCAATCGCCTGAATCCCTGCCGCCGAAGTAGAAATCAAAAAACCCGGCTGGTCCTGAGTATTGATCGGCTCCACAAACGCCTTAACCCCCACCTTCCCCAACTCATCAGCCGCAAATCGCAGATTGTCGATATAAGTCCGATACGCCACATCCCGATCCAATCCCTCCGACAAAGGACCGACCCCCGTATTCACTCCGACGCACCCAAGCCCAGCCGCATACTCTACTCCCAACTCCACCTTCTCCTGATACAGCCCCACCTTCTCCGGCTGAAGCGGCAAATTGTTCAACCCAGTGTCCGGATCCGCCACAGGCAGATTGATGATGACATGCTCCAACCCGTTCCGCTCAAGCCGCTCCTGAATCGCCTCCACAGGCTCAGAGTAAGGGGCCTGGATCTCCACCCCCTTGAAACCAGCACGCGCTGCAGCATCGTATCGGTCAAGCAGCTCATATTCGTTGAACATGAACTGAATGTTCGCGTTGATCTTCGGCATGGTCGTTGCCGTCGCCTGAATAGCCTAAATCGGGTCTATATTGGCAACTGCGACGCCGATGGCAAGCGCAGACAACAACACAAGAACGATCATCAGGACTATGGACATATTGCGGCTTCGCTTTACGTTCTAGGTCTAGAATTGATGGTGGCAACGTCGACGATCGATCCCGATCAATCGCCCGATGCCCAATCTTGCATGATAAATCCTTCCAATCGATGCGTGAGATAACCCGATGCGCTTAGAAGAAATAATGACCTCCCCGGTCCTCACCATCACCGCCGAACTCAGCGTTGCAGACGCCGCGAAGCGAATGCGAGATAACGACGTCGGCTCCCTAGTCGTCGTCAACCGCGGCATCGTCGAAGGCATCATCACAAGCTGGGACGTCGCCGTCGGATGCGTCGGCGCCGGCGAAGACCCTGCAATGTCCCCCATCATGCTCCACATGAGCACTCCCGTCCACACCGCTCAACCAGACACCGACGTCGTCGAAGCCGCCCGCGTCATGTCCCAACGCCGCATCTCCAGACTCCCTGTAGTCGATGCCAATGGTGCACCTGTAGGCATCGCCACCTTCTCAAACATCAGCCGAGTAATGCAGCAACTGGCTAGCGACATCTTCTCCGGCTGGGACCGCACCCCGGTATCCGTCACCATAACCCGAGACCTCTAGCCCATGTTCGAAACCCTCTCAGAACGCCTCACATCCGCCCTCGGCACCCTCACAGGAAAGGGCCGACTCTCCGAAAAAGACATCGAAGCCGCCCTCCGTCAGGTCCGCATGGCCCTCCTCGAAGCCGACGTCGACTTCAAAGTCGCCCGGAGCTTCGTATCCAAAATCCGAGAAGAAGCACAGGGCGAAGCCGTCCTCAAATCCCTCACCCCAGGCCAGACCGTCGTCAAGATCGTCCAGGACAACCTCGTCGAAATCCTCGGCGGCGAAAGCGCCGAACTCCAAAGAGGCGATACTCCCCCAAGTGTCATCATGCTCGTCGGACTCCAAGGAGCCGGCAAGACCACCGCCGCCGCCAAACTCGCACTCCACATCCGGCGCGAGTGGAAACAAGACGTCATGATCGCCGCCTGCGACCTTCAACGTCCCGCGGCAGTAGAGCAAATCGTAACTCTCGGCAGACAGATCAACGTCCCCGTCTACAGCGAAGACGCCCGAAAATCCAACCCCATCAAAGTCGCCAAAAACGCACTTGACCGCGCCAAACGCGATGACACGCGCTGGCTGATCCTAGACACCGCTGGTCGCCTAGCAATCGACGACGACCTGATGAAAGAACTCGAACAGGTCAAATCTGCCATAAACCCCATCGAGACATTCCTCGTCGTCGACGCGATGACCGGCCAAGACGCCGTTAACTCCGGCTCCGAATTCAACCGACGCATCGGCCTGACCGGAATGCTCCTCACAAAGATGGACGGCGACGCCCGAGGCGGCGCAGCTCTCTCCATGAAGTCCGTCACCGGACTCCCCGTCAAATTCGTCGGCATCGGAGAACGCCCCGAACAACTCGAGGCCTTTCATCCCGAGCGAATGGCCCAACGCATCCTCGGAATGGGCGACGTCACGACCCTTATAGAAAAGGCCCAACGCCAGATCGACGAAGACGAAGCCAAACGTCTGGAACAACGCCTACGCCGCAACGAGTTCGACCTCAACGACATGCTCGAACAGTTCCACGCTGTCCGTCGAATGGGCCCCTTATCCGAAGTCCTAGGCATGATCCCCGGCCTTGGCGGAATGATGTCAAACAAGATGCAAAACGTCGACGAAAAGCGGATGTCCCAAGTCGAAGCCATCATCCTCTCCATGACGCCTCAGGAACGCGCCAACCCCCGCCTCCTAAACGGCTCCAGACGTCGCAGAGTGGCAAACGGCTCAGGAACATCACCCTCCCAAGTAAACCAACTCCTAAGCCAATACCGCCAAATGCAAAAGATGATGAAACGCATCAGCGGACCCGGAGGCGAAAGAGCCCTCCAAAACATGATGCAGGGCATGAGGTAAAGCCCTAGACCCCGCGTCTGATCTGCCCTAGCAACCTCCGGCGCAACGATTGAACACCTGATTCGATCCCATCCTCATGCGAAAATATCCCCGATCCGGAGATGAAGGTAGTCGCTCCAGCATCCAGGGTCGGACCTATCGTTTGCGACTTGATACCCCCATCAACAGCAACTTCAACGCGATTATCCGGATGAGCAGCCTGCATCATCGACAAGGCATCACTAATTTTCGGTAGAGTATCAGGCAGGAACTCCTGTCCCCCAAAACCAGGCTCGACAGTCATCACAAGGACGCGCCGAATACGATCGGCAATGCCCCAAAGAGCCGAAACAGGAGTCCGCGGACGAATCGCTACAGCGGGTTGGGCACCCGCCTCAAGAATCACATCGATCGTCTCATCAACGTCCGCTACCCCCTCGATGTGGATCGTGATTATGTCACCACCCGCAGAAACATACACCGGTATCAATTGCTCGGGCGAACGCTCCATTACATGAACGTCGATCGGCTTGGTTGCGTGGCGGCTCACCGCCTCGAGTATCGGAGGCCCGAACGTAAGATTCGGGACGAAATGCCCATCCATAACGTCAAAATGAAACTCGTCCACCCCCGCCTGTTCAGCCGACTTGATCGAATCAGCCAGATAACCGAAATCCGCAGAAAGCAGCGACGCAGAGATCTTGGCCTGATTTGCGCTCAATTCGTGTTCGAATCTCTAAAGAACTCTTCAGATTCCAAGTAATCTTCGTAGTCTTCACCGATATCTTCCGGTGCTTCCGGAACATCTAACTCCTGACCCTCAGCGCCGACGTTCGCCCACCCCTCTTCGGTCGGCGCATCGTATCGATTAAGATCGCGATTGGCACCGCGTGCGGATCCAGGAACCCCGAAAAGCCCCCGTTCGACCATCGTAGGGGAAACAGCGTAGATAAGATCGTCACCGGCCTTCAAAATATCCAACGCCGCCTGAGCAAGTATTTGCACTTCAGGCTCGCTACTCGATACCGCGAGTTCAAGCATCTCCCGAGCCTGCGCAGTCCCGATTTCCTCTAGCGATTTAACCGCCGCCATTTGGACTTCCAAGACGTGATCATCGAACGGTTCAGAGAGGCTTTCAACATCTTCGTCCAATGCGATCTTGCCGAACGCTAGTACAGCGGCAATACGGACGCGGCTATCGTCACTGTAGAAAGCATCTTGAATTGTCGGAAGCCATGAACGGTCGTTCGTTTCGCCCATCGCGGTCAAAACGTCCGACATCAACGGACCATCACCGATCGCCTCATCGAACATGGTATCGATCAAATCCGGCACATCATCGTCTCGCAAAGCCGCTAGGGCGACCAATGCTTTGCCACGGACTACAGGTTCGTCTATGTGAATAGCTTCGCGCAGGCTCGCCTTGACGCGGTTCAGCGTCGTCCCCGGAACCTTGCGAGACTGCGAGGGGTCGCCGAAGGCATGAAGAGCTACAGCAGCAGCGGCACGGATATCCGCTATCTCGTCTCGTTCGATCACGGTAATCAAGATCTGCGCGGTGGCTATACTGCCGCCATCGGTCAAGGCGCGGACGCTTTCGATACGGACTTGCGGCACCGGAAAGGACGTTGTGGCTCTGAAGATGGAATCGAATTCAAGGGAGCGGTCTGTTTCAGCCACACGTCGAAGTTCGGTGACAGTGTTAATCGCTTCTTCAATTGGCCACTCTCGCCAAGCGTTGACGATTGATCTCGCTTGTTTGTCGTCAATGCCTGAAAGTTCTCGGAGCATTGCCGAAACTTGGTCATCGGTGGACTGTTGGTTATCCAAGGTCATATCAGGCTAGCCAGGGTTACGAAGATGTGGAAACTTCGACACCTCGGGTGCGGACCCAGAGCAGCGATCTAGTACCCCACACAGACTCTGGGTCTTTACTGATCGCTTCGACATTGTTGAGCGTTTCGTAAACGTTGCCAGAGATCATCGTGTCTTTTACCCTCCCGACGACCTCTCCATCTTCGATGAGGAAACCAAGGGACAAATTGGCTCGGAAGTCGCCGCCGAGTTCATTGCCCTGACCGGCACCGAGAAGTTGCTCGACGAGGATCCCTTGTTTGATACCGTCGAACATCGCATCATTTGGCGTTTCGCCACCGGACATCGTAATGAAAGAGGTGCTGGGCGAGGGGGTCGAAGCGATGCTTCTCATGCCGCAACCTGTAGATGGCTCGCCAATCTCTCCCGCGGTCTGAAGGTCTAGGAACGGCTCGCCGATTACTCCGTTGCGGACGAAATCGAGGCATCGAGACGGGATGCCCTCATCGTCCATAGGTCTCGCAACCGGTGTCATAGGATGAAGCGGATCATCGGAGATCGAAATCCGCTCGTCAAGGAGCTTTTCTCCCCATCGGTCGATCAGCGGTGAGGAGCCGCTGGCAACATTCTTGCCGTTGAAACCGGAAAGGAGGGGCGGCAGAAACGTGCTGTTGAAACCTACAGGCGAGAATAGAACCGGAACGTCTTTGCCGCTCGGTGCATCGACGATGTTTTCGGAGTTGCGGAGCTTTGTCAGGAGCCGAGAGACGATGCGATCAATGTTGGATTCGTCGACCGCGCCGGTCAAGACTGTACCGTCCCAAACACTGAGCATGTCAGTGCCTCGGATGAGTTCAACGCCCATGTAGAAGCTACATGAGGTGCGACTGTGTTGGGCATCAACGCCGTTGGAGTTTCTCAGTCGCTGATCGCCTGAACTCTTGCTGAAGTCGGCAGAACACAGCGCCTCAGGGAATTCAGAAAGGATGGCATCAATAGCAGACCGCCCGAAGGCCAACATGTCGCTGTCACTGACATCATCAGCTGAATCGTCAGAGGTAGCGACATCAGGGTAATCAGAGGCTTCAGGAAACTGAAACTTAGCTTCGGCACCGTATTCGGCTAGAGTGCCAGCGCGTTCGACAAGTTCGTCGATTTTGTCATTGTCTGAGGTTGATGAGAAACCGATGCGTCCGTCTTTGTTGATGATTCGAAGCGCTATACCGGATGATTGGCTTTGTCCGATATTATTCGGTCGGTTTGCTTCGAACTCGACGTGTCGACGCTCGGAAGCCACGGCGAAGACTTCGGCGTTGCCGTGAGCGGCGGTTGCTAGGTCGAGTAAGTGTTCGTAGTGGTTAGTCAAATGATTTGACTCCTGCGAGTGTCGTATAGCGACTGCGTTGTTTCAAGGGTTAAGCGCCGGAGATGAGGCAGTTTCGGATACGAATATGAGGGCTGCCGGTTCCGACGGGGAGAGGCATTTGTCCGCCTTTGCCGCATCCCCCACCTTGGTTGAATCCACGGTCGTTGGCCACAGCATCGACATTTTCGAGAGTTTCGAAGAGGTTGCCTGAGAGCATTACGGGCCGAACTGCTTCTTGAACCTGTCCGTTTCTGATCATGTAAGCCTCGCCGGACGAGAAGGTGAACATCTCGTGTTGGGTCATGCCGCCGTACCAGTTCTTGACATATACGCCGTCTTCTACACCTTCCAGCAGGTCGTCGAACGTCGCTTCGCCGTTTTCTATGAAAGTATTGGTCATACGAACGATCGGCGGGAAGCGATAGCTGATGGCTCTAGCATTTCCGGTTGGAGCTTCATCGGTCTTGGCGGCAGTTTCGCGGGAGTGGAGACGGCCTACTAGAATGCCATCACGGACAAGGGGCGTGAGTGCAGCGGGAGTCCCTTCATCGTCGTATTTGTAGCTGCCGCGCATGCCGGGTTGAGCTGCGCCGTCAGTGAAGTTGAGGTGTTTTCCGCCGAACTTGCGGCCCATGTACATGAGCTCTTTCAGTTTGTCGTTCTCGTAGACATTGTCCGCCTCCGAAAGATGTCCGAAAGCTTCGTGAACGAAGACCCCGGCTAGGACGGGGTCAAGGATGACTGTTCGCTGTCCACCAGTTAGAGGTTCGGCTTTGAGTAGTCCGACGGCCCTTTTCGCCGCTTCCTCGACTTGGTCGTCGAGGTCTTCAAATACGCCGTAGTCTCCGAGGGCGCCGATGCTGAAACCGGCTTGTTGCACGTCAGACCCATCCCGGGCCTGGGCGGAGATGCGGCAGATTACATGGATGACTTCCTGCTCGACATAGGTGCCATCGGAATTGCCAAATGCCACTTTTCGAGAGTTGTCCCCATAGATGATGTCGGAACTCACGATGCCGGATTGTGTCCAGACAATATCGTTGTAGTGGTCAGCGAGGTTGGTTTTCTCTTGCAGGGTAATTTCGCGAGGGTCTTTGACGATGACTGGCTCGACGATATCTACGTGCGGCTCGACCTCTGCAAGCATCGTAGATTCGTCTTTATTGCCAGAAACGAGGCTTCGCGCCTGGTCGGTTGCATCTTTGACGCGTGATTTCAGATCAGCGATGTCGTTGAAACTGGCGAAGCCCCACGAGCCATTCACGCAGGCGCGCACCGCGCCACCCTTGCCGCTCGTCATGTTGATATCGTCCAGAGTACGCCCACGGTAGGTGAGACGGGCTGAATCCGACTCTTCAAGGCGGATCTCGCAGTAATCGGCTGTATGGCCGTTCAAGGCGTCTTCGATTTGGGTTTGGTAGCTCATGGAGAGAAGTTTGTGGACGAATTAGTCGACGTTTACGAGTTGATACCTTCATCGTATCAATCGCGCCGAGATGCCCAAACGTTACCCTTAGCTTCATGTCGGATCCGGTGCACGAGCGATACATGGCGGCTGTCAATAGGCTACTTTCGCTCGCAGATTTCGAGCGGAAGTCACGGGCCAATCAACCACCCGATTGGCATCTGCGTCGGGTAGAGCGATTGATGGAGATGTTGGGGAATCCGCATCTAGCTACACCCGTAATCCACGTCGCTGGTTCCAAGGGCAAGGGAAGCACCTGCGCGATGATTGCTTCGGGCCTGGCGGCTGCAGGATCGCGGACCGGGTTGTATACCTCGCCGCATCTGCACTCTTTTACCGAGCGGGTCCGGGTTGGTGGGGAGAATATGTTGAAGTCGGATTTTGCAGATCTGATAGACGAGTTGTGGCCGTTGGTATCTGAGATTGAGCTGCATGAGGATTTGGGAGTTGTGAGTGTGTTTGAGATGCTGACTGCGATGGCATTTGTGCACTTCCGGCGGATTAGAGCCGATTTTGCCGTCATTGAGACGGGGCTCGGCGGTCGTTTAGATGCCACCAACGTTGTTGATCCTGAGGTATCAGTGATCACGCCGATCAGCTTGGATCACGTCCGAGTGTTGGGTGACAAGGTTTCACTGATCGCCAGAGAAAAGGCAGGAATCATCAAACCGGGACGTCCGACGGTAGTCGCAAAGAACCATGCTGCGGCTTGGGAGGTGATTCGCGAACGAGCGGAGGAAGTCGGATCAGAAGTTGTGGGCGCGTGCACTGCCGTTGCGGTGTCGAAGAGCGACGATGCATTGAGTACCGATTTACGGCAGGAGTTCGTCCTCAAGCGTTGGAACGCTCCAGCGTCGTTGGTTTCAGATAGCGTCTTGAGAACTCCTCCTGATCCTGGCTTAGTTGATGTGAAGGTTCGAAGTTCTTTGTTGGGCTCGCACCAGATCGATAACGCACGGACGGCCGCGGCAACGCTAAATGTGCTGTATCAACAGGGACATGAGTTTGACGTCAATGCCGCGATACGTGGCATCGGGGATGTGAGTTGGCCGTGCAGATGCGAGGTCGTGGAGCTAGACGAGTGGCCGCCAATCATCTTGGATGGAGCCCATAATGATGCGTCGTTGAAGGCATTACGAGACACGTTGCGAACGTTAGGCGCCATAAGTGGCGATGGCAACATGAATGGACATAGCGGGTTAGGGCTCACTACCCAATACCTGTTGGTCTTAGGAGCTACCGAGGGGCACCAATTCGAGACGATGGCACGAGAACTTGCGACCTCGGCGTTACGCACTATCGTGACGCAGTCTCGGCACCCAAAATCCTCGCCTGCGAAACATTTGGCAGATGTGGGGAGAAGGCATGGTTTGGCATTTTCGGTGCGACCCGGCGTTAGCGAGGCATTGCAGGAGGCGAAGCAACTGGCGAAGCAGAATCCTGAAGTCCGGCTGATCGTAGTGACAGGGTCTTTGTTTGTGGCCGCGGAGGCTCGGGAACATCTACTAGGCATCGAGCCGGAGATATACGAGGATCTGAAGCACCCATACATGCAGGCTTACGAAGCTGATCGGACCGCCCACAGTAAAATCGCTAATCGGAGGAACTAGCAGAAAACGATGAGCAGATATCCAGACGAACGCAGAGCAGTGATAACCGGCATGGGTGCGATGACGTGCTTGGGGAAGTCGCCAGAAGAGTTTTGGGTCAACTTGAAGAACGGCGTGTCAGGTACGCGGCGGATGTCGATTATTGACCCTACGCCGTTTCCATGCAAAGTATCGGGTGAAGTTCAGGACTTCGACCCATCTGAAGGCGGGTTGATACACCGTCGCGAGGCGCGTCGCATGGGACGTTTTTCGCAGTTTGCGGTTCACGCTTCGGATCAGGCCATCAAGGATGCGGGGTTGGATTTGGATACGGAAGATCGAGAACGAGTAGGAGTGTTGATAGGATGCGGCGCGGGCGGTCTGCCTGAGACCGATGATCAATCAAAGGTTATGAACCGACGCGGGGCACTGCGAGTGAGTCCGTTCTACATTCCGGTGATGCTGGTGAATATGTGCTCTGCGAACGTTAGTCGGGTGTTTGGGTTGCTTGGTTACACGAATACCTGCGTCACAGCTTGCGCGGCGAGCACGCAGGCGATCGGTGAGGCGGCGGAGGTGATCCGTCGAGGTGCCGCGGATGTGATCTTGACAGGCGGTGCAGAGGCGGGCATATGCGAATTGGGGATGGGTGGGTTCTCGACGATCCATGCGTTGTCTACTAGGGACTGTCCTCCTGAGGAGGCTTCCCGACCGTTTGACTTGATTCGCGATGGATTCGTTCCGGCGGAAGGGTCAGCGATGTTCGTGATTGAGAGTCTTGAGCACGCGAAGGCGCGTGGAGCCGAGATCTACGCTGAGGTTACGGGTTGGGGAGTTACGTCAGACGCGTTTCACTTGGTGCAGCCGCATGACGAAGGGAAAGGTGCGGCTTTGGCGATCAAGCTGGCGCTTGAAGATGCGGGGCGGAACATCGAGGACATCGACTACATCAACGCACATGGCACATCGACACCGTTGAACGACAAATCAGAGACTTTGGCGATAAAGCGCGCGTTTGGAGACCACGCCTACAACGTACCGGTTAGCAGCACGAAGTCGATGATTGGTCACTCGCTAGGCGCGTCAGGTTCTATGGAGACCCTGGCTTGCATCGGAAGCATCCGAGATCAAGTCCTGCATCCCACGATCAATTTAGACACTCCGGACCCCGATTGCGATCTCGACTACATTCCAAACGTGGCTAGAGAGGCGAAGGTTGATGTGACGCTATCGAACAGCTTCGGCTTCGGCGGACAGAACGCTTGTCTGGTAATTGAGAAGTTTGCCGGCTAGTCGGGTTACCATTTCGGCTCCTCTTCCCGCTCAATCTTGTCCTCGTCCAAGTCCATGCCCACGCCGGGTTGAGTTGGAATATGGATCATTCCGTCAACCGGGTTTACGGGGTTGGCTAGGAAGTGTTGATGGACTAGATTCCACTTGATCAGGAATTCTTGGTAGGGGGTGTGGATCGGGGACTGGGTTACTGAGACGTGGATACCGGCAGGTGAGGAGTGGCCGTGAGGGATGGTGATGAGGTCTGCGGCGGTGGCGAGGGCCATGATCTTTAGGGTTTCGGAGATGCCGCCTGCCCAGTAGATGTCGGGTTGGAGGATGTCGAGCGCTTCGGCATCGATGAAGCGCTTGAAGCCCCAGCGGGTGTATTCGTGCTCCGCTCCTGAGATGGGGATGTTGGTCTTCTCTCGGATCTTGCGGTAGGAGTCGATGCGATCGGGCATCGCCACTTCTTCCAGCCAGCGGGGTTGGCAATCCTCGATCGCGGAGGCGAGTTTGACGACGTAGTTGACGTCCATGGCCTGCCAGCAGTCGAGCATGATGTCGTA
>CAZMBB010000058.1:0-10802 GCA_964564575.1 uncultured Dehalococcoidales bacterium
TCTATTCCGGAATGCCCGGCGGGTCGCTAGGTCCCGATTTCAGGGACGCGGTGCTGGAGGCTTCGGACGGTTCGGAAGTTCAGGGCGATGTCGAGGTGCATCGGACGGTTGCCGAGTGGTACGCGCATGGTCATGATCGGGATGGCAGGTATGGAGGCGTGGTGTTTCATGCGGTTGCGGGAGGTTCGAGAGGAGGTCGGAAGACGGTTAATGGGATAGGGATCGAGGTGCCGATGGTCGACATCGGCGGATTGATCGGCGGGGAGCGGGAGACTGACACGACCGATATTAACGGGAGCGCGGCTGGTGAATCGGCGCGTCGGGCAGATGGCGTTGTGCTGGATGAATGGCTGGATGCTGCTGGTGACGAACGTTTCGCTTTGAAGATTGATGGTCAGCGTCTCGCTGTTGAGAGGTTCGGGCCGGACTTGGCTTTGCAGATGGCGATTTTCGAGTGTCTGGGGTATCCGCGGAATCGCTCTGGTTTCAGGTTGTTGGCTGAGCGGTTGCCGTGGGCGTTCTTGGCGCGGTTTGTGCAGAGAGGTTGTTCGAGAGAGGATGGCGGCTTGGCGATGGCGGAGGATCTGGTCAGATGGGGGGCAGGGTTAGGTGACAGACCGGCTTGGGTCGAGGTGCCCCGGTTGTTTGGCGAGGAGCCGAATTGGGTGGCGGCCGCGGGTCGACCGGCGAACCGGACGGAGACGCGGTTGAGGGCGGCGGCTCATCTCGTGGCTGAGTGGTGGCGAGTCGGGGGACCGTTGCGGCATGTTTTGTCGGCGATGGAGAGTGGCGGGTCGACGGCGCGATTACGGGACGCGTTTATCGTCGAGGGCGGTCTGGTGGGGGCGGGACGTGCCGGGGAGATCGTTGTCAACGCTGTTTTGCCCGCGTTGGCGGCCTGGGCTCAAGCTGGGCAGGATCGCGAGTTGTACGCGCAGGTTTTGAGGTTGTACGCGAGCCATCCTGCGTTGCCGTCTAATTCGGTGTTTGAGGAGGCGAAGCGAGTTATTGGGCGTAGGGGAGTTGGCTTGGTAAAGGTTCGGGGAGCGCGGCGGCAGCAGGGTGTGATGCATATCTACAAGTCGATGCTTCGGCGGCCCAGACCGTCTCGTCAGATGCGACTGGGAGATCGGGTTCTGTCGTCGTGACGGTGGCTGCGCAAGGAAAGAGGTTCTGCACCTGTGCGGACCACCCGACGCATTTGGTCGGCGTGGCACCCGGTGTGGAACCGCTGGGCAGTTCGACGAGCTTGCCCACTCGCGATATGAACGAGGAGGCGATAGAGATAGATGTAGCTCCCGACATCAGGGAGGAGCCCGCGAGGTTCTGCACTTGCTCGGAAAGGCCGACGGTTGAGGTTGATCGACGTGAGACTGCTACAGGTGCTGATCGAGATAGGCTGATGTCGGACGAAGCAGCGGTTTCGCAAGCAGATGCCGGGAGATCCGTGACCAGTGCGGGACGTGCACAGGAAGCGGCGTCCAAACCCGATTCAGACGTTGAGCGAGAGACGCCCGTGATCTCCAGTGTTTCAGATCTCTTGCCCGGGGAGACGGCTCTCTTTACGTCATCGACGCACGGTAGAGGAGGTTCGGAGGTTGTCTTGACCGAGAGGCGTGTGTTGCTGAGGGGTGCTCCGGATGCTGATGTGCTGCACGCGTCTATGCGGTTTTCTGAGATCGATTCGGTTACGGTCTCGAGGTCGAATCCGAGCCGTCGTTCATTGGTTTGGGGGTTGGTCGGCATCGCTGCGTCGATAGGGATGTGGCAGGCGCTGGATGGCGTGGGCAATTTGCGGTTGATCATCGGCGTTATCGTGGTGCTGATGAGTGCGGTGCTTTTGGCGGATTACTTCTTGCGACCGCCGGATCTTGTGGTGGGATTGAGGGCGAACTCCGGGGCCGAGATGAAGATCGGTTTCGGACAATCGCACGTTGATGAGGCGGACCGCTTCGCGGCTCGGGTGATCTCGATGATGGAGATGCGACCGGGGGGCTGATCGTGGGCTATCCGATGCGAAGCGATGGGATGACGTCAAGGTCGAATCCGTCGCGTGCATCTGAGAGGTAACGGTCCAGCCCGGCTCGTGCAATCATGGCGCCATTGTCGGTGCAGAGGGGGATGGGGGGAGTGACGACGGGGAGGGGCGATTCGGTCTGCATCGTTTCGCGCAAGGGACGGTTGGCTGCGACACCGCCTACGAGGATGATCGCGGAGCACCGGAACTCTTCGGCTGCGCGGATTGTCTTGGTTACAAGGACGTCGACGACCGAGTCTTGAAACGCTTTGGCGATGTTGGCCTGCATCTGCTGGTCGGGTTGCGGATCGGAATCTTCCCTCGGGTATATGCCTTCCTGGCGGGCGCGATTCAGCACCGCGGTCTTGAGGCCGCTGAAGGAGAATTCGTGTGTTCCTCGGAGCCAGGCGCGGGGAAGGGGTTCGGGTTCATCATCGGCGTTTTCGGCTGCCTTCTGTATGGCTGGGCCGCCTGGGTATGGGAGGCCGATGGTGCGCGCCGCTTTGTCGAATGCTTCGCCCGCGGCGTCGTCTCGAGTTTCGCCGATCAGCTTGAACTTGAGCGAGTGGGCGGACTTTTCTGCAAGAACGAGTTCGGTATGGCCTCCGGAGACGATCAGGCACATCGCCGGCGCGTCGCCTAGATCGGCGAGCGCCTGTGCGAGGGGCATGTGGGAGTCGTTTTCGGTTGCCGGATCGATGTTGTCGGTATCGTGGGGGAGACGGATGAACGCGGCCATTACGTGCCCGACGAGGTGGTTTACTCCGACCATAGGTTTGCCGGTAGCTGCGCATGCGCCTTTGGCGAAGTTGACGCCGACCATCAGCGATCCGGCGAGGCCGGGGCCGTTGGTGACAGAGATCGCGTCTAGGTCGCCCCAATCAAGTTCGGCATCGTCCAAAGCGGCGCGGACGACATTTGCGATGTCGCGGATGTGTTGTCTAGAGGCGACTTCTGGAACGATGCCGCCGTAGCGTGCGTGGATATCGGCCTGGCTGGCGACGACGTTGGCGATCAGTCTGCCGTCGAGATCTACGATCCCGGCGGCGGTCTCATCGCAGGATGTTTCGATACCTAATATCAATGTTTTCAGCTGACAGTTGAGTAGTCGAGTCGCTAGTCTATGGTGATACTTGCGGGTCCGGCTGGCGCGCTTATAGGCGCCTGATATTCAAGCGTACAAGAAGAAATCCGAGTTCCAGGCCTTCGCGATCGTTTTCGCAGATTCGTCTAGTGATCGCGCTTCAACCGCGTTGGTGTGTCGTTGCGTGATTTTCTTTGAGGGTGTTAAAATAGCGGAAAACAGAATCCGCGTACGGGAGCGATTGACGACGGGCGCCCCGCGGGCCTGAGCGACGGAGTGAGGATATGCCTTCGCGCCGGGTGATGATGAGAAGTAGCGTCGGCGGAGGTTAGGACGTTGGAAGCGATGAATTCTTGGCCAGAGTGTCTGGCTTGTGAACAGGGCGTGTTGGTGCCGTTGTCGGACTTCGGCGGCCAAGGGGCTCCAGTACATTACAAAGCGTGGGTGTGCACCAGCCCCAATTGCGACTACAACATTAAAATTCGCAATGGTGATATCCACCTCAACGAACCGATTTTCGAGGGGCCAAGAGGCCGCTGATATAGCGTTCCGCTCTACGGCGAGCGCTGTATAAACGTCGTTAAGAGCGAAATGGACATAATCTCGAAATTTGCGAGGCCGATAGGCATCGCGATGGCCGCCATCGGGATTGCGATGGTAGCGGTCTCCGGTTACTACTTGTACGCGTACATGCGGTCGGGTTCGGATATCGAGGTCTTCGACGTGGATGCGGCAGCGCCGGAAGACATGCTTGCGCTGTTGGGGCAAAGTCTGCCCGAACCTGTGGCGTACGAACCTGCGGAATCCCGGCTGCCGGATGCTTCGGCGCGGGAGGGAATAGGGACTGAGGGAGCGAATGGCGAGGTTGTCGTTGCCGAGGGCGAGGCGCTGATGGAAGATGTAACGGGTGTTGAGACGGTCTCAATCGCTTCATTCGTCCCGGGCGCGGTATTGATTTCAGATGACGCAAGCGATTTGCCGGCGGTCGTCGAGCCAAAGGCAAATGTCGGGGCTGACGTGACGAGCGAACAGCCTGTCTCGGCAATTGCACAGGACGCGATGGTCGATGTGGAAGGCGCGGATCAAGTGGTTCCGGAAGCGTCGGTGTCGACCGAGGTGATGCTGGACACTTTTACGTCGATCTATCCGGGCGGCAACATGAACCCGCGGTACTGGCCGGAGCCGTATTGGGCCGGCAACCTGCCATTCGGCGGTCCGACGATCCCCGATGGTTTCGTGCCGGTAGACGCTTCGGACGTTGTTCATGCTCCGACAGGTGGCGAACGCGCCCTCAGGATGCGCATCCCTTCTATCGATTTGGATGCTTCGGTTTCCGAGCTTGAGTTGCGAGACTTGGGAGATTCCAGGGCGTGGTCAACCCCTGACAAGGTGGTAGGTCATATCCCTACGACGGCGCTGCCGGGCGAACTGGCCAATGGCTGGTACTTTGGTCATCTCGACGATTTTCTGAGCAACGAGGGGGCTATCTTTCGCCGGTTGCCTGAAATCTCCGAGATGATCAGGAACGAACCTGTCGATATCTTTCTATCCACGGATGAGGCGGAGTATCTCTACCGAGTAACTGGCACTCAACAGGTGCACCGCGACGAGTTGTTCCTCGCGGAGTCTGACAACGCGCAGATCTCATTGGTGACGTGCTGGCCGTTCCGTGTCTATGACCATCGCATCGTGGTCTCCGCGGTATTGATCGCGGTGAAGTCGTTGAACGAGGTGTAACGACTTCGATTGCTCCACCTTGCCACCCAACGATCCAAGTCGTATAGCGACTTTGAGTCTCATAGCCGATATTTTGGGGAGCAGGCCTGATGGCCGAGGTAAACAGTTCCCCTAGCGACGGGGAGATCTGGCGAGATCGCGTCCTTCTGGTTTTGTTGGCCGCATCTTTGATCGGTGCAATTGTCCAGATCACTATGGGAAGCGCGGTACGAGTGACGGGATCGGGCGATGGTTGTCCGGACTGGCCGACTTGCTTCGGAAGATGGATACCGCCGTTGGAGTATCACGCTTTGATGGAGTACAGCCATCGGACTATCGGGGTCTTGGTCGGCGTTACGATCATCGGCGCGGTGGTGAGGGTTTGGATGAAGCACCGTGGCGAGCTGTCGGTGGTGATGTCATCGACCGCGGGGCTTGTGGCTGTAGCGGTGACCGGAGGAATCGGCGGAGCTGTCGTGTTGAGCGAGTTGGATCCGTCTTTGCGCACCTTGCACCTGATGCTTGCGGAGAGTGTTCTGCTGTTGATGGCTCATGCGCTGGTGGCTTCCGTTTATGTCCGGTCGAGCGATGTTGACAGCGGAATGAAACGGGGATTGTTGATGATGGCGCTGGCGGGATCTGCGATGACGTTGATCGCGCTGCTTTCGGGGTCGTACGCGGTGTGGCGGGGCGCTGGTGCGGTCTGTCCTTCTTGGCCGCTGTGCGGGGGAGCGATAATTCCCCAGTATGAGATCGTGTGGATCCATGTTGCGCATCGCGTCTTGGCCCTGTTGTCCGTCTTCCCGGCGATGGGTGCGGCGCACATGGCGATGAAGGTTAAAGGTGGTGAGGGATCGTCCGCGCAGATGCTGCGCACGTTGGGTATAGTTTTGTCGGTGATAATCGTTGCGCAGATTCTTCTCGGCGCGGCCAATCCCTGGACAGGTTTCCAGATCTGGGCGCGGGTTTCGCATTTGACTTTCGCCTCGTTGCAGTGGGTGTCGATGTGCTTGTTGACGCTGCTCATTCTCCTGCCGGTGGCGCGTAGCAGCTTGAGCGGGGATGCGAAAACTGCAGAGGTTCAGAGGTCTTCGGTTTCCGGGGTTGCCGCTTGATGGACACGACGGTTGAAAGCGGATCGTGGGTGAGGGGGCTTACGCGAGTGTTTTTGGACTACTTGGCTTTGACGAAGCCGAGGGTCATGTCATTGCTTCTGTTCACCGCGGTGGGTGGCGCGTTCCTCGCTGCACGTGGGGTGCCGCCTTGGCAGTACATCCTGGCGGTTCTCGTCGGAGGAGCTTTGGCATCGGGTGGGGCGAGTGCGCTGAACATGTGGTACGAGGATGACATCGATCAGGTGATGCACCGGACGGACCATCGGCCGGTGGCGGGTGGGCGGATCAAACCGTTGAACGCGCTGATCTTCGGGATCGTGCTCAATGCCGCTTCGTTCGCGGTGTTCTACGTCTTTACGAATGTGTTGGCGGCGGCTTTGGCCTTGGCGGGATCGGCGCTCTATGTGGTGCTCTACACGGCGTTGCTGAAGCGAACGACGACGCAGAACATCGTTGTCGGTGGTGCTGCGGGTGCGGTGCCTCCGCTAGTGGGATATGCGGCGGTGCTCGGGGTTTTGGAGTTGGAGGCTTGGTATCTGTTCGCTATTGTGTTTTTCTGGACGCCGCCGCACTTCTGGGCATTGTCGCTGTTGATCAAGGATGACTACGCGCGAGCGGGGGTGCCGATGATGCCGGTGGTTTCGGGCGAGGCGGCGACGCGTGTGCAGATCTTGCTGTATACGGTCTTGATGTTGCCGTTGACGGTGATGTTCTACTTCGCGACGTCGAAGCTCGGGGTGATCTATTTAGCATCTGTGGTGGTCCTAGGAGTAGGTTTCCTGGCGCTGGCGTTCAGGTTGTGGCGAACGGGTGAGCGGAAGGATACGGCGAACTTGTACAAGTTTTCGTTGGCGTATCTTTTCCTGCTGTTCGTGGCGTTGATGGTCGATGCTGCAACTCTGACGGTGTAGGTAGGTTGGGATGAACGAGACTCGGGGTTTGCGATGAGCTGGTTGAATCGAGTGGTGATATTGACCGGGGCGACGGTTTCAGCGTATCTCGGTGCTTCGGCTGCGTTTGCGTTGCGGATGTCGCGACGGTCTCGAAGGATGCCGCTGCATGATGACCCTTCGTCAGTCGGGCTGCCATATCGGGATGTGTCGTTCAGCAGCCGGAGGGACTATGCAGATCCGGAGCATGTGTTGAGAGGTTGGTTGATCTTGCCGCCGGGAGTGGAGACGACGCCAGTTGAGCGAGGTTCTCGGTGGTTGGTGATTGTGCACGGCGATGGGACCAACCGGGCAGATCCGCAGGCAGGTGCGATGGGATTGGCGAAGGCGATGTGGGAGTTGGGTTTCGGGGTGCTGATGTTCGATCTGCGCGGGTGCGGGGAGTCGGCGGACGGTGATTTTACGGGCGGTTGGACGGAGAGATTGGATGTGTTGGGCGCGCTTGACTATCTGGTCTGGTTGGGAGTGGATCGGACGCGGATCGGGGTGTTGGGATTTTCGCTGGGGGGTGTTGCGGCGGCGTTGGCGTGTGCCAATCCGGGTGTTGCGGGAGCGGTTGTTGCGGATTCCGCGTATAGCGACTTCTGGTCGATCGTGAAGCAGCGATCGGGGATGGTGTCTTGGGTTGCGGAGTTGGTGCGGCCGGGGATGGATTTGATGTTGCAGATGCTGGTGGGTTATCGCTTGGGAGAGGTCTCGCCGGAGCAGAATGTTTCTGAGTTTGATACTCCGATGTTGGTGATTCATGGCGAGCGTGACGGGTATGTGCCGGTGGTCCACGCGCGGCGGTTGGGGAAGGCGTTGGGGATCAGCCAGTCGGATATCGATGGTGGCGATTGTGAAGGGCTGTGGATAGTGCCTGATGCGGGGCACGCGCAGGCGTTTCGGACGGATCCGGAGGGTTACGTCAGAAGAGTGTCGGCGTTTTTTGACCGCAACTTGGCAGATTAAGGGGCGGATTGACGCCGGTTCTGGGATTTAGAACTCGGCCTTGGCGGTCTCGACTACTTTGGCGAAGGCTGCCGGTTGGCGTATGGCGAGTTCGGCGAGGGATTTGCGGTCGAGGGTGATGTCGGCCTTTTTGAGGGCGTTGATGAGGGTGGAGTAGGTGAGGCCGTGCTCGCGTGCGGCGGCGTTGATGCGGGTGATGGCGAGTGCGCGGTTCTGGCGTTTCTTGAGTTTGCGGTGGCGGGTTGCGTAGTCGAGGGCGTGGAGCATCGACTCTTTGGCAACGCGGTAGCGTCGGCTACGTGCGGCGCGGTGGCCTTTGGTGGTTTTCAGGATCGCCTTGTGGCGCGCTCGGCGGGTTGTTCCTGCTTTGACTCGGGGCACGGTTTACCTCTGAATGTTTCGAGAAGTCGGGGGTTTTCCGGCGGTTAGCGGGATGATCCGACGAGGGACTGTTTGATGCCCTTGGCCATGGGTTTGGATTCGATGCCGACTTTTCCGCCGAGGAGGCGCTTCATGCGCTTGGCTTTTCGGCGTCGGAAGTGGCTTTTGGGGCCTTTGGTGCGGAGCACTTTGCCGGTGCCGGAGATGTGGAAGCGCTTTTTTGCGCCTTTATGGGTTTTGAGTTTGGGCATTGTTCAATTATGCAATACGCGCCCGTGCGGGTTGCAAACGGGCGCGTATCATCGATGCTCGGTGTCGATCGTCTTTTTTTGGAGGGATTTCGAAGGGTTGGGGTTCGAAATCAGACGGATTGTGTGACGGGTTCTCTGGTTTCTGCGGTAGTCGCCGTCTGCTGGCCGTTCTCGCGCTGGGTGCGGAGCCTTCTTTCAGGCGGTGCTGGTTTGGCTGCTGGCCTGATGCCGGCTTTGGGGGCGAGCATCATGCTGAGCATGCGGCCTTCCATCATCGGCTTCTGCTCTAGGCGTGCGTATTCGGCGACGCCTTTGGCAACGCGGCGCAGGACATCCATTGCGATCTCGGGGTGCGCTTGCTCGCGACCTCTGAAACGAACGAAGACCTGGACTTTGGCGCCGTCCTGCAGGAACTGGAGGACGCGCTTGGTCTTCTGCTGGACGTCGTTGTCGGCGATCTTGGGCGTCAGGCGGACTTTCTTGAGTTCGCTTGTTGCCTTTGAAGCTTTTCGGGCTTCTTTTGCCCGTTTGGACTGGTCGAATTTGAACTTGCCGTAGTCCATCATTCGGACGACTGGCGGGCTCTGGTCGGGTCCGACCTCTACTAAATCGAGCCCTTCGTCCTGTGCGAATCGGAGGGCGTCGTTACGCTTCATCACTCGGGATGAGGTTGCACCATTACTCGACCGCTGGATCAGAAGGACTTCTGGGGAGCGGATCCGATGGTTGATGCGATAGTTCCTTGGTATGTCGATTTCCTTTACTTGCAGGTTTACGTTGTTGACGGGTTCGAACGTGGGTTCGTTGCCGTGTGATGCAAATATATCAAATTTCGGCTTGAGGGTTTGGTTTGGTGGCGAACACGTTTTTGGCGTACTCTTTGATGTACTTCTTGGGGGAGGGATTATTGGTCGATGACGGATCCGTCGAAGTGGAGGCGGGTTTCTACTTCACGTGGTGTGGGTGGGCATTTTTCGATGGCGTCGGGTTTCAGGTCGAGTCCGATGCCGGGTTTGTCGGAGATGATGAGGTATCCGTTGCCGTCGTGTTGAGGGGTGCCTTCGACCATGTCTGACTTGGGCGGGATGTCTTCGCCGATGGGATATTCCTGGAGGGCGAAGTTGGGTGCGGTGGCGGCGATCTGGAGGCAGGCGGCGGTGCTCACGGGCGAGAGGGGGTTGTGGGGGACGACTCCGACGTGGTGGGCTTCTGCCAGGGCGGCGATCTTTCTTGCTCCTGTTATTCCTCCCACTAGACATACGTCCGGGCGGACGTATTGGACGGCACAGCGGGCGAGGGCCATCTGGAACTCCCAGAGGGATGAGTAGCGTTCGCCGGTTGCGATGGGGATGTTTATCTTGTCGGCGACGTATGCCATCTCGTCGAAGTTGTCGGGGGTTACGGGGTCTTCGTAGAAGTAGGGGTGGAACTCCTCGATGCCAAGTCCGAGTTGGACGGCTTCGGCAGGGGTGAGGCGGCGGTGGATCTCGATGCAGAGGTCTACGGAGTTTCCGACGGTCTCGCGGTATCGGCGGACGGTTTCGATTGCGTCTCGTATCTTTTCGGCGTGGGTCTTGAAGTATGGGACGTCGCGTTCTTCGTCGAGGAAGGGAGTGAGGTGTCCGACGGCGGTGAATCCCATCTCTTTGGCGTCGGCGATGCCGTTGATGAGTCTTTCGGTGGTGTCTCCGAAAACGTGGTAATAGACGCGTGCGCGGTCACGGACTTTTCCGCCGAGGATCTGGTGAACGGGGGCGTCGAAGTGTTTGCCCATGATGTCCCAGAGAGCGATGTCGATGGCGGATAGAGCGCCCATGATGGCGGCGCCGCGGAAGTGTGAGAAGCGGTACATGTATTGCCAGTGGTGCTCGATGCGTAGAGGGTCTTCGCCGACGAGGTATCGCCCGAACTTTTCGATGGCGGCTTCGGATGGTTCGAGGTATCCCCATGCTCCGGATTCTCCGATGCCGGAGATGCCGGCGTCGGTGTCGACCTTGACGAGGAGGTAGCGGTCGAGCATGAGTGGGGTTACTTTGGTGATTTTCATGTTTGGGTTTGTTGGGCTGCTGTGTGGATGATGGGAATGATTTTAATGATGGGTGGTTGTTGAGAACTAGGATGGGAAGGAATGGGGAAGGATTTGAAGATGTGGGTGTTGTCTGAATTGGGATTTTTGGGATTGGGGGGATTTTTGGGATTTTGTTGTTGGTTGTTTGGGGGATTGGTTTTTGTTTGGGTGTGTTTTTATGTCCACTCCTAAGTGGTTTCTTCCGCCTTGCGGCGGGCCTCCCCCTGCCCCCTCCTGAAGGAGGGGGTGAGAGAAGCATCCTCCCCCTG
>CAZMBB010000059.1:0-10139 GCA_964564575.1 uncultured Dehalococcoidales bacterium
CGGCCACCATCAAGGGCAGGAATCCCCACCGCTTGAGTAGATAGCTTAGTTTCATGCATGAACCTCCTGTATTGTTCCGATTGGGGTGGTTCTTCGGGGCGGATCGGCCGCACCTAGCCTCAATCGGTCGTTCACAGTACCACGACTACGTCATGGACGCCTGCAACTTCGCAGAGTATACAGCATACATCACGCCTCGCGGCTTACAATACGCGGGTAAATCTAGCATCACCTAACGGGTTTGTCAAATGAATCGAACGGAATTTCGGTTTACCTACGGTCATTCGTTGAGTATGCAGAATCAGTAGTTTGTCGGGGGACATCATCTCAATGCTTTGCGGAAAGACGGTACTGATCACGGGTGCAAGTTCGGGGATCGGGCGCGCTGCTGCAGAAGTCGTGGCAAAACACGGGGCGAACGTCGTGATTGCGGCGCGCAGGATCGACCTTTGTGCAGAGGTCGCGGAACAGATCAATGCTGACGGAGGCAACTCGACCTACATCCAGGCCGATGTTACTGCCCCATCGGACGTTCGAGCGATGGTGGAACATGCCATCAAGACTTTCGGCAGTATCGACGGAGCGTTTAACAACGCGGGAGTTCTCCTAGATTCTGGACGTATCCACGAGGCGGAAGACGATGTCTTGGAGAAATCTTGGGACATCAACGTCCGGGGGCTGTGGCTGTGCATGAAGACCGAGATTCAAGCGATGCTTGAGCATGGGAAAGGCGGGTCGATAGTCAACGACTCGTCGCGCAATGGTCTTCGAGCGGATATCAGACGCCCTGCATACACCGCGACTAAGCACGCGGTCAGCGGCTTGACCAAGGCTGCCGCGCTTGACTATGCGCGGATGGGCATTCGGATCAACGGAGTTTGTCCGGGGCCGATCGACACGGATATGATGAGATCGGTGGATCGAGGCGATGAGGATATTCGACATCAGATCGAATCGGCAGTCCCATTGGCTCGGTATGGGGAACCGGAAGAGGTTGGAGAGCTGGTCGCTTGGCTACTCTCCGATAGGTCCTCATACGTGACGGGACAGATGGTGGGCATCGATGGGGGTCTAATGGCGTCGTGACCGACTCAGGAATCGCCAAACTCGTCCAACGGGTCCACGACGCGCCTACGAAAGCCTGTTTGGTCATTACTGGAGCTGGGACGAGCGCAATATCCTCATTGTTTTCGGTAGCTGGAGCTTCGCGAACTGTTATCGATGTTCAGGTGCCGTATTCGCGTGCCGCCCTAGATATGTACGTAGGCTCAAAGGCTGACCAGCATGTTTCACGCGAAGAAGCGGAAATCATGGCCGAACGCGCATACGAGAGGGCCGCTCTTCTGAACGAAACAAGTGGAGAAAACGTGCGGCTTGTTGGGTTGTCTTGCACAGCTGCGATTGCCACTGATCGAATACGACGAGGCGAGAATCGCGCTCATATCGGATGGCATGACGGGACGGGTGGCGTTACACGTTCAATCGTTTTCAAAAAGGGTGCACGCTCGCGGGCGGGCGAAGAAGCGCTTTGCGCCGCGATCGTGCTGAATGTGTTGGCGGAGGCTTGCGGGATTGACGACGAGGTAGACCTTGACCTGTTGGAAGGCGAAATTGTCGAATCGTTCGCCCATTGAAATGGTGATCGATGGACGGAAGGGGTTAACCGTTTTTCGCCCTGGTGCCGGTTGGTCCGACGAACCGCCCAACGATGCGTTGATGCTCGCCGGGTCTTTTCGGCCGTTGCATCGCGCGCACCGGGCGCTTTTAACCGCCGGATGGGAAGTCACCGGTAAACGCCTCACTCGATGTTTCGAGATCTCCATTCAGAACGTAGAAAAACCAGAAATCGCATCGTCTGAAGTCGAAGCTCGGCTGGGACAGTTTCGTTGTGAGGATGACATCGTGGTCATCACCAAGGCCGCGACGTTTGTGGAAAAGGCGCGATTGATGCCAGGGACGACCTTCGCAATCGGTTACGACACGGCGGTCAGGCTGTTTGATGATCGTTTCTACGAAGGTTCGACTGATGAGGCACCAATCTTGGCAGTCTTAAGGGAGTTGAAAGAATTGGGCTCGGGATTCGTCATCGGTGGTCGCCACGACGAGGATGGGGATTTCAAAACCTTTCATGACCTGACGATCCCCCACGGCCTCGAATCGCTGTTCTTAGAGATACCGGAGTGGAAGTTTTCGGATCCGATTTCTTCCACCCAGCTGCGTCGTTCCGATGAAACACCGTGAACTCGACACATAGAATCATTCGGCGACATCGTAAACAGACTTCTAGCATTTGACACGGAGCAATCAATTGACAGTATCAGCAAACCCACGCGTAACTTCCGCAGAAGTCAATCCTCTATTCGTTGATCGCTGGTCGCCTCGTTCGTTCTCGGACGAACCTCTGACCGACAGTGAGATCGCTTCGATATTTGAGGGTGCCAGATGGTCGCCTTCGTCGTTCAATCGACAACCTTGGCTGTTTGTATACGAGACTGATGGTCCTGATCGTGAGGTGTTCGATTCGATCTTGATGCCCGGCAATCAGGTTTGGGCGACGAAGGCGCCTTTGATCGGGTTCATATTCGCTAATACAAAGACGCCGGAAGGGCGACGACCACGCACATCGCAGTTCGACACTGGTGCAGCATGGATGGCGCTGGCTTTGCAGGCCCGTTCGATGGGGATCTATACGCACGGTATGGCTGGCATCGACAATGACGCCGCCTATGAGAAATTGGGCGTGTCATCTGAGTACTACACCGTGATGTGCGGATTCGTAGCTGGACGGATAGGGCCGCGTGAGGCATTGCCGTCCGATCTGCAGGAACGCGAGTCTCCGAACGACCGCAAGCCGCTAAGCGAAATATCCCACAAGGGGATTTTGCGAGACGGCTAATCCAGCGCGCCAAACGTGAAGTTGTCGTCGGGGTGTTCCAGTGCGTAATGGGCTTGCCTGAGCCCGAACTTCTCTTGTAGTTGCACCGTCAATCCGCCATCGATCATTAGCGTGTGACCGGTGATGAAGGAGGCATCGTCTGAGCATAAGAAAGCGATGCCTGCTGCGATTTCTTCTGGCTTGCCGGTTCGGCGCAATGGGTACTGGTCGGCAAAGAAAGCGTGACCGGTTGGGTTTTCTGCCCACATCTCGGCGAGGCCTTCTCCCACTATGTGGCCAGGGCCTATTGCGTTGGCGCGGATGCCGTCGGGCCCGTATTGGACTGCCAATTGGCGCGTGAGACCGACTACAGCCGCCTTTCCTGTTTCGTAGACCAACATTCCTGTTTCTTGGAGAAATGAGTGCACGGATGCGAGGTTGATGATTGATCCGCCACCTGCGGCGCGCATGTGAGGTACTGCGTGTTTGGCGCCGAGGTAGAGAGCTTTCACGAGGACGTCGATTCCGTAGTCCCAATCCTCTTCTTCGACACTTAATGCGTCGCCGTGGATGCGTGACTCGCCGGCTATGACGCTGAACGCGTTCTGGACCAGGATGTCCAATCGGCCGAATGCTTCGACGGTTTCGTCGACCATTCGCTTGCAGTCGGCAGAGGAAGAGACATCAATGTGGCATGATGCCGCTGTGCCACCGTTCTCTGTGATTCGCTCAACGTTCGCAGCGGCAGATTCGTCGTTGATGTCGGCGATCATCACGGTTGCGCCTTCCGATGCTAGGCGACGCGCGGTTGCGCCTCCGATTCCTAGCGCTCCGCCGGTGACGAGCGCTGCTTTTCCTTCGAATCTAGACATTTATTGATGACCTCCACACGAATTGTCTGAGAGTGATGTTAAAGCCAACCCGTTGGCACGCGTCGCGGTGGAATTAGCATCAATTGGTTATGCCGTTGAACGCGCCTGAAGTTGATATCGATCTCGCCTGCGAGCGCGGGGATCCCCGGCAGATTGGTGATGCTCTGCTTAGGTTGGCCGGTTTTGGCGATGCTTGTGTGGAGTCCTATGAGGAGTTGGCGGGTGGGAATCCGGTGATGGCTCAAGTTTTTCGAGTCTGGGTCTCGGGAGGTGTAGGAGCACCTGGCACGGCGGTGGTTAAGATTCCGGCAAAACGTGTGGTGGACCGTCGGCGGGAAGCGGCGACTGGGGCGTATGCTCGGGAAGTCGAGGTTTACGGCCTGCTGCAAGATATGCAGGGCGATTTCCAACCGATCATCTATGCCTCCGTGTCTGAGCCCCAGTTGAAGTTGGCTGCGTTGTTGATCGAGGATCTGGGAGCTTTGCCGCGTCGGGATGAATTTGACCTCGGGTTAGTTCGCAGGGTGTTGGACAACTTGGCCAGAATCCACCGCAGGCATTGGGGCGACAGAAGCATCAGTTCGGCGTGGTGGATTAGAAATGGACGACGGGCAGACATCTTCAACGATGACACGGACCTCTTTGCGGTGAAGTGGGAAGCGTTGGCAGATTCGCCGAGACTGCACCCTTGCGATGAGCCGGAAGTGAACAGGGTCGGGGAATTTCTAAACTCGGAGTTGATCAGCGTCCTCGATCAACTTGACGATCGACCGTCAACATTGACGCATGGGGACCTTCACACTGCCAACTTCATGTTCCGTCGAAGTAGAGCAAAGGTAGAGCCAGTGCTTATCGACTGGCAAGAGACTGTTTACTGCGGAGCGAGCAGCGATGTGGCGAAGTTCCTGTCGACGACGCTCGAACCAAGCGCTACGGTCGAGCATTTCGATGATCTCATCGCGGGTTATCACGAAGAGTTGGGCGGTGAAGTCGCCGCTAGATATCCCTACGACACGTTTCGGAGGGATGTGATGTTGGGGTTGCTGGGCACGTTCGCCAACTACGTCATTGCAGCCGGCACTGTGGAGGAGGCTTATGACGACCCGACGGCGGTCAATGGTTCGTTGAGACGCGTCTCTCAGAACATCAACGTCTTGCGGCCGCTACAGGAACTCTGACCATCGCTGATGCGAGATTTAGTTGCGTCCAGGCGAATCGACGGCATGGCTTGCGAGTCGATCTGGCAAACTTCGTTCCAGATCTCGGAGCGCGACCAATGTGTCGGAGTACCCCATTACACGGGTGACGTATTCCTCTTCGCCCAATAGCGAGAAACCGCCGCGCTTCGATGCGATTTCGCCATTTGAGAAGAAGCCAGCGATGGGGGTGTTGCCGAGGTGCTCGGCGATGATCTTGGCGTCGTGGTGGTCTTCTTCGAACATTCTGTAGCCGCGGGCGACCGAGTTGAAGCAGAATATCGCGTCGATAGTCTGTCCATGTGAACGGATATAGTCAGCGTAGTCGCTGAGGTTCTGCGTGAGGCGTTGGGATGCCAATTCGCCGTCGCGGATGTGGAACTGGAGGGCTTGACCTTCTTCGACGAGGTCGCCGATCATCATGGCTCCAGATTCCTGATCCATGCTCATGATGTTGCGCATGACATAGTCGGGCTCGACTAAGACATCGCCGGATTCTAGCCCGACGACCAATGTGCGCTTCATGCGGATCTGGCTGAGCGGGTCGGCGTTCAGGAAGACCTCTTCGAGGACTGAGAGTGGGGAGCGATCGTCCAGGCGGTGTATCTCGTTCTTGGTTGCTTTGGTAATCACCATGCTGGGGCCGACTGGAGCTTCGCTGCCAGAGATGATGGTGTCGGCTTCGAAGTTCCGTTTGAGGAGGAGGCCGACCGCTCCGTGATGTCGGAGTTCGTCACCGAAGAACATGCGGTTTTCGCCATATTCTTGGCCACCGCTGACAAGGGCTCCGAACTTCATCACTGTCGGGTATACGGAGTCGAGCATCGAGAGGGCGTATTCGGTCGATACCGTCAATGGGTCAATGAAGATGATCATGAGACCGTCTTCGTAGTCTGCCGGGTCAGCATTGATGGCATCGGCGAGGGATTCAGGGGTTGCGTCTTTGCCGCTGGCTTGTTTGTCGGTAAAGGCGAAGGGGTGGATGGCAGAGGCGGCACATGTTGCTGCGAGGACGCTGAGACCGGGGCCGGTCTCGAGTTCGCGGCCGGCACCGATGACTCCGGAACCAGAGCAACCGATCAGCACGTTGGGACCAAGTTGATCGTGGAGGGCGGGTAAGATGTTCTCGAAGTTTGCGTATTTGGGAGAGGACGCGAAGACTACAGCGAGGTCGGGGGTTTCGTCGTTGAGCTGTGCCTTGATGTCATTGCACATCTCTTCGACTTCGGCCGACTCGTCGTAGTTTTCGCAAAGAGCGGCTGCGAAGCCCTCGGACCTTCTCTGGCGGCTGGCCGCCTGTCGGACAGGTTGCGTATGCGCCGCCACATTGGATCTCGAGCTCCACTTAAACTCTGCTTGCATGAAGCGTCCTTCTCCAAAATCGTGCGTTCGTCTAGCATCACTTCGATCCGCTTCCCACGTTGCACCTACTGTGATGCTTGATGATGATTTTGGCAAAGTGATCGAAGTCGAAACAATATCGTCAGATGCGAAACGCGGTCAATATAGGGTCGGGGCATCACATTCTTGAAAGGGCCCTGCCGGCGGCGGCGATAGTCTTTTCGATGTGGTCGTCGGTGTGAGCAGACGACATATGCACACGTCCGTTGGATGAAAGGCGTACTCCTTCGATCATCATCTCGGACGCGAAGTGTGTGTAGCGCTCGTCGTCGCACTTTGTGGCGTGGTCGCGGTAGTTTCGGATTGTGTCCCCGCTGCGATTGAATGAGATACCAAAAACGCTTCCGAGACCTTGGACGTGGATGTCGGTTTCGGTCTGCATGCCTACGCGGCATAGGCCGTCGATGAGGTTTTGGCCGCGGCGGTTGAGGTCGGCGTAGAATGCGTCGCCTTCGGATTTCAGGTGGGTCAATGTGGCGTGTGCGGCTGCGATCGACATCACGTTGGAATTGAAGCTTCCGCCGTGGTAGACTTCGCCGCTTCCTAGCACATCCATAATGTCGCGTCGGCCTGCGAGCATTGCGATTGGGAAGCCGGCGGCGATGGATTTGGCGTAGGTTGCGAGATCGGGCGTGATGCCGAGGAGTTCTTGTGCTCCGCCGTAAGCGACGCGGAAGCCGGTGATGACCTCGTCGAAGATTACGAGAGCGCCGTGGCGATGGGCGATCTCGTTAACGGCTTCGAGATATCCCGGTTCTGGCATGATGCAATTGGTGTTGGCATTGATCGGCTCCATAATGACGGCGGCGACCTCGCCCGGGTTGCGATCGAAAGCGGCTTCTAATCGTTCGATGTCGTTCCATTGACAAGGGATCACTTGGGACGCCGCACCTGGGTCCATGCCTGCCGATTCACCGACAATGTTTGGAGAATCGACGTCGCCAGCTTCGTCGATGGGTGGGTGTACCGAGTGGTTTACGCTGTCCATCCAGCCGTGGTAATGGCCTTCAAACCTTATGTACTTTGTCCTGCCTGTGTAGCCCCTAGCGAGACGCAAGGCCAGCTGGTCGATTTCAGTTCCGGAACTGGCGAAGCGGACGGTGCAGTCTGGGATGGGGACTGCATCGGCGGCCATCTCGGCGACTTCGAGTTCGCGTTCGAATTGTGCGGCGAGGACGTAGCCTGTGCGCATGTCTTCGGAGACTTGACGGGATACGAATTCGGGTGCGTGGCCGAAGATGTTGGGGCCCATGCCTTGGATGTAGTCGATGTACTCGTTGCCGTCGGCGTCCCACATAAGAGCGCCTTCGGAGCGATCGAAGAACAGTGGTTCACCGCCGGGTTCGTTGAGTCTGATTTGGGAAGAGATGCCGCCAGCGACCACGCGTCGGGCGCGTTCCATGAGTTGGCGGGACCGTTGTCGGTTTGGCGGTTGGCGGTTTGGAATTTGGGCTGACATTGGTTGCTGATCCTAGTGTTCCGGGTTTACGAGGCAAAATTCGTTGCCCTCTGGGTCTTGCATGACGATCCATTTGGTATCGCCGAATTCGCGTTCTTCAATGAGGGTTGCGCCTAATTGGACGATCCGGTTTGCTTCGGCTTTGAGATCATCGGTCCTGAATTCCATGTGAAGACGGTTCTTGGCGGTCTTGGTCTCCGGGACTTGGAGGATGAGGAGGCGCGGGTAGTTGGGTTTATCGGCGTCAAGGACGGCCAGTATGGGGTAATAGGAATCGGCAACTTTGTAATCTGTAGCTTCGCACCAGAATTTGGCCAACGACTCGACATCGTTGGCATCTATGGTCAGCCCCCAAAATCCGAAGTCAGATGTCATCAGCGTTTCGTCTCCTTCTAGATCGGTTAGGCATGGTGATGCGAGTGTGCATGTGGATGGTGACCGTCTGAATGTTGTTCGATGCGCGGTTTTGGGGGGTGGAAGGTGGTTCCGTTGGCGAAGACTGTTCTGAGGAGTTTGACTTGGTCTTCGGGTCGCATCATGTAGTTGGGAGTCCAGAAGGGGATGGACTCTTGCCAGATGACACCTAGTTCGAGGTCGTGGCCTCCTTTTTCTGGGTCGAACCATTCGAGGGTTCTCGGTCCGAGGTCGGGCGCGTCTTCGCTTATGGGTTGGAGGTCTGGGATGTTTGGGTTGAAGTAGTTGAGGCAGTGCCACTTGGGGACTGTAAGGAGGATCGGCTCGTCGTTGGCGTCGTTTTTGACGTCGAAGATCCAGTGGTGGTGGGATTGTCCCATCCAGTATGGGTGGCCCCAGTGGGAGAGTTCGCGGTGCTTGACGGGGAGTCCGAGGAAGCCGGCTTTGGCGACGCGAGGGAGCCAGTTGAGGGGGGTGATTGCGTCTCGGATGTCTTCGAGGACGTGGGAGATGATTACGAAGTCGAAGGGTCCGTCTGCTTCGAGCTGTCGCCAGATGTCTTCGCTGTTGACGTCGCCGACGTAGAGTTTCTTGTCGGTTTCGAAGGGGAAGACGTCGACGTATGCGTCGACGAGTTCGTCGGCCCATGGGTTGAAGCGGCCGCCGATGTCCATGACGGAGTAGTTAGGGTTGGTCGCTTTGTTGCGGCGGACGCCGTCGAGCATTTCGGCTCGGAAGGATTCTTTGTCTCCGTCGGAGTAGTTGACTATGGGCATGTTGAGTTTAGACGAGGTATTTTCGGTTGACTTTGCAAACGTATGAGTAGGTTGGGTTTACGAACTGGGTGACGCGAGCTTCGAGGCATTGGGCGAGGAAGATGAATGCTTCGCCTTGGGTCATTCCATAGTCGGCTTCGAGCCAGAGAATCATTTCGGAGAGGGCGATGCGGAAGGCGTCTTCGGCGGGTTTCTCGATGCCGGTGGTCATGATGTGGGTGTCGTTTTCGATACGGGGCCATGACATCTCTTCGGGCATGGGAGAGAGTTCGACCTTCATCATTACGGAGCCGCCGGTCTCGATGCCTCCGCCGCCGCAGATCTCGCCGTCGCCCTGTCGGGCGTGCATGTCGCCGACGTGTAGGAGTGCTCCGGGATGGTAGACGGGGAGGTGGAGTTTTGCGCCGGTGGTGACTTCTTGGATGTCGAAGTTACCGCCCCACTGCCCTGCCCATCCGTTGTGGCGTGCTTCGCGCTGGGGTGCGACGCCGACTACGCCGAGCATTGGTTCAACGGGGAATGAGAGTTTGTCGTTCCAGATGATTTGGCCGTTTTCGACTTCGATACGGCAGATACGGAACTGGGGTCCGATGTTTGAGGGGCCGAGGTATCCGGGCATTGCGCCGGTGGAGCCTCCGTATCGGGTCCAACCGACGGGGTGGGTTTTTATTTCGCCGATGTGGACGGTGAGCATGTGTCCGGGTTCTGCACCTTCGACGTAGGTGCAGCCGGAGGATGCGTTGCCGCGGTCTGTGGGTTGGGAGTCTGATCGGTAGGAGTTGTAGAGGTCTCGGATGTCGTCGGGGACGAGTTCGGCGTCGGGGCCTCGGTTCATCTGCGTCTGGACTTCGAACCATTCGCCGGGTTCGACGTGGAGGGTGACGGGGTTTGCCGGGGAGTGTTCGTAGTAGAGGGTTTCCCGTGTTGCGATCTTCATGTGGTTGATCTCTTGTTGTTGATTTTTTTGGGGCTGATAGTGGTCTGAGTGAAGTGTAATGGTTGGGTTGCAGGGGATCAGGCGAGGAGTTTGTCAGCTAGGTCGGGGAAGTCGGAGGCTACTATGTCGATGTCGGGATCGGCGGTAGCGGTGGCGACGTCGGAGAAGCCTGGTGTGACGTTTGATTCGCCTTCGCGGTGGATGTATGC
>CAZMBB010000060.1:0-10126 GCA_964564575.1 uncultured Dehalococcoidales bacterium
TGCGAAGGGCGCTTCGCTTCCTTCGCAGCCCCTCCCCGGGCCGTTCTCGAACGGCTCCTACGGCGTTGCCGTCCCTCTTGTCGTTGACGGTATTCCGGCCCCTCTCGTCCATCCTTGGGTTCCCGTTTTCGCGGTAATGACGGAGGGAGAGCGTGTGTTTTCGGAGTTGCCATTGTTGTTGGTTTGGGGTTTTCCCGCCTCGGCGGGCATACCCCGCTCGACGGCGTTGCGAGCGCCGTCTCGCGCCCCTTTCGCTGTGCGAAAGGGGCGTTGCCCTTCCTCCCCGCACCACCCTTGGGTTCCCGCTTTCGCGGGAATGACGGAAGCTAGTCGGAATGATGGGGGTTTCCTCATTAGTATTGAGCTTAGGCTGGATGCTGGTCTCTGAGCGGGTTATGAGCACTGACAATCACAACGCATCATCGTCGATCTTGGATCGGATTGTTGCGGCTAAGCGGAAGCGGATTGCCGTTGACAAGATTGCGGTTGGTATGGGGGCGATGGTTCGGGCGGCTGAGGCGGCGAATGAGGAGTGTATGCCGTTTGGATTTGGGGATGTGATTGGCTCTGACTCGTCGGTTTCTGTGATTGCTGAGATGAAGCGGTCTTCGCCGTCTGCGGGGGTGATGGACACGACACTGGACCCCGCGCAGCGCGCTGAGACGTATTGTCGTGCAGGTGCGGCGGCGATATCTGTGTTGACTGAGGAGGATTTTTTTCGGGGGACGATCTCGGATCTGGAAAGTGCGGCGGAGGTTGCGCATGGGCATGATGTTGCTGTTTTGGAGAAGGATTTTGTTGTGGATGATTACCAGATTTTTCAGGCGCGGGCGGCTGGTGCGGATACGGTGCTTCTGATAATTGCGATCTTGGATCCTGTGCAGTATGGCGATCTTTACGCTGTGGCGCGTGGGCTTGGGATGGAGCCGCTTGTCGAGGTTTTTGATGAGGCGGAGCTTGAGATTGCGCTTACCGAGACTGATCCTCGCATTGTGGGTGTTAACAATCGAAATTTGAAGACACTGACGACCTCGCTTGATGTGTTTCCAAGGTTGGCTAAGCGGATTCCTGATGATGTGATCAAGGTTGCCGAGAGCGGGATGCGGAGTGCGGATGATGTGAAGCGGATGGCCGATGCCGGAGCGCAGGCAGTGCTTGTGGGCGAATCGCTGATGACGGCGGATGGTGACCCGAGTGAGTTGATTTCGGAGATGGCGGGTATCTGTGTATGAGTTACGGGGTATGAGTTACGAGCCGAAAGTGAAGATATGCGGTGTTCGCGATGGTGATACGGCGCATGTTGTTGCCAGTGCCGGAGCGGACTACTTTGGCGTGGTGCTTGTGGAGGGTGTTCGCAGACAGCTTTCGCCTTTTCATGCTCAGGAGGTTGTCAGGGACTTTCGCATCAGATCTCGGGACCATCGGGTCAAGCGGCTGCGCCAGAAAGCGACGCAGGTTGTGGGGCTGTTTCGGAACCAGGATGCCCGTTGGGTCAATAGGACGGCTCGGCAGGTCGATGTGGACTATGTGCAGCTGAACGGGGAAGAGGACGAGGCTTACATGCGGGCGATGTGGAAGCCTGTGATTCGGCAGGTGCGGGTGAAATCGGAATGGGCGCGTGAGGAATTGAGCGATTTGGTGGATCATCACCTTTCGCAAGATCGGATCGTGTTGCTGGACCGATACGATGAGGACCAGCCTGGCGGAACAGGGAAGATGTTCGACTGGAGCATGGCGGAGGAGATCGCCAACCGCGAGGGGGTGCTGCTTGCGGGAGGTCTGCATCCGCAGAATGTGAAATCTGCGGTGCAGCAGGTGACGCCTTGGGGAGTTGATGTGTCGACTGGTGTTGAGACGGACGGCGACAAAGACCACGAGAAGATTCGGTTGTTTATCGAGGCGGCGAAGTCGGGTTAGTTTTCCGGCCTGCCAAGCGCCGGAGATTCGCGATCCGACATCAACCCGTCTATACTTTCCAAGCATCCAAATTTGGGATTAGTCCCACCCTTGGGAGGAGAAGATTTGAAGGTCGCGCAAGTCGGCACCAAACATGGACACGCTGCGGGTGTGTATCAGGTGATGCTGGAGCATCCTGATGTTGAGGTTGTGGGGTGTTTTGAACCGGATGAGGAGCGTCGGGCGTTCTGTGAATCGTCGGGGCTATGGGATGATGCGGTTTGGCTGGATTCGTTTGAGGAGATCTTGGACGATCCGGAGATTGTTGCGGTGGCTTCTGAGGGTGCGAACCGGGAGAGTCTGGGGCATACGGAAGCGATTGTTCGTGCGGGTAAGCACTGTTTCTATGACAAGCCTGCGGGTGATGACTTTCATCGGTTCATGCGGGTGATCGAGGATGCGAAGGGGCAGGGGCTTGAGGTGACGATGGGGTATATGTTCCGAAAGCATGACGGGTTTGAGCGGATGGCGGACTGGGTTCGGTCGGGATTTCTTGGTCATGTATTTCAGATTCGTGCGCATATGTCGACTTGGTTGCCGGAGCGGTCTGAGGGTGGGCAGTTCACGGACCGGCAGGGGTTGTCGTATCACCGCGGTGGTGTTTTGTACGACCTTGGCGGGCATATGTTGGATCAGATCGTTTGGATGATGGGTCGGCCTGAGAGGGTGACTCGGTATCTTCAGAACGCGACGTCGTCGGTGCGGGAGTTCATGGACAATACGCTGGCGGTTCTGGAGTATCCGAATGCTCTGGTGACGCTTGATATTGCGGCGATGGAACCACGTCCGATGGCGCGGCGATTTGAGGTGTATGGGACTGAAGGGTCTGCGATTATGGAGCCGTTTGAGCCGGCGGAGCAGCTTCGGTTGTGCCTGAGCGAGTCGAAGGGCGGGTATGGTGAAGGGGTTACGATGCTTGATCTGGAGGATCGGCGGCGGTATGTGGATACTTTCGCGGCGTTTGTGAGGACGATTGAGGATGGTGAGGAGCCGTTGCGGTCGTTGGATCATGAGTTGCTGGTGCAGGAGACATTGATGCGGTGTACTGGTGGGTTGGCGGGGTGATTCTCAGGTCTCGTTGATGGGTATGGGATGACCGACAAACACAGAGGTACTCAGACTAGTTCGTTCGGTTCGGGGGCGAGGGAGAACCATGACGCCTCTGCCTACTACGCTCGGAATTTGATGCCCGTCGGGGTCGATGCCGACCTTGACGCGAAACCGCAGCCTGAGAATCCGCTTCCTGACCACGTTCGGAACCGGTTTTTGTGTAAAAGCAGCGAAGACATGGGTGATTTGCCGGATCGTTGCGTTCATCTGATGGTTACTTCGCCGCCGTATAACGTGGGGAAGGATTATGACGATGATTTGTCGATGGATGATTATCTTGGGTTGTTGAAGAGCGTTTTGTCCGAGACGTATCGGGTGTTGGTTGATGGTGGTCGTGCGTGTGTAAATGTGGCGAATATCGGTCGGAAGCCTTATATTCCGCTTCATGCCTACATCATCCAGCTGGCCGCCGAGATCGGGTTTTTCATGCGGGGCGAGATTATCTGGGACAAGGGTATGAGTGGGAGTTCGACGGCTTGGGGGAGTTGGATGTCGCCATCGAATCCGACGTTGCGGGATACGCACGAGTACATTCTTGTGTTTCAGAAGCCGCCGTTTGGGAGGAGGAGGGTAGATGGTCGTGAGGCCACGATTGGTCGGGATGATTTTTTGGAGTACACGAAGAGCAGTTGGAGTTTTGCTCCGACTTCTGCGAGACGTGCGCAACATCCGGCGCCGTTTCCGGTTGAGCTTCCGCGGCGATTGATTGATCTCTACACGTATTCGGATGAGGTGGTGCTGGACCCGTTTATGGGGAGTGGTGCGACGGGGGTTGCTGCGGTTGAATTGGGACGGTCGTTTGTCGGGTATGAGATATCGCAGGAGTATGTTGATGTGGCATCGGCGCGGTTGGCTGAAGCTATGGGCGGATCGCTCGCGAAGTGATAGGTAACGAAATCGTTGCGGCGGTCGCGACTGCTGTGGTCGCGTATCTGCTTGGGTCGTTGCCGTTTGCGGTTTGGGTTGCTCGGAGTGCGGGGGTTGATATTTTCGAGGTGGGGACGGCTAATCCTGGTGCTTCGAATGTTTTTCGGAAGGTGGGACGGAAGCGTGGCGCGGTGGTGTTTGCGTTGGATATCTTGAAGGGAGTGGTTGCGGTTTTGGTCGGTATGGTGCTGGGTTGCCCGGATTATGTTTTGCCGTTTGCCGCGGTGTTTGCGATGGTGGGGCATTGGGTGCCGGTGTTCATGCGGTTCAAGGGTGGTGCGGGTCTGGCGACCGGGATGGGAGTCGGGGTGGCGTTGCTCGGGATTTGGGGATTGATTCCGACTGTATTGGGGTTGGCTTCGCTGCCGTTGACTAAGGATGGGCCGAGGTCTGCGATTGTGGCGTTGTTGGTTGCGGTTGTTGTGGTGTTTCTGACAGGTCCGAACTGGGTCGCTTTGGGTGGGATGGTGTTGTTGACGGTGCTGTTACTGGGTAGGTATTTCTTTGTGGAGCTGCCGAAGGATCGGCGTGGGGATCGTCCGGAACCGCATGTTCGGGATGGACGCTGAGGTTCTTTCGATTTATCGCTAAAAGGCGTCTTCGTTTCTTCCCCTGGCATCCCCCGCTCTCGCTTTGCTCACGCGCCCCCTTCGCTTCGCGAAAGGGGCGTGATGCGTATTGGGCGAGGATGTGCGTTGTATATTGAATTGGATGTTGTCGATGCCCTGATACCGAACTGTGGAGACCGATAGATCATGACAACCACTCAGGATTACAAGGACCTTGAGGCCAAGTACTACATGCAGGTAGTGCGGCGGATGCCGCCGGTGCTGGTGCGAGGCGAGGGGTCTAGGGTGTTTGACAACGACGGGAAGTCTTATCTTGACTTCACGGCCGGTTGGGCAGTGCTGAACATGGGTCATTCACATCCTGCGGTGACGGCGGCGATCAGCGAGCAGGCGGCCAAGATCATGCAGATGTCGAACCTGTTCTACACGACTCCGCAGTTGCCTCTAGCTGAGTTCATCGTTGAGAACTCGGATGTTGACCGGGTGTTTTTCTGCAACTCTGGCGCGGAGGCTAACGAGGGGGCTTGCAAGTTGGCGCGTAAGTGGGGCCGGAAGGAATTGGGTGGTGCGCACGAGATCATCACGGCTCTGGACTCGTTCCACGGCAGGACGCAGGCGATGATGGCGGCTACAGGTCAGCCACACTACCAAGACAACTGGACGCCGTTGATGCCGGGGTTCGTGAATGTTCCGTACAACGACTTTGACGCGATTGCCGGTGCGTATGTTGAGGGTAAGACGTGTGCGGTTCTTTTGGAGCCTGTGCAGGGCGAAGGTGGGGTGAATGTTCCCGATGCTGGTTATCTCAAGCGGGTGCAGGACTTCTGCAAGGAGAAGAACATTCTCTTCATGCTTGACGAGGTGCAGACTGGTATGGGGCGGATCGGGACGGTTTTCGGGTATCAGCGGTTCGAAGGTGTTGAGCCTGATGTGATGACGCTGGGGAAGGCTGTTGGTTCGGGTGCTCCGCTGGGGGCTTTCGCGTGCAAGGAGTTCTGCTCGGTGCTAGAGCCGGGGGATCATGGCTCGACGTTTGGTGGTAATGCGCTGACTACGGCTGCTGGTGCTGCCGGTGCGAAGGCGTTGCTGGATGAGGATGGTCCGGGTCAGGCGATGGTGAATGGTGAGTATCTGATGGGCAAGTTGAATGCTCTGCGCGAGGACCATCCGGTGATTACCGAGGTTCGAGGCATGGGTATGCTGGTGGGCGTGGAGATGAGCGAGGAGCTTTCGGCTGGGCTGGTTGCGGACTGTCTGGAGAATGGTCTGCTGCTGAATGCGGTGCGGCCCAATATGTTGCGGTTCATGCCGCCGCTCAACGCGAGCACGGATGAGATCGATGAGGCGGTGGGTATCGTGTCGGCGGCGTTGGAGAGAGCGACTTCTTGAGGTCAGGGCATCGTCTGGCCTAAGCTGCCGATTTCGGTTGTGATCTCGTTAGTGGGATCTTTGCCATTGGCCGCAACCGGATGACAGGAAGCCGACGTCGCTCTCGTCGATCGTGACCTCGATTCGTCCTCTGCCGCTGCCGGTTTCGATTTGGTCGGATTGAGTGTGGCTAAAATCTGAGACTCTTTGCCATTTGCAGGTGGGGGTTGGTACGCCGTTGATGAAGGGCTGTGTCGGGACGTTGGCGGTGTAGGTGCCTGGGAGCAGATCTGAGTTGACGGTGTAGCTTCCGTCTTTGAAGGTTTCGTAGGGGCCGAGTTTCAGGGTGATGTCGATGTTTCGCCATGTGCCGCATCCGTGGGTCACGAAGCCGGTGTCTGAGGAGTCGATGGTTACGATCCATCGGGAATCGGCGAAACCGGATGTGATCGTGTCTTGGTGTTCGCCACCGAAGCCTGTCACTCGGCGCCATCTGCATCCCCAGTTGTCGCGGGGGTTGGCGATGTAGGTTCCGGGGTCGATGTGTACGCCGACGATGTGAGAGCCGCTGCCGAATCTGGTTGGGCGAGGTGAATCTTGTGTGATGGAGTTTAGGTCGGTCAGGACCCATTCTCCGCAGCCGGAGGATGCGAAGCCTAGGTCTTTTTCGTCAATCTCGACTATTTTTCTGCCGGAGGCTAGAGATTCGACGATGACTCCGCTCGTCCACGTGAAGTCCGTTAGTCGTCGCCATTTGCATGTGGATTCGTCGCCATTGGTCACCGTGTATGTGCCGGGTGCGATGTCGACGCCAACGCGGTAGGTGCCGTCGCCGAATCTGGATGAGGCATCATCCGCTATTGTCTCTTGGGGTGCCAGTCGCCATGTGCCGCATCCGAAGGAACGGAATCCGGTGTCGGATTCTAGGACTGTGGCGATTGCTTGGCCGGTGCTGGCGTAGATGTTGATGCGGTTGAAGTCGTCGCCGTCGAAGCCTGTTAGGCGGCTCCAAAAGCATGTTTCGCCGTTAATGCCGTCGGCGATGAAGGTGCCGGGGCGGATATCTCGGTTGACGATGTATACGCCGTCATCGAAGATCGTGAGCATGTCGCTTTCAGGGGTGATGTCGAACTCGGGTACGGTGTTCCATGTGCCGCAACCGTCGGAATAGAAACCGGTGTCAAAATCTCGGACGGTGGTTACTGAGTGGCCGACCGAGGAGTCGGTAGCGGCAAATGCGTCGTGTTGTCCGCTGAAGGAGGATAGGCGACTCCAGAAGCATGTTGATCCGAGGGGGATGTTGGCTGAGTATGTGCCGGGGTCTATCTCGATGTCGACGGCCCAAGTGCCGCGCCCGAAATTGGTTGCTCGGTTGGGTTCGGAGCGTGTTTCGAAGAGGGTCCATTCGCCGCAACCGAATGATTTGAAGATGGCATCGGTTTCGCGGATTTCGGCGATGTTTTTTCCGACTGGGTTTCGAACTGCGATGTGGTCTGAATCTGATCCGGCGAACCCGCTGAGGCGGCGCCAGGAACATCGCCCTGTCTCTGGTCCGGGGGAGGTGTAGATGCCGGGTGGGATGTGGATGTTTACGATGTGTTCGCCGTCGCCGAAGGTGGTGCGGGTTAGGTCTTGGGGCGCGTTTTCGATCAGTGTCCATTCTTCGCAGTTGATGGATCTGAAGCCTGTAGTGTTGGGGGAGATAACGGTGATGCCGCGGACTACGCCGTTGCCGGAGGAGGTGATGTCGGCGGATCTGCCTGCGAAGCTGCTGAGGTGGAACCATCGGCAGGTTCGGCCTTCGGTGGCTTCGGCGACGTATGCGCCGGGTTGGATGTCGGTGCCTACTGCGAAGGTGCCTTGGCCTATGGTGTCGGCGGGATCGGGTTGGGTGTCAGTTAGAGGTTGCCAGGTGCCGCATCCTTGGCTGTGGAAGCCGGTGTCGGTTGGGAGGATGGTTATGGTTTGGCGGCCTTTGGAGACGTAGCCGCCGGTGTTGTCGGGAGTGCTGTCGCCGAAGGGTGCGGTGCGGAACCAGTTGCAGTTGTTATCGCCGGAGTCGGTGATGTAGGTGCCGGGGGCGATGTCGATGTTTACTAGGTGTGAGCCGTCGGAGAATTGGGTCAGGGGTTGATCGGGGGTTGGAGTTGATCGGAGTTGCCAGGTTCCGCATCGGATGGAGTAGAAGCCGGTGTCGTCTTTGGTTAGGTGGACGATGGGTTGGCCTGATTTCCACCATGTGAGGGTCTGGAGAGGGTCGGCGTGGTGGGTGAAGTTCTGGAGGTTGAACCAGAGGCAGCGGCCGTTGTTTTGGGAGGCGGTGTATATGCCGGGGGCGATGTCGACGCCTACTTGGTAGGTGCCTTCGGTGAATTGTTTTGATGGAGGTATTGTTCTTGTGTGTGGGCGCCAATCGCCGCAGTTGATGGTCTCGATGGCGCTGTCTTGGTTGGTGATGGTGATTATGGCGCGGGTTAGGAAGGTGGGGTTGCGGGGTTGGGTGTCGTGGGGTGAGGTGAAGCGTACAGTGCAGATGCCGGTCGGGTTTTCGGCGACGTAGGTTCCGGGGGAGATGTCGGTACCGACTTGATGGAGGCCGTCGGAGAAGGTTGGCGTAGTGGCGGCGGTTGCGAGTTGGGAGAAGGTGAAGGGGGTTAGGAGCGCGAGGAGTAGAAGGGCGAGGAAGGTTAGGGTTGATGTTGCGCGACGGGGGTGCACAACACCGAATGGTAATGGTAATGTTTGCGGTGAAGTTGGTGTCTTGTTAACGGGCCTCGTTCATGGTTTGGCGCTTCATCTGGGTCCTTGCGGGTAGGCTGTAGATGTCGATGAAGCCTATGGCGGCGTTGTGGTCGAACTGGTCTTCGGTGGAGTATGTTGCGAGTTCGAAGTCGTAGAGGGAGTAGGGAGAGCGTCTGCCGGTTACGGTTGATGAGCCTTTGTAGAGCTTCACTCTGACTTCGCCGGTGGTGTAGCGCATTACGGAGTCGACGAAGGCGTCTAGGTTCTCGCGTAGTCCGGTGTACCAGCGTCCGTCGTAGACGAGGTCGGCATAGACGGGTGAGAGTTGAGACTTGATTCGTTGCTGGTCGCGGGAGAGGGTGGAGGTCTCTAGGGCTTTTAGGGCTTGGTAAAGGACGATTGCGGCGGGGGTCTCGTAGACTTCGCGGGACTTGATTCCGACGAGGCGGTTTTCGAGGTGGTCGATTCTTCCGACGCCGTGTGATCCGGCGAGAAGGTTGAGTTGCTCGATGAGTTTTACGAGGCCCATCTTTTCGCCGTTTAGGGCGACTGGGGTGCCTTGATCGAATTCGATTTCGACTTCTTCGGGTTCATCGGGTGTCTGGTCGGCGGGTTGAGTCCAGGAGAAAGCGTCTTCTGGAGGTGCGAACCATGTGTCTTCGAGGTCTTCGCCTTCGATTGCGAGGCCCCACATGTTGCGGTCGATGGAGTAGACGCGCTGGTCTTCGCCGACTTCGCGGAGTTCGAGTCCGGCGCGGTTGGCGAACTCTTTTTCCTCGTCGCGGGTCATTTCCCATTCGCGTGCGGGTGCGATGATGCGGAGTGGGTCGCCGTGCGCGGCGAGGGTTTTGATTCCGGCGTCGAATCGGACTTGGTCGTTGCCTTTACCGGTGCAACCGTGGGCGACGGCGACGGCACCGACTTGGCGTGCGGCTTCGACGAGTTTCTTTGCCATGAGGGGGCGTCCGAAGGCGGTAGAGAGGGGGTATGTGTCCTCGTACATTGCGCCGGCCTTTAGGCCGGGGACGATGAAGTCGGAAGCGAACTCGTCTTTGACGTCCCAAACGAGGCATTCGATGGCTCCGGCGGTTGCGGCTCGTTCTCGGACGCCTTCGAGTTCGGGACCGCCGCCGATGTCGACGGTGAGGGCGACGACGTCGAGGTCGTAGTTTTCACGTATCCATACGATGGAGATTGTGGAGTCCATTCCGCCGCTGTATGCGAGGACGCACTTGTCTCTGGCCATGGTTGAAGGTGTTCCTGATGGGTAGTTTGGTTCTAGGTTCAATCGTAAAACGGGGGTTGAGAACTAGGATGGGAAGGATGGGTTGTGATTGTTTGTCTGAACTGGGATTATTGGGGGTTTTGTGGGATTCTTGGGATTTGGTGTTAGTTGTTTGGGGGATTGGTTTTGAGTTGGCGTTGTTGGTTGGTGGAGTCCTTCTGGCCCCTCC
>CAZMBB010000061.1:0-10088 GCA_964564575.1 uncultured Dehalococcoidales bacterium
GCATCATGAAAGCACTCAGAATCCACGGCAACAAAGACATTCGCCTCGAAGACATCCCTGAACCGGTTCCCGGCGACGACGAGGCGCGATTACGGATTACAAACACATCGATCTGCGCCACCGACATCGAGGAATGGCAGTACGGGCCGCTGTGGACTCAGCATGATGGGCCAAACCCGATCAGTGGTCAAGAAATGCCTTTGGTGCTTGGACACGAGATCTCTGGACATGTCGAGTCCTTAGGAGCATCAGCGACTGGCTTGAAGGTCGGGGATCGTGTGGTGGTCAACAATGTTCGCACTTGCAGTGCATGTTTCTGGTGTCGTCGTGGCTCGCAGGCAACATGCAACAGTATGTGTGTTGCAGGACTATCGGCTAATGGTGGTTTGGCTGAGTTCATGACTTGGCCGGCAAGCCATCTTATCAAGCTGCCTGAAAATATCTCTGATCAAGAAGCGCCGCTTATTGAACCGGCTACGGTCGCGGTTCACGCGGTCCGAAGGTCGGGCGTAAAAGTAGGGGACAACGTTGCGGTGATCGGGTGTGGAACCGTAGGACTGTTAACCATGCAGGGATTCCGTGCCGCTGGTGCGCGCGTGATTGCCGTCGATGTTCGTGAGCAAAGCATCGCGTTGGCAAAAGAACTTGGGGCTCACGAAACGATCAACGCCTCAGATCAAGGCGCACATACACAACTCCTTGATCTGACCGATGGAATCGGCCCTGACATCGTCGCTGAAACCGCTGGAGCAGCTGAGACACCGAGCATGGCGATTCAATGGACACGACCAAGGGGCACGACTGTGCTGGTCGGAATCTACTCCGCTACCCCAAACTTCAACTTCAATGACATTGTAGGTCCGGAAAAGACCGTGATCGGATCGGTCGCGGCATCGCCCGGTGACATGGAAGCAACGGTTAGCCTGATCGCGGATGGCAAGATGTCGGTCAAGGAACTCATCTCAGCAGTAGTGCCGCTCGAACGCGCGATTGAAGATGGGTTCAAACGCATGCTCCAGCCCGAGAAGGACGTTTTCAGGATATTGATCTCGCCTAATGGCTGATGCCGTGCTTGTGCATCCGCTTGTGGACGGCTTGGATAGCCTCGTTGATGGGACGTTTCAGGTAGCCGATATGGTCGTCCTCACCATGGTGGTGCGTGACGTGCCCGTGCGAGTGCTGGCGCGAACTGTTGTCGATATAAGTTAACGATCCGTGCATCAACGTAAGCATGTACTTCGCTGTCGCCTCATCGAACATGCTCCATGGACCGCCCACGGACACATATACGGGCGAGGTGTGTGAGAAAATACCGCGCTCCCAAACGTCGTAGTACCTGTATCCAGCGTAGTAACCCGGACCCCCAGCGCGTGCCGCCAGCCATGAGTTGCCGTTGATCTCGATTGTTTCATGGAGACTCAGTTTCCGAGTTGGCTTGTCCACCTCTGAGGAAGCGACGACGTTACCCTCTTGGATGATCTCTAATTTCGACATTGGCACAACGCTCTCGGCCCAGGCCGAGACCTCAACAGTGCCGGGACTTGAAAGCTCAACAGTGTCGCCCACTTCGCATCCGTCGACGGTGAGATGAATGATCGGGCCGCCGCTTAAGACCGTTCGGCCCTTTGCGACGTTCTTGCACCAGTTCTCGTAGGTGAACTCCTCATCATCGGGTATCCGCACATAGGTCCGGTACATCCCCACAGGAACGTCGCTCGACATCTTGTCGGTGCCGCCGACAAGAGGAAGTCGGTAGCCGCAGTTCAGATACCGGTACCACTCGTTGTGCATGAATTCTTGCTGCTGGATCATCTCAATGGCGTCGAGACGTCCGGTCGCGACCAATGATGCCGGTTCGCCATTGGGGAAGGGGAAGTGCGGGTTGATGACGAAACCGCCCTGCGCATGCGCTTCGTCGGCCCAGTGGCTCAGAGTAGTTTCCATCGGGCCGCCGATCTCGGCCTCGCCCGGACCATCAGAGCAGAAAGGCATGACCGGCTGCTTCAATCCCCACAAGATCATGTGTCCCATGAAGTGCTGACGATTTTCCTGCGATGTGTAGACGATGTTGTTGCCCTCACGGGTAACGCTGGGATGTCCGGTGTAGTCCTCGACATTAGTGAAGAGGCTGCCCCATTGGGACTGGAGGAGGTTAACGACATTCAGATCCTCGGCCTGCGATTCGAAATGGCTGCCTTGGGTGGAGAGGAAGTGAACATGCGAGTCGCCGGAGTACCATCCACGCTCGTTCATGTTTATCCAGCGTTTGAGGCGCAACTCGAGTTCTTGCTGTCCGGAGGCGATCTCGATCTTCGTGCGTAGCGGCTCGTATTCGTATCCGCGGGAGGCATCCACGATCACCTCGCCCCTTGGCAACCAGCCCTGCGCCGTACCGTCGATGTAGGCATAGCTGACCTGACCAAGCCGCGTGTCACCGCCGACGTCGATGTGCCAAGTATCGAGATTGGAGTTCACTTGGTTGTGATGGCCGTGTGGTTGGTACGGCACACCGTCGGGAGACCTGAAGTGGATGCGGCACGGGACGATCTGCCCAGTCTCATCGTCAACTACCCGTACTTTCACCCAGTTCTTGCCAGGTTCTGCCAACGAAATGCGGACCTTTTCAGTGTTGACCGCGCCTTCGCTTTCAACTTCTCCCCACTTCACGCTATCGATCTTGTTGCCGCCTTGAGATACCTCAACCGTCGCCGACGGTACGCCTGATAACTCGATATACGCCGGGCTCGACTTCGGATTCTGAGGCTCGCCGAAACCTTTATTTACGTCGTTGAGAAACTCGTCGGACGATTGCTCTGGCAGCGGATGCGTATAAGTGCGTTCGCCGCGATCGATCGTGACATCCAGATCGAATGGCTTTTCAGCTTGCTTGGCGTCTTTAAGGTCTATCCGAACCGGTCGCCGCGCGACACGTGAAAACGGGTGCTCATCGACGTGTCCAAGAGTCAATCCGGCGATGATGAAACGCGGACCGCGTGGGACGAACTCGATTGACTCGATCACACGGTCAGGCGTCGGGTTTCGCCACGCCCAAAGCCAGTACCACTTGGGCTGCGCCTGTACGACTTCGGTCTGACGTCTGCCAGTTTCTTCGAAACGTCCTTCGTAGCGGGGGATTAGCGCATCACCTTGATCGGTAACGGCGAGATACGGATGGCCCACGCCGTATCGCGATATTCCTTGGCGGTCGCCAACGGCGCTTATCTCGTAGCGCTCGCGTATCGGGACGGTAACCGTTTCGGAATCTTCGAACTGGATCACATAGTCGGCGATGTGGACTCCGATAGGCCCGTTGGAAGCCTGATCGGTCTCCAACTGCCGGTGGGCGAAAACCAAGTTATATGCGGTCTTGCCAATGGGCAGAGTTACCGACGATTTACCTTCTGCCAGTGAGATGTAACACCTCGCGGATGGATCGCCATCGGGCGCCCCGACGGTGAAAGGCAATCCGCGCATAGTCTGCTCGCCAAGCATCGGGTCTTCGCTGGGGAGGCACTCAGTGCCTGCGTCGCACCACGTGGAAATGTCGATAAGTTCATAGTCCATGGTTGAATGACCTCCGTATCGTGGTCAGAGTACTATGCATGTTAGTCAATTCCTCTGGGGTTCGCGCGGACCGCAGCATCGACAGAACGGTAGAAGAGATGTCAGAGAGCATGAAGGCGTTACGATACTACGGTCGCAGAGACATGCGATTAGAAGACGTGCCAGTTCCAGAACCGTCCAACGACGAGGCCCGTTTGCGCATTGCCTACGCATCGATCTGTCAGACCGACGTCGAACGGTGGTGGCACGGCCCGACAATGCGCAGGTGGTTGACAGAGCCTAAGACAGTAGGCCACGAAACGGCGGGCCAAGTCGAGGCGATAGGGACCGATGTCCGTGGCTTGTCAGTTAGCGACCGTGTAATGGTGAACAACATCCGGGCTTGCGGCGAATGCCACTGGTGCATCTTAGGCTCGCAATCGAGTTGTGCAAACGCGAAAACCGCTGGGTTCGCCTTGGATGGCGGTTTGGCAGAGTACATGGTCTGGCCGGAAAGTCATCTCATCAAATTGCCTGACAGCATCCCCGACGTGCAGACACCCCTGATCGAGCCGACATCGGTAGCTGTTCATGCCACGCGCAGGACTGGCGTAAAAGTGGGCGACACGGTGGCGGTGATCGGATGCGGAACCGTCGGAATATTAACGATGCAGGTTCTGCGCGCCGCTGGTGCCCGCGTCATTGCCGGTGATCTTCGTGCGCAATCTCTCGAACTTGCCCTGAAACTGGGAGCGGAAGCCGCGATCAACACTGGAGAGCAAGACGCGCTTGAGCAGCTATTGGATTTGACTTACGGTATCGGCGCGGACATCGTCGTAGAGACAGCAGGAGCGGTTGTGACACCACGCATCGCGATTAACTGGACGCGACCCGGAGGGACCACCGTTTTGGTCGGTATCCACTCGGGAGCGGCTGAGTTTGATTTCAACGAGATTGTAGGGATCGAGAGAACTGTCGTAGGGTCAGTCGCCGCGGCGCCGGGAGACATGGAGAAAGGGATCCAACTCATTGCCGATGGCAAAGTTCTGCTAGAGGATCTCGTATCGGCGGTGATACCACTGGATCGTGTGATGGAGGACGGGTTCGAGAGGATGCTACGTCCAGAGAAGGACGTCTTCCGGATCATGGTCACTCCCAATTACCGATCTGATTAATCGTCAAACTGAGCTACTGGAAATGGGTCGTTCTTGCTCACTTCGGCCTGAGCCTCGCGGATCGACATGCCCCTGATGGCCTGATCGCTCCACAGGCTTTTGATATACGCCAAAACGTCGATGATCTCTTGATGCGACAGTTGATCACTGAACGCGGGCATCCCAGATTTGAAATCCGGCAGGTCTAGATAGCCGCCGCCGAGTTTGATTTGCTTGTAAAGTGTGCCATCGCCGTGGTGCCAGGTGTGACCGCTTCCATTCAACGGCGGCGGAGGCAGAGTTCCATCGCTTTTCGGGATGTTCCAATGCGGCTGACCCTCGCCTGATTCACCATGGCACGTAGCGCAATACGTCCCGTAGATCCGCTCGCCACGCTCCACAGGATCGGCAGAGTCCGTAACGGAATCAGGGCCTGATCGGTCATCCGAACCACAAGCACTCGCCAATGAAACGATTGCCAACACCGCTAGCGATATCCAGCGCCACCGTATGTTCATGCTTCAACCCGATCGATTCATTCGTGGCGAGACCTCGGTCATATTTCCGAAGGGTAGCAGGGCGCTTCTGCGATAATCTACTAACCGTCGATTCAACCTAAAGACAAAGCCGAGGTTGCTCGTAATGCACTACGCCGACGAACGCACGCACGGATGCCGGGTTTCCGATTCTTGGACCTACCGCGGGTTGAAGACGGTGGTGATGGAGAACTCCTTGGTGCGGGTGATGATTCTCGCGGACAAGGGAGCCGATGTGTACTCGTTCGTGCACAAACCCACGGATACGGAATTCATGTGGCGTTCTCCTTGGGGGGTGAGGGATCCGAGGAAGTTTGTACCGTCTACGGGTTCGAGCCAAGGGATGTGGCTTGATTACTACGAAGGTGGTTGGCAGACGGCGTTGCCGCACGGCGGATATCCCGATGAGGTGTACGGCGCGGATTTCGGGTTGCACGCGGAACTGAATAATCTGCCTTGGGATGCGACGATCGTCGAAGACTCGACGGAGAGGGTCGCCGTCAATTTCCGGACTAAGGGAGTGAGGATGCCGGTCGCAGTGGACATGACGATGTCGTTGGAGGAAGGATCGTCGACGCTTACGCTGTCGAAGACGGCGATCAACGAAGGCGAGGAAGATGTTCATATCGTTTGGTTGGAGCACATCGCGATCGGGCCGCCGTTTCTGTCGGACGAATGCCGGTTGTATGTTCCTGAGTGCAAGGTGTTGACGCATCCTGAGGAGTTCGTGGACACTCAGAAGTTGGTTTTGGGCTGGGAAGGGGATTGGCCGATGGTGCCGTCGGTGGATGGTGGTGAGATCGATTTCCGTGAGATGCCACCGAAGGAGGATCGTTCGCTGGATATGGCGTATATGACCGGGATGGATGAAGGGTGGTATGCGGTCCATAACAAAGAGAGCAATGTGGGGTTCGCGGTCTCGTTCCCATCGGATGTGTTTAGATACCTCTGGTATTGGCGGAATCTCGGTGGTGGTTGGGGATACCCGTGGTATGGGCGGTGCTACAACGTTGGGTTGGAACCTTGCACTAGTTGGGACAACCGCGGGTTGAAGCATTCGATGGAGAATGGATCGGCGCGGCCGTTGACCGCGGGGGAGCGATTGACAGTAGAGATCACTGCATCGGCGTTTGTGGGTGAGGGTGATGTCAGCCGTGTCTCTTCTGACGGTGTCGTGACTCAAGGTTGAACACAATATCATTTAGCGAACACGCGCGATCAGATTAGCAAGGACACGAGGTAGACATGCGACGGCGAACGTTTGGCGATTCAGGTTTGGCCTCTTCGGTCATCGGCTATGGCGGCTGGCCAATGGGCCGTGGGCAGTATGGGGATTTCGACGATGATGAAGCGATCGCGGCGGCGAGGAAGTCGTTCGATGCAGGTATCAGTCTGTTCGATACGGCGGCGGTTTACGGTTGGGGATACGGCGAGAAGTTGATGGGGAAGGCGATTGCCCCGTTCCGTAATGACATCGTGCTTGTTACTAAGGGTGGACGTGAGTGGGTGCGTGACAATCCGGATCGGACTGCGGCTACGGTGTCGGTAAGCGAACGGGCGACTTTGCTGCGGAGCATTGATGAGAGTCTGGAGCGTTTGAACACGGACTATATCGATCTGTTCTTGATCCACTGGCCAGATCACACGAGGTCGTTTGAGGAGCCGATGCGGGCGTTGGAGGATGCGAAGGCGGCGGGGAAGTTGCTGCACACTGGTGTTTCCAACTTCAGCCCTGAGATGATGGCGGCGTGTCGTGAGCATAGTCCGATCGTCACTAACCAGATCGGGTACCACATCTTTGATCGTCGGCCTGAATCTGGTGTGATGCCGTTCGTTGAGGAGAATGGGATGGGGATTATGGCTTATGGGACGTTGGCTCACGGGTTGTTGACGGGTGCGTGGTCGGCTGATCATGCGTTCGGTGACGATGACTGGCGGGCGAATGGAGCGAACTTCGGATTGGCATCGTTCGGGCCGGAGAACTTGGCGAAGAATGTGGCGGTGGTTGAGAAGCTGAAGGGGATCGCGACGGATCACGGGAAGACGGTTGCTCAGTTGGCGATCGGCTGGGTGCTGGCGAACTTGACGGTGACGGTTGCGTTGTGCGGGATGGTGAATGAGTCGGAGGTTGAGGACAATGTTGGTGGTGATTGGGAAATGCCGTCGGAGGTCAAGCAGGAGATTGATGATCTCGTGATGTCGGAAGGTGCTGGTGTTGGGACACCGGAGATGGAGATTGCGACCTGATGGCCGTGACTTCCTAGGTATATGACGTTCGGAGCGTCTGTCATGCTGATTATTGATACGCATACCCATGCTGGGAATAACTGGTTCGAGCCGATTGAGGTGCTTGAGTTTCAGATGGACCGGAATGGGGTTGATAGGGCGGTGCTGATTCAGCATGGCGGGACGTTTGACAATGGGTATCTGTTCGAGGAGGCGGGAAAGCGGGGTGATCGGTTCAAGGTTGTGGTTCTGGTTGATCCGGGGGCGGATGATCCTTTGGGGGATTTGAGTCGGTTGGCGGAGCAGGGGGCTGCGGGGGTGAGGTTTGCGCCGGATGAGGGGTTTGTGAATGCTGGTCGGTTTGATATGTGGAAGAGGGCAGGGGAGTTGGGGCTGGTTGTTTCTTGTCAGGGTGATCCGGCTCGGTTTGCTTCGGATGAGTTTGCTCGGGTTATGGATGCTTGTCCGGATACTCAGATTGTGATTGAGCATCTTGCTGGTATTGCCGCGGCTAAGGAGTCTTGGGAGGAGGATTATTCGAGGGCGTTGGGGCTTGCTGAGCGGGGGAATACGACGATCAAGGTTCCGGGGTTGGGGGAGATTGCTAGGCGTCCGGCTCGGTTGTTGCCTGAGTTTCGGTTTGAGGATGTTCCTCCTTTGTTTGAGATGGCGAAGGATGCTTTTGGTGTTGAGCGGATGATGTGGGGGAGCGATTTCCCTCCGGCGGCTGGTCGTGAGGGTTATGGGAATGCGTTACGGGGTGTGATGGAGCATTCGGCGTTTTCGGGTGATGGCGAGTTGGAGTGGGTTATGGGTAAGTGTGCGGCTGGGGTTTGGGGGTGGGGATAGTGGTTTGCGGCATTTTGTCTACCGGATTCACCCGCTTGGGTCGAATTCGATTCCCAGTTGATCTGCGACTGCCAACATTCGTCTGTCGCGCGTCCACAGTTGCGTTGTGCCATGTAAGAAGCTCGCAGTGAGTAGATGAGCGTCGATGTAGCCGATGCCGGTGCCCATGAGTTGATGGCGTTCGATAAAGAACAGCACTTCATCATCCGTCGCCACAACTATTCGAGGCAAACTTGCTAGATAGCTCAATGCGTTGCTTCTTTCGGGCAAGTTGCCACACGCCAACTCCCCGATCACCATTGGATGCATGACGATCTGGCGGTCGGCATGAAGGACGGACATTTCAGGTTCACTGCTTCGCAGGTGGTCGATCCAGACCGATGTGTCGATCAGAACCATCACTCGCGTTCGTCAAGCCAAGGGCGCCGGCGACGGGGCATTTCGAGGTCTGGCATGGTGCCCCCGAGGGCTATCAATCGACGAGCCGCCTCGCGTTCGACCAAAGCCACAAGACCTTCATTGAACAAAGCGGATTGACCTTCAATACCGGAAAGTCGGCGCGCTTTTTCGATCAATTCTTTATCGACGTTCACTGTTGTTCTCATCGCGAGCACCTCTCGTCTGTGCATCAATATACGCATCATTGTATGTCGTAATTGATGCGTTTGGGTTTAGATTCCTACTCGGGAGTTGCCTAGGACTTGGGGGTTGATTAGGTTTTGGGGTGGGTTGCCGTTTAGGACTCGGAGGGCTTCTTGGGCGGTTCGGCGTTCTAGTTCTATGGTGGAGGCTTGGGAGAAGAAGGCTGTGTGTGGGGTGATGATGATGTTGGGGGCTGTTAGGAGGGGGTGGTCGTTTGGTGGGGGAGCGGGCTCTAGGACGTCTAGGCCGGCACCTGCTAGGTGGCCGGAGTTTAGGGCGTCGGCTAGGGCTTGTTCTTGGATGATTCCTCCTCGGGCGCAGTTGACGATGATTGAGCCGGGCATCATCATGGCGAGTTGGTCGGGGCCGATCATGCCTTCGGTTTCGGGGGTGAGGGGGGTGTGGACGGTTATGAAGTGGGAGCGGCGGAGGACGTCTTCGAAGGTTGTGATTTCGGTGTTGTCTATGGCCTGGCCGGGTTCGATCATGGGGTCGTAGGCGATGAGGTTCATTCCGAAGCTGGCGGCTTTGGCTGCGATGGATCGTCCGAGACGTCCGTAGCCTAGGATGCCGAGGGTGGCGCCGCGGGTGCGGTGCATTGGCTGGTTGAGGACTACGTCGTGCCATCCGCCTTGTTTGACTTGGGCGTCGTGGGGCAGGAGGCGTCGGTTGAGGGCTAGGATCATGCCGATGGCGTGGTCGGTGACTTCGTCCATGCAGTAGTCGGGGACGTTTGTGACGACGATGCCGAGTTCGGTGGCGGTTGGGATGTCGATGTTGTCGACGCCGATGCCGTATCGGGATGCGACCATGCATTTTTCGGCGGTTCGGAGGACGTTGCCGGTGACTTGGGCGAAGCAGAACATTATTATGTCGGCGTCTGCTGCCAGTTCGGAGAGCGTGGTTTCGGAGGTGTTGGGTGCGACGATGGGTTCGACGCCGGCGGCTCTGAGGACTTGGGATTCGACGTCGATGTTTGGCCAGACGTAGTCGGTGATGAGTGCTTTTTTCATGGGGGCTCCGGGGGAGGTGTGATGTGGATGGTAATGATGGGGAATGATTTTAATGATGGGTTGTCTGAACTGGGATTTTTGGGATTGGGGGGATTCTGGGGATTTCGGAGTTGTGTTGTTTGGGG
>CAZMBB010000062.1:0-9982 GCA_964564575.1 uncultured Dehalococcoidales bacterium
CAAGTCTCTCGACAACACGACCAGTTCGCGCTGAGTTGCCCACTCCAATATCTCTGGATCGGGTGTGCCCAACATCCCGAGTTCTTGGATCGTTTGAATCTCGACGTGCGGATACCGACGGCGAACGCCAGCGATCACATGCCCATCGAAATCCTCATCAGCGAGGAATCTAATCACTCAGACGTACCGTTCGAGCTCTCTGTGCCGAAACGGCGCGGCCCGAACTCCCCGGCTTCCCATCTACTCTTATGGTCTTCGTGACTTAGTTTGGCAGCGGCATTTATGACCTCAATGTAGGGATCGATCCAAGCACCATCGCTGCTTTCGTAGTAGTCAATCACCGCTTGAACGTCACCTTGGTCGAAGTGAGGGAACGCCTCATTCGCCAAGAACTGGACATCATCACCGTTCTGATACAACCCGATAAGAACCGGGAGCGTCACACGAGATTTGCCGATCCTCACCGCACGACCTTCGTCGGTGACCCGCACCGGGATACGCTCGGCGATATCTGCCGGCACCATCGCGTCGGCCCGTTTCTCCAACTCCCGCCAATTATCCGATGTAGAAACCGATTCTGTAGCCATAGCAATCTCGCTGGGCAATCGTTAAGAACTCAACTCTCACTCAAGTTTAACGCCGACGCACGAGCGCACTACGGCACTAGCACCGTCCGCGCAACTGCCCCCGCCTCCATATCCTGAAATGCCTCGTTTACCTCCGTCAACGGCCTCGTACGCGTCACCAAATCATCCAACTTCAACCGTCCCTGTTTATAAAGCTCAATCAGCCACTGGAAGTCGTACCTCGGTCGTCCCGTCCCCGCACTGCATCCAATCAACGCCCGATCCAAAAACAGGTGTCGCATCGGAACCATCACCTCGCCATCATCCGGAGCTGCACCCACCAAAACCGCCGTTCCTCCCTCGCATGTCGCTTCTAACGCCTGCCTTAGCGTCGCAGGCTGCCCAATCACCTCAAACGCATAATCAACACCGCCCGAACTCAACTCTCGAATCGCCTCAACCGCATCCTCTTTCGACGCATCGACAGTATCCGTTGCTCCAACCCGAGTGGCGTACTGGAATTTGTCAGGATTGATGTCCACCCCTATGATCCTCGAGGCTCCAGCCAAATACGCACCTTGAATCACATTCAACCCAACACCTCCGCAACCCCAAACCGCAACCGTCGAACCCGTCTCAACCCTTGCCCGATTAACAACAGCACCCACACCGGTAATCACCGCACAACCCACCAGCGCCGCCTTATCCAGCGGAATGTCAGGATCCACCTTCACCACATTGTTCTCCCATACCACCGTGTGCTCAGTAAAGGTCGCCATCCCGCCGTAGTATTTCGTGCCATTCTTCCGAAACTCCGCCGTGGGGGCATAACCCGAAATCGGATCGCACAGATTCCACCGACCAGTCGAACAATACTTGCACTTACCGCACATCGGCCGAATCGCAAAAACGACCTTGTCCCCCTCATCTAACCCATCGACACCAGGTCCCACGCTTTCAATAATCCCCGCACCCTCATGACCCAAAATCGTCGGCAAATCATCCGTCCGCCGATATCCCGAATACACGTTGTGATCGCTGTGACAAACCCCGGTCCCGCCGATCTTCACCATCACTTCACCCGGCCCCGGATCACCCAACTCCAAAGCCTCCACAACTGCAGGCTGCCCCTGCTCATAAATCACTGCGGCAAGAGTTGAGGTAGTCATACCTACGACCCTCCATCAAGGTCAACGCATCCTAGCAAGATGCTGTGATGATAGCAGTGAGCCGTCCGACAACCCACTCACGTCAAAGGTCAGCTCTGACCCAACACTCCTTCAGCAGCCGCAACCAACTCCTCACCCTTCCGACTGGAAACAAACATCACACCACCCCCCAACTCAATCTCAACCCCGCTCTTCACCCCATACATGGTCCAAGACCGCCGACTAGCAGGCGCAAACGGATTCCCCCGTCCGCCATGCCGCGCGATGCTATGACCAACCGCCCTTATCGCCCCAATCTCTCCCCACTCAAACATCCGCTGAGTCCCAAGCAATCCCAGCCTGACGCTGATCCCTTTCTCCTCAACCCGCGTCTCCATCAAAGTTGACCCCAACATCACATAGACAATCCCTACCACTGCCACCGCGAAACAGACAAAAAACACCAATGCCTCAGCTCCCGAAATCAACGGATCATCTCCGAAACTCCTAATCCCCACCGCCGTCAGGCCGCCCGAAATCCCGCCTAGCATCAACCCCAAAAACGCGAACATCCAACCCGGGGCACGTAGGTTTTCAGTAAACATCGGCTCTTGGCGCTTACTCTCGACCATCCCTAAAACCGCTGGTACTTCAGATACGCTTCCTGCGGATCCATCCCACTCAGAATCATGTTCCGAAGCTCATTCTCAGTATTCATCACCTCATCAACTCGCATAGCCACATCCGACGCCGCAGAAGCAGGTATCACAACAACACCGTCACGATCACCAACCAAATAGTCCCCCGTGCAAATCCGAACACCACCAATCACGACCGGCTCGCCCATCGTCTGAACCTGCCACCGACCCACAATATCCGAAGGCGTCAGATACCGGCAAAACACCGGAAATCCCAACCTCAAAATAAAGTCCGTGTCACGATTCCCACCATCAACCACATAACCCTTCACACCTCGAAACTTTAGCGTCTCAGCAGACAACTCACCCATATGCGCAATCGTCGAGTCATTCGGCTGACAAACAACCACCGATCCCGAAGGGGCCGCACTTAACATCCCCGTCCAAGACAGCAACGACTCATCCTGTGTCGTGCCCTCAACCATCCCGCCGCTGCAAGTCCACACCTTCCCAACAATCGGCAATTCGGGATCAACGGGCTGAATATCGTTCGGCAAAATCCCGTCCTCCAACCCCAACTCCCGCATCGCATCATAGACCGCGCCCGAATACGCGGTCTCCAAGATCGCAACGATCTGTTCTTCACTCAAAACTTCAGGCACGTGACTTAACCGACGGGCTAATACGACTGCAAATTCTAAAACCCGCGCCTTTCGACATCGACACGAACTTCATCCTTCACTCCCTTTAACCGACAAAACAACCCGATCCACAGCGTGACGAGCCAAATCCTCATCCTTAACCTCATGCTCCCAAACCCGCAGTACGCGCCAACCCAACTCGCGCAGATTCTCATTATTCGAAGCATCCCGTTCCATATTCCGACGAAACTTCGCCAGCCAATACTCATAGTTCCGCGTCGGCATCGTCCCATGTTCTGGACACCGATGCCAAAAACACCCATCAATAAACACCGCCACCCGCTGCGTAGGAAACACAACATCCACCTTCACTCCACGCCGCTCAAACTTCACATACCGATCCTTCCGAAACCTCAACCCGGCCCGATGCAACATGCTCCTAAACACCACCTCAGGCTTAGTATCTGCCCGACGGTTCGACATCATCGAACGACGCGTGCCCTCATCTGAGGCAGGCGGCGAGATCAGACGATCTTCGTCAGTGGTCATGACATGGAGTCTAAGGCCAGCCATGCCACATGCCTCCACACGTGAAATGACTCGGTACTGTTCAGAAACACCACCCAATGTGACCCACAACTATGCTAACGATTAATCACCAAATCAACGATCAGTTGCACCAGTACATATTGTTCATACACCCCTAGAATTTCTAACCTGATCAGAAGGTTAACGTTTCAGATACATGGGGTATTGATCGTGCCAAAACACAACATCGATGGTTCGCGACTCGTCTGCTACGTCATCGAATTGTTGACCAGATCAGGTGTTCGCGCGACGAATTCCACCAGTTTCGGCGCGCTGCTCTTTGCCTCATCCATTCCTCTCATCAAGACAACACATCACACCTTACGCACATACTCAATCAATACCACAACCCGTCTCATCTCCTCCGCAGCCGTTGCCTCAATTTTGGGGAGCTACATACGCGACTAGCCACCCACACAGTTTCCTCACCCATTAGCACCACATCACATTACGACGAAATCTCATTGAAAGCGGCTGGCAAAGGCCGACTCGCCTCAAACCCGCCCAAAATCATCCGCCTCACGCACAATATCATCCTCCCCGAGATAATCCCCCGTCTGCACCTCGATAATCTCCAACGGCTCAACCGAAGACGGATTCTCAATCCGATGCTTATGCGTCCTCGGAACATGCACCGACTGCGACGGCCCTAACATCTGATCCTCCCCATTGATCGTCACCTTCGCAATCCCTCGCGCCACCGTCCAAGTCTCCGCCCGATGCCGATGCCATTGGTACGACAACCTGCTCTCAGGCTTAACACTCAACCGCTTCACCTGAAACCCAGGCCCCCGCGTCAAAACCTCATACGAACCCCAAGGACGATCTTCCCGTTGCGGATTCCTCGCACGACGTACGCTAGTCACATCGATCGGCTCTTGCGCGCTTGTCTCTTCAGGCATTTCTGAGGCGTTTTCGTTAGTAGTAAGCTAAATCCTACGCAATAAAAACCCGAACCCAAAATACTCCATGCCAAACACCCTCAATCGCCCAAACATTCTCTTCATCCTCACCGACCAGCAACGCCAAGACTCTATGGCCTGCTACGGCAACGATTGGATCGAAACCCCTAACTTAAACACCATCGCCGACCAGTCCTTCATCTTCGATAACGCCTACGTCACACAACCCGTCTGCACCCCCAGCCGCGCCTCCATCATGACCGGCCTTTACCCCCACGCCGTAGGCCTCCACCGCAACAACATCCCCCTCCCCTCCGATTGCCCCACCATCGCCGAGCGCATCAGCGAAGACTACTACTCTGCTTACTTCGGCAAGTGGCACCTCGGCAACGACATGATCCAGCAACATGGCTTCGACAAGTGGATCAGCGTCGAAGACTTCCACCGCGTCCGAGCCACAAGACGCGAATACCGAAACGTAGAAGCCCACTACAACGACCATCTCCGAAAGCACGGCATCGAACCGCCCGGCGTCAATCGCTCATACGAAAACTGGTTCGCAACCGCAAACCTCACCGAAGAGCAGACCCAAGCCTACTTCCTAGGAGACTCCGCCGCTGACTTCATCCGATCCCATCCAGACTCCGAGCAGGGCGACCAACCCTTCATGCTCTACGTCTCATTCTTCGAACCGCACCCGCCATACACAGGTCCATTGAATGACCTGTACGAACCCGAGGAAATTTCAGTCGGCCCCGCATTCCTCCAACGTCCAGACGATGGCCCGCTCCTAAACCGCCTACGAGCCGACTACTACATGGCCGGCAACCTCAACCCCCTAGGCATCGACGACTACCACGACTTGACCGCCGCAGACGGCTGGCGCCGCCTACGAGCCCAATACTTCGCCAACGTCACCTTGGTCGACCGCCAAATCGGCAAGATGCTTGAAGCCCTCAACGAAACAGGCCAGCTCGACAACACCATCATCGTCTTCACCAGCGAACACGGTGAAATGGCAGGTGACCACGGGATGCTCGAAAAACGCTCCATGTACGAAGAGGCGTCACGCGTCCCCCTCCTCATACGCGTCCCCGGCACCGAACCCAAACGCATCGAAGGCTCAGTATCCCTAGTCGATCTCGTCCCAACTCTCCTAGACCTGAGCGAAACCCCCGAAGACGAACAGTCCGTCTCAACCCAACTCCTAGGCGACGGCTTCGCCCCAACACCATCCGCCGTCGATCCATCCCGTTGGCCGATCCAAGGCAAGAGCCTAGCCCCTGTTCTAAACGGCGACGCCGACCTCTCCAACAACGATGTCTTCGTCCAATGGAACGGAATGGGCGACCGCAACCTAGGCACCCCCGAAATAAACCGCATGGCATCAATGCACTGGCGAACCGTGATCACCCCTGATCGCTGGAAACTCAACCTCTGTCCCGCAGACCAGTGCGAACTATACGACCTCAACAACGACCCCCACGAACTAAACAACCTCTACGACGATCCCCAACAACGCGACCGCATCCGAGACATGGCCGCACGCATCCGCATCTGGCAATCCGCAACCAACGACGAAGTGGATCTCCCACGAGTATGAGTTCCCCCCACTACCAACGATCCGTCCTAGACAACGGCCTCCGCATCCTCACCAGCAGGATGACCCACACCCAGGCGGTCAGCACCATCTTCCTCGTAGGCGCAGGCAGCCGCTATGAAACCGACGACGAAGCAGGCGTCTCCCATCTCTTCGAGCACATGCTCTTCAAGGGCACTCCCACGCGCCCACGTCCTCGAGACATCAGCGGCGTCATCGAAAGCGTAGGAGGCATGATCAACGCCTTCACCGACCGCGAATGCACCGGCTACTGGTCCCGAATGGCCTCACCACACTACCGACGCGGCATCGACGTCATCGCAGACATCATCAAGTCACCTCTCTTCAGAGAAAACGACATCGCCCAAGAAAAACACGTCGTCCTTGAAGAGATCAGAGCAGCCCACGACTCCCCCGGCGCACTCGCCGGCCTCCTCCTCGATTCCGCCCTCTGGCCCGACCAAGCCTTAGGCCGAGACATCGCAGGAACCATCGAAAGCGTCGAGGCAATCCCACGATCCGTAATGATCGACTACCACCGAGATCAATACGTGGGCCGCAACATGGTAGTAGCTGTCGCCGGAAACATCGAACACGACGAGGTAGTCGGCCAAATCAACGATCTCCTCGGCGACCTCCCCGACGGCGAACCACGCTCCATGTTCCCCCACGAAGACAACCTCTCCGGCCCAACCGTCACCCATGGCGAACGCGACCTCGAGCAGATGCACATCGCAATGGCATTCAAAGGCGTGGACATGAACGACCCACGCCGCGCCGCCCTCCGCATCCTAACCGTCGTCCTCGGCGGAAGCATGAGCAGCCGGCTCTTCGAAGAAGTCCGAGAAAAACGCGGCCTCGCATACGGCATCGGCAGCTCCATGCACACCCTGTCCGACTGCGGAGTAGTCGACATCCACACTGGCGTCGAGCCCCCGAGAGCAGCCGAAACCCTCCAAGTCATCGTCGACGAGCTGGTCAAAATCCGTAAAGGCATCACCGAAGAAGAACTTCGCGACGCCCGAGAACTCGCAAAAGGTCGCCTCATCCTCAGCGTGGAAGAGAGCAGGGCAGTAGCCAACGACCTCGCGTCTCAGGAACTCCTACGCGGAAAAATCGAATCCCTAGACGACCGCATCAAATCCCTAGACAAAGTCACCTTGGAAGACGTGCAATCCGTAGCCGAATACGTGGTTAACTCCAACAAACTAGCAATGTCGGTAGTCGGACCACCCGGACCACCAATCGCCGAAAACCAATACGAAAAGATTTTGGACTTCCAAAACTCCTAACCAACGCTACCCAATCCGCCCTCCGCACATTAGCATAAGCAATACCAAATCATCTCTCAGAAGGAGACACCTTAACAACATGAAGACCCGAGCATACATCTTGATCGAGACATCCGTCGGAAGCACTGCTAACGTGGCCACTGAACTGCGCAAGATCGACCAGATGATCGCCGTAGACATGGTCACCGGACCTTTCGACATCATCGCTGTCGTCGAGGCCGACAACCTCGTAGACATCGGCGGAATCGTCAGCACCAAGATGCATCAGGTCGGCGGAATCGTCAAAACCATCACCAGCCTCGCCGTAACCGCCGACTAACATCCATCGATCACCAAAATGTGGTTCGAATTCAACGATGAGGAACTCGCATTCCGCGAGGAACTTCGGGAGTTCCTAGACGACGAACTCCCAGACGACTGGATAGGCCCCAACGACGAGGCCAGCGACGAGGGATGGGCCCTCTACAAACGCATGCGTAAAGCCTTGGCCGACCGCGGCTGGCTAACCATGACATGGCCTAAGGAATACGGCGGACAAGAGGCACCACCAATGATCAGCCTCATATTCGCCGAGGAGATGTCCTACCGCCGAGCCCCTGGCAACGACCGTTTCGGCACACGTATGCTCGGACCCACCCTCATGCACTTCGGAACCGAAGAGCAGAAGCGAAAATACCTCCCCGACATCGCCCAAGGTGGTCTCCAATGGTGCCAGGGCTACTCCGAACCAAACACCGGTTCAGACCTAGCCTCCCTCCAAACATTCGCCGAACTCCGAGACGACGAGTTCGTAATCAACGGATCCAAGATCTGGACCTCCCTCGCCCACCGCGCCGACATGATGTTCATGCTCGTCCGAACCGATCGCGAGGCCGAACGCCACTCCGGCATCACCTTCCTCCTAGTCGACATGAAGTCCCCCGGCATCCAGGTCAACCCCATCATCAACATCGCCGGGGCTCACTCCTTCAACCAAGTCATGTTCGACGACGTCCACGTCCCGATCGAAAACATGGTCGGCGAACTCAACGACGGATGGAACGTAGCCATGAACCTCCTCAACTTCGAGCGAGGAAACATCGACTACGTCTCATGGGCACAGCGCTCATGGGAGGAGATCCGAGACTACGCCGCCACAACCCGACGCTTCGACGGCTCCCTAATGATCGACGACATGAAGGTCCGCCGCCGCCTAGCCGAACTCGAAGCCGAGATCGAAATGGCACGCTACATCACCTACGAAGTCGCCTGGCTCCAGACCCAAGGCTACCCACCTTCAACCGAAGCCAGCATGTGCAAAATCGCCGCAACCGAGGCAAACTGCGCAGTCCTAGACTTCGGCGTAGAACTCTTGGGAATGCCCGGCCTCATAGATGATCCCCAAGCGCCAAAAACGGAACATGAAGACCTAGCCGGCCGCATCTTCAAAATGCGAATGTATCAAACCTCCGGCCCAATCCTAGCCGGCACCAACGAAATCCAAAAAAACATCATCGCCTACCGTGGCCTCGAACTGCCTCGTCGGTAAATCCAATTTATGGACTTCGGACTAAACGAAACCCAAGAGCTGATCCGCGCTAGCGCCGCCGAATTCCTCGCCGACCGCTCACCCTCCGACTTCGTCCGCGCAATGGCCGAAGACGAGCGCGGCTACACCGATGACTTCTGGCAAGAAATCGCCGAACTCGGCTGGCTTGGCCTAACCATCCCCGAATCCCACGGCGGCTCCAGCATGGACATGATCGACATGTCCGTTCTTCTCAACGAATGGGGAGCCGCTCTAGCCCCGGGGCCCCTAGTCGAATCCGCCATAGTCTCCGCCGCCGCAATAAACAAATTCGGCTCCGAAGCCCAAAAACAAGAGTGGCTACCAACCATAGCCACCGGCGAAACCATCGCCGTCCCATCCTTGACCGGCGCCGACGGCACCACAAACCCGACCGCCACCAACCTACGCGCCGCCGAAACCTCAAACGGATACGTCCTATCCGGCACAACGCGCTTCGTCCCTTACGGCAACTCCGCTGACCTAGCCCTCATCCCCGCCGAAACCGACGCCGGAACAACCATTTTCGCCCTCCCCATCAAGACCGCCGAAGGCACCGTAAACATCACTCCCCTCAAGATGGCCTCCGGCGCTCCCGCAACCGACATCGAGCTAAACGAAGTCGTAGTCCCATCAGCATCCATCATCGGCAACCCCGGCGAAGGTCAAGACGTCATCAACCACATGATCCTCCACGGCGCAACCGCAAGAGCCACCCAGATGGTCGGCGCAGGCTCCGCCGTAACCGACCGCACCATCGACTACGTCAAAGAACGCCGACAGTTCGGACGCCCCATCGGTGCATTCCAAGTCATCCAGCACTACATGGCCGACATGGCAACAAAAGTCAAATCCGCCCAGCACCTGGCCAACCGAGCCGCATGGGCCCTCTCAACCAACCCCGACTCTCCCCAAACCTCCCGCATCGTATCCCAAGCCAAGTGGACCGCCAACACCCTGATGCACGACATCGTCTGGACCGCCCACCAGTCCCACGGCGCAATCGGCTTCACATGGGAACACGACCTCCACCTATACACCCGCCGCATCCTCTCATGGCG
>CAZMBB010000063.1:0-9885 GCA_964564575.1 uncultured Dehalococcoidales bacterium
CCCGACGACATCGCCTACGGCTGCCTCTACCTAGCCTCCGACGAATCCGCATGGGTTACCGGCACCGAACTGGTAATAGACGGCGGGGAAACCGCTTGGTAGAGCGGAACCCTACTGGACGATCGACTTCCCAACGAACTCATCTTTAAGGTCGCCTCGAAACACACCCACAATCTCCTCGACTTGATTGGCACCGATCCCAATCAACCGCGCCGCAGTGTGCGAAACATCGTAGAGATTCGCCGAATATTCTCCCTCGATATCCCGCGGCGAGACGCTCCCTGAGGCTGTTAATACCGTAGTCAAAACCGGATTGATCGTATGCGTCGGAGCATCGTTCTCGATATTCCCATGGTCTGACGTAACTACCACCGAATAACCGTTCGCCCGAGCCACTCCGCTCAATTCCGCCAATACCGCGACTGTCGCCCGATATGCCTCAGCCGCCGACTCAAACCGCGTCGGCAGTAGATGACCGACCATATCCGTCGCCGCTAGATTACACATGATTAACCGATGCTCACCCGCACCCATCGCCTCCGACACTAGCTGTGCAATCTCCCGCGTCTTCATCACTGGCCGAACGTAGAAATCCGAATCCGAATTCACGCCCTCAGCCATACCATCCGAAGGTACAACCCACCGATCTTCCGATTTCGATCCCTGCTCAGCCTCCCGACGACCACGAACGAAATACCCCATGTGCGACGCCTTCACACTTTCGGCAACCAGCAGATAAAGATCATCTTCCGACGTCAAGCGGTCCCAATGACTAAGCAGATTCAACCGATGTGGCGTGATTGGGAAAGCCACCTTCACGCCATAGCTCGCCTCAAACTCGGCATCGTATTCCGCCATCGCGCACATCCGAAGGTTCAAATCGTCACGCATCCAGCTAAAATCCCAATTCCGCCCACGCGACTTAGCCTCGCGATCTAGATACTCCCGCGCTCCGCACAATGCCGCCGTCTTCGCGCGCTGACGATCCGACCTGAAGTTGAGATTGATGAATGCATCTCCCGGTTCTATCTTCGCAACTTCTGCGCCTTCACGAGCTAGCACAATCGCCCTCACATCCGCATCCGTCTCGCCCCGATCATGGTGCTCCGCCACGATCCTACGAACTTCATCTATGTTCGCGACACGTTCCCCCGCGCCTTGCGTCAACAGCGAATAATCGCAGATTGAATTCTCCTCCCGATAGTCCCGGTCCATCGCCAACCCTCTACCGACCACCCAAGCGAGCGAATCCATAGCGTCGTAACGCGTCAACAACCTCTCCAACTCGCCGAGGTAACCGCACTCAACGCCATCAAGTTCCATCGAACCCCGTGCCGGCGCGTCCCGCCCATCTAATATCGCCTGCATCCGCACCCGGTTCGGTGACACACCGATACGCTCAAACACCAATTCGCAGAACGCCTCGAGATGATTCCAAGCCGAATGCACACGCCCGTCCGATCCCCGAATCCCTGAAAGCAAGAAGCAGAAATTGATGTTCTTCCCCGCCTCTAAAGCCTCATTAATTGTGGAAACCAAATGCAGGTTCTCGTAGAAGGAACCATCGGTTATCGACTGCGATATCTGCAACGGAATCTGAGGAGCCAACGCCAGATTGCCGATCTGCTGATGACCCGTCTCGGAATTGCCCTGAACCGGAGGATCGACATCTTCGTAACCGACCCAAACTCCCGACGCATTAGTCGGTACAGTCAAGTTCCGGTTGACTATCTCCGACCACGCCGGATCCTCGGCGAACCAAGGGATATATCGGTGCTCCAACGCGATCCGCCGCCTTAGCGACCCGATCTCCGCCAATAGCCGTTGCTCTCTCAAGCGATCCCGTATCGCATCCACCTTGTCCAAGACGTCAATCGCCTCGCGCCACATCAACCCCGGACTAACCCCCTCTGCCGTAATCGGCATCACCACGAGCTTGGCCAAATCGAGCGGCATGTAACTCTGCGGTGCAACTTCGAGAGCGGCGTCCAACAACGCCCGTCGAGTCCTCGGGTTCAACTCCCCGATCACCCGTCGAGAAAGATCCCTAACCCTATCCGGATCGAATCCCAAACCATCCGTCACCACCACGAGCGCCCGCCCGCGGTCCATCCTTCTCATCGATCCGTTCACCAACTGAACTCAACTCCTTCGAGATTGTCCAGATCTAAACCAAGACTAGCCAGCCATCCAGCCGGCAATTCAAGAGCATATCGCGCAGCTTCGCCGGAACCGTAACCGCTAGCCGCGGACGAGCAATGGTTGCGCCACCTACCGTCGTCGTATTGGTAGGGACGAGGACACGGTTCCATACTCAAAGCCTTAACAACGCCACGCGAATCATCTAGGTAAACAATGTCCAGCGGCGCATAAGTATTGAACATCCAGAAGTTCAAAGCGCGAGACTCCTCAAACACGAATAACATTCCGGTACCGTACGGCAGCGTTTCCCGACACATCAAGCCCTGTCGTCGTTCGTGAGATTCGTCGGCAACTTCAATAACCAACGGAACCGATCCGGCACCAATCCGCAGATCCATAGCGCTAGTTGGCAGCAACTCACGGTTGATCCCGTCAACACAATCCTCGTTGTCGACGAAAATGATTGAATCCAAGGGATTAGGAGTTGGTGACGGCGTGTTCGTCGCCGTTGGTGTCGAAGTGGAAGTGCTAGTAGCCGTCGCAGATGCGGTAGCCGTAGCGGTCGACATCGGTGCCGGAGTATCGGTAGGGGCAGGCTGAACTGTGGCCGTGGCAGCAGGAGCCGATGTCGTAGTCGGTGACGGCGTTTCGGTCGGCGCCGCTGTTGGCGACGCAGTCGGTGTCTCGGATTTGACTGTCGGCGAAGCTGTTGTCATCAATCTGGCCACGGTTTGAATCGCAGTAGCAGTAGGCACCGCAGTATGCGTCGGCGATGGAGAGACTACAGGCATAGAAGGTAGACTGGCAGGCGTCGAAGTGGGGGCGGGAGTTATTTCAGGCAAGGCGACAGTAGCAATCTCACCGCTAGAACACGCCGCCAGCAAAACCCCTCCCATCAATCCGGAGACTAGGACGATGACTACAAATCGCCCTTTCGCCCTCACTCCAGCATCGAGCCGTCGTAAATGAATCCAGCTTCTTGAGCGGTCTCACGAAGCCTTGACGGCAACTTGAAGGTGATGTTCTCCTCACCCGATCCCACTTCGATTAACTCGTCGTGCTCAATCGCGTCTACCACAGCACGCACGATCTTCTCGGGAGTCGACGCCCCTGAGGTGATGCCGATACGTTTTTTCCCCTCTAGCCACGCAGGATCTAACTCCTCAGGCCCGTTGATCAGATACGCATCCACCCCCTCCTTAATCACTACCTCGCGCAGCCTGTTGCAGTTCGAACTGTTCTCTGCACCTATCACGAGAACCACGTCAGACTCCCGAGCCAGATCTTGAGCCGCTGCCTGTCGGTTCGTCGTCGCGTAGCAGATGTCGTTTCGAATCAGCGATTGGTCGAACTTCGACTTGATCTTGTCGACCGCTTCCGCGGTATCAGCCACCGACAATGTCGTCTGCGTCAACACCACAACCTCGGAGTCATCCTCCCAGTCTGGAAGATCGTTGTCCTCTCTCTCGTCATACAATGCCATCTCCGCCTGACCAGTCGTCCCTATCACCTCTTGATGGCCCCGGTGTCCGACCAAGATCACGCGCTTGCCTTCGCTCGAATACTTCTTCGCCTCATGGTGGACCTTCGTTACCAACGGGCATGTAGCGTCCAGCACCGTCAAATTTAGAGCTTTTGCCTTCTCGTAGTCCGACGGCGGAGAGCCGTGAGCAGAAAAAACAACCACCGATCCCTTCGGCACCTCCTCGACCTCTTCCACCGTGATCGCCCCGATGGCCTCAACATCGGCGACGACTTGAGGATTATGCACGATCTGATGTTTGACATAGACCGGTGCTCCGTAGCGTTTTATCGCCAACTCCACGATGCCAATGGCCAAATCGACGCCAGCGCAGAATCCACGCGGACGGGCTATCGATATTGTTCGACCCGATTTGATCGATGATCCCATTTCACGTCCGGTAGTCATGATTACTGATGGTACAGGACACAGCGAGACTTGTAATTACCTGTGATCTTTAACTACTAGCCAGAAACCTATGCCGGATACCAGAAAGGCCAGACTACCAGCCCCGAGAACCACCGCGTAACCAAGATGTTCGATGCCGAAACCCAGTCCCGCCTCGTTTAATCCTCCGATGAAAAAACCGCTTGAACGACCTGCGATTGCGCCGGCCAAACCCGAGAGACTTGTCAGACTCAAGTCGCGTGCCGCGGTGGACCGTCTAACCAAGTCATTTGCCACAGCCCAGCCGACTGAGAGATATATCCCCACACAGAAACCGATCGCCATCACACCGGGTATCACCTCGATCAGCGAATGAGCATTCAGCAACAGCACCGATAGGACCCCACCCGAACCAAGGATCCCGGAGATCAAGAGCAATACCCCTCGACCGATATAGTCCGAAAGTTTGCCGGCAGGATAGACCACCAAGGCGGCGGACCCCACAAGCGCGGCAAGAATGTAGTTACCTCCCCTCGCAGGATTCTCCAATCCGATCACATCTTGAACGAAGAACAACGCGTTCGTTTGGACCGCCGTCATCGCCGCGAGAAGCAGCGCCATCGACGACAGGAAAAAGTAGTACCGAACACTGCTCCAACGCTCTTCCTCTTCTGCAAAGTCCGCAACAGGTTCGCCCATATCGTCAATCGGGACTTCAGTTATCGAACGCGAGACTGGGACGCGCAGGGCCAAAAGCGTGTAGATCGTCGTCCCCGATAGAACCGCAACCATCACAATCACCGAGAACCACATCCACTGCGGAGCGTCGTCGATATGGTAGTTCGACATCAAGAAAACCACCAACATCGCAACGAAACCTGCACCCAGCAATCGCATCAGATTCAAGTACCCCGATGCCCGACCGCGTTCTCTATCGTCAACATGGTCGATGATCAACGCATTGGCCGGCCCTTGTGCCGTATTGCCGGTGATCTGCATCGCCGCGGTCACGAGCAATAACGCCAAAAAGCTGTTCACAAACCCGAACATCAACGTTGATATAGCCAGTCCCAAAAGTCCAAAGATGATGAACGGGTATCGCTTCAACCCCGGAATGCTGACTTTTCGATCGCTGATCAGTCCGACTAAAGGCTGTACCACAGCCGCTATCGCCAGACCAATAAGCGAGATCGCCGCCGCGAGACTCGTCTTGTCCAGTGTCCAGCCCAACATCCTGACCGGATCGTTGGCCGCTATCTCCGTCACCTTGTACTGCATCAGAATGCTGCCAAATGCCACCCAAACGCCCGACATCCCAAATGTGTAGACACTGATATTGAATAAACTCTGCGAACCGCGCCTGAAACGCGCTACCGGATTAGCATTTCGGGTGAGCGCGACCGCGGTATCAATTGCCAAACGAGTCGAAGCCATCAAGTCCCCACGAGGCAGTTAAAGGAACATGCCGGAACATCGGCACCTGCCAATGAATTTACACTAGCCTTTCCCAATTTCGATAAACAATACGAATTCACACCTTACAAGGCGCTCCGAAAGACGAAAGGCGAAGAAAGATGACTGCAGAACGACGGTTTTACACCTGGCGAAAGTGCTCGACGTGTCGAGATGCTCAGAAGGCTCTCGACCAAGTTAGTGTCAAGGTCGAAGAGCGCGACTTCTTTGAGGAGCCCATGTCCCGAGATGAACTCGAAGCTCTAGTCGCAGCCGCAGGCATCGAAAACCTCTTCTCATGGCGCAGTCCCAGCGCAAAGCCCTACCGTGAACGCCGCGACTCGGTAACCGAAGCCGAACTCATCGACGCGATGCTCGAAGAGCCGCGTCTCATCCGCAGGCCCATCATCATTTCCCCAGACGCAGATCCCATCATCGGCTTTGACCGGAACGCGTACTCCGAACTTAAACCCTAAGGTTGGGAACTCCAAAACGGGGTGCTAGAATCGAGATTCGCGTCGCCACATCCAGCAACCGAGTTTCGCAACCCATGCACCCGATTAACGGAGGACCCGTAATCCTATCCGGAAGGGCTCACGAAGGCCTGTCGGAAAAAATATGCGAATACCTCGGCATAGCAGTCGGCGAAGCTGACGTCTTCAAGTTCTCAAACGACAACACGTTCGTCCGCATCCTCGAGAACATACGGGCGCGAGACGTCTTCGTCGTACAACCTACCGTCGAACCGGTCAACGATCACATCATGGAGATGCTGATCATGATCGACGCCGCTCACCGCGCGTCCGCCGGGCGCATCACCGCCGTCGTCCCGTATTACAGCTACGCACGCACCGACAAAAAAGACCAGCCACGGGTCCCAATCACTGGCCGTCTAATCGCCGACCTCCTCGAAACCGCTGGCGCGGACAGGTTTCTGACCGTTGACCTCCACGCTGGCCAGGTCCAAGGCTTCTTCAAAGTCCCCGTCGACGAACTGACCGCCATGCCGATGCTCTCGAAATACTTCGTGGAGAAAGAACTAGACGCGCCAGTCGTCGTATCTCCTGATATCGGAGGCACGAAGCGCGCCCGTGACTTTGCACATTTACTCGATGCCCCGTTGGCAATCGTCGAGAAACGTCGCACCGGTAACGATGACAACGTCGAAACCCACAACGTCATTGGTGAGGTAAACAATCGCAACGCCATATTGATAGACGACGAAATCGCCACAGGCGGTACGATGTTGGCCGCCGCTGAAGGACTCCGCATGAATGGTGCGCGTGAGGTCTACGTCGCCGCCGCACACGGAGTATTTCCCAATGGCGCAGCGCACCGACTCGCCGAACGACCCGAGATCTCGGAAATCGTCATTACCGACACAGTACCATTGCCACCAGAGAAGCAGCACAACAAGATCAGAGTGCTATCGATCGCACCGCTTATAGGTGAAGCTATCGATCGAATCCACAAGGGCAGATCCGTCGGTGCGCTCTTCCCCGACTAAAGTCCGACTGCGTGAGAACCTGAACCTCACGCCACAACCAAGAGCCGAACAATGATCGGAAAACTACTAGGAAAATTAGTAGGCGATCCGAACGAGAAACAGCTCAAACAGCTGCATCCGATCGTCGAACAAATCAACGCACACGAAGATTCGATGCGCGACTTGATGGACGACGACCTCGCCGCGCTTACCTACGAGTTCAAATCCCGTCTCAACAGCGGCGAAACCATCGAAGATATCCTCCCCGAAGCATTCGCCGCTGTCAGAGAAGCCTCCACGCGCGTCTTGGCAATGCGCCACTTCGACGTCCAGATGATCGGTGGTATCGTCCTCCACCAAGGCAAGATCGCCGAGATGCGCACCGGCGAGGGCAAGACCCTAGTCGCAACTCTCGCCGCATACCTCAACGCCCTCGACGACAAACCCGTCCACGTCGTTACCGTCAACGACTACCTCGCCAAACGTGACGCCGAGTGGATGGGCCCCGTATACCAATTCATGGGCCTCTCCGTCGGTTGCTTGCAGCAAAACAATCAGTCATTCGTCTTCGACGAAAACTTCCGAGAGGACGGCGCTCCTCAAGAACGCGAAGACGCCTCCTCCAAATTCGCATCCGTTGTAGGTACCCAGCTCCGACCAGCCACCAAAGTCGAGGCCTACGCCTGCGACATCCTCTACGCAACCAACAACGAACTCGGCTTTGACTATCTCCGCGATCACATGGTCAGCAGACCAGAAGACCGAGTTCAAAAAGCTCTGGCATACGGCGTCGTAGACGAAGTAGACAACATCCTCATCGACGAAGCCCGGACCCCTCTACTCATCAGCGGACCAGGCATCGAGACAGGTCGCGACTACTCACGCTTTTCTTCTCTTGCCACTCGCCTAAAACCCGAGATCGACTTCGAGGTAGACCTAAAACGCAAAAACGTCTCCCTCACCGAAGTCGGCAGCGAAAAAGCCGAACGAATGCTTGGCGTACAAACCCTCTACAGCGAATCCGGCGAAGACCACGAACTTCCCCACCTCGTAGAAAACGCCATCAGAGCTGAGCACATCTACCTCCGCGACCGCGAATACGTAGTCCGAGACGGCGAGATCATCCTAGTCGACGAATTCACCGGACGCCTCATGGAAGGCCGACGCTTCTCCGACGGTCTCCACCAAGCCTTAGAGGCAAAAGAAAAAGTCCGCGTCCGAGCCGAGTCTGCAACCTACGCCACAATCACCCTACAAAACTACTTCCGCATGTACGACAAGCTCAGCGGAATGACCGGTACCGCCGCAACTGAAGCCGAAGAACTGTCCAAGATTTACGGCCTTGAAGTCGTAGCTATCCCCACAAACCGCGAAGACAAGCGCATCGACCACCAAGACCTCATCTACATGAACGAGGGGGCCAAGTGGAACGCCGCCGCCGACAAGATACAAGAAGTCAGCAACGCCGGCCGCCCCGTCCTTGTCGGGACCACAACCATCGAAAAGTCCCAGATAATCGCCAACCTCCTCAAAAAGAGAAACGTCAACCATCGTGTCCTCAACGCCAAAGAGCACGAATCAGAATCCCACGTAATCGCACAAGCAGGCATCCCGGGCGCTGTAACCGTCGCCACAAACATGGCCGGTCGAGGTACCGACATCATCCTAGGCGGAAACCCAGATGCCATCACCGATACCAGTTCCAAACAAAACGGACGCCAAAACCGCCACAAGTCCAGAAACGGCCACGACGCCGATCCCATGGCGGTCTGGCAAGAAGAACACGACGGAGTAATCGCCAAAGGCGGTCTCTTCGTTCTCGGCACAGAGCGCCACGAATCTCGCCGCATCGACAATCAGCTACGAGGCCGCTGTGCCCGTCAAGGCGACCCCGGCGAGACCCAATTCTTCCTCTCCGTCGACGACGAATTGGTCCGACGCTTCGGTGGCGACCGCATCAAGAGCACCCTCGAGATGTTCAAGTGGGAAGAAGACGTCCCAGTCGAAAACTCCGTCCTCGTCAAGTCCGTCGAAAACGCTCAGCAAAAGGTCGAAGGCATCAACTTCGAGATCCGAAAGCAACTCGTCGACTACGACGACGTGGCAAACACCCAGCGCGACGTCGTCTACAAAATGCGAGACCGCATCGTTGACGGCGGCGACTTCCGCGGCGAAATCAAGGATTACCTCAAATCCGCTCTCAGCAACATCGTCGCAGTCCACCTCGACGGCGACATCATCGAGTGGGACATCCCCGGCTTCCAACAAGCTATCCGACGTTATTTCCCAATCGTCGAAATCTTCACCACCGAAGACGATGTAGCCAGCAGATCACAGCAAGATATCGAAAAAGAACTCCACGACTACGTAGACAATGTTTACGCCGAACGCGAACTCCTCTTCGGCGATGAAAACCTGAAGATGATCGAGCACAGCGTCCTCCTACGCGTCCTCGATCGACACTGGGTAGGCCACCTCACACGCATGGAAAACATGCGACAATCCATAGGCCTCCAAGCCATCGGACAACGCGACCCCCTCGTCCAGTACCGCACCATGTCGTATCAGATGTTCAACGAGATGAACGAAGAGATACGCAACGAAGTCGCCCGAACCATCTTCCACCTCGCCCCCCATATCCCTCAACAAGGAACCCAACTCGCAAGTGCGCCAACCGAAGCACTGAAAACCGACGCCTTGGCGGCAGCCCAACGCATCGCCCTCGCCCAGGCCGGACAACAGACCGTCATGCAATCGGCCAACTCCCAACAGGGCGCCGCACAACAGACCATCACAACCGTCAACGCACCTACGCACGCCAAAGACGGGCGACGCCTTTCACGACGAGAGCGCAGAGCAATCGAGCGTCGCAACAAAAAGAAGGGCACCCAAGCGG
>CAZMBB010000064.1:0-9837 GCA_964564575.1 uncultured Dehalococcoidales bacterium
TTTTCCGCGACGAAGAGTATGCGTTTTCCTCGGGCGATGAGGGCAGCAATCAAATGGGAATTATATCGGAAACTACAATTTTGAGTTGCAATCCTTGTAGTGTGCATGTATAATTAGATGCATGAACACACCGGGCAAATCACACCGCAACGGCATCTCGGTATTCCAAGCCGCTGAGATGTTCAGCACGGAAACGAAGGCGGAAGCGTGGTTCATCTCGCAACGCTGGCCCGACGGCATACGTTGCCCGTTCTGCGACGGGGAATCCATCACCGTCCGCAAGAACCGCAAGCCTATGCCGTTCCACTGCTACACGAAGGGTTGCAACAAGGATTTCAGCGTCAAAACCGGAACTCTTTTGCACGGCTCCAAGGTCTCGCTCCGCAAATGGGGTATGGCATACTACTTGGTGTCAACGAACCTCAAGGGCGTATCGTCCATGAAGTTGCACCGCGACATCGACGTGACTCAGAAGACCGCATGGCACATGCTTCACCGCATCCGCGAGACTTGGGACACCGACGCGGCTCCGTTCGGCGGGGAAGTGGAAGTGGACGAAGCGTATATCGGCGGTAAAGAGCGCAACAAGCATGAGTCCAAGAAACTCAATGCGGGACGCGGCGCGGTGGGCAAAGCGCCGGTAGTGGCGATCAAAGAGCGCGAGAGCGGGAACGTCATAGCCGAAGCAATCGAAGCCACTGACAGGGGAACGCTCCAATCGTTCGTGCGCTCCAACACCGACGCAGATGCCACTGTCTATACGGACGAAGCGCAAGCCTACGTCGGCATCAACCGCAAGCACGAGTCGGTCAAGCACAGCGTCAAAGAGTATGTGCGCGGTCAAGCGCACACGAACGGCATCGAATCCTTCTGGGCGATGCTCAAGCGCGGATACAACGGCACGTATCACCAGTTCAGCGAAAAGCACCTCCAAAGGTACGTGAACGAGTTCGCGGGCAGGCACAACGCCCGCGAACTTGACACAGCGGATCAAATGTCCGCGCTGGTCGTCAACGGAGTCGGCAAACGCCTGCGCTACGACGACCTTATCGGTCCCAAACACACACGACAGTCCTCATTGCTGTGATACGGCATCATGTCGGACGACTGGGGGCATCTATGACATTAAGCGTGGCGACGCGTTCCTCTCTCTCTGTCGCAAACGGAGTACTACCTGAACAATCATCCGACGATATCGCTTTAGCGAAGGTAATCCGCAATGACTCTTGGGCGGATTGCGAGATGATTCCGACGTGGGTAGACCATGCGGGAGTCGGATTAGACAGGATTTTCACACGTCCTGAAATCGCGCAGGCTTGCACCGAGCACTTGTATCGGGCAATGGAATCCGACTATGCGGATTTGTCGTCGTACGATTTCATTGATCCAGGCGCGGGCAATGGAGTCTTCTACGATTTGATGCCCAAAGACAGACGCATCGGCATCGACATCTTGACTTCGCGCCCTGAGTTCGTCAAACACGACTATTTGACGTGGCATCCTCCAATCGGAGACAGACGATACGCAGTTCTGGGAAATCCTCCGTTTGGCTATCGGGCGTGGCTCGCGTTGGCGTTCGTCAATCATTCTGCAACGTTTGCGGATTACATCGGATGCATTTTGCCAATGGCTTTTCAGAGCGAAGGGAAGGGAAGCCCGAAGCATCGTGTAAGAGGTGCGGAGTTGGTTCATTCCGAGTTGCTGCCACCTGATTCTTTCGTCGAACCGAACGGGTATCCGGTCAAGCTCAACGCGCTTTGGCAGATTTGGCGGCGTGGTGTAAACAACACGCCGCCACGCGCCACTTGCAATGACTGGTTAGATCTATTCACCGTTGACACACGGCAGGAACGGCTGTGCGGGCAGGAACGGCTGTCGGATGCCGATTGGTTCATTCAACGCACCTATTTTGGCAATCCTCCTCAACTGGTGAAGGATTTTGCGGATGTCCGTTACGGATGCGGCTACGGCATCGTTTTCAAGAAAGAGCATGACGCGCTTTTCGACTTGTTGAATCAAACCGACTGGTCGGATTACTCCAATTTAGCGATGCACAACTGTCGGCATATATCCATGTATCACATCGAACAAGCAGTGATTGACGGGGGGTATCTTGATGAGTAAGTCGATCGAGGTGATGCAGAAGATCATCGCCACATATCACAACAATCCGAAATGGGACGACGCGCCACTTGGTCTTGTCAAGAGACTCAGCAATACTCACATCGGGGATATAGGGCAGGATTTCGTCAAGGAATGGTGCGAGATATTGGAGATGGAATGGAAGGATTCAGGGAGTCGACAACATCCTTGGGATGCTGAGATTGAAGGAATCACATTCGAGGTCAAGACTGCCACCGAAGATATAGGCGGCAACTTCCAGTTCAATCACATACGGCATCATCGTCAGTATCAAGCGTTGCTTTGCATCGGTATAGCCCCTGATGCTGTGCTTTTCGACGTATGGCGAAAGGGCGAAGTGTCAGAGGGTGTAGCGGGTAGGTTGGTAACGATGGATCGCGGCTCGTCGGCTACATTCAAATTGACGAAGCGCAAGGATGCGCTACGTCCTATCTCGGAGTTTCGAGATCGCATCGATGCGATTGTCCAAACCTTCAACGGAGAAACGCGATGACAGACAAGCCTAAACGCCCTGTGGGTAGACCGCCTATCTACAAGATGCCGGAGCGGATCAACGCATCGCCTGAAGAGATTGCCCGTCGCACATTGGCGACGCGACCACCTGAAGAATGGCAGTACATGAAGCGTCGGAAGCCGAAGGATTAGCGGCTAGGCTCTTGTAGTTTGCGATATAATTCCCAATCAAATTGGCAATTGTCTGGGACTTGCCAGTGCCTGGCGGGCCTTGAATGACAAGCGACTCACCGCCGAGTACACGATTAATTGGGGAATTATAGACGCTGTTAACCATTTCCCCTTGAATCAGCTTCAGGGACGCGGTTCGTCGGGTTGCCGATACTCGTTCTGGAACTTCCATTCGGAATCCTTGCGAGACTTCGAGTTGGCGAGGGCGTGAATCACGTTGTCGAACGTGTCGGGTATCGGCTTCGGCCACACCCTGTCGGATTTGGGGCGACGTTTGCGCTTTGGTGTCATACCACAACTCCCACGCACACACCACTCATGAAGCCGAACGCGAGCCCGATCACGAGTCCGACGAGCCAGCCGGGGAAGTAGTTGCCTCTGTACCTCACGATATGAACCGTTCAACCACAGCCACAATCGCGGCGCTGATGGTGCTTGACACGGCGACCGAACCGACCAGCCATTTGACAAGCCGAAACTCCGTCTTCGCCAATTCGGTCTTCATGTCCGCGATGTCGGATTTGGTGGCGAAATGCTCGCCCAACGGTATCTCTACAGTCGCCATACCGAACAGTGTACTACGAATCGGTATACGTCCGTATATCGCGCTACGCCTTCCACGAAGCAGTCGCGCAATCTCCGACGTACTTAGCCCCGCTCTTCTGGAAAGCGTCGGCCCAAGACACGTAACTGCCGTTCTGCACACGTTCCAGATCAAGCTCGAAAGCCAGAACGATGTTGACGATCTCGGAGTTGATGTCGGCGTTGAGGTCTATCCAGTCCCGCGCCGTGACCATGCGCGTCACCTCTATCGTCGACATCTGCCTGTCGGTCTTGAAACGCTTCGCGATAGCTTCGCAGTACTGCTCTATCAGAGAACGCGCCTTCGCATCCTCCGCCTCCGCCGTCGCCGTCAAAAGCGCGTCGATTGTTTCAACGGTCGCGATCTCTTTGGCTTCTGCGGTCTGCTCCGCCTCTCTGGTCGCTTCTATGGCGATCTGAACGTCCGACTTGCTGCAGGCCGTCACGGCCACAGACAGCATCAGCGAACCTCCTATCGCGGCTGCGACGGATAGACAGTTCCTCCACATCCCGGGCACCCCCTCGCGGCTTGAACAGTGGTCGTTTGCTACATCAACCGTCGCTCATGTGATCCGGCAGAGGGGGCGCGATGCGCCCCTGTTCATCGCTTGACCGGAAACACGGCGAGCAGTGACGATTGATGTAGCGACTCAAACTCTACTACGCATTTCGGAAAGACGATAGCGTTTTTTACGATTTTCGACGAGTGACGCGCGCTGGCTTTATCCAGCACGCAGAGATAGAATCGCGACTCGGCGTCTCGATGAGATGCTGACAACAAAAACGCCCCGGTGCGTCAACACCGGGGCACAGCAAGTGGGGTATACCTCATGGGTAACTATAACCGAAGACGGTTTCGGCGTGGGGCATCGCGGTCGGAAATCAGGCGACGCAAGGCGCGAGATGTGCTTGAAGAATCGAAAATCGAGCGTTTGATCTACTCGGTTCCGGTCGTCGATCCAGGCCCGACGCGCAGCAGCAACTAGGCGATCAGACCAAGTTGGCAGTTGCCCTATAATGAAACTGTTGGCAGAACTGGAGGAATACCTGCTAGTTGACCAACACGGGGCGGAGGGAACGGCGAGAGGCATAGAATGTCGCCGTCAATCACGTCTTGCTAGGACAACCTCCGTCCCCACTTTCGATTGTAGGCGATCAGTTTGCTGTAATTACGTTTACAGCAAACAGGCTCACATCAATGCTGGTTGACTGGTTGACTTCGGCCCGATCAGGTCTTTGTAGCGCAGACGCTTCCCGTCCATCCCGAAGATGATGTTGGCGATCTGATCTTCGGTGTCGAGCGGTCTGTCGTTGTGCCGTCCCGCGAACTCGTTGACGTAGCGGTGCATGTGCTTCGGCGAGAAGTGGTGGTAGGTGCCGTTGTATCCGCGTTTCAGGGTAGCCCAGAACGACTCCATGCCGTTCACATGCGCTTGCCCTCGCACGTACTCTTTGACGCTGTGCTTCACTGATTCGTGTGTGCGACGGATGCCGACGTAGGCTTGCGCCTCGTCGGTGTAGACCGTCGCATCGACTTCCGTGTTCACGGCTACGAATCCTTGCAACGTCTGTTTGTCGGTAGCATCGACGACTTCGACTTCCACCTTGCCGCTCTCGCGTTCCTTCATGCCGACTACCGGCTGTTTGCCCACAGGGCCGCGTCCCTTGCGGTGTTTCTTGGATTCGTGCTTGTTGCGCTCTTTGCCGCCCATGTAGACCTCATCGACTTCCACAGTGCCGCCGAACGGCGAGACGTGATCGCTCCACGTCTCACGGATGCGATGTGCGAGATACCACGCGGTTTTGTAGGACACGCCAAGATCGCGATGCAGTTTCATCGCCGACTGCCCTTTGAGATTCGTCGTCAGGATGTACGACGCCAGCGCCCAAGTTCCGAGGGGAAGATTCGAGCCATGCATCACCGTGCCGGTCTTGACCGAGAAGAACTTGCGACAATCTTTGCAACGGAAGGGTTGCGGTTTTCGGTTCTTGGGTTCTGATATGCGCTCGGAAGCACAGAACGGACATCTCACACCGCCGCGCCAGCGGGCTTTGACGAACATGCGCTCAGCGCGTTCCTCATCGCTGAACTGCTTGACCGCTTGAACCAGAGACATGCCTTTGCGGTAGGATTTTCCGGGTGCTTTGCCTTGATTGCTCATAAGAACTATTTTAACCAAACAGGCGTTGAAAGTCAAGCGAATTCAAGGGGAAATGGTTAACAGCGTCTATAATTCCCATTAATTGCCATGTGCTGACTAGAGTCAGCGTCAAGAACGAGAAATTCCTGCGAAGGTGGATCAGTATCGGGGCGGTTAGGACCGGGGTCGCTAATACGGTCAGTAAGTGCCGAACGAGCATCTGCATCACCTGCGATAGCTGCGACGATGTCACTCTCCGCGAACAATTCTGCGTTAATTTCCAGATCAGCGACTAGTGGCATGGTTGAATAAGAGAAAATAGCGACGACCACTCGTGGTTCTATCAACAAATTAGGCAGTACGTCCCACGACTGTTGTAATCGATTGAGCAGAGCCAAATAACCCGTGAAGTTTTTTGGCGGTTCTTCGGCAACGTCGGCCTCGTCTTCATCAGTGCCAATATCGTGTTCGTTGCGGAGAATGTGCGCTAAAACGGGATTTAGGTGAGCGTCGCCAGCAATACGGATACTGAAATCACGGGCAGCAGCACCTGTAGGCTCTACGTTGAGTGGTACGAGGACAACAGGCGCGTTCGGAGCGGAACCAGTGTCGACATCCCAAGTGGCGGTCCCAACTGCAGCAAAGAGTGTTTCGATACCCTTCTCTTCTGAGTCCGTGAGAGCCTTCTTATGGATCGCGGTAAGGCGACGGCGGCCGTCGTCGACTGGCGGTGTTCCGAGGGGTTCGACTGGAGCACCCCCAAGCAGGTCGCTTAACTTAACCGTTCTATTCGCGAATAGCCGGTCCAGAACCCTCGTATCTAGCCCCTGTGACGTGCCGGGAGTGAGGTCGAGAGTACCAGTTTTTAGATCGCGATACCTACGGAGTTGGTTCCGACCCGTTGTATCGACGAGATTCTTGCGCCATGTCTCAGTGGCTTGAAGGACGGCTTGAACGCGATTAGGGTTTGGTTGACGCATCACTCATTCGTCTGTGGTGACCGTTGTAAACGAATAGATCATAGCGCATCGGCGGAAATGACGGTGTGACCATAGCAGGGTGGTTTGTTAGCTGAGTTTGGTGGCGGTGTCGCCGAGGTGGATGGTGCCGGATTGGATGATTTTGGCGTTGGCTCCTCGGCGGCGTTGTTGCATTGCTTGGGGGCCGCTTACGAATCGGAGGGCGTCTTTGCCGAAGCGGGACATGAATTTGGCGCAGCCGGTGTGTGGTTCGGCGGTTAGTTCGATGATGGCGGTGCCGATGGAGAGGCGTGCGCATGGTGGGAGGTTGTCGTGGCTTAGGTCGATGTCGATGATTAGTTGGTCGCCGGCTAGGTGCCAGCGGGATTTTGATCCGGCGATTGCGTCGATGACGCGGGTGTTGATGATGGTTATCTGTGCGTCGGGGTTGGCCGAGCCGTCGGGCGTGGCTGAACTGCCTCGCTGCTCCCAGTTGTCGCCCACTAGTCCGTGGGTTTCGTCTAGCTCGCACGTCTCCAAGATGTCGCGTTCGCCGGTTTCGGGACGTCGGGTGATCATGTCGACGGTAGCGTGATCGCTGGGCGAGACTGAGATGTCGGGGATTGCGGTTTGCAACTCTTCCAATGTGGGGTGATTTGACATGAGCAAAGTGTAAACTCATCTCATGCAAGCTTGGGTGGGCATTGAACCCGCCCGGAACCTAGGAGTTGGAGATATATGTCCGCCAATCGGATCAATCGGGCCGTTGAGTTGTTGTCGCAGGACCAGCCGGTGTATTACACGGGCGGTCACACGGGGGCGATTTTGACGCATGAGCAGGGGATGAAGGATGCGAAGACGTGGGCGGACTACATCAACGTGGGGATGGAGCATGGGCCGTTCGACATGAATGGGCTTCGAGACTATATGTCAGGTTTGGTCGCGGGAGGGCCGACGAACAGCGGACATCGGACACCGACGGTGATCGTGGAGGCTCCGGTGGATGGGTCTACGGAGGAGACGATCCGGTACAACGCTTGGCAGTTCCGTCAGATTTTGGCTCGTGGCGTGCATGGGATCTTGCTGTGTCAGGCGGAGACTGCGGATGCGGTTCGTGCGTTTGTGGAGTGTTGTCGGTATCCGAGGGCGGCGAATGGAGTCGGGTATGGCCTGCAGCGTGGGACGCGAGGGGTTGGATCAGAGCCGGAAGCGGCGGCGGTATGGGGTCTCACTAATCCTGAGTACATCGCCAAGGCTGACCCGTATCCGCTGAACCCCGATGGCGAGTTGATGCTTGGTATCAAGGTGGAGTCGGTGCGTGGTGTCTCGAATATTGAGACGATGCTCGCGGTGCCCGGATTGACGTTTGCGGAGTGCGGGCCTGGGGATCTGCATATGTCGTATGGCGTTGATCGTGGCGGTCCGAATGTGCCGTTTGATCCTAGGGTTCAAGAGGCTAGCGAGCGAGTTCAGAAGGCGTGCGAGGAGAATGGCGTGGCGTTTCTCGGCGGTGGGACAGCAGAGACGATCGCTGATCGGTTGGATGCCGGTGTGAGGGTTGTTTCGGGTTCGAATCCGGAGATCGCTGCGATAGGTCGGGCGCACACCGGTCGCACGATGGCTGTGTAGGCGATGCTGCCTGTAGTAGTCGACAGTTTCGCCGAGGCGGTTGCTGATGTGCCGGACGGCGCGAGGGTGATGATCGGCGGTTTTGGCGGTGCGGGAGGTCAGCCGACGCGGTTGATGCTGGCTTTGGCTGATCATGGACCGAGAAAGCTGACGATTATCGGTAATGTGGCAGGGATATCGAAGACGACGGGGTATGGATGGCCGCCGGGGCTTGAGCCGGTCGATCAGGGGATCTTCTTCGAGCTAGGGCTGGCTGATCGGATAATCTGCTCGTTTCCGATACCGGGTCAGACGCAGCCACTATCGGAGATCGAGAAGGCGTTTCGTGAGGGACGTGCGGAGGTGATTGTGATACCTCAGGGGACGCTGGCGGAGCGGATACGTGCTGGTGGTGCGGGGATACCGGCTTTCTATACGCCGACGGGGGTGGGAACTCCGGTTGCGGAGGGCAAGGAGGTGAGGGAGTTTGATGGTCGGGAGCATCTGCTGGAGTATGCGTTGAGAGGTGATTTCGCTTTGATACGGGCGAAACGGGCGGATACGTATGGGAATCTGGAGTACGTCGGGACGTCGCGGGCGTTCAATCCGGTGATGGCACCGGCGGCGGATGTGACGATCGCGGAGGTGGATGAGATTGTGGAGCCGGGCGGGATCGATCCGGAGAGGGTTGGGACGCCGGGGGTTTATGTGAATCGGATTGTTAAGAGGGAGGATGGAGACCCGATTCCTTAAGGTGACTTGGCTTCCTTAGTCGGTTCGCGGTTTCAGTCGCTCATCTTTCCTTGCGACGATGATGAGGAAGGTTGGGACGATGCGGGTGTCATCTAGGCCGGGGTTTTGGGCTATTGCTTCGTCGGTTGCTACGGGTTCGATGAAGTCTCCGATGATGAAGCCTGCTTGGATTACCCATCGCATCCAGCGTTGAAGCGTGTAGTTGTTGCCGGTGGTTTGGAAGCGGTATTTGTAGCGTTCGCTCATCCATGTGAGGGTGAATGGGGTTTCATCGAAGTAGTCGGCGATTTGGAGACCGATTTTCTTGCCTTCAGCGTCGCGGACCCATTCTCGGGACATGGTGTCGGTTAGAGGGTGGGTGTTGGTGAAGACTAGGCGGCCGTGGTCTCGGAGGACGCGATGAGCGCCTCGGATGACGCGCTCGGGATCGGGCATATCGACTAGCGAGACGCAGGCGGTGACGAGGTCGAATGATGCTTCGGGGAAGGATTCGATGACCGCTGCGGCATCGCCTTCTATGTATTCAATACCCTGTCTTTCTTTTTCCTCGATTTGGCGGGCATGAGCGAGTTGGTTCGGTGAGATATCGATACCTACTACCTTCGACGCTCCCTTTTCGGCCATTTGGCGTGAGAAGTAGCCGATACCGCATCCCAGATCAAGGACTTCCAAACCCTTTACATCGGCGCAAGCATCAACCATCGCGGGGCCGAAGAAGTTGAGACGATAGTAGTCGAGGCCGTTCAACTGGGCGTGCGCATAGGCATCTGACGCGATGTCCCATTCGCGTCGAACGGAGTTCACATCAAAGCATGCCGCTGGCTCTCTCGTCTGATTATTCTTGGTCATAAAGATGTCTTATATGTCGTTATTCGATTATTTGATACAAAGTCTCATTTCAGGTAGGCATACATGGTATCATTGTCTGCTGGATACTAGTCATCACGCACACTGATTACTGGTGTGCG
>CAZMBB010000065.1:0-9389 GCA_964564575.1 uncultured Dehalococcoidales bacterium
GACTGCTTTCTACTCTTGAAACCAACTCCACTCCCGTCAGAGCCTGCACATCCTGTGGACTCCAACCCGGAGCACATTCCTTCAACACCAGTCCATCATCGGTCACCGATATGACGGCGATATCAGTAACAATATCGGTAACGCATCGTTGAGCCGTCAACGGGAAAGTGCACTCTTCAAGGATCTTCGGCTCGTTGCGCCGAGTGGTGTGCTCCATCGCCACAATCACACGCTTCGTGTTCGCCGCCAAATCCATACCGCCGCCGATGCTACCGATACCCCTCGAAGGCAACATCCAGTTAGCCAAATCTCCCTGTCCCGACACTTGCAGCGCTCCCAGCACGGTGGCATCTATATGTCCGCCCCGTATCATCGCGAAGGAATCTGCCGAATCGAAGAACGCCATGCCAGGCGTCATCTTAGTGAACTTGCCGCTCGCGTCGATCAGATCAGGATCACCTTCCTCTGGCGGAAGCAACTCGCCATAGCCAAGCACCCCATTTTCTGCCTGATATCGCAGATACACCCCTTCCGGCACAAAATCCGCACAAGCCGACGGGATGCCGATACCCAGATTGACAACCCAACCGTGTTCAAGCATCCGAGCAGCGCGTTGCGCGATGCCTATGCGGGTTAGGCGTGGGGCGGGGTCAACAAAATCGAGCGATTTATGGCTGGCAACGGTAGTCATCGACGCGTCTCATGCAATTCGTGAGACTAGATTATCGCGCCGACGCGTACGAAACAAACACGCACCGCAGCAGCAGGTGCGACGCCAATGGGCACAGCCTGCACTTCTTGTAAGGCGACATTCGAAAATATGTGAACTACAATTGGCATTCAAGACATGATCCGAGTCATCGAGAGCAGTACTTTCAAGCGATGGATCCGCAGACTTCGTGATCGCACCGCGGTCGCAAGAATCAATGCTCGATTGAGAAACATCACGAATGGTCATTTCGGAGACGTCAGAGCAGTCGGCGATGGGATATCTGAGATGCGCATTCAGAGTGGTCCAGGATACCGCGTCTACTTCATCCGAGAGGGTACTGAGGTCGTAGTACTACTCTGCGGTGGTGACAAAAACTCGCAATCCAGGGACATCAAGCGGGCCAAACGGATAGCTCGGGAACGGAGATGAGTTATGCACGAAACATTTACTAAGTGGGATGTTGCTGATCACCTTGAGACCAAGGAAGATGCCCGCCTCTATCTTGAGGCGTGCTTTGAAGAGGATCCCGGTGATGGGTCGCTGATAAGAGCCGCGCTCAACGACGTAGCTAGGGCGCAAAACATGGCGCAGTTGAGTCGCGATGCTGGCATGAGCAGGGAAGGACTATACAAAGCACTGTCCAAAGACGGGAACCCCTCTTTCGCTACTGTTCTGCGAGTGGTACGAGCTCTCGGTATGCAGCTTCGGGTCAGCGTCTAGCGATTAACCCAGCTTCGAGATCAAGCCTACCGCCGCCTCGATATCAGGAAGCACTCCGCGCTGGGTAGATTCCTCGGCGTGGATGATGGTGCCATCGGTGTCGATCACGAACAGTGACCTTACCGACATGCCGCGTTCTTCGTTGAAGACGCCGAATTTTCGGCTGACTTCTCCATGCGGCCAGAAATCTGAGAGAACCAACGGTGCCTTCATTACTTGGTCTTCGTCGAAGTTGGCGGTTACCCATGCCAGTTGGACCGGCATCGAATCGCAACTGACTTCAAGCAATTCGGCCCCTGCTTCGTTCGCCTGTTCTCGAATCCTACCGAGGATCCCGAGTTGATTGGTTCAACCGCCAGTAAATGAAGCCGGATGGAAGGTCAGGATGACGCGTTTACCAGCTTCGAGCAAATCATAGAGATTCACCCTGTTCGAGTTATGCGCAGTTAACTCGAAGTTAGGTGCTTTTTTACCTTTGATAAGCATCGCCATTCCGATAAAACCGTTTACTAGAAATTGGTTGTTTCATCGCGCGATTTCGTCAGCGAAATCGTCGATCCAATATATTCGATCTGCCCAAGACTGCAATTCTGTTGCTACGCCGGCGCGGAAGACGGCAAGTTCGATCTCTTTGCCAGAATCGCTGACGAAGCGGATAGCGTCGAGCAGGTCGCCGTCGCCGGACGACAGCATCAAGGTGTCATATGAATCGAGATGAGTAAGTGCGAGCGAAGCGATACCGACGTCAACCCCCTTCTGCGAACGGCGAGTAAGTGGGTGTGGATCAGTGGTATAGCCAGCGGCAGGACATTCAAGCTGAACCGTCGTCGCACATTCTCGACAGTAGGCGTGGCTCGCATCGGAATCCCGCAAGTTATAGAGCTTAGTGATGATCTTCGGACCGCTGGGAGGTGCCGACTGCAACCATGAGTGAAATCGCTGCATCCCGTCGTTTCGGTCGCTGTCCGGTTGCAGGGCGTTGAGATAGTATGTGCGCCAAAACGTTCCAACGAGTTTTTCGAGCCTGTTTTTAAGCAGCAAGTAATCGAAGTTGTATCCCTGTCCCACCGATGACTGTGTGCTGAAAAGATAGGCCCCGTCAATTAACCAAAGCCTTTTGGGTTCGTCACTTACCCCGTAGTCACCCATGGGTTCGGCGAACCTGCTCGCAGTTCGATTACGCATATTGTCCTCCACAATTCCTTCATTAAAGTTGCGCGGTCTTCAACCGCCTCAACCCGTCCGTGGCTCAAGTAATTTCTATATTTAATGTCTTCGCGAAACAAGCTGCAAAAGATAAACTTACGGCACGGTTTTCGAACTCAGTATCCTCGGGACACAAAGCTATGCGTTACGAATCTCCTCACGGCACAACTGGCCAGTCATTCCGCCCACCTCGCATGGGTTCTAAAGGCGCGGTCGTCGCTAACCATACGCTCGCAGCGCAAGCAGGAATACGGATCCTGCATCGCGGAGGTAACGCCGTAGATGCTGCCATCGCCGTTGCTTTTGCACTTGGGGTTGCGGAACCCGCAGGTTCGAGCATCGGAGGAGACGGGTTCGTAATGACGCATATCAGGCCCAAAAAGTCGATACAAGTCGCCAATGGCACTGGCGCAGCGCCTGAAATGGCAACGCCAGAACGTTACTCAAAGGGTATTCCTTTAACCGGCATATTGGGTGTATCCGTTCCCGGAATCCTCGATGCGTTGTTGGCCACTCACGAACGGCACGGAACTTTGCCGTTGACCACCTGTATCGAACCCGCCTTGGAACTCTGTGAGGACGGAGTGCCGGTCTCGCATCAGCAGGCCGGGTCATCAATGCAAACACCGCTGCTGCGAGACGCTCCCACGTCTGCCGAAGTATTTGCACCAAACGGCGAATGGCTGAAACCGGGCGAGTTGAGGAGGAACCCGAATCTCGCGAAGACCTACCGAAGCATCGCTGAGCAAGGTCGTGACGCATTCTACGAAGGTGACATTGCGCGAGAGATAGCACGCTTCAGCGAGGAGTGCGGAGGACTTCTACGTTACGACGACCTCAAAAACCACAAGATCAAATGGCAGGAGCCGATCTCGACGACATATCGCGGTCGAACCGTATATGAAGCACCCCCCAACTCATCGGGACATGTGCTTTTGCAGGAGTTGAACCTCTTCGAGAATTTCGCAGCGGCAGATTTAGGCTATCTATCCGCAGAGGCGGTCCATGTGATGACCGAATGCAAGAAGCTGGCATTCGCTGACCGCGAGGCTTACATGGCAGATCCCGATTTCGTCGATGTGCCGGTTGAAGGAATGCTCAACAAAAATTACGCGGCTGAACGCGCAAACCTGATCGACTTCGAGCAATCTTTGAGCGAAGATGAGGCGCGTGAAGGCGACCCATGGGCGTACATGCATCGCCAACCAGACCGCCAGAAGAAATACCGTCGCGACGGAATGATTCACCATCCCAACGGACGCAGCGTCACCCACGATGCGTTCGCAGCACCTGGCGCGGCCGGTTCAGACACAACGCACTTCTGCGTCGTCGATAGATGGGGCAACGCGGTTGGTGAGTTGCAGAGCATCCAGATGGGCTATGGCTCTGGCTTGATTGCCGGCAATACCGGCATCCTTCTCAACAACCGGATGACCTACTGGCATCTCGACCCCGACCACATCGACTTCCTGCGCCCAGGGCAGCGCGTCCGCCACACGATGAACCCGGTGATGGTAACCGATGCACCTGTTGAAGATGGAGGCAACTTGGAGCTAGTCTGCGGCACTCCCGGAGCCGACACGCAGGTTCAAACCAACTTCCAAGTCGTGAGTGCAGTCTTCGATCATGGTTTGACAGTAGCCGAGGCCATCGAAGGTCCGCGTTGGACGCATTATCAGGGACGCACATCTTCGACGTACCCGCACACCGAAGCAAACCGCCTCGACATTGAGGATCGCGTCGATGACGGCGTGATCGAATCGTTGCGGGCACGGGGGCACGAAGTGAACGCCATTGCCCCGTTCGCGGGTGCTGGTAGCGAAGGAGCGATCCAAATTCACCGGCAGGCTGGAACGATGTCGGCCGCCTCCGATCCGCGCCGAGACGGAGATTCCGCCGTCTGGTAGGGAGCTATTCGCCCCTAGCCCACTGCACCAACGCCTTTTGGGGCGATGTGATCTCGTCGAACGAAGTGTAGTACCAGTCTTGCCAACTCTCTTCCGGTAGACCTGTGAAGATCATCAGGTTAAGGGGATATTCCTCGCACTCGGTCACTTTTCGGTGATCGTCGCGGAACAAGAAGGTGGGTTTGCCCAGAGCGATAGCTGCGCCTAGCTCAACCATCACACCCTCATCTGGAGGAATCCCATTCAAGATCGCGAATATCGCATCAGCATCGGCAACATCGCGGATGTCCGCCTGCCCGATCCGGTAAGCCCATCCCTCAGCCACGCTGACTTCCTGGTTGTTCCGTTCGAAGGGTTCCCAAACCTCCAAACCAAGTGATTCCAGCGCTTTAACGAAGAGCGGCAGGAGCGTGCCACGTTGCTGCTCGGAGAATCCGTAAGGGTTGGCTAGATAGATGGTCTTCATCGAGTCTCCTTCAGTACGTGTTATCTGCGCTAGTATGTGCGGTCAAGATTGTCCCGTTCATCTTACGGCGTCTATTCAAATAAGTGACACATCGTATCTGAATGGTTAGCGCGCAGTCTCCACGAGTGTTATCGTTACGGGAACGGAAGCGCAAGGAGGTTCGCATGAGCGACCGCGAGAAAGATGTGCCCGCGGGATCTGATGAGAACGTAGATCCTGAAGACAAAAAACTTAGTTTGGACGATTTAGGTGTTGTTTATGGGGGATGGCATCCGGCACCGCCGGAGGAGGATCCAACGCTGCCTGATAGGGGTTCATAAACCGAAGAAGTCGCAGACGCGTCTGGCTGTCGTCTGGAAACCCCTAAGAGGCCAGTAGGCCCAAGGCTCACCAAACCCTGCAGGCGGTATAGCAAACTGGATCTGCGGTGAGAAATACAACTGGCACGGCGATGACGCCATTTTTTCAACCCGAGCTAGACTGCCGAGGCAACGTCGGCGACGGTAAAAGGGTCCCACACAAGAAGCAAACCTAACTACGCCATGAACCAAGTACTTAACCTGGCGAGCCGGTTTATCACAGCCAGACCCTATGTCACGATTGGCGTGCTGGTCGTCATCACCATTGTGCTGGGCGCGGGTGCGACGCTGCGCGCTGAGATAGACGAGACCGATGGGTACTTTCCCCCTGATAGCCCCGTAGTCAAGGCGCTGGGCGAGATCGATGAACTATTTGGCGAATCGGGAGAAGTCGTTGTAATCTCACTACTCTTCCGTGGAGAGGCCCTGACTCCTGAGGGTCTCTCGCAGATGTCTGATCTGATCGACGATATCTTGAGCGACCCTGAAGTGGCGGGGCTGCTCGCGTCGATCGATCCGCTAATTGCGCCTTCATTGATCGTCGAGGCTGCGCTCCAAATGGACGGTTTAGAGTCGGTCACGCAGGCAGAGATAGACGCTGTGCGAAATGTTCCGGCGATACAAGGCGCTCTCGGCTTGATGACTGGGACCGACGCCGATGGCTCACCAGTGGCGATTGCCACGATCCGCCTCCAAGACGTTGATATCGAGCGATTACAGGATGCGGAACGCAGGGTCTACGATATCGTGACCAGTGATGAAGGCAGTTTGCGCGTGAGCAGCGTGTCTCCGGTGGTGATTGAGGATGAGTACCAGAGGGCGTACCGGGAAGATACAGGACCGCTGGTCGGGGCAGCCTTCGTGCTGATCGCGGTTCTGATCTTCCTGTTCCTCCGGTCACCTTCCGATCTGGTGCTGTCGCTGGCGGGCCTGATGATGTCCATCGTGTGGGTGGTCGGTGCGGAGGGCTGGTTGGGGCCGAACGGGCTAGGCCTGCTGGGGCGGCCGAGCGGAGTATCAGTGATCATTCCGATACTGATCATCAGTCTGACAGTGGACTATGCGATTCAGGTGGCGTTGCACTACCGCGAAGCGAGGGTGAACAACACGTCGGTGTTGGGTGCCTCTCGGTCCGGGCTGCAAGTGGTGATACTCCCCCTTACCTTGGCAGCATTTACGACGATCGGCAGCTTCATGGTGGGATTGCTCTCTCCCATTCCTGCGATCCAAGACTTTGGTGTCGTGGCCGGCTTAGGTGTGGGGATGAGCGTATTCGTGATGCTTACGCTTTTGCCAGCGGGTCGGCTCATCATAGACCGCCGGCGGGAATCACGCGGTAACCTCGCTCAGCCTCGGCAAGTCTCACAGGCGTTGCCGGGTCTAGATCGGATCGCGGAAACAGTGGGGAGAAGCGTCACTCGCAAGCCCATGCCCTATATCGCGGCCATAATCGTGGTATCGATCGTACTCGGGGTTGCATCGACGCAGATCGAGTCGAGGTTCAGCATATTAGACCTTCTGCCTAGCGGCGGAAGCGTTGCGAGAGACTGGGAGACACTGGATGCAGCCTTTGGTGGTTCATCAGAAATTGCGAATATGCTTCTGCGCGCCGAGGTCACGGATACCCGAACACTTGTGGACCTGCACGATCTGACGACAGCTTTCGAAGACGAAAGGCAACGGCCGCAGGCGGCAGCCGGACCGTTTCAGGCGTCTTTCGAGTTAGTTGTGGAGGACTGGACTAATGACAGCGGCGAGCCCGGGGACAAATACGACCCGGAACTAGCCGTTCTGTTGGCAGAGGCCACGGCAGGGGTGAGTTTCGATCCGGTGCTGATGCAGGAATTTCTGGACAAGCTCGAGGCGAGAGAGCCGTCCGTCCGACGTCTATTGGTGAACGACCCGCAGGGCATCGATACGCTGCTGCTCCAGTTCCCAGTCTTCACGAACGACCCGGATAAGACCAAGGTCCTACAGGAAGAGATCGAAGGTGTCTGGTTCGGAGAAGATGAAGCCATAACGGTGACTTCGGGAAGCGTGATCTCGGTGACGGTGACGGAAGAAATGACGAGCCGCCAAACAGAGGCGATAGTGTTTACGATTGCCGCGGCTCTCGGCATCCTCTTTGTGTTCTTCTGGGCAACGCTTCGCCAACCGTTTCTGGCCTTCATCGCGGTCGGGCCGATCGCGCTCGTACTGATCTGGATACTCGGCACGCTGGCGCTGCTCGGAATTCCTTACACGATAGTGACGGCAACCATAACGGCTCTCTCGATCGGAATCGGCGTGGACTACACGATACATGTGATCCATAGATACAGAGAGGAGTACCACCACCTTAGCATTCCCGAGGTGGCAGCGGTCCACACCCTGAAAACCACTGGCTCCGCTCTTCTGGGTTCGGCCTTGACGACGGGCGTCGGGGTTGGCGTGTTGATCATTTCGCCGGTGCCGGCGTTACAGCAGTTCGGCATCACGGTGGTGATCACCATCGCGTATTCGCTGATCCTATCCGTGGTGCTGGTGCCGTCCGCCATGATGATCTGGGGCGCGTATCAGAATATGCGGCTACGCTCGATGGTTCAAACCTGGTCGGATGATCTCGACGATGAAATCGAGGCAGTGTATAGACGGCACGAGGAAGAGCAACAAGCAGGGTCGTAGTCTTAACGGATTGGGGTTTTGCCGTCTCTCATCAGGGTTGACAAAATCATGAACTTTCACTTGTATCGGCAGAGATGAGATGCCTGCTCAGAATATCCTTTACATCGTTGTGATTATTGGGAATTGACTCGAATGACGGATTCAGGCTCAAGCACAATCAACCACCATTCCCTCTCGCTGCCCGAAGAACTAGTCCTGATGCTCCTCAACGAGGAGAGCGGCTATTTTCACCAAGTACCGGGCTGGAGCCTCAATTGCACCGTCATCGGTGCCGTGCTGGCAGAACTTTCGCTCCGGTTTCGCATCGACACAGACGCAGAAGCCCTGTTCCTGACCGACAAGACCCCGACCGGCTTGCCTATCCTGGACCCCATTTTGGCGGAGATAGCCGACGAGCCGGAACAACACAACACACAGTACTGGATTGAGCGGCTCGTCCCGCGTGCGGAAGCGATCGTCGACCTCGTGCTCAGCGATCTGGTCCGGCTCGAGTTCCTAGAGCACCACGAGGGCGATTTCTGGACATTGGGGCGGTCCGCCCGGCAGACGTACGTCGGCACTCAGCAAGGCACTGCGGACGCTTTCGTCAAGACGCGTATCCAAGCGCTCATCCACTCGGATGAGATTCCCGACCCGCGCGACATCATCAACATCGCTCTCCTCAACGCGTGCAACGTGATGCATCTCATCATGCCACTCGACGAAGAGGCTGAGCAACGCATTGAGTTGATCTGCCGGATGGAAGTGATCGGCCGCGCCCTCGCCGAGGCGGTGAGTAGCACCATCGCCAGACCCCCACTGCCTTCGTTCACCACCAAGAAGATACCGCGTCTCCCGCTGCGGAAACTGCTGTTCCATCCCCACGTACGCTCCGGCAACATCCCGGCCCTCTTCGCCGACCTCGCCAAGCAGTACGGACCGGTGTTCGAGCTGCGCCCTCCGTTCTCAAAGGAGTCCTACTTCTTCCTCGCAGGCCCGGAAGTGAACCAGTGGGTCCAAAAGCATGGCCGCCTGTTCCTGCGCGCCACAGAGTATCTAGACAGCGTCGAAAAGGCCCATGGCGCCTCCCGCACGATACATACCATGGACGGTGCCGACCACTTCCACTTGCGCAAGGCCTTGCAGCCCTCGCACTCGCCCGAAACCTTCGTCCGTCGCCTCGACGAGGTATATCGGATCGCGCGGCAGCAAATGTCGTCGTGGGAAGTCGGCGACGTCATCCAGGCCGGGCCGGCTTTCAGGCGGTACCTAAACGCGCAGATGTCCCCGCTCCTGATCAGCCACGACACTACGGACGTGTTCGAGGACATTCTTATTTTCAACAAGCTTCTGCTCATCACTCACCTCACCGGCAT
>CAZMBB010000066.1:0-8755 GCA_964564575.1 uncultured Dehalococcoidales bacterium
CTGCGCAGCACTGTGTTCGATCCGTCGATCTGGTATCTATATTACTACGGATGTTAGCGTTGTCAAGCGCGTTTTGGCAATATTTGCATGGATGTACATGATGGGCGGGAAGGACGGGAAGGACGGAGTTGGTTGTTTGGGTTGCCCCGCCCGTTTGTCCACCCCGGTCACCCTCACCCTGGCCCTCTCCCGCTGTTGACGGGCGTTTTGGGGGAGAGGGGATGTGTTCTTAGTTGGAGACGGTTTTAGTTGGAGAAAGAGGTTGTGGGAGTGGACGGTGGTTTTGGGATGAGTCCGTCGTTCTGCGAAGGTTCGCTTCGCTTCCTTCACAACCCCTCCCCGGGCCGTTCTCGAACGGCCCCTACGAGATTCGCGTCCCCACGTCCCCTTGTTGTTTATGGACGGGGTATGGCGTGGTGGTTTTCGGATGGGGTGGTAGTGGTTTGGGGTTTCCCGCATCGGCGGGCATCCCCGCGGTCTGCCGTCGTTCTTTTTTGGGCTCGCCCGCGCCCCCTTTGTCCTTCGGACATTTCCCCCGCGAGCGGGGGAAACCCAACCTCCCTTCCGCCCTTAGGTTGCTGCTTTTGTGGGAATGACGGGGGATTTTTAGTCGTCTAGGACTTGTAGGATGGCTGTGATGCCTAGGGGGATGTCTACTATGACGTGGAGGGTTGAGGATGCGGAGGTTGTTTGTCCGGTTGAGGTGTCGATTCTTCGAGTGGTGGTTTCGATGACTTCTTCGTGGACAGATTGGGCGGCGCTGGGGTCTGTGATTTCGACGGAGCACAGATCGCCGGCTGGTATGACGACGGCGTTCTCGTAGTGGTCGCCGAAGTAGTCGGCGTGTTTGATGCGGATTGTGGTGTCTTTTGAGACGGGAGAGCGGGTTGAAATTTCGCGTGTGAGGTGGGGGTTGATGTGCCAATCCGCGTGTTGGCATTCTTCCCATATTGTGTGTAGAGAGAGTCTCTCGGGGTCCTGCTCGGTTCTGGCGACGTCGATCCAATTGTTCTTCATTTGAAACCTCCCATTCGCCACTCTGCCGAGGTTATGGTTCCAAGGTGGCGATCATGCTCCACGACGATGCAGATGAGGCGACCGACATCATCGGGCGCGGGTGTTGTTTTTTGGCAGGTGGTGGTAATGAAATTGTAATTTGGGTGCGCTGCCCCTCTGGGTGGACGTTCCGTCCGCTGAAGCGCCAGCTTTCGTCGCAATGATGATGTGGGAGGTTTTATGTCTCGTTGAATCCGGGTACTTTTGAATACCACGTTGCCACAGCGGATTCTGGCGATCGTGGATGAGGCGGTTAAGCGTGAGGGGGAGACGCGGTCGGGGTTTTTGGTGAGGGCGGCTTTGGGGTATGTGGGGGAGGGGGTGGATGCGCGTTGAAAGGCCAACTGTCCCCATGTATCGCGTTTCGAGGATACTATAAGTGTGGGTAGACGAGTTTGGTTGCAGAAGGAGTTGAGAGTCGGCGTGGAGTTGACACCGGTATCCGTCAAGGTGCTTGACGGGTTCAAGATTTGGATCGAGTTCAACGATGGTGTGAACGGCGAGATCGACCTGTCGCGTTTTGCTGAGCAGGTGTGGTTTGAGCCGTGGAAGGATCGCAGTGTTTTTGAGAGTGTTCGGATTATTCCGTATGAAGCGGTGGTTTGGGGTGACGATGACGAGACTGATATGGGGCTTTGCGTGGATGCGCTTTATCTGGAGTTGACAGGTAAGAGTTGGGAAGAGAATAAAGTACCAATTACGTTGATTCGGTGACATAGCTATGGAAATAATCGAAAGCATTGAATCAGTCATTACGATACTAGCGATATTGCTAGGTGGTGCCTATGCGATTTTCAAGTTAGGTGTGTTCAGGGATTTGAAACCACATTTGACGATATCGCAAGAGGTTTCGCATCGTTTTGTGGGTAAGAAATATGTTCACTTAGCCGTGACGGCACACCTACATAACAGTTCCAAAGTCGCAATCGAGATAAAACATGCCAAATTCCGGGCGCAGTTGATTTCGCCTCTGGTTGATGAGGAAGTTGAGCGAATGTACGAAGAGACGTTCTCCGATGATGAAGACGAACGGCTCTGGTGGCCAACGCTTGAAGAGATCGACAAATCGTGGAGTGACGGCGAGTTGATCGTTGAACCGAACGAGACTCATTCTGAGACATATGAATTCATAGTCGGTGTCGAAACCGAGACCGTGATGATTTACGCATATTTCCACAATCCGCGCCATAAGCCTGATTCACGCGTAGCAGAAGGTTGGGATGCGACGACGGTGTATGATTTAGTCACGGAGCGAAGGAGGTAAAGGATGGTTGAAAAGACGACTGGAGCACGTGGTGTGAGGCTGATCAAAGGGACCGCACCTCGGAAGGCGCCACCGCCACCGACGGGTATGCGGAAGCCACCGGGGCCTAAGGAGGCTGTGAGACGCAAAAAGTAGTGTCTGGTTTCCCGTACGGATACGGTTTGGGGAATCCGGGTATTTTTGAATACCACGTTGCCAGAACGGGTTCTGGTGATTGTGGATGAGGCGGCGAAGTGTGAGGGGGAGACGCGGTCGGGGTTTTTGGTTCGGGCGGCTTTGGGGTATGTGGGTGAGGGACAGGTTTGAACCGGGAGTTACGGGCATTTATGTCTTGTTGAATCTGCGAAGTCTGTAGTAGAGTTACGCCATCCACAAGGCAGATCGTAGGCTCGTAGTCTCTCGGTTGCTATCCGGTCCATGCGGAGGAGCGTCAATCCCCGTCGAACATGGATCAGGCACGTCGCACGTGCCTCCCTTTGTTCGGCGGACCGGGTGATGCCTTGTGGATAAGACGTTGTCTGTAAGCCACGAGGGAGGCTCCGATGCCTGTCCATTTACTGTTTCCAATATTGACAGCTCTTTGCCTGTTGGCCATTGGTTGCACGCAACCGTCGCCGGAGATCGTCGAAGTTCCAGTTACTGTGGAGGTGTTTCGCGAGGTGCCCGTGACGGTGGAGGTGGAGCGTGAAGTCACACAAGCGCCGATCACAGTGGAGAAGGTCGTCACGGTAGAAGTTGAAAAAGAAGTCCAAGTCCCTGTCGAGGTTGAAGTTACCAGAGAGGTGACGGTCGAAGTAATACAAGAGGTCACACGGGAAGTAATGGTCGAGGTCACGCGAGAGGTGACGGTTGTCCAGAACAACCCGACACCGACGGCACGATTGGAGACTCCGACCTTCACGGCGACGGATTCGCAGGAATGTCAAGAGTACCTTGCGGACATCCAACAGTACATGGTTTTCCTCCTAAACCGCTACAGTGCCATAGGAGAGATTTTAGACAGATTAGAGAGCGGCGAAATAAGTGACAACGCGGCTGAAATAAGGAATCGATCGTTATACACTGAGATCCGCAACGAATCTTCGGAACGTAACTTGATCTTTAGTCGTATAAATAGACCACCCGAGATCCTTAAATCCATCTTTTCGTTGGTGATCAATTTATCGGCTGCGAACGTGAGATTGATAAACGCGGTGTTCGATGGGGAGCGAGACGAGGTCATTCGAAACAGATCAGGAGTGGTGTCACAACTGCTTTTGGAGATGGATGTGGCCTTGGATGATCCGCCTGCCTGTGGATGATCAGATCAACCACGGCTGGCGGGTGTGCGGCAAGTCCGAATCTATGAATTGGATATTCAGATTCGAATTCATGTTTGATCAAATGCGTTTATTTACGATTTGATCTTTCATTGATTAGCTGTAGTGTAATTAAAGCAAGTTGCATTCCGACCAACATTAATTGTAGTATTAAGATAATTTCAATCATATTATTCTCCTGGGTAATTCCCAATTCATTTATATCATTTATCCTTGTATTTGTCAATGAATCCAGAGTTGTCTGTAACAAAAGATTCGCCACCTTAGTTTTATCTACATATCATCGTCTCTTTATAAATTATCAATGCGTTCAAATCGATCCATATTTCCCATTCCGTCCACACCTTACTATGCTACCAGTATCGATCATCGCTGTGTTGGCTTATTCAAACGGGAACGATTACCGATTTGCCTGAATTTGACGATGTTGAGGCATTTCGCCTCGTGCCGACAGTTAAATGCGCACTGGTGAGTTTAGATAGATTGGAGAGTGATTTGGGATGCTCCGTCGACGTCTGCTACGTCAGGGGCTACTGGGTTTAGGGCGGTTAGTTGGTCTTGGGTGGCGGTGATTATTGCTGGCGTTGCTAGTTTGAACGGATACCCCGAGTTGATGTACTCTAGCGGGTGAGACGCCGAGCGAAAGATCTCGAATCTCAATCGGTCGGAGGGTGGCATTGCATCCGTTCCTTCTTTGGCCCCGTAAAGGTGTCGCCTGGATGCGCTGCCAATTACGTTTGTCAGACGATCTCCGACCGTCCTCAATCCTACCCCGTTTCTACTAATTGGCTGGTGCTTCTACTGTTGCTATGTAGCCGTTGTCGGAGTTGGTTGGGGTTATTTGAAGTGATCGCCTTCGTCGCGGAGGATTGTTTCGGGTTGGGGAGTGAGGGTTTGATGGTGGGTGATTTGGTTTAGGAGTTCATGTAGTTCTTGTGCGATTTCGGTTGGGGGATTTTGGGAGAGGGCTTTGTCGGCTAGCTGTTGCGCTAGAGTGGTGTTGCCGCAGTCTAGGGCCAGGGTTGCTGCACTGCGGTGTAGGACGGAGTGGGTTGGTTGTAGGGGTTCTTCGACGTGTCCGATCATGTTTTCAAGTTCGTCAAGGGCTTTTAGTTCGTGATCGAGTGCTTGTTTGAAGAGTGTGCGCGCTGCATCGCCGTTGTCGTGCATCTTTTCGTATAGGGCGCGCGCGGCAAAGTCCATGGCAGAGTGATGGTAGTCATTTATTTTGCTCACAGTTGATCTACCTCCACTTGAGGTGTTCCAAACTCAACAACGATGACAAATGCTTTTGTTCCGGGGTAGTCGCTGTGGTACCTGCTGATCTGCTCGCGCTTCTGGCGCATTCGCGCTCTGAGTGTGGTTTGGCTTCCACGTCGGATACCGGAGACTTCAAGCCTTGCTTTGCGTTGGATTGTAACGTCTGAACGATCCCCCAACCAGTAGTCGAAACCTGTGCCTTGCCGGGAGCTTTCGATCACGGAGTAGGTGGTTTCATGCTTTGCCAGCATTAAGGCTATACAAATGGCTCCGAACTCGGTCGTTTTCTGGGCATCATTCCAAAATCTGAGGTTGCTTTCATTGACTTGGTTCCAAGAAATCACATATGCGTTGTCGTTCAGGCTATCGATTTCGAGATCGACGCCACTATTGTGTCCTTGTGATTCCAAGCAGATTGCGGCTGCCTCGGCTAGGAATCTTCCTAGAAACGGCGGGATTTCGGCGACATCACCCTTGGCGAGTTCGTCAAGATTTAGTTGAACCATCACTACGGGGGATTTGTTGTCATTCGGTTGGTGCTGCAACCGTTGCTATGTAGCCGTTGTCTTCCGCGGTTGGGTTTGGGGTGATTTGGGGTGCTCCTCCGGCGTCGGCTACGTCGGGGGCTACTGGGTTTAGGGCGTTTAGTTGGTCTTGGGTTGCGGTGATGGTTAGGGTTGCTAGGGGTTTTCCTAGTCCGATGCTGGCTTCGTGTTTTGCTTTTCTGACGGCGGCTATTGCTCGGCAGGCGGTTTGGAAGGAGGTTTCGGAGTTTGGGGGTGGGACTGGGGTTAGTTGGTAGTGGGTGGGCATCCCCCTGCGACTCGCTTCGCTCGCCGCGTCCCCCTTGCGCTTCGCGAGGGGGGGGGACCCCCTTTGTCCTTCGGACATTTCCCCCGCTAGCGGGGGAAACCCGTCCTCATCCCCACTCCTCTGGTTTCCTGCTTTTGAGGGAATGGCGGTGGTTGGCCAGGGGGATTGGTGGATTGAGGGGTAGCCGGTTTCTTGGGCGTAGGTCCAGGACCAAATTTCGTCGGTGATTGTTGGGACGAAGGGGGCGAATAGGCGTAGGAGGGTGTTTAGGGCTAGGCGTAGGGTTGCTACGGCGGAGGCTCTTCCTGCGGGGTCGGTTTCGGATCGGGCTCGGCGTTTTACCAGCTCGATGTAGTTGTCGGCGAAGGAGTCCCAGAAGAAGGTTTCGGTGATCTGGAGGGCTAGGGCGAACTCGAAGCGTTCGAAGGCGTCGGTTGCTCGGCGGACGGTGTGGCGGAGGTCGTTGACGAATGCTCGGTCGAGTTCGGTGGTGATGTCGCCGTGTTCGGCTTCCTGCATGAGGACGAATTTGCCGGCGTTGTATAGCTTTGTGACGAGTTTTCCGCCGATGGTGAAGACGTTGTCGTCGAAGGCCATATCCATGCCGGGTCGTCCGTTGGCGGCCCAGTATCGGACGGCGTCGGCGCCGTATTGGTTGACGAGAGGCATGGGGGTGACGGGTGCGCCTCGGGATTTGGACATCTTCTTGCGGTCGGGGTCGACGATGAAGCCGGAGATCATGGCTTTGTGCCATGGGATGTCGTCGTTGTGGAGTGCGGATTTGACGATGGTGTAGAAGGCCCAGGTTCGGATGATGTCGTGGGCCTGCGGTCGCAGGTCTGCCGGGTAGAGGGTGGACATGCGGTCGTTGGGTTCGCCCCAGCGGGCTAGGATCTGTGGGGTCAGCGAGGAGGTGAACCAGGTGTCGAAGACGTCTTGCTCGCCGATGAATCCGTTGGGTTTTCCGCGCTGGGATTCGTCGTAGCCGGGTGCGGGAGTGAGCATCGGGTCGACGGGGAGCATGTCGTTGGTTGCGACGATGTACTGGTCGTACTGGATGTCGCCGTTTTCGTCGATGGGGTACCAGACGGGAATTGCGACGCCGAAGAAACGTTGCCGGGAGATTGCCCAGTCGTGTCCTAGTCCGTCGGTCCAGTCGGCGTATCGTTTCCCCATGAAACCGGGTAGCCACTCGACTCGTGCGCCGACCTCTTGGAGGTATGGCTTCTTGTCCATGAGGCGGACGAACCACTGTCGGGATGGGATGTATTCGATTGGTGTGCTGCCCTTCTCGTAGTAGCGGACGACGTGTTCGATGGGACGAGGGGGCGATTGGAGCGGGTTACGCGTCTCGACTTCGTCCTCGGCTCCTTGCATGGTTTTCGCGGCGGTGCCGGGGCAGTCCATGAATTCGACGATTTTGTCGCGGACTTTTTCGAGGGGCATTCCGAGGAGCTGGTCGTAGAAGAATTGGGCGCGGTTAGGGTCTAGGGAACCCCAGCCGGGTTCGTCGGAGCCGTATGGGACGAAGGTGCGCGGTGCAGCCTCGCCGTTGCGAGCGACCATTGGTCGGAGTTCGAGGTTGTGGGTGCGCCACCATTCGACGTCGGCGTCGTCTCCGAATGTGCAGAGCATTAGGATGCCGGTGCCTTTTTCGGGGTCGGCTTTTTCGCTTGGGAATATGGGGACTTTGGCGAAGAAGCCGGGCGTGATGGCGTGCTTGCCGAATAGAGGCTTGAAGCGTTCATCGTCGGGATGTGCGGTGACGGCGACGCATGCGGGGATCATCTCGGGTCGGGTGGTCGAGATGACGAAGGATTCGGGTACGCCCTGCTCTCCTTCTATGAGTGACTCGTAAACGCCGAATTCGATGTCGTGGTACGCGCCGGGGGTTGGTCGGTCTTCGACTTCGGCCTGTGCGACGGCGGTCTGGAAGTCGACGTCCCACATTGTGGGAAGTTCGGCGGTGTAGACGTGCCCGCGCTGGTCGAGATCGAGGAAGGATCGCTGTGCGATGGCTCGGCAGCGGTCGTCGATGGTGGCGTATTCCTCGTCCCAGTCGATGGAGAAACCGAGACGGTTGAAAAGTTCCTTGTAGGTCTTTTCGTCCTCGGCTGTGACTTGGTGGCAGAGTTCGATGAAGTTGGCACGGGAGACTACTAGTTGCTCATCATCGGGAAGGTTGAGTTCTTTGCGTCGCTTGCGGACGTTGAGGTCGGGGTCGTATGGGACGTCGGGTTCGGCTCGGACACCGAAGTAGTTTTGGACGCGGCGCTCGGTGGGTAGGCCGTTGTCGTCCCAGCCCATGGGGTAGACGACATTCCATCCGGTCATGCGTCGGTATCGGGCGATTACGTCTTGGTGGGTATATGAGAAGACGTGTCCGGGATGGAGGGATCCGCTGGCGGTTGGAGGGGGTGAGTCGATTACGAAGCTGGCTTCGCGAGGGGCGGACTTGTCGTGCTTGGAGATTTCGAGTGCGTCCCACTGGGTGCGCCAGTAGGCTTCGCGCTCTTTGACATCGAAGCGGCGGGGGAGGTCGCGCGGGTTTATGGAGATGACTTTGTTGTTGTCGGTGGTTTGGGTTGTCACGTTATGTCCCCCTTTGTCCTTCGGACATTTCCCCCGTGAACGGGGGCAACCTATGGAGTCGGTATCTTGGGCGGATACAAAAAAGCCCGTCCTATCAAAGGACGGGGCTTAGGTGCCTCGCGGTACCACCTTTGTTGCCGCCGAATGTTGGTTCGGCGGCCACTTGATTGACGCTTGGTAACGGACGTTTTCCGGCTGGGCTTAGTTGCCTATCTTCTGTCTGGGTTCCCGCCTACGCGGGAATGACGGAGGGTTGGTTTCGGCTCAGCGGCTCAGGGGCGACTTCTCGGGTTGACGCTTCCGACGTTTCAGCGTTGGTCGGCTCTCTGTTGAGCGTCAGGGGTTCGGTACTGCTCCCCTTCGGGGCTTTTGGGATTTGGTTTTCTGAAGTTTGATTCTAATCGAGGTTGATTTTGGATTCGGCTAGAAGAATGTCGAGTTTGTCTTCGAG
>CAZMBB010000067.1:0-8513 GCA_964564575.1 uncultured Dehalococcoidales bacterium
GCCCAGCTTCGGTCCAAGTTATCGAAGAATCCGCGAATGTCCGCGTCCAGCACCCAGCCGACCTTGCGCCGTTCGATCCCGACCGCGACCGCGTCCAGCGCTCGGTGCGCTCCGCGTCCCGGTCGGAACCCATAGCTGAAGCCGAGGAACTCCGTCTCGTAGATCGGTACCAGAATCGTGTCCGTCACCGCCCGCTGCAGGATCTTGTCCTCCAGCGCTGCGATGCCGAGCGGTCGTTGCCCGCCGTCTTCCTTGGGGATATACACCCTGCGCGACGGCGGTGCCCGGTACGCTCCCCGCTGCACGCGGGCGTGCAGGTCGATCAGTCGATCCTCCAGCCCCTCCGCGTAGCCTTCCCATGTCACGCCGTCGACTCCGGCTGCCGCGTCCCGCCTCAAGGCGTGGAACGCAGTCTCCAGAGCTTCCACCGTGATGTGGTGCAGGAGCGCGACGAGTCGCTCTTCCGGGTTCCTCTTCGCTGCTGCCCGTATCCGCTCCGCCGCCTGTTGCACGCTTGCCCGCTTCTGTGCGCGGCACGTGTCACGGCGTCCCGGCTTCCCTTCCGGTCCGGCCCTTCGCTCCACCAGCTCCGCCGACGCCATGGCGTCTTTGTTCGCTCGCTTCTCCGCTACTATGCCCGGATCCGATTTCTCCGAATCGTCCGTCATTGGTTTCGGTTTCTTCCTTTCCTTTGCGGCCCCGTACGACTCGGGGCGATTCGGAGACCTCCCAGGTCCCGACAGAAGACGTGCATGCGTGCTTGGGTTCTTCGACGCCGCGGGGCCGGAACTGGCCCTCACCATGTCGGACCAGCCCGTGTTGCCTTCGACATTTTGGACAGCCTCGGCACCCCGGGATCAAAACTAATTTCGGCGCCCAATAACCCCGTCCGCATGCCCCGCTACCGACGCTTCACCTGCCGCCTCGCGGCGACCGGCGCACGGCTCGCGGAGGGAGTTGGCTGGTTAGGCCTTGCTCCCAGAGGACTTCCACCTCCTCCCTTCTGCCAGTTGGCCTGGCGCTCCCAAAGTAGTTGTCGCTGGCCACGACGGGGCCGACCCCAGCTTTGTTGGATCGATGACAAGCTCCCGATCAGCTATAATCCCCACGGTCAGCAATTCGGAGGCACTGGGACCTCCAGCCAAGTATTGAAGACCACCGGTTCAGACAATCGGAACTCTGGCCGCGATGAAAGAGCTAACAGAAGTGCTAGAACCGCAGCCCAGTCATTTTTCTCGAATCCGAGAACGACACCCAGACCCGAGTGCCCCAATCCCGGCGCCAAGACGCAGCCATCCTCGATGAATACTAGTCAGGGCAGCGCACAAACAGCGAACCTAGCGACGACAACGCACGGTGGATCTGTTCTACAAACGACGAACCAATGGCATCCACAAGGCACGGGCAACTAGGACTCATAGCGCACCGGCGGATCTCTGATACCGGTGCGTCTTCTTCAAGTTCTAAAACTCCAAGCAAATATTACCGTCCCCAAATCTCAAGTGTCACATCAATCAATGGCGATCAAGATCTTCAAGCTCCCGGCGATAGCTTCGTCGAAGACACACACTGTGGTTTTCCGTCAAGGTCAAAACACCTTAATCCTTGCAGCGAACCGCTACCTGCACCCAAGAAATGGAAGGCACCCTGTACGCACACAGAGCTGACTTTCCATCAACTCTCACCATACATCGGTAAACTTAAGAGCATAATCGCACACGACCTGATAGCCGAATACTCTCGAGAGGGAGATTTGGTAGCCGACGTATTTTGCGGCAGTGGAACCATACCGCTCGAGTGCGCTGCTATGAATCGACGTGTATTTGCCTCTGATCCAAGTGAGTATGCAATCACTCTCACCAAGGGGAAGCTCTTGGCTCCAACTGATGAGTCCGACGCATCGATGACTCTCCAAACGATTCTTGGAAGAGCAAAGAAATGTGACGTTGACATCTGTGCCATACCGCAGTGGGTGCGGGACTTTTACCACCCAGCAACACTTCAGGAAATGCTTCAGATCGCTTACATATTACGTGAGACACGCGAACATTTCCTTTTCGCTTGCCTACTAGGGATATCTCACCATCAACGGCCCGGGTTCCTCTCGTACCCTAGTAGTCATCTGGTTCCCTATCTGAGGTCACGAAAGTACCCACGGCATGAATTCCCTGAAATGTATGAATACAGGAGAGTCGAACCTCGAATTACGGCAAAAGTCCGAAGAGCCTATCGCCGCTACCATAAGATAGACAAACGATCGATCGTAGGAATTCGGCGATCTACCGTTCAGAACCTGACACCGCCGGATACCATCGATTGCTTCATAACAAGCCCCCCCTATATGAATGCCCTCGACTACGGGAGAGATAACCGGCTACGGAACTGGATCCTGACTGGTCGTGGAGACACGAATGTTGATGCGAAACTTCGTGGGGAACACGGATTCCGATCGATCATGACTTCTTACACTCGCCTAATTTTGGAAACCTTGAGTACTGGCGGACACGCTGTATTCGTCGTGGGCGACAAGGTTACTCGAACTGGGATGAAATCACCCTCCGAAACAATCCTGGACATCATGCAAGAGTCGGCTCCCAACATGGTACTCAAGGAGACGATCGTGGACGACATCCCTGACATACGACGTGCGCGCAGACACGCGAGTGGTGTAAAGAGAGAAAAGATCTTGGTCTATCGGAGGACAAAGTAGTATGCGCAAACATTTACCGCCTTGGGAGAGGCTTCTCGGGGCGACCGTACCACAATTTGCAAACTACAAAATAGTTCACCGTATTGATTCTGGAGCAAACGGCCACGTACTTAAGGCGCACTCAGACCGCATCGAGGGGGATTTAGCCTTCAAGTTCGTCCCGATCGAAAATCTGCCTGATGACACCTATAATCGGGACCGCTACCTCGAGGAGGTAAAAACCCAGAACATCCTAGAGAACGACGCTGTTGTTCGCTGTATAGATGTCATTCCATGGGAGAGTGTAGAGCTCAGTCGCACCTTTATTGTTTTCGTGTATCCGTACATTCCTGGTTGTTCTCTTAGAAAATTTATGAAGAGTAGGCGGTCGGAGATAACAATTTCATTCATAGAATCATTTCTGAGGACGATTTTGGATCTCTTTCATGAGCTGAAATTACGCAATAGGGAGCACGGTGACCTTCATGCAGGCAATGTCCTCGTTTCGTCATCACGTTATAGCATCAGTGAGCGAATCGTTTTTAGAGTTATCGACTTCGGAATGTCCGGAATCGTGTCAATTGAGCAAAGATCGGATTACCTCTATTTGGCCGATATTCTTAATCAGCTGTTACGATGCATAGAGTACTCAGATCTCACGGCACGGGATCGATACGTGTACAATGTTCTCAAAGACGATTTCCTCCGGCGACATTTGCTCGAAACTGATATTACGGCCGATCCTCTGGCACGCAATCCGACTGGACTATTCGATAAGTTACGGGGTGTCAATGAGAATTTCCGTCGACTTAATCAGCAAAGGAATCAGCTTCCCATATTGACGCCATTCGACTATCCGAGTTGCGAGCAGATGGGAAATTCACATCTCTTACTTAAGACGCTATACTCTGATCATTTACTCGGACTGCGCCAGATCCAGGCACGTACCAATCTTGTATTGACAGGTCCTCGTGGATGTGGAAAGACCACTGTGTGTCGTGCGCTCAGTCTGGACCATATGACCATCATTAACGATGATCATCCAGATAGGGTTGATTTTGTAGGTATATATTACCGGTGTGATGACCTGTATTTCTCTTTTCCTCGGTACGAGGCTCCTCAGCGCCCTGAGGCAATCGATATTCCGATGCACTATGTAGTTGTCAGCCTCATCCAGCAGACGTTGCAGTTTCTCATACCGTGGGCCAGGAAGTACTTTGCGGACGAGTTTTCGGCTGTAGAATCCGAGGTTGTCAAGACCGTGTATGACATTGTTGGTATTCAATGGGTTTCCACTCCTAGTCAAGTAGAGATATCATCTCTCATCGCAACGCTAGAGAAACAGCGGCGTCGCGCAGCGAGAAAGCAGCGATTCTGCAACGCTCCCTCCGAGCCCATTGAAGGGTACTGCGGTCCTGAAGCATTATTTCGCGTTTGTGCGATGCTTAGATCCGAGCTGTCGTTCTTGGGGGATCGACCATTTATGTACTTCATCGATGATTACTCAACTCCAAAGATCACCTCGGCATTGCAGAGGAATCTCAATCGCCTCTTTATGCATCGGACACCGGACGCGTTTTTTAAGTTGTCAACTGAGAGTCCAATTTCATTTGAGCGTGGAGATATTGATCAGAAAGAATTTGTCGAACAGCGGGAATATGAATTATTGAATTTGGGCCTTAGCTACCTTAAGAGTGATGGGCTCCAGATACAAACGTTCTTGAGAGACCTTTTCCACCGTCGATTTGGCGCTGTAGACAATTTTTCATGTGATTCGTTGGATACGTTGATCGGATCCTATCAGCGCAATGAAAACGAGACAGCACGGCGGTTTCGGGATAATAAGGGCAAGAGCACATTTTGGGGCGTGGAGACGGTGTCGGCTATGTGTAGCGGTGATATCCACTACATCATCCGCCTAGTGGGGAAGATGGTCGATGATTCGGGTGGTGTTGATTTTGTAAATTCGACCGCAACCGTGCCTATGATCTCGGCAGATCGCCAGTCTGGCACTATACGCGCCGCAGCTGCTGAATTTGTAGAGGCGGTTAGAAATCTTCCCGGCCATGGTGAGCAGCTGGCGAGAATTGTGAGCTCGTTCGGCAATGTCGCTGCTTCTTACCTACGATATCGCGACGCGCGGAATGTTTCGGGCAGTCCGCCACACCAAGCGTCTAGGATCGAGCCATATGAGCCTCTAGAATTGTCCCGCAAAGCCCAGGATCTGCTGAACGATTTGATAAGGTTCTCAATCCTAGTCATGGATCCTCGGGGCAAGAGCCGGCGTGGTCATATAGTGCCTCGTTTCTATATTCGACGCTATCTGCTTCCGCACTTCAGTTTGACATTTAGCCGGCGAGATTCGTTGGAACTTGAGAATCACGAAATCGAGCTGTTACTGTTGAGCCCAAGTGACTTTGAAAACAATAGGCGGTTAAGGTCTCGCGATGATCCTGGGGCAGATGATCTAGATCATCGACAGCAACAATTGTTTCCGGTGAGTGGTGGAAGTGGCGATGGATGAGAAGCAATCGCCGTTGGACCCGATCACAACGGCCGAGATGCTGGCATCGGCAAATTGGCCAAAGTTGGAGCTGGTGCGAAAGTTGCAGCTGGACTCTCGGGATTGTATCGTGCTGGCAGCTGGATTTGAGGATCGAGCACTTGGAGGACTGAGGTTGGCGGTAGAGTCGTCGGAGAGCTTTGGGGCAGTGATGATTCGATATTTGCCGTCATTACTTGAGAATCGAGATGATGAGATCATTCGTCTTTGCAATGAGGGAGGAATAGGGGTAAAGGACATAATTTATGATCGCGCTAGCCCCTCGGGAATTGGATCTTCGCTTCTCACGTTAGTGTCTCGGTTCAGGCGTGTGATTGTCGATGTCTCCGGTATGTCTGGTCTGTTAATCGTTCAGATAATCGTATCATTGGTGGAAGCAAGAAAACCATTTGACATAGTTTATACCGAAGCTGAGAGCTATCCACCAAGTCAGTCTGAGTACTTGGCGTCGCATTCTCCGGGTTTAAGAGTACCAGCATTCTTATCTAGTGGCGTTATTGAGGTGGTGGCGGCTCCCGAACTAAGTTCGTCCGCGATGTTAGGTGGATCAACTCGGTTAATTTCGTTTCCATCGTTTGACCCAAGCCAGCTCTCAAATTTGGTATCTGAGGTTCAGCCCACCCATAATGATGTGGTCACAGGCGTCCCGCCAGATTCTGCAATGGCTTGGAGAACCTCAGCTATCAATTACCTAAATGCCCCTACATTAGACTCAATTCAGCATCGTACCATCCACGAGGTCAGTACATTCGATTATCGCGATACGTTGAAGGTGATCCTCAATATCTACGAACTCCACTCCGCCTTTGACCGTATCATAGTTGGCCCGACTGGTAGCAAGATGCAGACCGTGGGTGTTGCGATATTAAAAGGTTTTGTTGAAGACTTGCAGGTTTGTTATCCCACGCCTCGTCGATATTTGGATCCAGCACGCTATACGCATGGAATTCGTCAGACCTATCGGTTATCCGTCTTCGGATCAACTGACTCTCTTTCATCCATTGGCCCCGATCTCAGGGGTTTGCGAACGATCTTCTCTTGATGGGTTAAGCATGGTGTGTGCAGCTAGGAGGAGATTGGGGCCGACGGGAGCGAGGCGTATGTTCTGGATCACGAGTTGGCAAGATCTTCTCGATGTGTTGCATCAGCCCGAAGATGTCCGGACGGGTTCAGCCCGTCCATGAGACATTGGCCACTGCTAGGAACAGGCGCTCCGCTAGGAATCGGATTGGGTTGTCTAGGATTGATAGTCCCAATTATGAGCCAAGCCTTAGCCATAGCAATAGAGAAGATGTCGGCGCCTCCGCCCGAGGAATAGGACCGAAACGCGTAGCGGCTTCCCGGCAAGCTCCAGGATTAGGAACGCTGGACTCAAGCGTTTTCAAGTCCCCGATATTCCTTGAGCAGGCTCGACGACGAGGCTCGCGCTGATATCAAAGGTGGAAGAGCGACGCAACTCGATCCCGACAAACTGTGAAATCGAGTGCATGGCCCCGTTTCTGGGCCTCGAGGAGAAGCGGTCAAAGCTCGGCCCCTCCTGCTGCGTCCGATCGCTATCAGGCCGCAGCGTTACGGCGCCCTGCCTGGGCTAGATCGTAGTACGTCTGGAAATCCAACCAACCGCCAGCGCGGGAGTGCCACACAGACTCCATGCGCAGCACCAACTCAGGGGCAATGGGAGTCTTGCCGTCAAGCACGCGCTCCCGGTCGCCACGCTCGATACCCTGCTGCTCAGCTGCGGCGGGAGTGGATCGCGGATCCTCGAAGCGGATGCGCCGGAGGATCCTGTCGGGGGGCGGCGGGTCGCTGCAGACGTTGTCCAACCTCGGCTGCAACTCCTCCGGCGCGAGCGCCTGCATCCATTCGCCGATGTCCCAATCTAGCTCCGGTTCTCGATTCCTTGGCATGGGCTCCGATGCATAGCGGCGGTCAGCGCAGTCTGGCGGCTATCCCCCGTAGCGTCTGACTCAGCAGAGCCTCCCGACTCCCCACAAGGCCGTCGCCTCGGTTGTCGTTTAGGGTCGCAGCCAGCGTATCCAGCCCGGCAGCCAGGTCTGCGTCGCTCCCACCGTCCTGAAGCTGCGCCTCCGAGCGATCGAGCATCGCCGTCAACTGGGCCCCAAGAGACTCCGACAGATCGCCGCCACGCTCAAGCTGATCGAGGTAGGCCCGCGCCACGACCGGCTCGGCGGGCCACTGAACAGGGAACTGTTGCTGCGGGTTGAAGATGCCGCCCCCGTCGGCCAGTGCCGCCGCCGCGATCTCGCTCTCACTCAGGAATTCACTGGGAGTCAGCGAAAAGACGTCCAGACCGCGCGCGATCTCGGTTCCGTAGATGTGACCGCGATACCAGTAGGTCGACCAGTATCCGCCCATGACCAGCTCCTCGGAGTCGATGGGGCCGCGGTCAAAGTAGGCGATCTCGACCGGGTGGGCGGAATCGGTGAAATCGATCACCGACAGGCCACCTTGGTACCAGGCCTGGACGAAGATGTCGCGACCCGGTACGGGGACGATGGAGCCATTGTGCGCGACGCAGTTCTCCTGCTCCAACTGCGGCGCAGGCAACTTGTAGTAGCCGCGGAACTCGAGCTTGCCGTCGACAATGTCGTAGATCGCATCGGCGCCCCAGTCGAGCGGGTCGTAGGCACGACAACGCGGCCGCATGCCGCCGCCCCATTCATCGGTGAAGATGACCTTGGTGCCGTCGTTGTTGAAGGTCGCCGAGTGCCAATAGGCGAAGCCCGCGTCGACGACTGCGGCGAGCCGCTGAGGCTTGAGCGGTTCAGAGATGTCGAAGAGTATGCCGTTTCCTGAGCAGGCACCCGCAGCGAGATGGCGCTCGGGAAAGACAGTGATGTCGTGGCACTGGTCGGTCCGCCTGCTCTCCTGGGTGTCGTCCCCGTGGTCGCCGCCTCTCCAGAGCCCGGCTAGGATGCCGGTCTCGGGATCGGCGAAGACCGCAGGCGAGTCGACGATGCGCGCCTCGGACGGGCGGTCGACCGGAATCTCGATGACATCGATGCGGAACAGCGCTGTGCGGTCGTCGCCGGGAGACTCGTCATAGCAGCCTTCCAGTTCCTCCTCCTCGCGTACCGAGGCGGTCCCGGAGTTGTAGACGATGATCTTGCCGCTGTCTGCGGTTCCGGAGACTACCGAGTGGGTGTGCGAGCCGCGGCAGGTCTGGACCGCGCCCACTTGGACCGGCCGCGTCAGGTCGCTGATGTCGAGGATCCGGAGCCCGCGAAAGCGCTCGGGGCT
>CAZMBB010000068.1:0-8511 GCA_964564575.1 uncultured Dehalococcoidales bacterium
TCCTAATCACCCTAGCCGCCATCTGGTGCTCACTCAACGACGTCCACCGCATCGTCATCGGCTCCCTCGCAGGCAACCCATTCCCCGACGCCACACCCGAGTTCTTCACGTCCATCGCCAACTCCAACGCCACAGGCCTAGACCACCCCCTAACCGTCGAAGCCCCCATGCGAAACCTCCACAAAGAAGACATCCTAGCCACAAATGCCCAATCCCTCCCCCTGCATCTCACACTGACTTGCGCCAACCCCCTTTCGGCAGACGGCGATGCGATCATCCACTGCGCCGATTGCAACAAATGCCGAGAACGACACGAAGCATTCATCCAAGCCAACATCCCCGACAACACCCTCTACGCTAGACCTATACGTCATTCCCGCGAAAGCGGGAACCCAAGGGTGGATGGGAACGGTGGAGGGAGAACTCCCCTCTCCCCCAAACACCCGACAACAGCGGGAGAGGGCTAGGGTGAGGGTGACCGGGGTGGGCAAACGGGAGGGGTACGGTAAACAACCACAATCGAATCCGTCGATTAAGACTGTAATACACCAATCAAACAAGTCCTGGAAAAGGCGTGAGAGCGTTAGTGAGGGCAAGATGACGAACACCCCCTGGTACACCCAATTCTTCAAACGCGACTACCTCCGCATATACGGTCACACCCTCCAGCAAGACCGCACCGACCTCGAAACCCAATTCATCATCCACGCCCTAGACCTTCAACCTCACCATCACATCCTAGACCTCTGCTGCGGACAAGGCCGCCACAGCATAGCCATAGCCAAAACCGGCCTCACAGTAACCGGCGTCGACCTAAGCAAAGAAATGCTAGCCATCGCCCGATCGACCGCCAACGAAGCAAACGTCGCCCTAACCCTCCACCAAGCCGACATGCGAAACCTCCCCAACAATCTCTCCAACAAATTCGACGCCGTAATCAACATGTTCTCCTCCTTCGGCTACCTCGAATCCGAAGACGACGACCAGCAAGTACTCCACCAAATCCACAAAGTCCTCAAACCCGGCGGCAGGCTCCTCATGGACCTCCTGAACCGAGAGTGGGTGATCATCAACAACGAAGAGTTCGACTGGCACCAACACGAAGACGGCCGCATAGTCCTAGAACGCCGACAACTAGACCTCCAAACCTCCACCAACCAGCTAACCTACACCGAAATCCTCCCCGACGGCACCCGCAACCAACTCTCCGACCTCCAAATGCGCCTCTACACCCTAACCGAACTAACCAAAATGCTAACCACCGCAGGCCTAACCCTCCAAACCACCTACGGCAGCTTCCAATCCGAACCCTACAGCGTCAACACGCGTCGGATGATTGTCATCGCCAAAAAAGCCACCTGATCCAACTCACATCCCCCCATCCTCGCGGGTATTACCTATCCTCGCCCTACGCTATCCTTAAACCCAATCTCCCATGATCCCCCTAATCACAAACCACTCCGACGAACTAGCCGAAATCTGCCGACGCCACCACGTAAGGCGACTCGAGGTCTTCGGCTCCGCGGCTTCCGACAGCTTCGACCCCGAAAAAAGCGACATCGACTTCCTGGTCGACTACCAACTTTTGCCGCCGAGCCAACACGCCGACGCATACTTCGGACTCCTCAACGATCTGCAATCCTTGTTCGGACATTCAATCGACCTCGTCGAAGACAAAGCAATCGAAAACCCTTACTTCCGCGCATCCGTCGATGAGACACGTCAACCCATCTATGGACGCTGAAATCAAGACTTACCTAGCGGACATCAAACAAGCCGCAGAACGCATCATCGAAGTCACACTCGACAAGTCGTTCGAGGAATTCGAGGGCGACTGGGTTGTCCGAGCCGCAGTCGAACGTCAATTCCTTATCATCGGCGAGGCGACAAACGTCATCGCCGCCAGCGCTCACGTCATTCCGGCGAAAGCCGGAATCCAGAGGGGATGATGGGCTGATTGCCGCCCTACTGGGCGACTACCCACAAATCGTCGGTTTCCGCAACATTCTCGCGCATCGATACCGAGACATCCTAGACCGCACCGTCTGGGGCATCATCGAAAACAACCTCCCGCACCTGCTCCGACAAGTCAAAACCCTCCTTAATTCAGACTAACCACAACCCCCACTCACATCCCCCCCATCGCCCGTTCCCTCCCGCGATACCGCGCATTCGGCCCCTCCAAGATCCCCCGCTGCGCATCCGTAAGCCCCGGATAATCATCGGCATCAAAATACTCCGCCGACCAAGAAACCGAATGCGGACTGTACTTGAAGAAAATCGTCCGACGCTCATCCGATCCCGCCCACGGCAGCGTCCCATGCGTCAGCGCCTCCGTGAAGATGATCGCCGTCCCCGCCGGACCCGTCACACGCTCCACCAGCGGACCCGGCTCCTGCATCTCCTTCCACTCATCCGGAAATGAGTAGTTGCTCTTATGCGACCCCGGCACGCACCCGAAACCGCCATCCATCGGACCCACATCCTTCAAGTTGTAAGCAACCACCGACAGCCCGTTGTGCATCTGACCACCCTCGAACCGGAAGTAATGCGTCGGATTGAACGGCACCGCCCCACCGTGCAACCGTGTGCCGATCGGGCCTTTCCCCGACCTGATCACATCCAGATAGACATGGTCGAGCCGAAAATCCTCCCCCAGCAACTCGCTCAGATAGGGCGTAATCGACGGATTATCAATCAAATCCCGATACTCCTCACCCCATTCCAGCACCGGCCCAAACCGATGCGTCCGCATATCCGCCGGACACTCCGCAGCTATATGCTCATCCAACACCCCGTTCAGCCGGGCCACCTGCTCCCCAGACAAAGCATCCGGCACAACCAGATACCCCTTCAGATCAAACAGATATCGTTCATGGTCATTCATCGAAAACCTCCTACGACCTCGCAAAAGCATACGCCATCCCAACCCACCTACGTCATTCCTGCGAAAGCGGGAACCCAAGGGCGGACGCACGTCCGGGTTTCCCCCGCCAAAAAGACCGCAAACTCAAGGGGAAATGTCCGAAGGACAAAGGGGGGGACCGCCCGCCGAAGCGGGAAAACCCAAACAACCAAACCCATCCGAAGACCCCCAACTTCGCTCTCAATCCAGTCGCGTTCTCCAACACCCCCAGCTGCCACAGGTGCAAAACGCCATAGTGGTTGTCGCATGATAACCTCGTCGGATGCCTAAAGGAACGGGTCGCCCCTCCACAAAATCGAAATCAGCATTTCTCATTACGCTGGCGATCACGGCAATCATCATTGCTGGTTGCATTTCCGTCAGCCACCAGGGCAACTCGAGTTCAACGCCAATCACATCCGGGGATTGCCTAGAATCCGCTAGAGCAGCGGGACTCCCTGACGATGTGCTGGACAAAATCGAGAATCCGAAGGAGATGAATCGGGTTCAGAAATTCGCCATTCGCAAGACGCTCGAAGGTGCGGGTTTGAGTGAGGTCTGCGAATCCGCTCTTGACGGCTAAACCCATTGTCGCAGCAAAGGCAAGCCAAAGATTTCATAGCGGGACAACCACCACATCAAATCTCTCGCTGTCCTGACCAAAGACGAGTAGCCCGACGGATCGTGGATAAAGTCAATCGTTGCAAGCTTACCAATTCAGCCGGGCTTCAACAGAATGTTAACGAACCCCAACTAAACCCGCACCCCGAGGCACAAACCCCAAGCAACCAATTCACACGCCCCCGAAAACTCTCGCCACCCAACTCGAATCCACACGCCACTTCATGCGAAAATTACTAGCTACTACCGTCCCTCAACCGATCATCGAAACAACCCGTGAACATCCAATCAAGCAACATCCTTCGAGACCAGCCAATGTTGCTGCCTCAAATTTCGTCCAACCAGTTTGCCGAAACCTGGCTTAGCTACACAGGCAATGAGCAACAAGGCCGCCAGGACCACTTCAATCAGCTATGCCAACTTGTTGGTCACGAAACACCGATCGAACGTAACGACCTTCGGAATTTCACGTTCGAGAAATCTACACCAAAACCCGACGGTAGTTTAGGCATAGCAGACGTTTGGCTGTCCGGGAACTTCGTCATGGAATATAAAGCCAAAGGCGGCGACCTTGACGATGCTTACACTCAAGCGCTCGGATATCGAGACAGTTTGGGCAACCCTCCTCTGATCATCACATGCGACTTTGACGAAATTCACATTCACACAAACTTCACCGGGAAAGTTTCCGTCATATACATCCTCACCTTAGAGGACATCAGAAGCTGGAATGCGCCAGCTAAGCGAAAAAGCGCTGCGGGACCGACTGAACTCTCTTACCTTTCAGTTGCGGAAGTCCTGAATAGCTGCTTCTACGACCCAAAGCGCCTCGAACCGATCGATACGCCTGAAGAACTCACCTCGAGAGCGGCGGACCTGTTTAAGGACATTCACGACAATCTGCTCGAATGGAACGATGCGAATGATGCCGATGTCGCACGTTTCCTGTCCCGGTTGCTGTTCTGCATGTTTGCCTCCGATACTACCCTCCTAGAAAAAAGACTCGTCACACGATTGTCAGCGAACCTCGAAAACGCGCCCAATCAAACCTTCGCCAACCGCCTTAACGAATTGTTCGTCACTATGAGCACAGGTGGCGACGCCCTAGGCACGTACATCAATCATTTCGATGGGGGGTTATTCGATGGCCAAACCGAAAGCCTAGTCATCGATACAAAGGCAATCAATTCAATACGGCGAGCAGACGAACTCGATTGGTCACAGGTCGAACCTTCCGTGTTTGGCACAATGTTCGAACGGGTTTTCAACCCCAAAAAGCGAACGCAACTCGGAATGCACTACACGTCTCGTGAAGACATCGAGATGCTGGTTGAGCCGGTAGTGATGTCACCCATCAGACGCAAATGGGAAGAGACCCAAGATATCGCCTTGTCAGACAAGCGAAACGCACGTAAACACTTGCAACACTTTCTAGGTTGGCTTGGCGGCCTCAAGATTCTCGATCCAGCATGTGGGTCGGGGAACTTCCTGTATGTAGCTCTCGCGTCATTGCATGAAGTGGAGACGAGTGTAATCCGCTGGTCTGTCGCTCAAGGTTTCAACGGCTTGAAAACTACCGTCCATCCCAGACAACTCCTCGGGATCGAAATCGACGAATACGCCCACCAACTTGCCAGCGTCGTCGTATGGATCGGACACATCCAACAGCAATTACGCGCGGGTGTAGATGTCAAAGATAGGGAGCCGATCCTTGAACCCCTAGACAATATAGCTCTCGACGACGCGATTCTAACCAGTTGCGAAGATGGAGAGATCGTTGCAACTACTTGGCCACGAGCGGATTTCGTAATCGGCAACCCACCTTTCCTTGGTAATCACCTTATGCGAAGAGAGTTAGGAGACGATGCTGTCGACCACATCTACGCCGCATGGGAGGGACGCGTGCCGCACGGAGCCGATCTATGTGCCTATTGGCTCGAAAACGGGCGACGTAGCATTGTTGCCGGAGACGCCAAAAGAGTCGGATTGATAGCGACCCAATCAATTCGAGGGGGCCAATCAAGAAGGGTCTTAGAGAAAATCAAAACCACCGGAGATATATTCTTCGCAGTCTCTGACCGAGATTGGATTCTCGATGGCGCTTCGGTCCACATCTCAATGATCGGATTTGACGGCGGATCCGAAAAGGAGCGCAAACTGGACGGGCGATCCGTACCCAGCATCTACGCAAACCTTTCTTCTAGAACTGTTGATATCACTCAAGCCAAAAAACTCGCTGCAAACTCCAACATTTGCTTCGAAGGTGTCAAGAAATCGGGCGCATTCGACATCCCTGAAGGGCAAGTCAAACTGTGGGAGAACATGCCCAACCCTAACGGCAAACCTAACACCGATGTTTTGAAACCACTAGTCAACGGGCGTGACGTTATGGGGCAACCAAGCAACCGATGGATCATCGATTTCGGCGTCGATATGCCCGAAACTGACGCCATGCTCTACGAGCGTCCCTACGAATACTTGCTCGCAGAGGTCAAGCCCCAAAGAGCACAAATGCGCGGCGCGGTTGGAGTCCCATGGTGGCTTCACCAACGGCCGCGTCCTAACATGCGCAAGGCACTCCATAATTTGGAAAGATTCATCGTCACACCACGCGTCTCTAAACACCGAGTATTCCAGTGGATCCAACAGCCCACTTTGCCAGACAGCGCCTTGGATGTCTTCGCTAGGGATGATGACTACTTCTTTGGCATTCTTCAATCCCGCCCGCATGAAGTGTGGGCTTTGGCAATGGGCACCCAACTACGGGAAAAAGAATCTGGTTTCCGGTACACACCAACCAGTTGTTTCGAAACCTACCCCTTCCCTAACCCGACTGAACAACAGAGCGAAGCAATTTCCGATGCCGCCAATGAGCTACATCAAAGACGCCAACGATGGCTCAACCCTAACCGCTTTATACCCGCCCATCAACGCCTCAAATTCACACTGACTAACCTTTATAACGACTATCCTGAGTGGCTTGCTAACCTACACGCTCAACTCAACCGCGCCGTCTTCGACGCCTACAACTGGCCCGAAAACCCACAAGACCTCGACGACGACACCGTCCTAGAACGCCTCCTAGAACTAAACCTCTCCCGCGAACCAGCTTAACAACCTCACCCATCCCCAACCTCCCATTTCCAAAACCTGTGCTACACTTATCCACATAGCACACAAGTGCCCCTAACCAGACGACGACGAAGACGCAGTGAGGTGAAGTCCGATTGCAATCCCCTAGACCCTGTTCGAGATTCGCACCCCCGAGACCCGATAAACCCAAAACCAAAAAACGCCACAGACGATACACCAGACCGAGAAAGAAGACCGCCAAACAGACTCCCAAGCTGAAACACGACTTCGGCAAACGAAATCGATACGAACCCGTCTGGTTCGTCCAGAACAGACTCGGCGAGACCCCCTGGGACAAGCAGAAGGAGATTCTGACGGCCCTCCGCGACCACCGCCTCGTCGCCGTACGCTCCTGCAACGCCTCCGGCAAGACCTACGCCGCGGCCCTCGCCGCCATCTGGTGGCTCATGACGCACGAGGAGGCCATCGTCATCACCACCGCCCCTTCCGACCGGCAGGTCAAGGAGACGCTCTGGAGAGAGATCAAGACCATCCACAAGAACAACAGGAGCCTAATCGGCGGAAAGATCACCGCCACCCGACTCGAACTCTCCAACAAGCGCTTCGCCTACGGCTTCTCGACCAACTCCGCCGAACGCTTCCAGGGATTCCACAACGAGAACATCCTCATCATCGTCGACGAGGCGTCCGGCGTCCGAGAGTTCATCTTCGACGCAATCATCGGATCGATGACCTCCCGAAACGCCAAGATGCTCATGCTCGGAAACCCCACGAGCCTCGCCGGGACCTTCTACGACGCCTTCCACAAGAACCGCAAGCACTGGAAGACCATACACATCTCGGCGTACGACACCCCCAACATCAGGGACGACCTCGAACCTGACGAACCCGGATACACCCCCGGACTCGCCACGCGCGTCTGGGCCGACGACGTTTTAGCGCAGAACGGCGACACCTCCTCGGCTTATCAGATCCGGGTCCTCGGACAGTTCCCCGACGCCGCGGACGACACCCTCATCCCTCTGAAACTCATCGAGGAGGCGATACACCGGAGCTTCGACTACGGACACGACGAGGAGCCGGTCATGGGCCTCGACGTCGCACGCTTCGGGAACGACCAGACCGTCGCGATCGTGAGGAAAGGACCCGCGGTCCTCGAACTCGCCGCGCACCGCAGGGCCGATCTCATGCACACCGTCGGAAGGGCCATCGAGATCGCGCAGTCCCACGGCGTCAAGTCCATGTACGTCGACGACATCGGCATGGGCGGAGGCGTCGTAGACCGCATCAACGAGCTCAGGCGGAACGGAGAGATCAGAAATCTCGAAGCCGTCGGCATCAACGGCGCGAACAGAGCCAAGAACCCGGAGCGATACCCCAACCTCCGAACCGAGATGTTCGCCGGACTCAAAAAGCGCTTCACCGACGCCGAGATCTCCATCCCCAACGACGCCGAACTCATCTCGCAGCTCGCATCCATAACCTACCGCTACGCGTCCACCAACAAGATCCAGATCGAATCCAAGCAGCAGATCCGAGACGCCGGCCGCCAGTCCCCCGACAAAGCCGACGCCCTGGCCCTGGCCTTCACCGCAGCACCCCCGAAACTCCCGGAACCCTTCATGTACATCCCCCCGTAGACACCGTCATGAACAACAGGGGTCGCCAATCCCGTAGGGGCCGTTCGAGAACGGCCCGCGGGGAGGTGCTGCGAAGGAAGCAAAGCGCCCTCCGCAGAACGACGGACTCACTCCAAAACCACCACTCACCAAACCCGCATCCCCCAACCACACGCTCCTCCCACACACACTCCAACCCCAACTAAAACCGTCACCGGCTAAGAACACATCCCCTCTCCCGCTCAGCGGGAGAGGGCCAGGGTGAGGGTGACC
>CAZMBB010000069.1:0-7930 GCA_964564575.1 uncultured Dehalococcoidales bacterium
CCTTCGGACATTTCCCCCGCGAGCGGGGGAAACCCGACCGCACGTCCTCCCCGGTTACCCTCGCCCTGGCCCTCTCCCGCCGAGCGGGAGAGCGGGTTTGTTCGTGGTAAGTGAAGTGGTAGTTGTGAGTGAGTGCGTTGTTTTGCGACCGTTCGATTTAAGTTGGGGGCGTAGTCGAACGCTGCGTTGACCGTTGAGTCCAATTGAATTAACCTTGAATGTAAGGCTTCGGAGTTTTTCTCCTGCGATGCCTTCCGATTATTCGGCCCCGTGGTGTAGTGGCCTAACACGCCTCCCTGTCAAGGAGGAGATCGGCAGTTCGAATCTGCTCGGGGTCGCCACTTCTTCTCTCTGCCCCAATTCGAATTCGTAGAATCGCGTCAAATCGATAACCCGTACACGCAGATAGTCTATGAACCTCTACGAAGCCGCCTTTCCGTTCCAAGACGATGTCCTAGCGCTCCCAGTCTCAGACATCGACGACACGGCTAAATGGTACGCCGAGGCCTTCGGCTTGATCGAAGTCGAACGTCACGACTCCCCTGTCCGAACCGTCATCATGGAACGCGACGATACCCGCATCGGGTTCGCAATCAACGGTGGCGATCCCACTCAAGATGGCGCCGCTATCCGAGTATCCGACATCGACCGTGCCAAAGAGGAGCTTGAAAGCAACGGCGTCGAAACATCAAACTGGCGCATCGACGAACGCGACGGCCGCAAACTCCAAGTCTTTTTCGTTGTAGCTCCTGACGGCCTCTGCTATTACTTCCACCAACCTATCGACTGATCCCTTCCGTCACGGTGAAGACTCCCTTATCATTCCCTATGGAATATAAGGAGTCCCCTGATGAAGATCACCGATCTCAAGTGCGCCATCATCGGCGATAACCCCATTGTCCGCATCACGACCGACGAAGGTGTCGACGGCTTCGGCCAGGCGGAGTGGACGAAGCCCTACCTTAAGCCGTTCGTCCTTTATTACAAGGACGCGATCCTTGATCAAGATCCTACCGATGTGGAACGCGTCGTGAGTCGCATCCGCAGGCTTGGCAGTTTCAAGCCTTGGGGCGCTGCTGTCAGTGCCATCGAAGTGGCACTTTGGGACATCGCCGGTAAAGCGGCTGGAGTGCCGGTGTATAAACTTCTCGGCGGAAAAGTGCGGGACAAGGTTCGCGTCTACAACGGAGGTCGCCGTGTCCCGCTAAAGGGCAACGAACCCGAGCATTACGCCGAGAACATGGCCATCATGAAGGAGTTCCCCGAAAACTTCTCCATCATCAAGCAGGGTATCGCCTTCCACTCCGGAATGGGCAGGGAAATCCCAGATTACTTCTACGGTGAGATGCCCAAAGGCAACACAAGGGGCGCGTTCGGCGGTCCGATGACCGAAAAAGGTCTGACCCACACCATCAAATGCGTCGAAGCTATGAAAGATGTCCTCGGCGATGAGGTCGGGCTCGCCCTTGACTGCGGGCCTGGAATGACGGTTCACGACACCCTGCGCTTGGCAAAGGCACTCGAACCGCTGAACATCATGTGGCTCGAAGACACCATCACTGGCGACTACACGCCGTACGTCCTCCCCGAACTCTTCCGCGAAGTTCAGATGCAAACCTCCACGCCGATCCATACCGGCGAACAGATCTATCTCCGCCAGAACTTCAAAGACTTAATCGAATCCAAAGCCGTAAGAGTCATCGGCCCCGATCCCCTCGACGTCGGCGGGTTGGCCGAACTCAAGTGGATCGCAGAGTACGCGGACATGCACGGGATCATGATGGCCCCTCATGGCGTTGCAGACGGACTGATCGGAGTAGCCGCGCACGTCCACCTTGCCGCAACCCTCCCAAGAAACTACATCGCCCTTGAATATCCGGCAGGCAAACCAGAATGGTGGTACGGCATCATCGACGGGCTGCCCGACCCGATCGTCGAAAACAGCCATATCAAAGTCTGGGACACTCCCGGACTAGGTGTCCAATTCAACATCCCCGAAGCCAAGAAACACCTTTTGGACGAGGATAAAGGGTTTTTCGACTAGGATCGTGGCGTTGCCGTTACACAGCCAACGCGGCTCTCTAATCGTTCCGGAACACCCGCTCTAGATGTTGTATCGCCTCTGAAACCTCTGCGCGGTCCTCCGCGCTAAGAGTGGCAAGGTTGCCGGCAAGACGTTCGATCTGCGCTGTCGCCGCTTCCCTGAACGCGGCACGACCAGCTTCAGTGGCTCGAACGTCTACAATCCGCCGATCGCGTCGGGACGGCTCACGTTCGATGAATCTGCTTTCATGCAAACCATCAAGCACCCTGGTAATCGTTGCTGGTGTAACCTGCTCTGCCTGTGCGATCTGACCTCCGGTCGTCCCTTCGCTCTCAATGATGAGACGCATCGCCGACAACCGCGCGGCTGTTAGCCGCGTTGAGTGATAACTAGGGCGTATCATCCGATGCACATTCTCCATCAAGGCGATCAACCGATCTCCCAACTCATCAGGAGATGAGCCACTTGCCTCTGTCGTCTCGTCGATGGTTGACATATTTACTTTATATTGCTAATATTTAGCAATGTCAAGTAATTCTCAGGCATAAGGAGCCTCTCATGGGTGATGGCTTAAGGATCGACTCCATTTATCAGGTAAGCATCAGCGTCGGCGACTTAGATAGGGCTGTCGATTTCTATCGCGACAAACTCGGCATAACGTTCATCGCGCAGTTTCCTCCCGGTTTGGCCATATTCGACTGCGGCGACGTTCATCTGATGCTTTCCGCAATTCCAGGCGAGACGTCTTCCGGTAACAGCATTATCTACTTCAACGTCCCCGATATCGAAGTCGGATACGAAATCCTCAAAGCTCGCGGGATAACATTCACGAGAGAACCTCACGTCATCCATTCGACGGCCAACTACGAGTTGTGGATGGCGTTCTTCCAAGACCCGGACGGGAATATGATGGCTATCGCGGATGAACGGGGAGAGTTAGTTGCGTAGGCAAAGCACCTTGCGATCAGATAAACGTCTTCGAGGCTGAGTCTCCTGTGACGTGTCTCCAATTAAATCTCGGGCTGAGGTTGACGTGGGTCTTCTTCATAGGGCCTCATCATCACGTACGGCTCGCCTTCCTTCGTTACCAGCACACGTTCGCCAGTCTCTGAGATCTCATCCACGATCTCTAAACACCTTGCTTCGACTTCTGAGACATCGTATGTTTTCATATCTGTTTCCTAAATTGAAGATCGGTTCTGCTTCTCTTCTGGAGGATACGCCAGTTAACACACAGTCCGCTAAAACCCCCGCCAGTACTGTCTACCCTCCCACCTAACGATCGTCCCCCAACCTGGCGGGCTGAGATGGCTGCCCAACACGGTCATGCCTTCTTGCTCTGCACGATCCAACACTTCATGCCGAACCTTCATCGCCTCGGCAGGATCCGTATCCAGTGCGAAGGGCAGGTTGGTGTCTGTGGCGTGCATGGGGTTAATCAGGATGTCGCCTACAAACAGTGCCCGATCCCTGCCTGATGACAGGAGCAGTGCCATGTGGCCGGGTGTATGTCCGGGGGTTGGGACGGCTGTTATGCCGGTCGCCAGTTCCGTTTCGCCATCCATCAAGTCCAAGACGCCGATCTCATCGAGAGGTATGACGCTTCGCTCGATCGGCTCCATTCCGAACTCGCTGTCTTCGTCCGGTACAGTGAAATGCTCCCAGTCTGCACGGTGCACCGTGTATCGGGCATTGCTGAATGTAGGGACATTACTCGTGGCCGGATCGATGTTCCACCCGACATGGTCAGCGTGTAGATGCGACATGAAGACAGTGTCGATGTCATCGGTGGCGATGCCTTTTCTCGCCATATCGTCCATCAACTCGGCAGAGGTGTCGGAACCCAACATCTTCCCATGCGGTCCGAATCCGGTATCCGCAATCACATTCTTCCCTCCTGACGACATCACAAACACGCCCAGATTCATCAAAAAGTGCTGCCCAGAAAAGCACTCGGGGAATATGTCGTAATAGTGAGACCAGTGCTCCAATGGAGTATCAGGAAACATCAGGCGCGGATCAAAAACCACACCTCCGTCGCTCAGGGAGGTTACCTTTATGCTTCCGACATTCAAGACCTCTTGGCTCAATGTCAAAATCCTTTCCAGTAGCGCTTACCTTCCCAACGGACCAGAGTCCCCCATCCGGGCTGACTGAGATGACTGCCCAAGACGATCATCTCTTCACGCTCAGCCATGTCCAAGAGATGATGCCGAGTCTTCTTGCCCAACTCTTGATCCGTATCCGGCCAGTACGTCAAGTCCGGATCGGTCACATGCATCGGTGATCCTAAAACGTCGCCGATCAACAGCGCCCGTTCCCTGCCTGATGAGATCAACAGACTCATATGTCCCGGTGTATGCCCGGGGGTGTGTATCGCTGTTATACCCGGCGCCAACTCCGTCTCTCCCTCTATCAAATCCAAAACCCCTACCTCATCCAACGGAATGACGCTGCGCTTCACGGCCTCGCTACGGATAGGATCACCTTCCAATATCTCCGGCGACGTGAAATGCTCCCAGTCCTCACGATGCACCCGATAGCGAGCGTTCTCAAACGTAGGCTTAGACAGCTCCTCCGGCCGCGTGTTCCATCCGACATGGTCACCGTGCAGATGCGTTAGGAACACCGTATCGATCTCGTCTGTGCCGATCCCCTTCCGCGCAAAATCGTTCATCAGGTCTGCTGGAGTATCCGACCCTAGCATCTGCCCATGTGGACCAAACCCTGTGTCCGCCACCAGAGTCTTGCCCCCGGCTCGCATCACGAACACCCCGAGATTCAGATAGAAATACGGCTTGGAGAAATACTCGGGGAATATGTCGTAATACTGCTCCCAATGCTCCAACGGAGTGTCCGGGAACGTAATCCGCTGATCAAAGACCAACTGACCATCACTCAGCGACGTGATGGCGATATCACCAACATTCAAGACACCTTCTGACATTGCTACAGTGTAGCAACGATGCCAACGCTGGATGAGCTTTACGGTCTGCCTAGGAGGCTTGATCTAGTCCTTTAGAGGCGCTGGCTACAGGAGGTGAATTTTGTTCGACAGCGATCGGTTCGAATGGCTGAGTTTCGATTGCTACGGGACTCTTGTCGACTGGGAATCTGGCATCTGCGACGCGGTCTCAAATGTTTTGACCCGTCATGGAGTACACCGTTCGACGCCAGAGATTTTGGCGATGTTCTCTGAGATCGAGCCTCGGGTGCAGACAGCGCGCGGTTACCTAAGGTATCGAGACGTCTTGCACGAGGTCATGCAAATGATCGGGACCGAACTCAATCTATCGTTTTCGGACGATGATTTGGACAACCTCGCCAAATCCTTGCCGAGGTGGCCGGTTTTCCCTGATGTAGTTGAAGCGTTGAGGACGTTAAAAGGTCGTTTCAAGCTAGCGGTCATCTCGAATGTGGATGATGACCTCTTTGCATCGACTGCGAAGGCGCTGCAGGTCGAGTTCGATGTGGTTGTGACGGCGGAACAGGTTGGGAGCTATAAACCGGATCTCCGCAACTTCAACGTTGCGGAGGAGCGCATGAAGGTGGAGAAGGATAGATGGTTGCATGTAGCCGAAAGTCTTTTCCATGACATCGAACCGGCGAACCGACTCGGAATCGCGAGCGTGTGGGTGAATCGCAAGGACCGCGGTGGCGGGACGCGGCAAACTGTTGCCAAACCTGATTTGGTGGTTCCCGATCTATCGACGCTGGCTAGGAGGCTATGCTCTGCCTGACCGTCGGGCAGGGACTTTATACACGACGCGCGATTGTAATGATCTCAGGACTGGAATCCGTGTAAGGTAGACAATCCCAATCGCCGTATTGCTCGATAGTCGCCAAACCAGCGCCAGACAAAAACTTCGACAGAGATTCGTTGTCTAAAAATCTCAGAGTACTTTTGCTCACGATTGGACTGTCCCAACTCGGGCTGGAATAGGTTGCAGTAAAGGAAACCAGGTCCCCGGCGATTGTGTTGTCAACTTGATGCGACATTGTGACCTTGGTCCCGCCAACTTCGATCGTGACCGCATTCTCGGGGACCCATGCCTCCCAACCCCGGACTAGCGGGTTGCGCGTCTCGAACATGAAACGGCCATCGTGGGTGAGCGCAGATTGAATCGCTGCAAGGGATTCCCTAAGCTGGGCATCCTCGGTCAGCACTTGGAAGGCGTGACCTGTCATGACGACTAGATCAAATTCCTCGTGCCAGTCGACGGATGAGATGTCAGCTTGGATCCATTCGATGTCACACCGCTTCCTTGCCTGCTGAAGCATTGCGTCTGCTGGATCTAGACCACATAGCCTTCCCGAATGTCCCTTTTGCCTCGCCAATCGCAGCAATTCGCCAGTTCCGCAACCCACATCCAGCACTGAATGGGCTGACATAACCTTCGGCAGGTAGAAGTCGAAATCACGTCGTCCCGCGCAGAAAGCGTCGTAAAGTTCGGCCAGCTTCGGTTCTGAAAAATGTCGATCGACCAATTCGGGCCCTGCGCGCGAGTTTGAAGAACCGAATTTGTTCGCGATGTCCTACTGGTCGGCGAAGCAGTCGGATGAGGCTGCCACGGCTGTATCGAAGGCCGGGATCACCGCTGTTGGGCCTCCCGCGTAGAGCGACGCGTCGACCTTATCGAGGATGCACATCGCCGCTGTGTCTCCGATCTCGGCGCTATCTGAGATTCCGTCTACTTTCAAACCGCAGGACTGCGCGCCGAAGAGCAAGGTCACAAAGTCGCCAGCCTTGATCTGGTTGCGAGCGCCAAACTCAGAGAATGCGCGCACAGAGGTTTGTGAAGGATCGTCTGAATTTGTCAACTCTTCGATCAGGCAAGAGAGTTCCGAACCCTCAAGGTTGCCTACGCTATCAGGGAGGTCGAGGTAGTCAGTAGCCACTCCGCAATCACTGAATGCCGTGACTACTTCGATGTGGTCTTCGTTGCTGGGTACCCAGATGCGATCCAAGAAGACTTCGCCGAACCGTACCGGGCCGAGGGCATCAGCGACGCATCGAGCATCGTCTTCCATCATGATGGTGCCGTCGGCAATTGCGTAACCGGCGTCACCTTGGCGGCACCTGATGTCGGCGATCAAGAAGGGGGTGAAGTTGGTGAAGAACGCCTCCATGGCCTCGCGGTCGGCGGTGTTCGGCTGTTGAACGGGTTCGAAATAGCGTTCAGGACCTAGTTCGTCAACCATGCATTCCTGGACATCGATGAAGGTCATGCCAGAACCGATTTCTGCTCGGTCAGGTTGGTTCGCAAACAACGCTTCTTCGAATTCCAGACGCTCCGCGTCGCTTAGGCAGAAATGGGCTGAGATCCACTCTTCAGACACTTGCGCGGCGTCAAACACTCCGAACAGCGGTTTGATGGTTGGGTTTTCCAGCGTAGTACCCACGCAGTCGAGGGTGTCGTCCGACAAGTTCGCTCCTACGATCGCGATCCGGCCTGCGGCGATGTTACGAGTAGTGGTGTCGCTCAAACACTCGTCGAACTGTTGCAACAGGCCGATAGGGGGTCTGGCTCCTACCGTGAAGAATTGCGACATCGTATCGGGGTCGCCTGCGTAGGCGATCATGCATGTGACCTCTCCTTCGGGCAGTGAGGCCAAGAATCCTTGCGGATCGGTCACGTAATCGACCAAGATGGGTTCGAAGGGGGCGGCATCAGCGTCATACGTCTTTGCCAACGCGGTGGCTTGCACGAGGAAGTCGTCGGCGACTTGCGTCGCGGCGGCGTTTGCGGCATCTGGATTGGTGCCAGACACGAGGATGATGTCGAACGTCAAGGTGGAGTTGGGTGGGATGACTGGCGGTGAGCCTGCCGCGCCGTAAGCCAAGTCTGGCGGGATGACGACTCGGCGGCGCTCTCCGGCTTTCAT
>CAZMBB010000070.1:0-7743 GCA_964564575.1 uncultured Dehalococcoidales bacterium
GGGTCGGGGGTCTGCACACGTCTGCGCAGCACTGTGTTCGATCCGTCGATCTGGTTTCTATATTACTACGGATGTTGGCGTTGTCAAGCGCGGTTTGTCTGAACGGGGATTATTGGGGGTTTTGTGGGATTATTGGGATTTGGTGTTAGTTGTTGCGCGGTTTGGTTTTGGGTTGCGTTGTTGGTTGTTTGGGGTGCCCCGCCCGTTTGTCCTCCCCGGTCACCCTCACCCTGGCCCTCTCCCGCTGTTGTTGGGTGTTTGGGGGAGAGGGGATTTCGTTTATAGCCGGTGGAGGTTTTGGTTGGAGGAAGAGGTTGTGGGAGGAGTGTGTGGTTGGGGTGTGCGGAGTTTGAGGGAGTGATGATTTTGGGGTTGAGTTGGGTGCTGTTGACGAAAACTGTGGTATAAATCGTTTCACGTATCGGCATTCTGTGATCTCGCCGTTGATATTGGTTGTGATTCGACACCAACGCGAGACCACGAGCCGAACTGAATCCTTTCAAGGAGGAGAAAATGAAGCATCTTCATAGTCGAAGACGATGGGCGGCTCTCATCCTGTTGCCCGTTTTGCTGGCGGTACCCCTCGTCATAGCCTGTGGCGAAACCGTCACTGAGACTGTCATTCAGACGGTCGTCGTCGAGAAAGAGGTCGTCGTCGAACGTGAAGGCGAAACTGTCGTCCAGACCGTTGTTGTCGAGAAAGAGGTTGAAGTCGAGGTCGAGGTGGTTCAGACGGTCGTCGTCGAGAAGGAAGTCCAGGTCGCTGGCGAAACCGTCGTCCAGACCGTGGTTGTCGAACGCGAAGTGGTCGTTGAGAAAGAGGGCGAACGCGTCGTAGAGACCGTCGTCGTCGAAAAAGAAGTCGAAGTCCCGGTCGTCCAGACCGTCATCGTGGAAGTTGAAGCGATGGCACCGTCCGGAGAAGTCGTCACAGGCAACCCGCAAGGCACCATGGTCATCGCCGAAGGCGGTGTAGGCGTCCCGGTCGGATATCCCGAACAGTGCGTGCCCGGCTGCGGTAACCAGAAGTTCCGCATGGGTGCATACGAGACTCTCCTCTGGCTAGACTCCAGCGCCAACGCAGTCCCGAGACTCGCCACCGCTTGGACCATCGCAGACGACCAGACATGGGTCGACTTCGACATCCGCCGCGGTGTCCAGTTCCACGGCGACTACGGCGAAATGACCGCCGAAGACGTCGCTTGGAGTTTCAACAACGCCAACCCGAACACAAACCCCGACTCCCGACACGACCAGGCCGGTGACTTCCGCGCCATGGCTACAGAGTTTGAGGTAATCGACCCGAGCAAGGTCCGAATGCACGTCAACCTCTGGGAAGTCGGAGTTCTTCGCCGCAACCTCAGCCCGTACTGGCAGAGCATGGGCGTCCACAGCAAGAAGGTCTTTGACGAGTTCGGACCTGAAGGCATGGTCGACCAATTCATCGGCACTGGCCCGTTCGTCTTCGAGACCTGGTCGTCCGACGACCGAGCGGTCTTAAACTCTCAGTCCGCGCACTGGCGCAAAGTTCCGGAAATGGCACGCGTAGAGATCCTCGCCGTTCCTGAAGCAGCGGTCCGCAAGACCATGCTCGAGACCGGCCAGGCACACGCCGCCAACATCTCGCTCAAGGATGTTCCCGGACTCGTTGAGGCAGGATTCACCGCCAACCCAACTGCAGCCCGAATGAACGGGCTCTACTTCGGCGGTAACTACTGGCAGACCCATCACTACGCCGAAGGCACCGAACTCGACCGTCCCGGGTACGACACCTCCCTCCCGTGGGTAGGTGAGTACGGCAACGAAGAGTCGATGCAGAACGCGATCAAGGTGCGACAAGCTCTAGCAGCGGCAGTCGACCGTGAAGGCATCAACGCCGCGATCCTCAACGGCCTCGGTTACGTCAACCACATAACCAACCTCTCCGTCAACTCATCGACGTGGGCAGAGAACGCCGAATCACACGGTTGGGCGTACAGCTTTGACCGCGATGAAGCGAAACGATTGATGGCAGAGGCCGGCTGGAGCGACGGCTTCGAGGTCACGATCTGGACCGGCGTTGGCACGCACCAAGAGATCGTCGAAGCGATCGCCGCCGAATGGCTGGCGACTCTCAACGTCAGAGTCAGTCTCGACCACTCGCCATACTCCGAGCACCGACCCAACCTCGTGAACCTGTCCTTCAACCAGATCCAATACCGGACCTGTGGTGACAGCTTCTCGGCGTTGAGCGTCGACCTGCCGAAGTCGAACGAGACCACCTCACACAAGATCGGCGGCACGATCTGCGCCGCGAGCATCTTGCCGAGATGGGACGAGATCTTCGATCAGATGACGAAGGAACTCGACCGACGCAGGCGTATCGAACTTGCAATAGAGCACTTCGACTACGCCCGTGAAGTCTCGATCAACGTCGGTGTGAATGAGCAACCTGCTTTCAACACCTTCGATGGCGACAAGATCCTGAGTTGGCCGATCCCGCCGCAGATGTGTATCGGCGGTTGCGGATGGTTCAACCTCGAAGAAGTCGACTGGCAACCATAAGACCCGCTATGGGAAATGAGAGCGCGGGGCCGTTCGGTCCCGCGCTCTCACCGGCGCGCCGGCGTCTTCGCCGACCATCAGGTCTCAATGGCAAGACGTCGGCAAACCCTCGTTTAACCGATGCGTAGTTTCCTCGCACGACGCGTCTTGTACGGCATCATCGCCATCCTCGGCGCCCTCCTCGTCATCTTCGTCCTCTCGCGCCTCTCCGGCGATCCATTGGACCTATACCTAGACGAGTACGGTGGCGCGCTCGCCGAAGAAACCCGCGCGAAATTCAGAAAAGAACTCGCGTTAGACCAACCCGTGGTTGTCCAGTACTTCATCTGGGTAGGTCGCTACCTACGAGGCCAATACGGCGACAGCCTCATCCACCAACGCCCCGTCATCACTGTGGTCCAAGAACGATTCTGGACTTCGATCCAACTCGGCGTTATCGCTTGGACGTTCGGAACTCTCCTCGGCGTCCCACTCGGCATAATCTCCGCCGTCCATCGTGGTCGACTGCTCGATTACATTGCTCGTGGGATCGCCCTCATCGGACAAGCCGCACCCGTCTTCTGGGTGGGGATCATGGCGATTCTTATATTTTCGGGAGAACTGGAATGGCTGCCATCAGGCACTCGTGGCGACGGATTCGCGGTCAGGAATTACATACTGCCCTCAATCGTTCTCGGCTGGTTACCCGCGGCCGCATATCTCAGATTGACCCGTTCATCCATGCTTGAGGTCCTCGAATCGGAATACGTCAAGTTCGCCCGTGCCAAAGGTGTCGAATCGAACACCGTCATTTGGAAACACGCCTTCCGCAACGCCGTCATCCCCCCACTTACGCTCTCAGGGTTGATCCTGATCGGCTTTATCAACGGCACGACCGTGATCGAAACCGTATTCTCGTGGCCAGGCCTTGGACGCGTGGCCGTTCAGGCGGTGCAGGGAAACGACTTCCCATTGATCTCCGCGATCACGTTCCTGACGGTCGTCCTCTATGTAGTGGTCGTGCTGACCATGGATGTCTTGTACGCGATTTTGGATCCTAGGATCCGGTACGCATAATCCCCACGATGACAACGCAGAGCCAAGAAAGAACCGTCAGCAACGCAGCAGCCGCACCGACCGTTGTTCGTCGTCAGTTCGCGCTCGGTTGGATCGGATACGGCTTCTACATCCTGCGACGCTGGCCGATCATTCCCGCGTTGATCATTCTCACGTTGCTCGTGTGCGCGGTGTTCGCGTATCAGATCGCTCCTCACGATCCGTATGTGAACAACTTGCAGGACCGCAACACGGCCCCATTGGCGACAGGCCCTTCCGGTCAGTTCTATCTCCTCGGCAGCGACTTCATCGGTCGCGATCTGCTAAGCCGGATCATTCACGGCGCGCGTATATCGGCGATGGTCGTGGTGGTTTCGATCACCGTAGGCGTGACTGTCGGGACTACGTGCGGTCTGTTGGCCGGATACTTCGGCAGACACATCGACGAGATCATCATGCGTATCGTCGATGTATGGGCGGCATTGCCATTCATCATGCTCGCATTGATCGTGGTGAGCATCTTCGGTCAAGACTTGAGGATCTTGATCGGCCTCTTGGCATTGATCTCGTGGCCCGGCGCTGTTCGACTCGTCAGGGCGCAGACATTAAGCCTGCGAGAATCCGATTACGTTCAGTTCGCCCGTGTGGCCGGTGCATCATCGACGCGCATACTTCTTCGGCACATCCTGCCCGGAGTCATAAACATCGTGGTTGTAAGCGCCACACTCGGCGTTGGTGGGATCATTCTCACCGAGGCGACGTTGAGCTACTTGGCGGTTGGTATCCCACCGCCTACGCCAGCGTGGGGAGCAATGGTGGCAAACGGACGTGAGTACATCGGAGATGCTTGGTGGTTGTCGGCAATCCCGGGTATGGCGATCTTCCTAGTCGTGATGGCAGGAAACTTCCTCGGCGACTGGATGCGTGATCGTTGGGATCCGAATTTGCGGCAGTTGGATTAGTGTCGCGTACCGGTATTCCGACTACGAGTTTCACACTCGGTCCATAGAACAATGAGCGCGTCTGAATCTTCAACCGACGAACCTGGGCCTCCAAGCGACAACGGTGAACATGGCGCGCAACCTCGGCGCAATATCGTCGTAAGAGCGCTGACCGGTCTCAAAGGTTGGCAGGCGATTCCTACTGCCGTTATTGTTCTCTACTTTTTTCTGGGCATCTTCGGTCCTTCGTTGGCGCCATTCGACCCGGAGAAGTCCGACCTGAAGAATCGCTTTTGCCCTCCGCTCGCGATTGAAGCATTTGCGACGTCGATAAGCCCTGCTTCAGATTGCAGCGCGACGAATGTTTTGGGGACTGATCAAATCGGCAGAGACATTTTCTCGGAGCTGCTTCACGGTGCCCGTACTTCACTGTGGGTGGTTGGATTGAGCGTCTTCATCGGCACAGCGGTGGGTAGTGTTGTCGGTGCGGTGGTCAATGGTTGGCGTCGGAAACCACGAATGGTTTTGTACGCAATCGCGCTTGTCACTGTCGTCCCGTTCGCCATCTTCGTATTCGCCCTACCGCACATTCTGTACATTTACTTCGATTCGGCATTGGCAAGCGGTTCGGTGGATTGGTCAACTGTGGTGGCATTGTCGAGTTTCTCAGCAGTGTTGACGTTTGCCCTCGTTGCTGTTGCTTACCGGTATGACGAAGCGTGTCGCGGTTCGTGGTTTCGAGAAGTGAGTCGTGCAAACAGTACAGACAGAGGCAACAGTTTCTGCGGACTTCTTCACAGACAGATCGTCGTTTTGGCACCTTGGATAGGGTTGGCGACAATGGCAAATGCCGCCTTGGTTTTTCTCGGTTCAGGATAGCGGGCCTACCTGCCCTCCGCGATCACATGGTCGTACGAATGGGAGCATCTTCTTGAGCACATCGGCATGTTCAGCGCTCTATTGCCGATGGTTTTGTTTCCGACAGCTTTTGTGACTTTCGGAGTTTGGTGGTTTGTGCGTCATGTCAAGGGCAGGCTCAAAACGACTTCGGAAGTCTCATCCGGTTCGGACGAGTTTGCGGTCGAGGTTTCCGAGCCGACCAATGAGGATTCAGATCGCGCTGAATCTGGTCAACTTGGAAACGATGGCGACGATGCTTTGATCGGTTCTGGTTCGAGCGATAAAAGCTGGCGTTTGATCTTGGCGGTCTTCGCCATTGTTGCGGCAATCGCCGCCGTACGCTTTGGGGTCGCAGAGACGATACCGTTCATCAGGGAGCTGGCACAAGACTCTTACGGAAGCTACCAAAGCGCACAGTCATTGTCCTTACAAGGACAGGCTGAAGCGTTGGATTGCGCGGATCAGATGAGCGCCAAGGTGAGGACGTTGAGGACGCTGCCGCCGGAGGATCTGGAAATTGAGGCGAGCCAGCGTTGCTTGGATCGTTATTTCCAGCATCGAAATGCTCCGACACACCGGTTGACTATCGGCTATGCCTTGCGATTCGTGACGCAAACGTTGACACTCGGACTGATCGCTGCCATCGTGTCTGCGGCTATGTGGGTGGCGACCTCAACGTCTGCGATTGCCGTGAGAAGGACGGTGACGGCTTGCGTCTTTCTGGTTACGTTGTTGGGATTGACGTTGACGTTCGGATCTGGTGTGTGGCCTGTGGCGGTCTTGCAGTGGATCGATCCCGTCGTTTCGGTGACACACAACAAAGGCATGGCGACCTCAAGAATTCTCGGCATCGTTCGCGACTTTTCCGTCGCGTTAGGCGTCTCCTATCTGACGATAGCGATCGTGAAGCCCACTTTCCGATTAGGGAAAACGGTCCCAAAGATTGATGCTTTATCTGACTTGGGGTCGTTTATCATGCCCTGTGTGATGCTGACAGCGGGCTTGCTAATCGTGTTTCACTACCGCTTCCCTGCGATTTTCCTGTTTTCGGACGAAATTCTGGGCGTGATCGTCAACCCGTCGGAGGAGTTTTACTTTTCGCCTATTCCGCTAGCTCGATACTGGTTGTGGACCTACTGGTTCGCGTTGATCGGGTACGCCGCGATAGTGGTCGGGTTCTTCTACGCGGCAATGTCTGGGTTCAGTCGGTATGCGCGGGACCGACATGACAGCGAGGAAGCCGAAGCCCCCATCAGTCCAGATAGTCCATCTCAGGACGCAGATCCCACCTGAGTACATCGGGCGGATCGACGTTTTTGGCCCACGCTTCCATTAGCTCTTGTTCGGACTTGAGGATGCGCATTCGTTTGGCGATGTGGTCGGGGTTCCAGCCGTCTAGGACGCGGTCTGTCAGCTCGTCTCGGATCCCCTTGCAGGTTGGGTCTTGGGCGCGGTCGTTTAGTTCGTGGGGGTCTTCGGATAGGTTGAAGAGTTGGGGTTCGAAGCCGTTGTAGTAGTTGAGTTTCCAGTCGCCGGACCGGACCATGCGGTTTTGGACGCCGCCGGGGCGGGCGTGGATGTCAGCGCCGCCGAGGTTGGCGGACATGCCGGAGCCGACTGCGGAGTCGTTCATGCAGTATTCACTGAATACGGCGTCTTTCCACTCTGCATTGTCCGGATCATTGATGAGGTCGATGACGCTCATGCCATGGGATTGGGGCAACGGTTGAGCACCCGCGGCTTCGAGCATCGTTGCGGCTAGGTCGAACTGGTCGATTGGGGTGTCGATGACTTGGCCTTCTGCGAGGTGTCCGGGCCATGAGACTATCGCGGGGACTCGTGCGGCGTCTTCGTAGAAGGTCTGTTTCCACCAGAGGCCATGCTCGCCTACCTGCTCTCCGTGGTCGGAGGAGTAGATGATGATGGTGTTGTCCATGAAGTCGTTGGCTTCGAGAGCATCGAGGACCTCGCCGATGAGCTGGTCGGTGCGGTCGCATAGCGCCCAGTAGGCGATACGGGCGCGCATGATCTCTTCGTCGGTGACCTCGACGATGCCGGTGCGTTCTCGCCACCATTGGATGTAGGGATGGCAGTCCTCGATGGGTTCGGCGGGGACCGTGGGCATCGGGACGCGGCCGTCGTATTTGTCGTAGTCGACGGCTCTCGCGACGAAAGGCTGGTGGGGCAGCATGAGGCCGATGGATAGGCAGAGGGGAGAGTCGTCGAGGCCGGAGCGTCGGGTGATGCCTTTGTTGTTGATGAAGTCGACGGCGGATTGCGTGACGTATTCGTCGTGGACTTCGTAGGCGCTCTGGCCTTTGCC
>CAZMBB010000071.1:0-7432 GCA_964564575.1 uncultured Dehalococcoidales bacterium
GCCGGCGATGCTGGACGTTTAGCAAACAACGCGGTGATGCTACCGAGACCGCAGAACCCGGCGAGAACATATAACGCCCAGTCGTAGGTTTCGAAGGTATCGTGAGACAGCCCGACTAACACCGGCGCAATCATCATCCCAATCGACATCGGTAAACTCGACAGCGCAAATATCGTCGCAAAGTGACGCCGCCCGAAAAACTCGCCACGCATCGCCAACAGCATCGGTGTTCTTGCACCGAATCCGATCCCCCACATCAAGGCGAAAGCAGCCGCCATCAAGAACGACTCCGCGAGTGCCAAGATGATCAACGCCGCCCCTTGTACGATCACTAGAAAAGGCACCAACACCCGCTTGTTCCATAGGTCCCCGACGATCCCACCAACCAACTGCGCTACGAATGATGTGGCCACCATAATCGGCACGACCGCCGCCGCCACCGTTTCGTCCAATCCGACGCCGTTCTCGTCGGTGAGATGTAGGAATAGGTGCGCCGATATCGCTCCAGTCGAGACATTGACGAGCATGTGGGTGATCGAAACCGACCAAAACGCACCCGTCCGCATCGCTTCTTTCACCGTGAATTCGTAAGACGATTCCCTCGCCACTCGTCGCGCCCTTTCGCCGGGCACAGGCATCTGAGTTGCCAACTGCTCTGGGCTAGGCCGCTTGCCTAGAACTCGGGCGATGAATGGCCCAACCAAGATCGTAACGATCCCCATCACAAGCACTGTTGTCCGCCATCCGTACTGGCTGATCCCCCAGACGATCACAGGCACAAGCAACCCACCGACACTTACGCCTCCCTCAACAATCGAGATCCCCAAGCCGCGCCTTCGCATCATCCATGCATTCGTAGCGGTCAAAGATGGGGTGAACCCCCCGGAACTCAATCCAACAGACATCAAGAGGAACGCCGCGTAGCACTGTATGGGTCCCGCGATCTGAGAAAAGAAGATGAGGCCTGCACCGCCAACGGTGAACCCGATCAACACCATCCTTCCAGCCCCGAACGTGTCGATCAACCACCCCTCGACAGGGCTCAAAAACGTAGACCCCAGCCTTCCGAAGGTAGCAACCCCCGAGATCAGAGTCCGAGACCACCCGAACTCATCCTCCAAAGCCTTGAAAAGCACGCTCGCAGCCTGAAATGTTGGCCCCGTGCTGAAGATTGTGTTGACGGCCCCAACAATCGACACCCACCAACCAAAGTAGACACGTCGGATCGGGCGTTGAAGGATGGGGATCCGCGGGCGCTGGTTCATCGAAATTGCGAATTAGTCGAAAATTCAGTCGTGAGGATGGCTAAGTCGCCCCCCGCCTTCGCGCCTCCCTGAGTTGCAGTCTGCGTCTCAACGCCGGCGACATCGGGCGCGTAGCAAAGACTATCGTCAGGCACGCGGCGAAACAAGCTCCGGCGAGAACGTAGAGCGACCAGATATAACTGCCCTGCAGGTCATGGGCCAAACCCATTATCACAGGCGCAAGCATCATCCCGACAGACATCGGAAAACTCGACAGCCCTAGGATCGTTCCGAAGTGCCGACGTCCGAAATACTCGCCCCGCATCGCGTGCAACAGGGGAGTGCGCGTGCCGAATCCGATGCCCCATACCACGGCGAACACGGCTGCCAGCACGAACGAATCAGCGATCGCCAGTATCACGAGCGACACGCCTTGGATCATGAGCGAAAAAAGGACCAATATTCGCTTGTTGAACCGGTCTCCGAGGATGCCGCCGCCAAGTTGAAACAGGAAGGCCGTCACGACGAGTATCGGCATCACTCCCGAAGCCGTAGCATCATCCAAGTTGACGCCATTGCCATCCGTCAGATGCAGGAATAGATGCGCCGAAATTGCGCCCGTCGAGAGGTTGACTAGCGTGTGAGTCATCGAAATCGCCCAAAACGCCCGCGTCTTGACCGCCTCCGACGGTGTGAAATCGTGAGATATCGCACGACGGTGTCTGACTCCCGAATCTGTGCTCTGGGCGTTCTGCTCTTCCAGTTGTTCCGGGGTCGGTCTCTTGCCGATTATGTAGGCCAAAAACGGGCCCACCACGATCGCCGCGATTCCGATCACCATCACCGTGGGTCTCCAGCCGTAAGTCGCGATGCCCCAGACAATGGCAGGCACCAACAGACCGGCGATGCTGCTCCCGCCGATGACGATCGACATTCCAGTTGCCCGGTTGTTGACCATCCAAGCGTTCACCGCGGTCATCGAGGGCACGAAGCCGCCCATGCTGAAGCCTAGCGACAAGAGGAAGAACGAGAAGTAATACTGCAACGGTCCTTGGATTTGCGAAAAGAAGATCAGCCCCGCGCCGCCGAGAGTAAAGCCGATCAGGACCATCTTCCCGGATCCGAATCGGTCAGTCAAAAAACCTTCCACGGGTCCCAGCATCGCACCGCCGAATCGACCGAACGAGGCCACACCAGAGATCAATGCCCGCGACCAGCCGAACTCATCCTCTATCGCCTTGAAGAAGACGCTCGAAGCTTGGAACGTGGGCCCCGAACTGAGGAACATGTTGAACGCGCCGGCGATGGATACCCACCACCCGAAGTAGACGCGGCGCGTCATGCGGGAACGAACAGCCGTCAACCGCTGTTGAATTATCGACAATGCACTATCACCCGCGCCCAGATATTCGGAATTCCACGCCCATAGCGTTTCGTTAGTCCAATTATCCGAAAGATGAACTGTGAATATACCCTAGGCCGAGACCGTTTCTTGAAACGTTTGCCAAGAGTTAGAATCGTCTATCGGGTTTGGGGTCAGTAAACGGAATTTCGCTTCAACATCGAAAAAAGTTCAGGAACATCTCTATGGATCACGCTATCGAAGTCCGTAACATCTCCAAGTCATACGGAAACGTCGTAGCACTTGACAACGTCGATCTGGATGTCCAACGCGGCTCCGTAATGGGTCTTCTAGGTCCCAACGGCGCGGGCAAAACCACCCTCGTACGCATCCTCACGACCCTCCTGCGCCCATCTTCCGGCTCTGCCACCGTCCTCGGATACGACGTCGTTCGCCATGCTCGACACCTTCGTTCCTATATCGGTCTGGCAGGGCAGAGCGCAGCCGTCGACGACCTCTTAACTGGACGAGAGAACATCCACATGGCTGGCCGTCTCTACCACATGCCCAAGCGCCAAGTCCAAAAGCGCGCTCAAGATCTTCTTGAACAATTCGATCTCGTCGACGCCGCTGACCGCTCTGTCAAGGGCTACTCAGGCGGTATGCGTCGACGCCTCGATCTCGCCGCCAGCCTCGTCGCCAACCCGCCGATGATCTTCCTTGATGAGCCAACAACCGGCCTTGACCCAAGAAGCCGGCTCGAACTTTGGGACGTGATTCGAAATCTCGTCAGCGAAGGCACCACGGTTCTCCTCACGACCCAATACCTTGAAGAAGCCGACCAACTCGCCGACGAGATCACTGTGATCGACCTTGGAAAAGTAATCGCCCAAGGCACCGCCAACGAACTCAAGCGCCAAGCCGGTTCCGAATTCATCGACATCACCGTCCGAGACGCGGAAGACACCAAACGCGCCGCCGGTGTCATAACAAAATTCGCCGAAAACGACGAGTGCGACATAGACGAGGAAACCAACAAGGCCTCCATCATGGTCAGCGACGGTGCCGAAATCATGGTCCAAGTTGTCCGGTCTCTCGACACCGAAGACATCGCGGTAGCCAACATGGCCGTTCGCCAACCCACCCTCGATGATGTCTTCCTAGCCCTCACCGGCCGCACTGCCGAAGAAGCCGCCACCGAGTCGGAGCAGGACCAAAATTGAACCTGCCGCAAGCAGTAAACGGATGGCGTCCCGAACCACCCGCACCATCCACGCCCCTAAAGGAAGCGATCGGTTCGGTGCTCTACGAGTTCCGGTGGATCATCGCGGACACTGCCATGCTGACTTGGCGGATGCTGATGCACTACCGCCGCAACCCGGAAATGCTGTTGTCCACCATCTTCGGGCCACTCATGTTTCTGTTCCTCTTCACCTACGTCTTCGGCGGCGCGATCGGTCGATCAACGGATATCAATTACATCGACTATCTCTTACCAGGTGTCTTGATACAGAACAACATCTTCACAGTGTTGCAGACCGGAATCGGTCTCGCCGACGATATGCAGAAAGGGTTTGTCGACCGATACCGATCTCTACCGATGGCGCGCTCCGCGGTGATCGGAGGGCGCGTGGTTGCCACAACCACCATCGCCTTTTTCAGCGCGATTTGGACGATCGGGATCGCCGTTGTCATCGGTATGAGATTCCACGGAGGCTTTTGGCCCGGACTCTCCCTACCGTTCGTCGTCGCGCTGTTCTGCTTCGGCTTCGCATGGATATCAGCGTTAGTCGGCGTATCCGTCCGCGACACTCAGACCGCTTCGTCGCTGACGTTTTTCGTCGCGATCCCGCTCACATTCTTAAGTTCCACATTCGTCCCAGTCGAAACGATGCCGGGCTGGTTGCAGGTATTCGCCGAGGTGAATCCGATCACTCAAGTCGTCAACCTGTCACGCAACCTCGCCCAAGGCGGACCGATCGCAGTCTACGCTTTGCCCACCTTCCTCTGGACAGTCTTCTTCGTCTTTGGAATCGGGTCGCTAGCGACATGGCGTTACAAGCGAATCTCATGACCATTAAATGATCCAACCTGCACAGTTACAAGACCGCTCACCCCTCGGCGAACTCATCTCAGCGATCGCCGTTGAAGCGCGCTGGATCATCGCCGACACAGCTGTCATGTCGTGGCGCAACCTGCTCCGTTACCGGCGTTCGCCCGAACTCCTAATGTTCTCCACGCTCTCGCCGGTGATGTTCGTCCTGCTCTTCAACTACGTCTTCGGCGGTGCCATTCCGACTGGCGACCTCAACTACATCGATTACCTCATGCCGGGCATACTTGTCCAAACGACAATCTTCAGCGCTACCACCACCGGAGTAGGACTCGCCGAAGACCTCCAGAAGGGCATGGTCGACCGCTACCGTTCGCTCCCAATGGCGCGCTCCGCCGTTCTTGGCGGAAGAGTCGTAGCCGAAACTCTCGTCAGCCTGTTCGTAGCCTTCCTCATGCTAGGCGTCGGCCTCATCATCGGCATGAGGTTCCACGGCGGGTTCTGGCCCGGCTTCTCGCTCCCCTTCATGGTTGCCGGCTTCGCGTTCGGTTTCTCCTGGATCGCCGCGTTTGTCGGAGCATCCGTCCGCAACGCTGAAGGCGCCGGATCCCTGATGTTCTTCGTTGTCTTCCCACTCACATTCCTCTCATCCGCCTTCGTCCCTATCGAATCGATGCCCGGCTGGCTCCAGTGGTTTGCCTACGTCAACCCCGTCACTAACGCTGTGGACTTCGGGCGGGCGTTGTCGCAGGGCGGGCCGATCGTTGCCAATGCGTGGCCAACCGCGCTGTGGACATTGGGGATGACTTTTGTGATCGGGCCAGTTGCTGTTTGGCGTTATCGGAAGGTCTAGCCGAACTAACCTATCGGTTTAAACCTACCGATATAAAATCCGTTGTCGAGTCCAACTACGCACATCAATGGAGTGTGCCACTCGATGAAAATCACCGACGTAACAACCACCCTCATCCACAACCCCGATGCCGACGCCATCCAAGACGCTACCATCCCGCCGCTCAAACCCGGCACTCGCGGTCGCACCACTGTCTTCATCCACATCCACACCGACGAAGGCACGCAGGGCTTCAGCTACCTGAACTCGCCCAACGCCATCCGTTCGCTGATCAACGACAACCTCAAAGACATCCTCATCGGCAAGACGCCGTTCGAGACCGAACGCATCTGGACGGAGATGTTCTGGCGAGTCCGCGGCTACGGCCGCAAGGGATTCGCATTCCAAGCCATCTCCGGCCTCGATATCGCACTCTGGGACCTCAAAGGCAAAGCCCTCGGCGTGCCCTTGTATAAACTCCTCGGACAAGCCCACGAGTCCGTGCCCTGCTACGGCAGTGGCGGATGGACCAACTACACCGTCGATGAACTCGTAGCCGAACAGACCGGATACGTCAACATGGGCTTCCCCCGCGTCAAGATGAAGGTCGGCATGAACTTCGGCACCGATGAGCGCGCCGACATCGAGCGCCTAGAAGCTGTCCGCAAAGCCGTCGGCGACGATGTCGAGATCTTCGTCGATGCCAACAACGGCTACTACGCCAAGCAGGCCATCCGCATGTCCCGCAAATTCGAGGACTACGATGTCGGATGGTTCGAGGAGCCAGTCCTAGCCGACGACATCCAAGGCCTCGCAGAGATCTCCAAAGCCACCAACATCCCCGTCGCCACCGGCGAGCACGAATACACCAAATACGGTTTCAAAGAACTCATCTCTAGAGGCGGCGCTGACATTGTCCAACCCGACATCGGCAGGGTAGGGGGCGTCACCGAGTGGATGAAAGTAACCCACCTCGCCGACTCCTACAACCTCCCCATCGCTCCACACGCCTACTCCCTCCTCCACCTCCACTGCACCATGGCGACACCCAACCTCAAAGTCGTAGAAGTCCTCGGCGGCGAAATGAAATCCTGGCCCGTCCTCTTCACCGAAGTCCCATGGCCCGAAAACGGCCAATGGAAACCATTCGAAGACCGCCCCGGCTTAGGCCTAGAACCAAACCCCGACACAATCAAAAACATGTCCGTCGACTCCGACGGCCCAGCACCAGCGCAGAGAGGTTTTTGATATGACCAACGGAAGATTATCCGGCAAAGTAGCCATCGTAACCGGCGGCGCCTCCGGCATCGGCGAAGCATGTTCCCGCATCTTCGTCCGCGAAGGCGCAAAAGTCATCATCTCCGACATTGACGAGACCAAAGGCAACGCGCTCGAAGCCGAACTCAACCCCGACGCCGTATTCTTCAACCACGATGTCACTCAAGAGACAGCGTGGGATGAGGCAGTCGAAATCGCCGAATCCAAGTGGGGACGCCTTGACATAGTCGTAAACAACGCCGGGATGTCCGGTGCAAAGGGCAGGACGGTTGTCGAAGATGTCGTCCTCGACGATTGGAACGACGTCTTCGCCGTCAACTCCACCGCAATAATGCTCGGTACCCGAGCAGGCATCAAAGCGATGAAAAAGGTCGGTGGTGGTTCAGTAATCAACGTCTCCTCAATCTTCGGCATCGTCGGGTCCAGAGCCGGAGCACCCTATCACGCATCCAAAGGTGCCGCACGTATCTTCTCCAAAGCCGCCGCCGTCCAATACGGACCCGACAACATCCGCGTCAACGCCGTCTGCCCAGGCTTCACCGACACCCCCATGACCACTGACATCCACGGCGTCAAAGAGATACGAGACTACCGCGAAGGCATGACCCCCATGGGCCGCCTCGGACTACCCGACGACATCGCCTACGGCTGCCTCTACCTAGCCTCCGACGAATCCGCATGGG
>CAZMBB010000072.1:0-7171 GCA_964564575.1 uncultured Dehalococcoidales bacterium
TTTCTCCCTGTGACCGTCTGGGTCGGGGGTCTGCACACGTCTGCGCAGCACTGTGTTCGATCCGTCGATCTGATTACTATATTACTACGGATGTTGGCGTTGTAAAGTTGTTTTGAACTGGGATGTGAAAGATTATGAAGGATGTTAAGGATAGTTGTTTGTCTGAACTGGGATTTTTGGGATTTTGTTGTTGTGGTTGTTTGGGGGATTGGGCTGGGTTGGGTTTGTGGTTGGGGGAGTTCTTCTGGCCCCTCCCGTCCCCTCGCCCTCACCCCGTCCCTCTCCCGCCCAGCGGGAGAGGGGGAAGAGCGCCTTTGGCGCTCTGGGCATCCCCGCAGTCTCGCTTCGCTCGTCCGGGCCCCCTTTGTCCTTCGGACATTTCCCCCACGAGTGGGGGAAACCCTAGGGTTTTGCATGGCCTGTGTCAAGATGGGTGTAGATTCACACTAGCCTAGCGTGGCTTAGCTGGATCGAAACGTCTGATCGGAGTCGAAGATGCCCAATTTGGATGAGAACCTCGCGTTCGCGCCTGCAACGGAGTTGCGAGAGTTGATTGCCGATAAGGAGATTACGTCGACGGAGCTGACGGAGCTGTATCTTTCGCGGATCGAAGGGCTGGACGGACAGCTTCACTCCTTTATCACCGTGACGCCGGAGATCGCTCTAGAGCAGGCGGCGAAGGCGGATGCGGCGACGATGAGGGGTGAGAGTCTCGGGCCGTTGCATGGTTTGCCGATCTCGATCAAGGACTTGCAGATGACGAAGGGGGTGAGGACGACTGGTGGGTCGTTGGCGTATAAGGACCGGGTGCCGGATGCGAATGCGGCGTATATCGATAAGATCTTCGATGCCGGCGCGGTGATGCTAGGGAAGACGAATACGCCGGAGTTCGGGCATCTGGGTACCAGTGACAATCGGCTCGGACCTCCGTGCGGCAATCCTTGGAACCCGCAGCGGACTTCGGGAGGATCGAGTGGCGGAGCAGGTTCGTCACTGGCGGCTGGACTGTGTGCCCTGGCGACTGGTGGTGACGGTGGGGGATCGATTCGTATACCGGCGAGTTTTAACGGCATCTATGGGATCAAACCGACACAGGGGCGGGTTTCTGGATATGCCGGAACTGATGGTGAGCCGGCTGCGAACCTCTTCAGTCAGCAAGGGCCGATGTCGAGGACGGTTGCCGATTCTGCGATGCTGCTGCAAGTGATGGCGGGATACGATGCCCGTGATCCGAGTTCGATGAGGGCGCCAGTGCCTGACTTCAACGCTGCCGTAGGTCGAGGGATCGAAGGTCTGAAGCTCGGGTGGAGCTTGGGCTGGGGTTACGCGGCGGTCGATCCGGATGTGGCGGTAGCTGCGGAGGCTGGTGCCAAGGTGTTCGAGGAGCTTGGATGCACCGTAGACGAATCCGATATCGTGCTAGACGCGCCATTTGACACCTGGTACGTTTTGTCGACGGCGAGCGCGGTGGCCGTGAATGGGCATCTGCCCGAAGATCAGTTAACTTGGTATGTGAACTATGGTTTGGAGTACGGGCGGAAACTGAGCGTTGTCGATTTCGGGCGTGCTCTGGGTGAACGAGATCGGATGATTCAGCAGTTCTGGGACCAGTTTGATAAGTTCGATCTTCTTCTCTCTCCCACCATGGCGACGACCGCATTTGAGCACGAACAATATCCTGAAGAGATCGGTGGGGAACCAGCGACTTGTATCCCATGGTGGGGCTACTTGCCGCATACGCATCCGATCAACACGATTGGGTTTACAGCGGCGAGTGTGCCGTGCGGGTTCGATAGGGATGGGATGCCGGTTGGTCTGCACATAGTAGGAAAGCCGGGTGATGAGGAGACGGTGTTGGCAGCGTCGGCGGCTTTCGAGAAGGCCCGGCCTTGGGCGGATCGTCGGCCGATGGTTTCGTGAATGTCGTCGTATCGGTTCGAGACTCCCATCCACGAGGATCTAGCGCAAGAGTTCTTCGCATTCTGGGAAGAGGTTTTCGGAGCTGGAGACCCCGACATCCCCATTAGTGTCTTCCTCGGTGATGAAGCCCATCACAACCGTCATGTAGTCCTTCTTGAGCGCGACGGAGATAACCTCGCTGGCACATGCGGCATCATGACTCCGCGCGCTAACCCTGAATTCGCTGGCATTGGTGAAGTTGCTACTCAGCCTGAGTATCGAGGCCGCGGCATCGCTAGGCGTCTTTGCCAACAGGCCCTTGAGGAGTTCGCCGAAAATGGTGGCGAAGTGGTTTTTCTAGGGACTGAGAACCCGGGTGCAGCGCGGATCTACCATCGGCTTGGCTGGCGTAGGATTGCGGGATCAACTGTTTATGCCAATGTGGTTCACGGCGGTTCGCCGGAGGAATATTTGGTGGACTACTTCCGGACTCCGTCATCGGTGAATATCGTAGCTGGCGATGCGTCGTTGAGAGTGCCAATGATTCCGCTGCTGTTGACTCCGCACGACTGGCAGGTCTTGGACGGGAATCTGCCTACGCCGATGGTCTCTACTCGATACGCGATGCAGAACTCGTGCATGGGGTTGTGTCGCAAGTACTACTATCTGGTCAAGAGGGACGATGCTGAGTGGTTCGCGGCGAAGACGAGTGACGGGCGGCTCGTGGGAATTGCTACCGCATTTATTAACGCGGAGAATATTTGTCGCGTCGATGGATTCATCCACAAACGGTTCAGCGATTCTTACCATGCGCTGATCACCGCGGCGATTGATTGGGGGCAACAACGTGATTCGACTGGGTTCGTCACGAGGCTTTCCGTAGAGGATGAAGATAAGCGGGAGAAATTCGAGGGACTAGGATTTCGTGATGGAGTGGAGGATGGTGTGTTTACTGTTGGCGACCGCGAAATGCCAGCGGTAACGATGACCCTAGTTGACGGCGCCCCATAGCCTCTTCACCATCACAAACACTGGTACCTCGATGGTCTTGCTGGAGCCGTTGTCCTGCAACAGTGTCCAACGGTCCATAACTGGGTCGCCGCATATTCGGTACCCTAGCCTGCGGTACAGCCGGATCGCGTCTTTGTTGTCGGTCTCTACTTCTAGGTTGACTTTGTTCAAACCTCTGTTGGCGGCGATGGCTTCGACTGCGTTTATCAACGCGGTTCCTATGCCGTTTCGGCGGAATTCCGGGCCGACATCGAGCGCGAATAGACGCAGTGAGTTCTTCCTATGAAAGCGGCCTCCTCCTATGCTGACGGAGCCGACTGCGCGGCCTTCTTTGACGGCTACGAGCATGGTGCGGAATCCCTTTTTGCTTTCCTCCAACCTGCGTTTGATTTGTGCGGCGCTGATGCCGGAGGTGTGGGCTTCGGCCAATGATTCCAGGTCGTGATCTGTTGCGGTGCGGATTTCTATTGCTGAGGTTGTCGCGTTAGGTTTATTGCGTATGTTTCGATCACGTTGCAGTCTGCCGTAATGGATCATCGCACCGTGCCTACCATGAAGTACGGCCCTGGGCATCTTTCGCTGAAACCTGCTCCAGCGTGGTCGTCCGCGATTCGTGCACGAATCTCTCCGCCGCCACCTCTAACCATATCCCCGAGTTTCCAGGTTACTGTTTGAGCATTCTCGTCATGTAAACGGGCGATCAGAAGGGTGTCCCCCTGCCTTTCGATTTTGAGGACATCTTTCTGCCATACGATTGCATCGCCTCCGGTGGGATCTGTGATTCGAAGGCAACCGTTTTCTTCTACCAGTATTCCGCCAATCGCGGCAGTCATAACGGGCGGTGATGTCGCCAATGCGATGAATGTCGGATCGGTCGATTCCTCTTTCGGCACTTCGGCAAGCGCGGTCGTGATACGGGTTGGTTCTACCAAGTTTCGCGGAGGCGGTGCTGTCGTCGATACGCAAGCGAAACTGATGACCATCATCAGAGCCAACAGCAACAGCGGGACCGGATAGTTCAATGTTCAGTTGCTCCCGAGTCACAATCCGTCGCAAACCGGATTGCGACGAACATCATTGTGGTATCGCGGATATTGCGCATGTTTAGATCACCTTGCAAGTGTTGATGTTCGCGCGAATTTCAGAGCTAATCCCTGACAATACCCCGCAATTCGGCGACGTGATCGACGATGTGATCTGGGGGCAGGAGATCGTCCGGGAATTGTCGGCCGCGTCTTACCCATGCGGTTTGCATTCCGAAACGTTTGGCGCCGTCGATGTCGGCTCGTGGGTTGTCGCCGACGAACATCACTTGTTCGGGTGAAGCGAGGCCTGTGAGGTTTAGCGCGTCTTGGAAAATCCTTGGGTCGGGTTTGGCGTATCCGGCGGCTTCTGAAACGATGATGAACGGGGCGAGTTGGTCGAGACCTGCGGCTTGGCAAGCGATGTGTTGAGTGGCGGTTTTTCCGTTGGTGACGATGCCCCACGGGACTCCTTGTCGATTGAGGTCCGCGAGGAGACGGTTGTTGTCCGCATCTGGTTGCACGTGTTGTTTCATCTCAGAGCGGTGATAGGGCAGCAACCGGTCGGAGTCGAGTCCTGCTTCGGGCCACTCGTCAACCCACTGTGCGAACATGATTTCGCGGTCGACGTAGCCGTCTTCGTCCCAAAGCACCATCCGAGCGACAACTTCCTCCCGCGACATCGTTGTTGCGTTGCGAAGGTGTTGCTCGTAGAAGTGCGAGGCGAACCGAATGAAGGCTGCTTCACGGTCTATGAGGGTGTTGTCTAGGTCGAAAAGGAAGCCGTGTACGGTTTTATCCAATGTTTTCCTCCGATTTTGGAGTATGTATTAATTGAAACTTCAAGTGGCATAATTCTGCGACGAGGCTTGAATGAGGTCTTGTCAAGATGTCTGTGTCCAATACCGAACCGTCGCTGTTCTGCTCCCCACCTCTTGGTTGCCGCTTTCGCGGGAATGACGTAGGGCTGGCGGGAATGACGAGTGCCTTCGTCGGGCTGACTACAGGTTTCGCGGGGATGACGTATAGGGAGTGGTAGGTTGGGGCGTATAATGCGCGCTGTAGGTGTCTGCTTTGGTGTAGGTCCTTAATCTTGATCTGTCAATGGGGGAACAGGGATGTCTAGAAGGATGAGTTCGTATCGACCTCCGGTCATGGGCAGGAGTCACATGGTTTCTGCGGGTCATTATTTGGCTGCTGCTGCGGGGTATCGGATCTTGGAGGATGGTGGCAATGCAGCGGATGCGGGGGTTGCGGCTGGGATTGCGATTAATGTGACGCTGCCTCATGCGACGAACTTTGGCGGGGTTGCGCCGATTGCGATCTATGATGCGGCGTCGGATGAGGTGGTGACGATCAGCGGGCTTGGGAGGTGGCCGAAGGCGGCTAATATCGACTATTTCGATGAGCATTGCGGCGGGGAGATTCCGGTGGGTGTGCTTCGGACGGTTATGCCGGCGGCGCCGGATGCTTGGATGACGGCGTTGGAGAGGTATGGGTCGATGTCGTTTGAGGAAGTGGTTACTCCGGCGCTTGAGTTGGCTGAAGGCGGGTTCCCGATCTCGGCGTATCTGGCTGAGGGGTTGTATGTCAACGAGGATGATCCGCAGGGTGGGGCCGCGATGTGGGCGTCGACGCGAGAGGTTTATATGCCGAACGGTCGGGCTCCGAAGGTGGGGGAGGTGTTGGTTCAGGCGGACTTGGCGCGGACTTTCAGGAGGTTGATCGAGGCTGAAAGAGGTGCTTCGCATCTGGGTCGCGAAGGGGCGATCCGGTCGGCGCGGGAGCGGTTCTATCGTGGTGATATCGCTGAGGAGATGGTTGCGTTTTGTGAAGCTGAGGGAGGGTTAGTGACGTTGGATGATCTGGCGGATTTCTCGGTGAAGGTCGAGTCGCCGGTGGTGGGTCGGTTCAGGGATTATGAGGTCTATACGTGCGGGCCTTGGTGTCAGGGACCGGTTGTGGCGCAGACGCTTCAGATGCTTGAGGATGATGATTTGGCGGGTTTGGGGCATAACTCCAGCAAGTATGTGCATCTGGTTGCGGGGGCGTTGAATTTGGCTTATTCGGACCGTCATGCCTACTATGGCGATCCGGACCATGTGGATGTGCCGATCGAGGGGTTGTTGTCGAAGGGTTATACGCGGTCTCGGCGCGGGGATTTGGATATGTCGGCGGCGTTTTCGGAGATGCCGGAGCCGGGTAATCCTTGGGTGTTTCAAGGTGAGGAGAGAAGCGGGGCACGGGCGATGGCGATGGCTGCTGGCGGCGATGGGCAGATGACGGACACGAGTTATGTGTGTGCGGTTGACAGGTGGGGCAATGCGTTTTCGGCTACTCCGAGTGATCCTTTGAGCGGGAGTCCGATTGTGCCGGGGCTTGGTTTCCAGATGTCGTCGAGGGGTTCGCAGTCGTGGCTGGACCCTGAGCATCCGTCGAGTCTGGCACCGTGGAAGCGTCCGAGGTTGACGCCTAATCCGGCGATTGCGTTTAAGGATGGGGAGTTGTTGATGCCGTTCGGGACGCCGGGCGGTGATACGCAGTGCAGTTCGATGGTGCAGTTGTTTTTGAATATCGCTGAGTTTGGCATGGATCCGCAGGCTGCGATCGAGGCACCGCGGTTTGCGCCGTGGAACTTCCCGAACTCGTTCTGGCCGCACAGCTACTTCCCGGGAAGGTTAGACCTGGAGGGCCGGATCGGGCTTGAGACGGTGACGGAGTTGGCGGGGCTGGGCCACGATGTTCGCGTTCTTGACGACTGGTCGACGTCTTGCGGTGCGATGTCGGCGATAGTTGTGGATGGTGATCGCGGGGTGCTGTCTGGTGGGGCGGATGCGCGTCGGGATAGTTATGCGGTGGGGAGGTAGGGGGGAACTGGGATTTTTGGGATTGGAGGGATTTTTGGGATTTTGTTGTTGTGTTGTTTGGGGATTGGTTTTTGGTTAGGCGCGTTTAATCGTCCGGGGCTGCCGGACGGGGCGCTCGGGGCGTCGGGTTTGTCGGTCTTGTTTTGTTTCGGGTTTAGGTTTTGTTCATGGGGTTGCTGTTTTTCCGCCTTGCGGCGGGCCTCCCCCTGCCCCCTCCTGAAGGAGGGGGTGAGAAGAGGGAGGGTTCCCTGCCGTCAGGGCCCCCTTTGTCCTTCGGACATTTCCCCCGCGAGCGGGGGAAACCCGAGGGGTCGGGTTTTGTTCGAGGGATCGCCGCGCCGGTTGGGACCGCTCGGCGAAAGTTGTTGTTAA
>CAZMBB010000073.1:0-7013 GCA_964564575.1 uncultured Dehalococcoidales bacterium
GAAGTTCAGGTTGAAGTGCCTGTCGAGGTCGAGAGAGAGGTTGTCCGTGAAGTTCAGGTTGAAGTGCCTGTCGAGGTCGAGAAAGAGGTTGTCCGAGAAGTTCAAGTAGAAGTCTCGGTCGAGCGGACCATCGAGGTGCCTGTCGAGGTTGAAGTGCCTGTCGTCAAGAATCTTATAGTCAACAATCTCCAAGAGTGCGCTACTTCCTACGACGAAGGGACAGATTACTTTCCGGATAAAACGGAACCTGAATATGCTCAAGAGTGGCAGGTCGAGTATTTCAACAACTACAAGGTGTTGACAGTCGATACCGACTCCAACCCGGACGTGCAGAACAACATCAGGTACGTTTTGGTGCAGTGCGGGACTCCAGCCCCGGATCTCTCCGAGGAGCTTGCAGACGCCTTGATGATCGAAGTGCCTGTGCAACGCTTCTGGGAAGGTGGAGGTGCAGTGTTCGCGGCGTTGGATGCTCTGGGCGTCCTAGATTCGCTTATCGGCGTGAACACAAGAACGTCTGGTTCGCAGAATCACTTCCTACCGAATGTGATTGCCCGCGTGGAACAGGATGATGTGTACAAGGAAACGAGCTACGGTGAAGACTTGGAGTTGATACTCGATGGCGACCCTGACGTCTATTTCCAGTACAACGGAGACGACTGGCGGAACAACGCTCTTGAAGTCGGCGTGCCTGCCGTTTACTATTCGCCTTTCTCGGAAGGCCCGTTGGGTTCCGCAGAGCAGGTAAAGTTCGTATCGTTGTTCTTCAATCTGGAAGTCCGCGCCGACAGGTACTTCGAGCCGATCGCCGAGGAGTACAACAAGATCAAGGAACTGGCTCAGAGTCAAGCTGAGAGTCCCACAGTCTTGCTCGGCACTATTTCAAGCTCCGGTCAGTTTCAGAGTAGGAATCGCACTCGCCTGGAGTCGATCCTGATTGAGGATGCGGGTGGCGAACGTCCTCTGCTAAAGGCCGTTGATCAAGGATTGTTGGACGGCACGGCGCATCTAGGCTTCGGCGGCGTTGCAGTGGAGACCGCCTTGGAACATGCTGAGGATGCCGAATTCTGGTTCGAGCTGGCGTTCAGACCGCGTGCGACGAACGTGCCGGAGTACTTGGTGCGCAACCCGCTCAACTCGAGCTTTACGGCATTGGAGCAAGGCAACGCGTTCCATCGGTATGGTCGGGCAGTTGACTACCACAGCACTGGGGCTGTGCGTGTTGACATTCTCCTGAAGGACATCATTAGCATCATCCACCCCAATCTGTTGCCGGCGCATCAGCTCGTGTTCTTGGACCGCATCGAGAGTGACATCCAAGCCATGACGCTGGTGTCCAATCCAACCGGACCGGTAGACGAATACAACCCGGCTTTGGACTATTTCCCAGACAAGGTTGAGGTCGAGCACTCAAAATTCTGGGACGTCGAGTACTTCAACAACTACAAGGTAGTCACGGTTGCCACGAACGATGACCTGGCTGACCCGCAAGAGGAAAAGTATGTTCTCGTGCAGAAGGGGACACCTGAACCAGAGCTTACAGGCGACCTGGAGGGGGCATTCGTTTTCCAGGTTCCCATCGAGAGTTTGTGGGAGCAGACGGCCACTATGTATGCAGGACACGAAGTTCTTGGTGTAGCCGACAAGCTGGTTGGGTGGTCATACATCCACAGTGGTATACAGCATCTGCCGCTGTTATCGCGACGGGCCGCGGCTGGAGAGATTGCCGAGGTAAATCACGGTCCGTTCAGAACGGCACAAGGCGAAGAGACTGTGATCGAAGTCGATCCCGATGTCTTTATTTGGGGAGACCAAGACAGAGCCGATCGGGATGCGAAGCGAAGCGTGGGAATTCCGATCGTCTTTTTCGATACGTTCCGCGAGAATCCGCTGGGTTCGGCTGAAGGTGTGAAGTTCACAGCGCTTTGGTACAACCTGGAAGCGAGCGCGAACCAAGTGTTCAGACCTATCGAGCAGCGTTACTTGGACCTCAAGCAGCTGGCCGGTACTGCTGAGGCGCAACCGAGCGTATTGGTTGGCAATATCAGTTCGGCTGGTTTCACCACTCGGCCGTCGGATCGAATTGAGTCGTTCCTGATCGCAGACGCGGGAGGACAAAGGATCCTGTCGGACGACCAGTTGGACTTCGGCGGATTCTTCCCGTCAGTCTCGCTCGAGACGGCGATCGAACAAGGCGCGGATGCCGACTTCTGGTTCGGTATGCACTACGTGCCGTCGCAACAGGATGCCGCGGAGTTTATAGCTGCCGATCCGTTGAATGAGAACTTTACAGCCCTTGGCGACGGTCGCATGTTCCACCGCTTCGGGCCGAGGGGCGAGGATTACTTCGTAACGGGTGGATTGCTCGTAGACGTGCTTTTCGCCGACATCGTCAGCATCCTGCACCCTGATCTGCTACCGGACCACGACCCGGTCTTCCTGCAACCAGTGCCGGGTTTGGACGAATAGCCCAGCGTCCTTCGCAGCCGCAGGGTTTCGTGTTCTCTCAACCCCAAAGTTGGTGGGCATTCACGGAATCCTGCGGTTGTAGATCATGGCTACTCTTTCGGAGATGAGGTACAGGATCTATCGCGGTGCCCTACGCAGATAACAACGGAACGCGGATTCACTATGAAGTCAAAGGAGAAGGCGCGCCACTAGTCTTGCTTCACGGCTTCGGAGTGTCTGGCGACGCCTGGCACACGGGCGGTCACGTCGATGCCTTGGCTGACGATTTTCAGGTAATCACCATGGACGCTCGGGGACATGGCAGGAGCGACAAACCGCACGATCTGTCCTCTTACAACCTCGAACGGAGGGTTAAAGACGTTACGTGCGTGCTCGACGCGGTTGGTGTTGAAACGTCCCATTTCCTCGGCTATTCGCTTGGCGGCGTCACCGGATATGGTCTAAGCGAATTCGCTCCCCAACGTTTTTGCTCAGTGATCGTGTTGGGAGCGCATCCGTATTCCGAGGAGTATTCCGGAGACTTTGAAGCGTGGGGCCAGAAATACATCGATCATGGCATAGATGCCGCGATAGAAAACAGAGAAAAGGAGGCTGGTCCTCTCAGCGATGAGCAGAAGGCCGAGTTGGAGGCTCGCGACTGGAAGGCTTTGGGTTGTGCGCTTGTCGCTACGAGCCGGATCCGGGGATTAAATGAAGGGATTTCGCAAGGTCGGCTTCCCTATCTGCTGTTATGCGGGACCGGCGATGAAGACCACGATCTAACGAGGCAGGCAGCCGGAGAGTTCCCCGACGTGTCCTTTAGGTCTCTCGAGGGACTCGATCACCATGAGAGCCGCTCTCGTCTGGATATTCTCATCCCTATAGTCAGGGAATTCCTTGGCTCGGGACTGAACGACGTCGTAACACGAACAGGATGAGCGCGCCTAGTCCCACTTCCTCAACTCCCGCCCGACCTGAGCCCGTTCAGATGCCTGAACAGGGCGATGTCTCGATTGACACCGGTTCTCGCGTGCAGCGCCAACTGGCCGTATTTTTGGTGCTTGCGATTCTGGGCGTAACTGCAGTCATGGCGTCCCTGAGCTGGTCATCGGTGAACATACCGGTTGGTCAGGTGGTGACTATCCTGCTTGGTGGCGAAGCCGGGAAGAGCTCATGGCAGACGATCGTCATGGACATCCGGCTTCCGAGGGTCTTGACCGCCATGCTGGTCGGTACCGCTCTGGGACTTGCGGGGCTGCAGATGCAGACCGTGTTCAGAAACCCTCTTGCCAGCCCGTTCACCTTGGGGGTTTCTTCCGGGGCGAGCCTTGGCGTGGCGCTGGTTATTCTCGTAAGTCCAACTTCAGCGGAGATCTTCTCTGGTGTGGGCAGCGGCCTCTTTGACAATCTCGGCACCGTTGCCGGAGCAGCTCTTGGCGCCGCTGCAGTGCTTGCCATCATGCTGGTAGTAGCCTCGAGAGTCGGGGACATGGTGGTGGTGCTGCTGTTGGGGGTAGTGATGGCTTCGCTGATTGGCGCCATCGTGACGATACTGATCTTCTTCGCCAACGAACAGCAGACCAGAGAGTTTGTGGAGTGGGGCTTAGGCAGCTTCAATCGCGTTCGATGGGGAGAGATGACCTACATGTCGTCCGCAGTTGCGGTGGCCCTGGCAATGGCCGTTTTCACGATCAAACCGTTGAATGCGTTGCTCCTTGGAGACAACTATGCCCGGAGCATGGGACTGAATGTGAAGTGGGCAAGAGTCGTGATTATGGGCAGTGCTTCGATCATGGCTGGTGCGGTCGTCGCTTACGCCGGGCCGATAGGGTTTCTTGGAATCGCCATACCTCACATCGCTCGCGGAGTTTTCGGTACGTCCGATCATCGAATCCTGGTCCCCGGATCCATACTGGTCGGGATCGTCATCGCGTTGGCCTGCGGAATACTCGCTGAACTCCCCAACAGCAGCCTCAATCTGCCGATAAATGCAGCGACGGCCTTGTTTGGCGGTCCTGTTGCGATTTGGGTGCTGCTGAAGGCACGAAGGGGATTCGCTCTTTGAACGAAGTTGCGTTGGCCGCCCATTCCATCGCCGTCGGGTACAAGACAGGTCGATTCAAGCGCACCGTCGTCTTGCAAGATGTGGACCTTGAACTGAAACAAGGCGAGTTCGTTTGTATGCTCGGTCCCAATGGCACCGGCAAGTCGACTCTCCTCAGAACTTTCGGGAGGATGCAGCCGGTACTCGCTGGAAGTGTAGAGATTGGCGGACGCGACATTGACAATCTGAGCAATCACGCGCTAGCGACCTTGTTGAGTGTGGTGCTCACAGATCGTCTCACCGTGGGGCGCCTGACGGCCTATGAGTTGGTCGGCCTCGGGCGTTATCCGTACACCGGCTGGGCTGCTGGACTTTCTCGGGAGGATCACGAGATTATCCAGTGGGCCATTAGCGCGACCCGCTCCAATGACCTGTCGGCACGTGACATCTCCGAGCTGAGCGATGGTGAACGCCAAAGAGTGATGATCGCGCGGGCCTTGGCGCAACAGCCCACTGTCACGTTGCTAGACGAGCCTACTGCATTTCTGGACTTGCCGACCCGCGTTGAGATCACCGGTCTGTTGAAGCGATTGACCCGTGAAACGGGCTTGGCGGTTCTCATGACCACTCACGACTTGGATTTGGCGTTGAGGTCAGCTGACACTCTGTGGTTGATAACTCCCGAGGGCAGAGTTGAACATGGTTCGCCGGAGGATCTGATACTGCGAGGAACGTTGCAGTCCACCTTTGCCAGTTCGGAGCTTATCTTCGATTCCGAAATCGGAGGCTTTAGGCCTCTCACCCCGGCCATAGGCAATGCCTTGCTGATCGCCGATGGGCTGTCCGGAAGATGGATGCGGCGGGCGCTGGAACGTGAGGGGTACAGAGTTGTCGACAGCCGGGTTGCCGGTGAGGAGATCGATGTTGAAATAATCATGAATGACCCGACGGAAACATCACCGTGGCGTCTAAGGTCAGACGGCGAAGAGCGTCACTGTCCGGACATCGGCTCGCTTGTATTTCGACTCAGGTTGCTGCATTGAGCTGGCAGATAGTGGACGCCTATACAACTGGGATGGCGGCATCCTGTCAACCAAATCAGATCTCCAAATGGGACCTTAAGGAGGAGAGGAAAATGAACTCAGCGATTGAAGCATGGCGCGAGCGGGTCTTGGCATTTGACCGGGTTATGGAGGATATACGCGGGGATGGGGATGGGCATGGGGACGGTCGGAGCCGTCCTGTGTTTGCCTCTGATCCGCAGGATCCGTATCGTACCGACGATGCCGCGCTCAACGGTCTTTATGAAGTCGTGGGCGAATCCGCCGAGGTTCTGGATGTTGGCGGCGGTGCGGGCCGTTTCGCCCTGCCTCTGGCAACGCGTGCGAAGAAAGTGACCGTGGTAGATCCCTCCGCCGAGTCTCTGGATTTGCTGAAAACCCGTGTGGGAGAATTCGGGTTTAACAACGTGACCGCCGTCGAGGAGCGGTGGGAGGATGCGGAAGTTCCCTCGGCGGACGTAGCCCTGTGCTCTTGGGCGCTGCATCACGTGGTGGAAGCCGCGGAGTTTGTAAGGAAGATGGAAGAACGCGTCAGGGAGCGCGTGGTGATCTTGGAGATGATGGAGACGCCCGCTTCGCAGATGGCTCCGTTCTTTGAGCGTGTGCACGGCACCCGCCTCACACCGCTTCCGGGCGTCCGGGCATTGCTGAATCTCCTGTGGGAGATGGAAGTATTCCCCGACGTGACGATGCTGAGTCCTGAAATTCCAGTGTTGGACACCGACCGCGATTCGGCGCTGGAGAAACTTCGACGAATGTTGGCTGTGGAGGAAGGCACCGATGCAGACGAAAGACTGTGCGCTGCGGCAGACGAACTGCTGGAAGAGTCCAGCGAGGGTATGACCGTCAGGGGCGCTAAAATGCGGCGACAGGCGATACTTACGTGGAAACCGACGCCAAGCGGTTCGAGGAATGAGGGTTCGAACTAACCTGCACGCAGTCTTGTGGCGGTAGACCACATCTCCAAGTTGTCTCAGCCGATGAAGCCGCACGCTTCGGCCCCTCATTGACGCAAGCGTCTCAGCGCGCGGAGTGCGCGCAGCGTGATCCAACGGTTAGGTTCTCCGGGGGCACCGGCGATCTCCTCGTAGAGGGTGTCCTTGTGCCGCAAATCTAGGGGCCAGCGTCCATCGGGAAGTTGACGGCTTTCGACTGTCTCGACAGCTTCAGCCAGGCGCGGATCGTCGTTTAGCCCCGCATTCGCCGCGTATTCAAGACCCCGCAGGACATCGTAGTGCCACAACGGAGGAAAGGCGAGGCGTTTCCATCCTTCGTCGATGACACAACCCGTGGAGATCCGTCGGAGGAGGTATCGTTCCAGCAGATACTCTTCGCCACGCTTGCGGGTTCCCGTGATGGTCGGATCTTCCCCGAAGGACTGTTCGTGTGCGAGCAAGCCCTCCAAGACGCAGATCGTCGTATGGAATGAAGAGCGCACGGAGCCGTTGATCGTCTCACAG
>CAZMBB010000074.1:0-6729 GCA_964564575.1 uncultured Dehalococcoidales bacterium
ACAACAAAATCCCAAAAATCCCCCCAATCCCAAAAATCCCAGTTCAGACAACAACCACCCGCAGTGAGTTTTCGGTATGAATGGATAGAATGTGGTCACGTTATGCAATGAAAATGAATACTGGATGGTGCTGATGCGGATTTGGGCATGATCGCGAGTGGATGATGCCTGAACGATCGCTCAACCATCCGAACGGAGAGATTGAAAATGAAGATGTACGTGGCAGGAGAGTGGGTCGATAGGGACGATCGCATGGATGTGATCGATCCTTTTACGGGCGAGGCGTTTGACACGGTGCCGAGTGCGTCGGTTGAGGATGTTGTTTTGTCAGCCAAGGCGGCAGAGGATGGGCGAGCACAGATGGCGCGGCTGACCGGGATGGATCGGTATGAGATTCTGATGCGAGCCGTTGAGTTGATCGAGGCGCGCAAAGAGGAACTCGGTCAGACGATAACTCGCGAAGAAGGCAAGGTGATCTCTGAGGGACGCTTGGAAGTCGATCGTGCGGTCCAGACGATGACTTGGTCTGCGGAAGAGGCGAAACGTCTACGTGGTGAGACGATTCCCTTGGATGCTTCGCCGGGCAATGCTGGCAAGTTCGGATTCACGGTTCGAGTGCCGGTAGGCATCGTTGCCGCGATCGCGCCGTTCAACTTCCCGCTGAACCTCGTCGCGCACAAGGTGGGACCTGCGCTGGCTGCTGGTAATTCCGTGATTATCAAACCGGCATCTGACACTCCGTTGTCGGCCCTGAAACTTACAGAGATCCTGCTAGACGCCGGCATCCCCGACATGGCGGTGCAATGCATCACAGGTTCAGGACGGACGATCGGCGACGCTCTGGTGTCGCAATCGAACGTCCGCAAGGTCACATTCACAGGTTCGCGCGAGGTCGGCGAACACATCACACGGATGGCGGGGTTGAAGAAGGTGACGATGGAGCTTGGCTCCAACTCTCCGTTGATCGTGATGCCGGACGCGGATATGGACAAGGTGGCGGCGGCGACGGCCCAGAGCGGTTACGCCAACGCCGGTCAGGTCTGCATCTCTACGCAGAGGGTGATCGTCCAAGAGGCCGCGTACGGCGATTACATCGACGCTCTCAAACCGGCAGTCGAGGCGCTTTCATACGGCGATCCGAAGCAGGATGCCACCAATATGGGCCCGTTGGTGCGGGAGACAGACGCGGCGCGGGTGGAGAGTTGGGTCAATGAAGCGGTTGAAGGCGGTGCACGCGTGGTTTCTGGTGGGACTCGTGAAGGTGCGATCATGACACCGACGATCTTGGCTGACGTGGATCCCGACATGCGGGTATCGCGTGAAGAGGTGTTTGGACCGACAGTAGCTGTTACACCGGCCTCTGACATTGACGAAGCGATTGAGCTTGCGAACGACACAAACTTCGGACTTGCGGCCGCGATCTTCACACAGAACGTAGATCACGCGATGCGCTTCGCGTTGGAAGTAGATTCCGGCAATCTCAACATCAACTCCGGCACCCAGTTCCGCGCCGACATGATGCCTTACGGCGGACTGAAGGACAGCGGCTTTGGCAAAGAGGGCCCGCCGTATGCGATCGATGAGATGACGGAGTTGAAGATGGTGGTGTTTCATTAAGGCATCAGAGTGTGTAGCGTTAAGAACGCATACCATGAAGACCAGACCTCTAGTTAGAGATTCGCGGTGAGATAAATGGCACAGTCTGCTGCTGCAAGACGCTCCATTGGGGATCGAGCCGAGGCGCTTTATGACGCTCGGATCAAGCAAAATCATAGCGACGCGGAACTGGGCAAATTCCTCGCTATTGAAGTTAACACCGGTGACTTTGAAGTTGGCGATGATGCGCTTTCTGCGATGGATGCCTTGCACGAACGGAATGCCGATGCTGAAGTGTTTTTGATGAAACATGGATCGCGGTACGCGTACACGCTGGGGTTTGCGGGGACTTACGGCATATTGGGTGTCGATCCGAACGATTTAATGAACGATGTTGAATTAGTTGATGGTGTGCTCCACTACCGCATCTTCAAACCGGGCGGGACCAAATGAGAACTCAACTACCCCCTGACAAGGTCAGCGAGTTGGGCCGCAATTGGTACAACTCGAAGATCAAACACGAGTTGAGCGACGACCAACTTGGCATGGATCTGGCTATCGAAGTAATGACTGGCGAATACGAAATCGACGGCAGTCGGCTAGAGCTGGCTGACAGACTTCATCGACGCATACCTGATGCCGAGGTGTACTTGATGAAGCATGGGTCATTCATTTCTTACCATTTGGGTTGCTTTCCGGACGTCGGTTCCGAAGATGGCTGAGCAAGGTCGTGTCAGGTTATCGGGTTCGGAACATCATGCGACTTGTGTTCTGCATATGTGGAGCGGTGACAATCGGGTGTACAGGGTTGAAGCAGTGGTCGATACCGGATTTACCGGCGAAGTCGCCTTGCCCGAACGCATAGTTGATCAACTCAGGCTGTTACAAGAAAGTTCAACAGATATTCGAGTTGCAGACGGCCGAACCGCTAATGTCAAGGTCTATCCGCTGCAGATCGAGTGGCACGGGGAGTTCCGAAACGTTGAGGCCATTTGCACCGACTCCTTTCCATTGATCGGCATGGCATTGCTGAGCGGCAATCGGTTGTGCATGATGGTTGAAGAGTCTGGTGAAGTAGAGATTACTCCGATTGATCAGCTTTAGGCGGTATGCGTTACTATTGCCTCGACGCTCAAGTCGTGAGCGATTGATGCCTGAGTAAAACCGTCCAATCATGTCGCCGAAAATATCGCTGATCGGAGCCGGTAGCGTCGTATTCGCACGCCGACTGCTCCAAGATGTCGCCTGTACACCGTCGCTTCGCGACTCGCACATCTCTCTGATGGATGTTGACGAGGAACGGTTGCAGGTGATCGGTGATTTCGCGAAGAAGCTCTTCGACGAGGTCGGGTCGAAGGCCAAGATTGAGACGACTACCGATCGCCGAGATTCTTTGTCGGGTGCGGATTACGTGTTGACGACTATCAGGGTTGGCGACACGTTTGAGCGGGATATCGACATTCCGCGAAAGTACGGGATTGATCAGGCGGTTGGGGATACGGTTGGGCCTGGAGGCGTGTTCAAGGCGTTGCGGACTGTTCCGGTGCTGATCGATATGGCTCGGGATATCGATGATGTTGCGCCGAATGCCACGTTGCTGAACTACACGAATCCTATGGCGATGGCTTGTTGGGGGATAACGTCGGAGACGGATGTGCCGACGATTGGTCTATGTCACAGCGTTCAGCGTACGACGCAGGATTTGGCGGATTACATCGGTGCACCGCGTGATCAGGTTTCGGCTTGGGTGGCGGGTATCAACCATCTGGCTTGGTTCATGCGGTTTGAGCGTAACGGTGAGGACGCGTATCCGGCGTTGCGCGAGGCGATGGACAACCCGGAGATCTTCGCGTTGGATACCGTGCGGTTTGAGGTGATGAAGCATTTCGGATATTTTGTGACCGAGTCGACGCGGCACATGTCTGAATACGTCCCGTATTTCAGGACTGACGAAGCGGTGATGGACCAATTCCGATTGAATGAGATCAGGCAGGACTTGCAGCGTCGGGTGAAGCGCGTCGATGACCATATGACGCAGTTGGAGCATGATGCGTATGGAGGCGATCCGATAGCGCCGAGTCGGTCCGATGAATATGCGTGTCGGATTATGGAGGCGATGGAGACTGGCGACAAGATTGTGATTAACGGGAACGTGCCGAATGACGGTTTGGTTGACAATTTGCCGTTCGGTTCGTGTGTAGAAGTGCCCATATTGATCGACGAGTTGGGCTTTCATCCGATGCCGGTCGGCGAACTTCCGCCGCAGTGCGCATCATTGTCTAGGGCGAATGTTGCGGTGCAGGAGATGGGCGTTATTGCCGTTCTGGAGAGGTCGCGAGAGGCCGCGTTCCACGCCATTGCACTTGATCCGTTGACCAGTGCGATTCTCTCGCTGGATGAGATACGGTTGATGTTCGATGAGATGTGGGAAGCGCATGGGGATGAGTTGGCGGAGTACAGCTAAGTAGCGCGGCTACACATTCACTCATTAATCACAGAAGGAAGCGTTGATGAGAGCAGCCCAATCGTTTGGTGTTGACGACATTCGGTTTATCGCCGATGCGCCCGATCCTGAACCGCTTGAGACCGATGCTGTCGTAAAGACTGAGATGGCGTCGTTGTGCGGGTCAGACCTGCACATGGTCGGCAAGGGGTGGCAGATGCCGGAGTATCCGGCTCCACCGGGTCACCCCGGACATGAAGGTGTCGGCATCGTCGAAGAGCCGCCGAAACGATACCCGGACGGTGAAGGCATCGACATCCTTGAACCGGGCGATTTGGTCCTGACAGTTCCGCACATCTGGTACGCGAAGTGCTTTGCGGAGTATCAGGCTGTGGATGCGGCGCATGTTTTGAAGCTGCCTGCCGGTCCACCGGTTGAGCATGTCTTGATGACGCAGCAGCTTGGGACGGTGATCTTTGCTACGCAGCGGTTGCCGGAGTCGCTGAAGGGGTTGACGTGTGCGGTGTTGGGGCAAGGTAGTGCGGGTCTGTTTTGGGATTTCGTGCTCAAGCGGCGTGGTGCATCGCGGGTTATCTCGATCGAGCCTGTGGACAGTCGGAGAGGTTTGTCGGAGAAGTATGGAGCGGATGAAACGGTGGATGTTACAGGCGAAGGGGTTAGGGACGCGGTTTATGACCTGACGGATGGTAAGGGTGCGGATATTGTGATTGAGGCGGTTGGATCGACGCCGACGTTAAGCGATGCGTTTCGGATCGTGGCGGATGAGGGAATGTGTGTGCTGTTCGGGTTGCCGGACAGCAACGACCTGCAACCGTTCGATTACACGGAGATGTTCAAGAAACGGGCGAATGCGTACTCGATCCTAGGGGCGCAGGAGGAGCCGGGGTTGAAGACGTTCCGGCGTGCTTTGTCGTGGATCGTTGAGGGGGAGATCGATATGGCTCCCATCGTCACGCATCTGATGCCGATTGAGGAGGTTGCGGAGGCGTTTGAGTTGTCGGAGTCGCGAGGGGATGGGGTTGTGAAGGTGGCGCTGACGTTTTAGAGCACCGTTGTTGGTCTAGTCGTAGTAGTAGCGCTGTTCGCGCCAGGGGTCACCGTACATGTGGTATCCGTAGGCTTCCCAGAAGCCGGGGGAGTCGGCGTCCATGAAGCGGATGCCTCGGACCCATTTAGCGGATTTCCAGAAGTAGAGGTGGGGGACGACCATTCGGATGGGTCCGCCATGGGCAGGGTCGAGGGGTGCGCCGTCGAAAGTGTGGGCGAGCATCGCTTTGCCGTCAATGACGTCGGAGGTTGGCAGATTGGTGGTGTAGCCGCCGTCGCTGTAGGCCATGAGGAATTCGGGCGGGTCGTCGATGCCGGCGTCGGCCAGGAAGTCGTCGATGAGGACGCCTCGCCAGTCGGTGTCGAGTTTGCTCCACTTTGTGACGCAGTGGATGTCGGTGTGGACGTCGGTCTGTGGGAGAGCCATCATCTGGTCCCAGTCCCAGACTCCGAGGTCTTCGCCGTTGTAGTCGATGCGGAAGGTCCATGTGGCGGTGTCGACGCGCGGAGTTGGGCCTGCTGAGAGGACTGGGAAGCCGCGTTCGAGGTATTGGCCCGGCGGGATTCTTCCTGCGTTCTCGTCATCCTCTTGGCGTCGCTTGCCGAAGAATCCTCTGGTGATTATCCCCATCTGTTCGCTCCCGTTCTCTCAACTGTTCCCATGCCGCAAAAACTGCGCATAATCTTATACGCATCGACTAGAAGCAAAGTTTCGCCGACGGTAGTTGTATCGGCGGCGAAGGTAGAAAGGCAAAGCATGATGAGGCGATTTGAGGGCAAGACGGTAGTTGTTACTGGTGGTGGCACTGGGATCGGTGAGGCGATATGTCATCGGTTCGCGGATGAGGGGGCGAGTGTTGTGGTTGCGGAGCTGGAGGTTGAGAACGGTGAGGGTACTGTGGCAGATATCAATGGGAATGGCGGAACCGCGTTGTTTTGTCAGACCGACACATCGAACTCGGATTCGGTGAGGGCGATGATTGCGTGCGCGGTTGACAAGTTCGGGACGATCGATATTCTCGTCAACAATGCTGCTGCGTTCGTGTTCGGGAAGGTTGAGGATCTTACGGATGCGGATTGGGCGCGCGTTTTTGGGGTGAATGTGATTGGGTATGCGAACTGTGTGCGGGAGGTTTTGCCGACGTTCCGCAGTGCCGGTGGAGGTGCGGTGGTGAATATCGCTTCAGTGAGTTCGTTTATTGCTCAGCCGGAGTTTGTCCCGTATAACTCGTCAAAGGGTGCTGTTGCCCAGTTGACGCGGTGCTTGGCGATGGATCTTGCGCCGGACAATATCAGGGTGAACGCCGTCTGTCCGGGATCGATCAAGACGCGGGCTACGGATATGCATATCGATTCACTGGGTTTGGATCGAGAGCAGTCGTATATTGACTTTGGTCAGGACGCGTTGATGAGGCGGATGGGAGAGCCGCGGGAGATCGCTGCTGTTGTGGCGTTTTTGGCTTCGGATGATGCTTCGTATATGACGGGGGCTCACGTGATTGTGGATGGGGGGATGAGTATTGGGTAGGGGGAGAACTCCTAGTTGTTGGTGAAGGCTCCGTCTGGGCGGCGGAGGTGGGGGGACCAGCCTCGGGGGTCGGTTCGGCGTTGTTCGGCTACTT
>CAZMBB010000075.1:0-6411 GCA_964564575.1 uncultured Dehalococcoidales bacterium
TCGCTTTCTGGATCGGCATCGGCTTCCAGAACCAGTGGATCTTCCCCGACCAACTTGGCGACGGCTTCCTCGGAATCCTTCTAGGCAACGGCATGACATCAGGCGCAATCGTCGCCATTCTTGCCATGCTCTTCATTGAGATCACATCTCCACGACGCAAACGCCTCAGACTCGCACTCAACGACGAAGCGCTGCCCCAGCTCACAGACTTCCTGAAATCCTTCGCTTCCTCGTCAGGATGGGACGAAGCCGGACAGAACCGCATCGCCCTCGTAGGCGAAGAAACCCTCGCCAGCATACAGGCCGAAGATGCCGAAGATGAGAGATCGAAGCAACTGATCGTCGCCGCCCACCTAGACGGCAAACAGATCGAACTGGAGTTCGTATCCGCTTACGAAGGCGAAAACATCGAAGACCAGCTCTCATACCTCGGAGAAACCCCCGACATCACCGACGACCGCGAGATCTCCTTCCGCCTCCTCCGCCACTACGCATCATCCGTGCGCCACCAGAAATACCACGGAGTAGACATCGTCACCGTCAACGTGGATGCGGCAAATTAAACGCGCTCATTACCGTGAAGGAGATCTTGGCTAGATATCCGACTAACATGCGCCACCAAAGCATCAACAGCCCCATCCAGCGCTAATACCACCGCTCCTTATCCACCACATTCATCAAATCTTCACCCCGAGCGAACCGACGAGCATTCTCCAAAATGATCTGGAACCTTCGCTCCGGAATATCCCCCGCATCCCGCACCGCCACATGCGGCGTCATCAAAACATTCGGCAGCCGCCACAACTTATGCTCAGCCGGCAACGGTTCAACCTCATAAACATCCAAACCACAACCAGCAATCTCACCCGACTCGATCGCATCCGCCAAGTCATCAATCCTGCAAACCATTCCCCGGCCAACGTTGATGAAATACGCCGATGGCTTCATCAATCCGAACCGCCCCGCATTGAACATCCCCTCCGTATCGGGCGTATGCGGAACCGTCGAAATCACAAAATCCGCCTCTGGCAACAGCCGATCAATCTCCTCCGGCGGATGGATCTCAGCACCCCAGACCTCCCTCTCAACCCTCGGCTCGATCCCGATAACCCGCATCCCAAACGCACCGCACAACCGAGCCGCCTCCGCGCCGATCCCACCGACCCCATTGATCAAAGCAGTCGCATCCCCCAGACTCACATACCCCGACTTCCGAGCATCCCTGTCCCAACGGACTCCGCGCTGCGCATCAACATACCAAGGCAAACCACGCGACAACGCCAACACAAACATCATGATGTGGTGACTGATGTGATCGAAATAAATCCCCCTAGGATTCGAGATCACACACGGATGCTCAACCAGCTCCTCGTAGTAATACCCGAAGAAAGGCCCCGCATCCGGATTCTGCAACCATCGCAACTTCTGAGCCGAGGGCAACATCTCTGGCGAAACCCAACCAAACGCACCATCCGCATCCACAATCTCCCGCGCCGCCTCCGCATCATCCTCCGGCGAAACCACCACATACTCCGGCATCGAATCAGACAACCTAGCCGCAAACCACCGCGTCAACTCATCCTGCGGCGGCATGAATACGAATTTGATCGGCCCAGGCATCGGCCTAGCCTCCTACTGCTACGAACTCGCGAATCCCTACCTCAAATCACACTCCACACCAACCTCGGCGCAATGACCCTCGAACCACTCGATAACCTCGGTGTGATACGGAATCCCATTCTTCGTTCGCTTCTCGATCTCCTCGGCCTCCAACAAACCCGGATACACAACCCGATCATGTCCCTTCCCTGGGGGATGCTCGGCCACCGCCTTCAACAACTCATCCATGTCATCCAAGAACTTCTCCTTGTCCGTGAACGCCTCGATGTCGTACGCCACGAAGAAGTGTCCGCCCTGATGCGGGTTCAACGGGCCTGGGCCAAGACCCGTCAACTCGTTGCACATGATCTCATTCATCAGCCCAAGCCCGAACCCCTTGTGCGATCCATTCTCCCGCGTTCCGCCGATCGGCAACATCCCATACTTGCCACGCGACTCTGGACCCGGTGCGGGCGTCTCCTCAAGCTCAGGCTCGTAATTCTCGTCAGTAATCCAACCCGGCAACACAGTCGCACCCGTGCGACGCAACAACCAGATCTTGTTCGCCGCCACCTGAGTAGTCGCAATGTCCAACATGTACGGAGGCATCGTCCGAGCCGGAGCCCCATACGCCAACGGGTTCGTCCCCAAAAACGGGCGCGAACCCCAAGTCGGGATCGTGATGCCTGCGCCGCCAGCCGTCATCGTATGCCCGATCATCCCCGCCTCAATCGCCTGATAAACGTAGTGGCTGCATCCCGCCAGATGCCCTGTGTTGAAGACCGTCACCACACCGACCCCGTGTTGCTGAGCCTTCTCGATCGCCATCTCCATCGCCGTCGGTCCGACATGAACTCCGAGCGCATCTTTAGCGTCAATGTTCGCAGTCGTACTCGTCTCGCGAACCACATCCCACTCCGTCCTTGGATTCAGTTGGCCTGCCGCGTAGCTTCGCACGTATCCTCTCAGCCCATTCGACACCCCATGCGACTCATTCCCCCGCAGATCGTTCCCAAGCAACACATCAGTCGAATCCTGCGCCGCATCATCATCCAGCCCGATCTTCAAGAAGATGTCCTTCGTGACGCGATGCATCTTCTCCGGCATCACGTAAACACGATCAGCCTCCGGTACCTTGAAACGCTCCAGCATGTCGAACTTCCTCTCAGGACGGCACGGGCCAAACGCCCGCATTCGCTGTAGTAGTTTAAGCGAAATTTGATAGTGAATGTAAAGAGCATATGCGTCCCGAGATCCCTGTCAATCACGTAAAATCGCGTCGTTGCACCCGACAGATATCGAGTCTCGCAACGCACCCGCCACACAATTCAGTAAAGCAACAGGTGATATGGAACTCAGACCCAATCGCGCCAAAGACAAACTAGCCGCCGGTGAAGTAGCCATAGTCGTCGGAGGAATGTCAGACCCCGATGCCATCGACGCGTTCGGCCCCATCGCCAACGCAAACGACATCGCCGGCATGTGGCTCGAAGGCGAACACGCGGGAGTCGATGCCTCGACCCTCGGAAACCTCACCCGCGCCTGCGACCTATGGGGCATTTCACCCGTAGTCCGCATCAACGAGAACTCTCAGGGCCTCATATATCGAACCCTCGACTGCGGCGCACAGGGCATCGTCGTGCCACACGTCAACAATGCCGCCGAAGCAAGAAACGTCGTCGACGGCGGCAAGTTCCCGCCCATCGGCAAGCGCGGCGCGTACACCAGTCGACAAGGTCACGGCGTATCCAACTACATGAATATCGCCGACGACTACTCCCTCCTCGTCATCCTCATCGAAGACATCATCGCCTACAACAACCTCGACGAGATCCTGGAAGTCGACCAAATCGACGTCTTCTTCGTCGCTCCCAGCGATTTCGCCGCCTCGATGGGACACACAGGCGACATAAACCACCCTGAAGTCGTGGAAACCATGAACGACGCGTTCCGTCGCATCGAAGCAGCAGGACGAAATTCGGGCGCGACGTGCGGGAAAGCTGAAGTACCGAGATACCTTGATCTAGGCGCTAAATTCCTGCTCACATCCGCCGGAGCATGGTTAAGCGAAGGTGCCGCCAGCTTCATGGACGTCGTAAACAACCACTCGAGATAAGAAAGCGCCGGTACAGGAGAATCTTACGCCTCCAAACATCGGAGAAAAGCGATCCAAGAAATGCAACTCAGGCCTAATCGAGTAAAGGAGAAAATATACGCTGGCGAAGTGGCAGTCTCGGTGGTCGGCTTCACCCACCCAGACGATATCGACACATTCGGCCCTATTGCGAAAGAAACTGGCATTGACGCCGTTTGGTTGGAGGGCGAGCACGCCGGTGTAGATCACGCCAACCTCGGTAATCTGACGCGCGCCTGTGACCTCTGGGGACTGACGCCGGTAGTCCGGATCAATGAAAATTCGCAAGGCTTGATCTACCGCACACTCGATTGCGGAGCCCAAGCGATCGCTGTCCCACACGTGAATACGGCCGCGGAAGCGCAAAACGTGGTCCTCGGCGGGAAGTTCCCTCCTATCGGCAGGCGAGGCAACTATGCCAGTCGACAAGGGCACGGCGTGCCCAACTACATGGAGCTGGCAGACGACCACTCGTTGCTGATCGTTTTCATCGAAGACATCGTCGCCTACCAAAACTTGGACGAAATCCTCGAAGTTGAACACATCGACATCTTCTTTGTGGCGCCGGGCGATTTTGCCGCCTCGATGGGACACAAGGGCATCTGGGATCAGGTAGCCAATATCACTGAGGTTGCCGAGACCATGGAAGACACGTTCCGTCGCATACAAGCAGCTGGCCGGATCGCAGGTGCCACCTGCGGCAAAGCCGGTCTCGAACGCTACTTGGACCTAGGCGCAAAATTCTTCCTAACCACTACCCAAGAATGGCTAAACGACGGTGCCGCAAATTTCATGAATATCGTTAAAGGCCACTCAAAGTAAGATTCATGTTGGTTCTGATGCAACGTAGACCACGACGTGATGAAGAAAGGCGTCAACTGACTTGAACATCCGCCCTAATCGAATAAAAGACAAACTAGGAGCAGGCGAGGTCGCAACCATCGTCGGTGGAATGACGCATCCCGACGACATCGACGCGTTCGGCCCCATCGCCGTCAATCATGGCTTCGACGGCATCTGGCTCGAAGGTGAGCACGGATGGGTTGACGCCTCCGAACTCGGAAACCTCACCCGCGCCTGCGACCTCTGGGGGCTCACATCCGTTTGCCGGGTCAATGACAACAACCAAGGCTTGATCTATCGAACTTTGGACCGCGGCGCTCAAGGTATCGTAGTGCCTCACGTCAACAACGCCGCAGAGGCTCAAAACGTCGTCGACGGTGGCAAGTTCCCACCCATCGGCAAGCGCGGCAGCTACACCAGTCGACAAGGTCTCGGCGTTCCCAACTTCATGGATGTTGCGGACGAAAACTCCCTTCTCATCATCCTTCTCGAAGACATCATCGCCTACGAAAATCTGGACGAAATTCTGGAAGTGGGCCATATCGACGTCTTCTTTGTCGCTCCCGGGGACTTCGCGGCGTCTATGGGACACAAAGGAAACATCGACCATCCAGACGTCGTCGAAACCATGAACGACGCCTACCGGCGCATCGTCGCCTCAGGCAGGACCGCCGGCGCGATCTGCGGTTCCGGCAACGTCACTCGGTTCCTCGACCTAGGCGTCAAACTCCTCTTCACAAACACCCCGGAATGGCTCAACCAAGGCGCCGCAAACTTCATGGACATCGTTGACAATCACTGAGTTGATGATCATGCCCTTCGGTCCTCAACTACCGCGCAATTGAGTGGCTAGCGTGGTGGCCGTGCTAGCGTAAGACTATGCGGACCTTAAGCGTTTCACGCCTCCAGATCAGAACCTTGGCGATGACAGCGATTGTCATCGCTTCAGGGGTTATCTCGGTTCTCCTACTCACGGGTTGCCGCGGCGGTGGAGCGAATCCCGGCGGCGACGATCTCGTCATACCGTTCGTCGAACCGACCCAGTCAGGCCGTACATGCCTCAACGACGTCTATCCCCCCGATGCACCGACATTCGAGGAAGTGGCCGAGGCTGATTTCCGTCCCGGTGCCAATAACGTTGACTACATAGTCCTAGAGGAAGGGGATGGTGAGAAACCGGCAATCGACTGGCAGATCGAAGTCAAATACACCGGTTGGCTCGATGATGGATGCGTCTTTGGAACCACATACGGATCGGGACGTGACGCCCGATTCTTCCTCGGATTTGTCATCCCCGGATGGCGTCAATCGCTCCTCGATATGAACATCGGCGAGCGGCGTCGGATCCGTATACCGCCAGACCAAGGTTACGGTCAGGCTGGTTCGCCCCCTCGCATCCCCGCCAATGCGGTCTTGTACTTCGACGTCAAGCTCGAGACTGGAATCACCGGCGAGCAGGCGATGGCAACCGCAACGGCGGTCAATGAAGCGGCCGCTGCCACGATAACCGCTGTTTCCGAGGAGGTCGAAGCGACATTCACCGCGATCGCCGAAGAAGCAACTGCCGAAGCATCAGGACCGTAGGAGGAATCGCTGTCCATCTTCAATCGCCACGGGAATTCTTCATCCGATAGTTCGACGGCTGACAGATCAGTTCGCCCCAGCTCCTCGAACCGCTTTATGTCGGCTTCCACGTAACGATCGCCTGTCGCCGCATTTTCGCACCCCTGACGGTCAGCCCCTCGCCGGACTCTTCCAGCAGTTCATCTGCCGCCGCGCGCAGTCTTTCGTCTGCATCGGTGCCTTCCTCCACAGCCAACATTCGTCGAAGTTTC
>CAZMBB010000076.1:0-6396 GCA_964564575.1 uncultured Dehalococcoidales bacterium
CCTATGCCCCAGTGGCGCAATGGCAGCGCAGCCGATTTGTAATTGGCAGGTTGGCGGGTTCGAATCCCCCCTGGGGCTCCAACACTCCCACAAACCCACTTGACACGATTCAACCCTCCTTCACCCTTACGAATCTCGTAACTTGACTCTTTGAAATCCCCCATTGTTATAAGATGGAGGGTTGTGCAGGGATTGGGGAGCGGTCAAACCCAGCAGACTGTAAATCTGCCGCCTTGTGCTTCGTAGGTTCGAATCCTACTCCCTGCACCAGCGCAGGGAACAAAGAAGGAAACTCGAACCAAGAGGAGCCGAGCCCACATAGCTCAGTGGTAGAGCACATTCTTGGTAAGAATGAGGTCCCGAGTTCAAGTCTCGGTGTGGGCTCCAATAACCCCGGATCCACCGTCGAGACAACTCCTGCATAGCCGGTAATCGGCAAACGTGAAATTAAATATAGACCCTTTCGGAAAGGGCAGGCAAAGAGGAAAATGGCGAAGCAAGTCTTTGACAGGACCAAGCCGCACGTTAACGTCGGCACTATCGGGCACGTCGACCATGGGAAGACGACCCTTACCGCAGCGATCACACAAGTTCTGGCAAATAACCCCGAACTAAACGTTACCGCTAAGAACTTCGACGACATCGACAACGCGCCCGAAGAGCGCGAACGAGGTGTCACCATCGCTACCACTCATACCGAGTACGAGACCGCTGAGCGTCACTACGCACACGTCGACTGCCCCGGACACGCCGACTACATCAAGAACATGATTACCGGCGCAGCGCAGATGGACGGCGCTATTCTCGTCGTCTCCGCAGCTGACGGACCCATGCCGCAGACTCGTGAGCACATCCTGCTCGCTCGTCAGGTGAACGTCCCCGCTCTCGTCGTCGCTCTCAACAAGTGCGACACGATGGAAGACGAAGAGCTCCTCGAACTCGTCGAACTTGAAGTCCGAGAACTCCTATCCTCATACGACTTCCCCGGCGACGACATCCCCGTCGTCCAGGTCAGCGCACTTGAAGCGCTAGAGAATGCTGAAGACACCAGCAACAAATGGGTCCAGCAGATCTACGAACTCATGGACGCCGTTGACAGCTACGTACCCATCCCGGACCGACCCGTCGACCTCCCATTCATCATGCCGATCGAAGACGTCTTCGGCATTAAAGGGCGAGGCACCGTCGTCACCGGCAGGATCGAGCGTGGAAAAGTCGTGGTTGGTGAGCCAGTCGAAATCGTCGGATTCGGACAGACCCAGAACACCGTCGTCACCGGCGTGGAAATGTTCCAAAAGACTCTTGACGAAGGCATCACCGGCGACGCCGTCGGTTGCCTCCTACGTGGCATCGACCGCGAAGAAGTCTCCCGTGGAGCAGTGCTCGCAAAACCAGGCACCATCACCCCATACACCAAGGGCAAGGCGCAGGTCTACGTCCTCACCGCCGAAGAAGGCGGGCGGCGTACCCCGTTCTTCTCCGGCTATAAACCGCAGTTCTACATCCGAACCACCGACGTCACCGGCGAGATCAAACTCCCCGACGGGATCGAGATGGTCATGCCCGGTGACAACACCGAGATGGAGATCGAGCTGCTCTACCCCGTAGCCCTCGAAGAGAACCTGCGATTCGCTATCCGCGAAGGCGGTCGTACCGTCGGCTCCGGCGTCTTCACCGAAGTAACCGCATAACAAAGCGGCGCAACATCGCCTGCGACGGGCGCTTATCAAAAGCGAACGACGCAGGCGATTTTCGCTGTCACTGGCAACACCGACCCCAAGATACACAAGAGACACGGACCCGCCGAGGAGATGAAAAATGGCTAGAAAAAACGCCGTCCGAACGTTGGTTCAACTCACCTGCGAGTGCGGGTCATACACGTATCATACGGAGAAGAACCGCCGGAACACTCCCGATCGCATCACGTTGCGCAAATACTGCCCGGCACCGCAATGTCGATCGCACAACCTGTTCAGAGAAACACGCCGCTAAACCCTCGCTGAACTCACCTAATGGCACGAAACCAAGCCAGACCTGACATCAGATTAACGCCCTCGCGGCGTTTCTCAATCTTCGGATTCTTCGGTGACGTCTTTGGCGAACTCCGAAAAGTCACTTGGCCCACACGCGAAGAAGCCACCAGGCTATGGCTACTCGTTATCGCCCTCGCTGCTGTTATGGGTGTATTCCTCGGAGGCTTCGACTGGCTCTTCGCACGCATATTCTCACTGCTAGCAGGGACATAAACCTTGACTACCGCACCATCCTCAACTTCTGTGATCCCCAACACCGCACGGTGGTACGTCGTACACACCTACTCCGGTCGTGAAGATCGCACCTGCCAAAACCTCAAGCAACGCATCATCACGATGGACTTCGAAGACCAGATCTTCGACGCCGTTGTGCCGAAGCAGACCGTCGTCCAGATGACAGACGGCGAAACCAAGAACGTCGAAAAGACCATGTACCCCGGATATCTCCTCGTTCACATGGTCATGAACGACGACAGCTGGTACGTCGTACGGAACACACCTGGCGTAACCAACTTCATCTCCGTCGAAGAAGGCGTCGAGGGAAGGGCAAAACCAACACCCCTCACCGATGATGAAGCACACCGCATGATCCAAGGACCGTCCAGCGACAGCCCTCAGATCAACTTCGGGTTCGAGCGCGGCGACGTCGTCACCATCAAAGACGGACCTTTCTCCGAATTCAGCGGCACCGTCGACGAGGTCCTCGGACACCGCGGCACTCTGCGTGTCACAGTCTCGTTCTTCGGACAAGATACGCCCGTCGAACTGCCGTTCCTATCCGTTGAAAAAGCCTAGAGCTGATCGACGGAACACCTGATCCCACCACTCAAAACACTAGAAATAGATAGATACCCGTGGCAAGGAAAGTAATCGCAAAGGTAAACCTCCAACTCCCGGCCGCCGAGGCGACACCCGCACCGCCGGTCGGTCCCGCTCTCGGACAGCACGGAATCAACATACCCCTCTTCATCAAAGAGTTCAATGAGCGCTCCCAGTCCAACCGCGGAATGATCGTTCGAGCCGCCATCGACGTCTACGCCGATAGGTCATTCTCCTTCGTCGTGAAGTCGCCGCCAGCTTCCGCCCTGTTGAAGCAAGCTGCCGGCGTCGAAGGCGGGTCACAGACCCCCGGAACTATGGTCGCAGGCAGCATCTCGCGCGATCAACTCAAATCCATCGCCGAGACCAAGATCGAAGAACTCAACGCCAACGACATCGAAGCCGCAATGAACGTCATCGAAGGCACCGCACGAAGCATGGGCATCGTCGTCGCCGACTAGCACGATCCGAACATCACCACCCGAGAAAACCCCAGACCAATGCCAAGACTCAAGCACAGCAAACGCTACAGGGAAGTCGTTTCAAACCTCCCCAAAGAGCCCATCGACGCAAATGACGCTGTCAAACTCACTCGAGAGTCCGCGACGGCTAAATTCGACGAAAGCATCGAGATCCATCTAGCCACTAACGCCGATCCACGCCACGCCGACCAGCAGCTCCGAGAAGTCGTCGCACTCCCTCACTCCCTCGGCGATGTCGTACGCGTCCTCGTATTCGCAGAAGGCGAAGCCGCACGAATCGCAACCGAAGCCGGCGCCGACTACATTGTCGACGATGAACTCCTAGACCGCATACAAGGCGGATGGACCGACTGGGAAGTCTCTTTAGCTACACCAGACCAGATGCCCAAAGTCGGACGGCTCGGACGCGTCCTCGGTCCGCGCGGCCTCATGCCAAACCCACGAAACAACACCGTCGTACAGCCCAACCAGCTCGAATCCGCCATCAACAGCGCACGCCAAGGACGGCAAGAGCTTCGCATGGACCGCCATGCCAACCTGCACGCACGAATCGGTCGAAAATCATTCACCGACGACCAGCTACTGAACAACCTCGCCGCCGTCTACGAGACCGTCTCACGAGCCAAACCAGAAGGCGTCAAAGGACAGTTCGTAAAAGCCGTAACCCTATGCTCCGCCATGGGACCCGGCATCAAGGTGAACCTCCCCAGCTTGGAAAGCCTGACCGTCTCCGAGTGAACCTCGAATTACAATCGAAGAATAGCCACTGACTAGATCCGAAACAGGAGACAATCTAGACAAACCCACTACATCACGCCAACATCCCCCGGCTGCAGACAGCGGGTGCTCTGATACAGAGACCAAAGACAGTTTATTATGTCGCCCGCCGAGGCTGATACGAAATACGGCAAAACCCAAAAGCCGTAATCCATATCTCAGACCGCCTCGCGGCAACCTGCAACCAAACCCGAAGCAGAAAGCCCGAGGCTTTTTGATTCCCACCGTTACGTCATTCCTGCGAAAGCAGGAATCCAATGGTTGACGGCAGGGGGAGGAAAATGACAACAAAACCCGAGTAAACCAAAATGCCATCCCAACGCAACGAAAAAATGCTCGAAAACATCCTCGAGCGAATACGCGACAAACCCCTCATCGTCACCGCACGACACTCCAACGTCAACGCTTCACAGATGGATGAACTCCGACGCAGCGTCACTGACGGCGGTGGCAGAATATTCGTCGCAAAAAACAATCTCGTAAAGATCGCTGCAGATGAACTCGGCATCGATGGCATCGAAGAGATCATCGACGGCCCCACAGCTTACATCGTCGCCGAAGACGACATCGCCGACATGGTTAAGGCGCTGAACAACTCCATCAAAGACCTGGGCTTGAACGTCGAGATCCTCGGCGGTGTCTTCGAAAGCGAACTCATAAACTCAGCACGAGTCGAGCAAATCGCAGACCTCCCGAGCCGAGAGCAACTCATCGGAATGCTCGCATCCGCCATGAACGGACCTCTCAACAACCTCGCACGCGTCCTAAACGCACCAGTCCAAAACCTGGCCAGCACCCTCGAACAAATCGCCGAACAACGTAGAGCCGCCGAAAGCGCCTAACACCCTCCACCCTCGGGTTGCCCCCACTCGTAGGGGAAATGTCCGAAGGACAAAGGGGCCCAACAACCCAAAGATCTACCAAACCAAAACCAAAGCCAAAGAACTATCTCCAAAGGAGGAGAAAAATGACCCTCACAAAAGAACAATTCATCGACGAGATCAAGTCGATGTCCGTTCTCGACCTCGCTGACATCGTAAAAGCGATCGAGGAAGAGTTCGGAGTATCCGCAGCTCCCATGCCTGTAGCCATGGCCCCCGGCGCCGTTGCTGTCGCCGAAGCCGCAGCCGAAGAAGAGCAGACCGAATTCGACGTCCGACTCACCGATGTCGGTGCCAAGAAGATCAACGTCATCAAGGCCGTCCGAGAAGTCACTCCGCTCGGACTCAAAGAAGCCAAAGACCTCGTCGAGTCCGCTCCCGCTCTCGTCCTCGAACAGCTCTCCAAAGAAGCCGCCGAAGAGGCTAAGGGTAAACTCGAAGAAGCGGGTGCTTCCGTCGAACTCGTCTAAAGACGGTTCAACGGCAACCGCGCACCTCGCGCTCGCCACATAATCACCTCTCCTAAGACCTGAATCTCGGAGAGGCGGCAAAGGCGTCACGACAGCGACATAGTCGCGCATACCCAAACAAAACCCAGCGTCACACCATGACTACTCAAAAGGCAAGCTCTCGCAGAGGCCCCAAAACAAAAGCAAACGCGAAAGCAACCGCAAAAGCAAAGGCCGATCAACAGGTCGCCGAAGAAGAAGAACTCACTCCCTGTCAACTTGAAGGCTCTAATTGCCACTGGAAGATCGGATCCCCCAACGGACCCGAATCCACCGGCGTATGCAAAAAGTGCGGAACACAAAGACAGTTCAAAAACTCCTTCGAATACTCCTCCTGGTACGGAGCCAAAGCCGCCGGTGGACGCGGCAGAGGCCGACCACGCAAAACCTCCTAAAGTAAAAACTCACTTCCCCGTTATTCCCGCGAAAGCGGGAACCCAAGTGTGGTGTAGAGAGGATGAGGGGACTGAACGGCAAACAACCGCCGGAGAACCGCCATCCCACATGATCCATCCATAATCAACAAGGGATGGGATTTCGTAGGGGCCGTTCGAGAACGACCCGGGGCGGTGTTGCGAAGGAAGCGAAGCGCCCTTCGCAAAGCGACGGACTCACCCCAAAACCACCACTACTCCCACTCCCGCAACCGTCAACTAAAACCTCCATCAACTATGAACGAATCCCCTCTCCCGCTGGGCGGGAGAGGGCTAGGGTGAGGGTGAGGGGAGGAGCGGGGCCAGACAGACTCCCCCAGCGCAACACTCCAACAACACAACAACAAAATCCCAATAATCCTCCCAATCCCAGAAATCCCAGTTCAGACAGAAACAACTTGACATTTTCAGAAACACATGTATCATTAACAACAGTTTGATCGACAGACTTGCGCCGCGAA
>CAZMBB010000077.1:0-6159 GCA_964564575.1 uncultured Dehalococcoidales bacterium
GGCGCTTCGCTTCCTTCGCAGCCCCTCCCCGGGCCGTTCTCGAACGGCCCCTACGATCAGGCCCCCTTTGTCCTTCGGACATTTCCCCCGCGAGTGGGGGAAACCCTGCCGTCCGTCACAGCCTTGGGTTTCTGCTTTCGCGGGGGTGACGGGGTTGGGGGTTGCGTTTTGGGGTTGTTTGTTAGAAGATAGTAGAAGTTGATGGAAGTAAGTGGAATTGAGACGATAGGAAGTTTTGGGAAGGAGCTACTCGCATGGCTAATTTGAGGGTTCGTGATGTTGCTGAGCGATTGGATGTCAGCAGCAAGACGGTCTACAAGTGGCTGCGTGAGGGGCTGATCCCTGCGAGTCGGCTTGGGAAGAGTTGGATTATTTCGGAGGATGCGCTGGAAGCGGCGCTTGCTCCTGGGTCTAATCGTCCGCTGGCGAGCACGGTTGTGGATCCGGTATCGGAAGGTGCGTCGTCTGGTTCTACTGCGGAGTCAACTCAAGAGTCGCGGTCTCGTGACGTCGAGCCGATTGGTTCGGTTAGATCTGTTGAAAGGAGAACCCCTGTGGGTCGGATTAATGTTGCGGTAATTGGTCTTGGGAACTGTGCTTCCTCGCTGATTCAAGGTATTCACAAGTATGGCGAGGTTGATGAGAATTCGGCGCCGGTGCCGGGTGTGATGCACAACGTTTTGGGCGGTTACACGATCGGTGATGTGAACGTTGTGGCGGCTTTTGATGTGGATAAGGAGAAGGTGGGTCAGGACATCAATGAGGCGATCTTTGCGAAGACGAATAACGCGTTGCCGTTCCACGAAGTTCCGAGCGCAGGGATCAAGGTTGACCGCGGGATGACGCATGATGGGATCGGGCAGTATCTGGAGGATGTTGTTGAGAAGGCTCCGGGGGCGACGGCGGATATCGTGGGGATTTTGAGGGAGCGTGAGGTGGATGTTGTGATCAACTATCTGCCGGTGGGCTCCGAGCAGGCGACGAAGTGGTATGTGGAGCAGGTCTTGGCGGCGGGTTGTGCGTTCGTGAACTGCATCCCGGTGTTCATCGCGAGTGAGCTTTATTGGCAGAAGCGGTTTGATGATCGGGGTTTGCCGGTTGTCGGAGATGACATCAAGTCGCAGGTTGGTGCGACGATTATTCATCGCGCGTTGGCGAGGCTGTTCGAGGACCGCGGCGTTCGGCTGGACAAGACGTATCAGCTCAACTTTGGTGGCAACACAGATTTTTACAACATGCTTGAGCGCACGCGGTTGGTTTCGAAGAAGATTTCGAAGACGCAGTCGGTGCAGTCGCAGCTTGAGAAGGACCTTCCGACGGACGACGTTCACATCAGCCCTAGCGACCATGTTGCGTGGTTAGAGGACCGGAAGTGGGCTTACATTCGTTTGGAAGGGACGTCCTGGGGCGATGTTCCGTTGAATGTGGAGTTGAAGCTGGAGGTTGAAGACAGTCCGAATTCGGCTGGTGTTGCGATCGATGCGATTAGGAGTGCGAAGATTGCGATGGACAAGGGATTGAGCGGTGCGGTAGAGCCAGCGTCGGCTTACTTCATGAAGTCGCCTCCGGTGCAGATGCGTGATGATGATGCTCGGCGTGCGGTTGTGGAGTTTGCGGAGAATGGTGTGGTTTGAACTGGGATTTGAGGGATTTTTGAAGTAGTTTGGTGGGCATTGGTTTAGAATTCCATGTACAGAGCACGTAGGAGAGGTTTCTAGCATGGCTGAGGCTCCATTCGTTAAGTCGATGCGGTTCAAAGTCGAGATTGAGATCGACGAGGACGGGCGGTACATCGCTGAATGTACAGATTTGCCTGGTTGTGTGTCTGATGGTTCGACGGAAGAGGAGGCGCTTGATAATGTCGCCGATGCGATAGGCGGTTATTTGGCGTCGATGGCCAAACATGCAAGGGCGGAACACGGTGCGAAGGTCCGTGTGATCGAGACCGAGATGGTTGCGGCGGTTGGCTGAACGACTACCTGTAATTTCTTCGCGGGATTTTGAGAAGGTTGTGGGATTTTGAGCGTTCGTGTGAACAGTGGATTAGAATGACGGGCATAAAGTTTAAGTTGAGAGGTTGAGACGTGGGCACGTTCAAATGGCCATTGATGGTTTCTAGCTTGGATGGTCGCGAATCGCTTGAGATAGAGGCGACGGTGGATACTGGTGCGGCGTACACAACTTTGCCGGGGCGGATGTTGCGTGAGATCGGCGTGGAGCCGCGAGGTAAACGACGGTTTTTGTTGGCCGACGGTCGCAGGATCGAGATGGATTTCGGCGAGGCTAAGGCTAGTGTGAACGGGGAGGATGTGACGACGTTAGTGGTTTTTGGTGAGGATGATGCACCGGCGTTGCTAGGTGCTTACACGCTCGAAGGGTTGGCTCTGGCCGTAGACCCTGTGGAACAGAAATTGGTTCCCACTCACCTGATCATGTACTGACTCAGATCGGGGATGTTTGCATAACCTTTATCTGAATAGTCCACAAACTCGACCCAACCCAGGCCCCCTTTGTCCTTCGGACATTTCCCCCTGAGTTTCCGGTCTCTTTGGCGAGGGAACCCTTTGAGTTATGTGACGGTGTGGATGCCGCATTCTTTGGCGTCGGGGTCGGATTCCCACCACCATCGTCCTGAGCGTTCGTCTTCGCCGGGTTGTACGGCTCGTGTGCAGGGTGCGCATCCGATGGAGGGGAAGCCTTTGTCGTGGAGGATGTTGTAGGGGACTTTGTTTTCGATGACGTAATTTCGGATCATCTCGGCGGTCCAGTTGGCCATCGGGTTGACTTTGTAGGCGTCGTGGGCGAAGTCTTTTTGGATGATGTCGATGTTGCCACGCTTCATGCCTTGGTCGCGTCGGAGTCCGGTGATCCATGCGTCGGCTTCGTTGAGGGCTTTGTTTAGGGGATTGACTTTTCGGATTTCGCAGCAGAGTTTGCGGTTTTCGACGCCCTTGTAGAAGAGGTTCATTCCGTGTTGTCGGATCATGCGTCCGACTTCACGGATGTCGGGGTAGTGGACTTCGACCTCGGTGTTGTAGCGTCGGGCGATGCGATCCATGAGGTCGTATGTTTCCTCGAAGAGACGCATGGTGTCGAGGGTAGCGAGTCGGGCTTTCGGGTTGATTCTCCAGAACATGTCGAAGATAGCCATGCCGTCGATGGCGAAGGATGACATCTGGATGAGGCGGTCGCCGAAGGTTTTGTCGGCCCAGCGTAGGATCTCCGTCGGGTGAGCGTCTTCGAGCTGCCGGTTGATTTCGGCGAGTTCCTCGTCGGAGAATCGGTCTAGGACTCGGTGTTGGTCGAAATCTACTTCGATGGGCTCGAAGGCTGCGATTTCGGGTTTGGCGAGTGTCAAGTTTTTGGTTCTCCCAAGTTTTTGGTTCTCCGGGGGGAATGTTTCGTGCTCTGGGGCTTGGTCAAAAAAAAGACCCCTGCGTCTTTGTTTCGCAGGGGCATCGAGACCGCGATGTATCGTAAGTTGGCGATATTTATGCGGTGGAAGGTGCATCTAACCCCTGCACGGGGCTGATACAAGAACACTCGGCGGTTAGGGACCGCCCGGATAGGTAGGACATGCCACACGTCATTATATCTCTAGCCCAAATCTGTGTGCGCATCAGTTGGTTCATTCGAGATTAGAATGGATTTAAGTTGGGCAGTCGTGTGAAAGCGCCCGCTGAGTTTGGAGGAACTCCTCGATGGCAACGATGACCGAAGCACCGATCACAGGCGAGCGGATGGAGGAGTTGCAGAGCATTGCGGGAGAGCACCTGTTCATGCATGCTCAGCAGGTTGAGGATTGGCGCGGGCAGTTGAAGGTGTTTGTGAAGGGTGAGGGTGCGTGGGTCGAAGATATCGAGGGGAACCGGTTGCTGGATGCGATGGGTGGGCTTTGGTACAAGGCAGCGGGATATGGTCAGCGTCGGATTGCGGATGCGATGTATGAGCAGTTGATGGGTATCGAGACACCGCCTGCGAACTCGGCGACGCCATCGCAGATCGAGTTGTCGGGCCGGATCGCGGAGCTTTATCACGATCCGGGTGCGAGGACGTTCTTCTTGTCGGGCGGGTCGGAGGCAGTTGAGACGGCGGTGAAGATGGCGAAGAAGTATCAGTCGATCACGGGCAAGGCTGGTGCTTTCAAAGTGATTTCGCGCCGGTACTCGTATCACGGCGCGACGGCGATGGCGGTGAGCTTGGGGCGGAGTCCGGCTGCGGATCCTTGCGGGCCGGAGATGCCGGGTGCGATTCATGTGACGAATTGGGATTCGTATCGGTTGCCGTTTGAGGGTGATCCGGTGGATGTGGCTATTCGGTGTGCGAACGAGTTTGAAGTTGCGATCAAGCACAATGGTCCGGATTCGGTTGCGGCGATGATTGCGGAGCCGATCTCGGCGGCGGCGGGGATACACATTCCGCCTGCGGAGTATTGGCAGCGGTTGCGGGAGATTGCGGATGAGTATGATGTTGTGTTGATAGCAGATGAGGTGATCACGGGGTTTGGTCGGACGGGCGAGTATTTTGCGCCGATGAATTGGGATGTGACGCCGGATATCACGACGGTTGCGAAGTCGTTGACGAGTGGTTACTCGCCTTTAGGTGCGGCGATAGCGACGAAGAAGATTTCGGATGCTTTCTTGGGAGGTCCGGACGAGACGTTCCGGCATCTGGTGACGTTCGGCGGGCATCCGGTGAGTGCGGCTGCGGCGTTGGCGAATCTGGACCTGTTCGAGGAAGAGGACTTGGTGGGCAACAGCAAGCGGATGGGTGAATATCTGTTCGACCAGTTGCAGACATTGCGAGAGCACGAGATTGTCGGCGATGTGAGGGGCGGGCTTGGTCTGTTGGCAGCGGTTGAGTTGGTGCAGGACAGGGAGAGCAAGACGGCGTTCCCGGCAAGTGCGGGACTGGCGAAGCGGTTGCCTGGATTGTTGGTGGAGAACGGGGTTGTGTCGTTCCGAGCGGGGGATGTGATTTCGCTGTGTCCGCCGTTGGTAGTGGATCGGGACGAGGTCGATTTCATCGTGGATGCGATTGACCGATCGTTGACGACGTTGAGCCGTGAACTTGGGGTTGCTTAGGTTGGGGTTGCTTAGGGCGAAAGTCTAGGAACCCATTGGTGTTTTTTTGCACCTAGCGTGGATATCTGTTATCTTGCACATACACGCGCTGCGCGAATCTATATACATTCGCGCTTGGAACGCGTTGACTGAAGAAATAGATTAGGCACTTCCCAAACTCGGCGAGTAGAGACAAATCTAGTCTAGGGAGAAGTATCGATATGGCAGATACCACAACGGCTGCTGCTGCAGAGCGTGAGCACATGCTGGAGGATGCTGCGGAGGTTGATGCCGATGGATTTGGTCCGTCGGCTGCGACATCCGAGATAGTGTTGGATGTAAAGAACCTTCAGACGCACTTCGCGACTCGCTGGGGGACGGTTAAGGCTGTGGATGGTGTGACGTACAGCGTTCGTCGTGGCGAGACGTTGGGAGTGGTCGGGGAGTCTGGTTCAGGCAAGTCTGTGACGGCGCTCTCGATCATGCGGTTGGTGCCTTCTCCTCCGGGTCATATCGTGGGTGGTGAGGTCGTGTTGAACGGTCGGAACTTGCTGGAGCTTTCGGAACGGGAGATGACGCAGATTAGAGGTGGTGAGGTTTCGATGATCCTGCAGGACCCGATGACGGCGCTCAACCCGGTGTTCACGGTTGAGAACCAGGTTGGCGAGGCGATCAGGATTCACCAGAGCTTGCGTGGCAAGGATCTTTGGGACTCGATTGTGGATGCGCTGAGGAAGGTACGAATCCCGGCGCCAGAGACGCGGGCGAAGGACTACCCGCACCAGTTGTCGGGTGGTATGCGGCAACGCGTGGTTGGCGCTATCGGGATTTCTACGAGCCCGGATGTGATTATTGCGGACGAGCCTACGACGTCGTTGGATGTGACGATTCAGGCGGCGTATCTGAGGTTGTTGCGTCAGATTCAGCGTGAGGCTGGTGTGGGCATCATCTTCATCACGCACGACTTTGGAATTGTGGCGAAGATGTGTGACCGCGTTGCGGTTATGTACGCGGGGAGGATCGTGGAGTCTGCGGATGTCAGGACGATCTTCAACAATCCGCTGCACGAGTACACGAAGGCGTTGATCAACTCGGT
>CAZMBB010000078.1:0-5620 GCA_964564575.1 uncultured Dehalococcoidales bacterium
CGTCGTAGCGCTGACGATACTGCACTGTGAGGTGTGGGAAAATAGGTCGTTGCCAAGGGGCTTTTTCGTTTTTCACCCTGTAATACAGGAGGGCGGGATGTCACAGATTATCAAGCGCATCGTCTGCTTGGCCAACTCTCGGATGCCTGGAGGTACCTGCGTCGCCGGCAAGGAAGTTTTGGTGGGTGGCAAGGTCGGTGAATGGATCAGGCCAGTTTGCGATAACGACGGCTTACCTCCGTGGGTTCGGCAGTACACCGACGGAAGCGAGCCTCAACTACTTGACATTATCGAGGTGCCAGTGTTGGGTATGGTACCGGCAGGACACCAGCAAGAAAATTGGTTGGTTGACGAAAGTCGCCGTTGGACGAAGGTGGGGAATTTGTCGTTCAGGGCATTACGAAACCTTGAAGACACAGTCGATGGGCTTTGGATCGACGGAGAAAGCACCGCATCCGGGTTGAACGACAGATTTGCCGTTGAGATGGCAGACGCCATTAAGGATTCTCTCCGACTTGTAAAGGTCGACAAACTAGACCTCAAGGTGTGGCAGCCGGGGAAAGACTTCGGCAACGAAACACGGAGGGTGTACGGCAGATTCTGGGTATCGGACACCGAGTATCAACTGTCAGTTACCGACCCTGAAATCGAGCGAGAATACTTGGATCAGCCAGACGGGTACTACAGCATAGGAAATAGTTACTTGACTGTTAGCCTTGGTAAGCCATATGAAGGGGATGTCTATAAGCTGATAGCCGCAGTGATCAGCGATTGATGGAGGTTCTGAGAGTGGCGGTATCACACGACCCAGACAAGGGAACCAAGGTATTCACGATCGGACATTCAGACCACTCGTTCGACCAGTTTATGCGTCTGATCGTACGGCACGGCGTCGAGGAATTGATCGATGTTCGCAGCAGTCCTTATAGTCGGTGGTCGACCGATTTTAATCGTGAGAAACTCGAGATGGATCTCGAGGACGCCGGTATCGGTTACATCCATATGGGTGGCGCGTTGGGTGGACGCCCAAGAAGCCTTGACCTTTACGATCCAAATTGGATCGCCGATTATGAACTCATGTCGGCTACGGAGGATTTCGACGATGACATCGAACAAGTGGGAAGGATCGCAGAAGAGCGGGTCGTCTGCTTGTTTTGTAGCGAACGGCGACCGGAAGAATGTCACCGCTCGTTACTCGTCGCTGAGGCCCTCGCGTCACGAGAAATATCTGCACAGCACATTCTTGCGACTGGCGATTTGATAGAACATGAGAGTCTTGTGGGACGGTTGATGGTTGATTATCAGAGGAAGTCGAAATCGGCCGACTTAGGCATGTTCCCATCGCGAGAAGAGACGCGAAAGGCCGCGTTGAGGTGGCAAGCAAAGCAAGTCGCATTCCGTTTGGATCGACCTCCTACCAACTCCGACGAATACGACTGGGTGTCTGAACATTGAAGATCTACACTATCGGATTTACCCAAAAATCAGCGAAAGAGTTCTTTGAGGCTTTGAAATCGGTGGACGCTAAACGGTTGATCGATGTCCGGTTGAGCAACAAGTCGCAACTCGCTGGGTTTGCCAACGCTCGCGACTTGCCGTTCTATTTGCAGAACATTCGCGGTCTGCCAGCGATGGAATATGTTCATCGTCCAGAGTTGGCTCCAACGAAAGAGATGTTGGGAGCTTACCGTGCTGTGCCGCTAACGCGAAAGGCGGCCAGTATGAAGGCGGAGGCATGGGGTAAGTACGAACGCGAGTTCCGTGCCCTTATGCAGGAGCGGGAAGTTGAAGAGTTGAACCGGAGCGAGTTTGCAGATGCGGTCCTATTATGCAGCGAGCATGAACCTGATCGTTGCCATCGTCGTCTAGTCGCCGAATATCTGCGCGAGTGCTGGGGCGATTTAGATATCCTTCATCTTCCAGCTGGTGTCTATGAGGTTTGAAGGAATGGAGGCAAAGCCCTCTCTAGCGGTCTTTGTACACTAGGAATCGATGACCATTTGTGGAGAGGTGGCTGAGTGGTTGAAAGCGCCGGTTTCGAAAACCGGTATCTCGGGCAACCGGGATCGCGGGTTCGAATCCCGCCCTCTCCGCCAGCATCCAAATCTATGATCTCTTTTGTCACTCAAACGCGGAGAGGTGCCGGAGCGGCTTAACGGGCACGCCTGGAAAGCGTGTGTGGGCTTACACTCACCGCAGGTTCGAATCCTGTCCTCTCCGCCAGCCACAAAATACCCTCGCCAATACCACGCGCGCCTTTTCGCCACTTCAACAAAAGATACATGAACGTGTGTAGTAACCTTGGTCAAGGCATATCGATCAGCAACAACCACCTGATCACCGCCGCCGACTTGCAAGAACCATAAGGAACAAAGACACGGAACACAACCTGTGAACGTTAACGACGATTTGAAATACTGGGTGGCTTTCCACGGCATCGATGGGATGGGACCAAAAAGGTTAAACCGAATGGAGACCCATTTCGGCAACTTGGAAGACGCTTGGAACGCCGAAAGAGGCGAACTTCGCGATGCTGGCATCGCTCCGACCCTCATCGAAGACATCAATGCAACCAGAGACCGTATTGATCCCGATGCCGAACTGGAACGTCTGCTCCGACGGGGAATTCGCCCGATACACCTGCGATCAGACGAGTACCCTGAACAACTGGCCGAATCGCCGGACGCTCCAGCCGTCATATACATCGGCGGCGAACTTGAGCCTCGAGACAACAACAGCATCGCCATCGTCGGCACCCGGAACGCCACCGAATACGGTACCCAAATGGCAACTATGCTCGCCCATGACCTCGCGAGTGTAGGCATCACCGTTATAAGCGGACTCGCCATCGGCATAGACACCGCAGCCCATCGAGGATCTCTACGAGCCGACGGCAGAACTATCGCCGTCCTCGCCGGCGGTCTCGATTCGATCTACCCGCAGCAAAACCGTGGTCTCGCCCGGCAAATCATCGAAAACGGATGTCTCATCTCCGAATACCAGCTGGGCACACGCTCAAAACGTGAACACTTCCCACGACGCAACCGCATCATCAGTGGCCTCAGCCGCGGTGTGGTAGTCGTCCAAGCAGCCAAGAAAAGCGGCGCTACATGGACCGTCAAATGGGCCCTCGATCAAAACCGAGAAGTCTTCGCCGTCCCCGGCAACGCCACATTACCGCAGAGCGAAGGCACAAACTGGCTCATCCAACAAGGCGCTAAACTGACGACCTGCGCCGACGACATCCTGCAAGAACTCAGCGCATTCTTCGGCGGCTTGAAACCGGAACCAGAAGCCCGGCAACGCCACTCCGCCGACCATATTCGAGCAACCGTTACGGCACCAGGTCCTCAGACCGACCAAGCACACGCTCCAACACGTAAGTCTCAGATCCAAGAGATAGAAACCTTCAATCAAAACGAACATGCAATCGCCAAAACATTGAGCGAAGCAGACGGACCAACGCATGTCGACGAAATTGCCCGAACCCTATCCATTTCCGTTAACGAGACGATGTCGACTCTTACTATGATGGAAGTTCGGGGTGTCGTGCGGTGTACCGAAGGCGCGTTATACGATTTGTCGAACCGACGCGCAGAAATCGGCGCGCCCAGGCTCCTCGACGAAGGACAACCTGCATAGTTGTTGCTTCGCCAAGATCGGGATTTCAGCGGAAGTGTAAGTGAATGCCACCAAGAAAAAAAACTGCGACGAAAACACGAACAAAGGCTTCTGCCGAGAACCTCGTGATCGTCGAATCGGCCGCAAAGGCGCGCACCATTGAGCGCTACCTAGGCTCAGGCTTCGCAGTCAAAGCCTCGGTCGGCCACGTCCGTGACCTCCAGCGTTCCAACCTGGGTGTCGATGTAGAAAACGATTTCACGCCCAAGTACAGCATCGTCTCGGACCGACGCAAAGTAGTCAACGAACTCAAGACCCTCGCCAAACGCGCCGAAGGCGTTTATCTCGCGACCGACCCAGACCGCGAGGGCGAAGCTATCTCTTGGCATCTGAGCGAAATCCTCGGCATTCCACCTGACGAAGCTCGCCGCGTCGTATTCCACGAAATCACCCGCGATGCCGTCAACGAGGCATTTGAGGATCCTCGCGGCATCGACCACCAACTGGTCGAAGCACAACAAGCCCGTCGCATCTTGGACCGCCTAGTCGGATTCAAGCTCAGCCCGTTTATCCGCAACAAAGTCGCCGGAGCCCAATCCGCAGGCCGCGTACAGTCCGTCGCCCTCCGCCTCATCGTCGACCGCGAAGAAGAGATCAACGCCTTCGTTCCGAAAGAGTATTGGCTGATCTCCGCGGATCTAGACAAGAATCCTTCCGACATCCCATTCAACGCTCGCCTTTACCGGATTCACGGCGTCCGCAAAGACCCCAACAACCCTGAAAACGGACTGCTTCCCGACGAAAGCTCCGCCAAAACGGTATCTGAGGAACTGAAGTCGGCGTCTTACACCGTTGCCAGCGTCACCAAACGACAGGTCAAAGTTCGTCCGCGTCCCCCTTTCATCACCAGCACCCTTCAACAGCAAGCTGCGCGGTCTTTGCGATTCAGCGCCTCTCGCACGATGAGCACTGCCCAGAGCCTCTATGAAGGCGTCGCCCTCGGCGATGGCGAACCCGTCGGTCTCATCACCTACATGAGAACCGATTCGACAAACCTCGCCGCATCCGCACTTCAACAAGCGCAGGCCTTCATCGAACGCGAATTCGGCGGTAAGTACCACGACGGCCACCGCGTTTACCGTACCAGCTCCCGCAACGCGCAGGAAGCTCACGAAGCCATTAGACCCACTTCAATCTCCAACACCCCCGCACGTATCGCCAGACACCTCAACGACGACCAACGCAAGCTCTATGAACTCATCTGGCAGCGCATGGTCGCCAGCCAGATGGCAGACGGCATCGATGAACGGACCAGAGCCGATATCGACGCTCTCGCCGCCAACGGCAAGACCCACAAGATGCGCGCTACGGGTTCCGTCATGATCTTCGACGGCCATCGCGCTCTTTACAACGAAACCCGAGACGAGGACGCCGAATCGGATGATGCTCGACGCCTACCGTCATTGGTCGAAGGCGAGATCCTCAACCTGCTGAAAATAAACAGCGATCAGAAGTTCACTCAACCGCCGCCACGATTCACCGAAGCTAACCTCATCCGCACATTGGAGGAACTTGGCATCGGAAGGCCTAGCACTTACGCCACCATCGTTGGCAGAATCGTTGATAGGAACTACGTCACACGGGAACGAAACCGATTCCATCCGACCAAGAGCGGCGTCGCTGTTTGTGCCATGCTCAAGCAGTTCTTCCCCGACATCGTCGATGTTGGGTTCACTGCGGGCATGGAGACAAAACTCGACGACATCGCCAGCGGCGACTTGGAACGCGTCAAGATGTTGGAGGAGTTCTATGGCCCCTTCGACAAGGCATTGGATCACGCATTCCAGAACGCGCAACGCATCAGTCGATCCGAATTCGACACCGCAAGCGGGATCAAATGTGAAGGCGGCACCGATCTGGTCATCCGAAACGGTCGCCGCGGCGACTTTTTGGCGTGTCCCAACTTTCCGACTTGCAAGTTCGCAATGGACCTGCACCC
>CAZMBB010000079.1:0-5538 GCA_964564575.1 uncultured Dehalococcoidales bacterium
TCTGAACTGGGATTTATGGGATTTTGTTGTTGCGGATGAGGAGGGGTTGCGCTGGGTTGGAGTGCGCCCCCTTTGTCCTTCGGACATTTCCCCCACGAGTGGGGGAAACCCGGCCGCACGTCCGCCACGGTTGCGCTCGCTCTGGTTCTCTCCCGCTGTTGTTGGGTGTTTTGAGGGATAGGGGATGCTTTGCCTTACCCCTCTAAGGGTTCCGCTTTTGCGGGGATGATCAAATTCAGTTCGCATATTGTATGGTATAACGTACAATTTAATCATGTTCACGATCCTGCGAAGCGCGACGTTTGACCGATGGTTGCGCAGGTTGCGGGACCGCCAGGCGGTGGCGCGCATCGTCGCTAGATTGCTGGCGGCCGAAGACGGGCATCTCGGAGACGTGCGACCCGTCGGTGGCGGCGTGTTTGAGATGAGGATTCATCACGGGCCCGGATACCGGATCTACTAAATCACGCGAGACACCGAGGTAATCGTCCTGCTATGTGGCGGCGACAAGGGCAGCCAACGGCGAGATATTGAACGGGCCCAGAGAATGGCGACGGAATGGAGAAGCTAATGTCTGAGAAATTTGAAAAGTTCAACGCTGGAGACTACATCAAGACTGATGCGGATGTCCGAGAGCTTCTCAGGGCGGCTGCGGATGAGGACCTTGGGGACGGGTCTGTGATTCGAGCCGTGCTGAAGCACGTCGCCAGCACGCAGAATATGAGTGCCCTCGCCCGCGACACTGGCCTAAATCGTGGCAACCTCTATGAGGCGCTGTCGGAAGACGGCAATCCTACGTTGTCAACGTTGCTGAAGGTAACTCACGCCCTAGGTCTGAGGTTGCACCTTGAGCCTCTGGAGGAGTCGGCGGAGTCTACGTCGAGATAGCGCGCACCAAAACTATCGCTGAAAGAAGCAACCGATGAACGCTCCCGAACCTATCCATCCGGGCGAGCATCTTGCGGAGTTCCTCGATGAACTCGGCATAAGCCAGTATCGACTAGCCAAGACGATCGGCGTGCCGCCGATCCGCATCAACGCAATCATCAAACGCCGCAGATCGATAACCGCTGACACTGCGCTCCGGATTGGGCGCGCGCTTGGCACTACCCCGGATTACTGGCTCAACCTACAGCGGATGTATGACCTTGACCTCGCACGCGCCACAACGGATGTCAGCGGCGTCGAGCCGCTTGTGGAAGTATCTGCGCGGGGCTGACAGATACGCCCAATGCGAGAAACAGCAATCCGACACAACCCAACTCTCGTGACAGCAGAAAATTCCTGCGTTTGGCAGAGCCGGCTAACACCCAGCCCACCGGGTTTCCCAACACTCACCGAGACTCCGGCAACCCGACGGAGCGATTGGGTGTAATCGTTGGTAAATTGTAGAGACTGGTAATGAATACAAACCTATGACTAGCGAACTTCTGTCCGTCAACAGCACCGCATCACCATTTCGGAACAAACTTAGATCCGAAGATCGTGCTGTTCACGATTGGTATCGCTTCGTCCTTTCCTTTCCACCGCATTTGGTCCGCGACTACCTTTCACGTCTGGATGTAGAAGCGCACGCAACCGTATTGGATCCGTTTTGTGGAACCGGTACTACCTTGGTTGAATGCAAGAAACTCGGTATCAAGAGCGTGGGTATCGAGTCGAATCCGATGGCGCATTTTGCGAGCTCTGTGAAAGTTGACTGGTCCGTTGATCCAGAGACACTATCTGACTTCGCAGAAGAAGTCGCGAACGCTACGCTCGGCAAGGTTGAGTGGCAAGACCTCGCGGATGCAGGGGAATGGCGATTCGACGAATCGGGCGTAATTCGCAGATCCCTTGGTCCCGATGCGGCGAAACTGATATTGAAGGACTCGATCAGCCCTATCCCACTCCACAAAACGCTAGTGCTTTTAGAAGAGATCGAACATCGAGGCGATCCGTACCTACAACGTTACGGACGACTCGCTCTTGCAAGAGCGCTCGTTACAAAAATCGGAAATTTGAAATTCGGGCCAGAGGTAGGGGTCGGCAAAATCAAATACGATGCACCAGTTTTGGATACATGGTTGGAAGTCATGCGACTCATAATCGACGATCTCCGCTTGGTTCGGCATCGCTCTCTGTCTCCTTCCTCAGTCCTCAAAGCTGATGCGCGTGAATCTCATCTTGTTCTTCAACCTAAATCAATAAACGCAGTGATAACATCCCCGCCTTACCCGAATGAAAAAGACTACACTCGTACAACGAGGTTGGAGTCGGTTATTTTGGGACTGATCAGGGACAGAGGTGAGTTGCGTTCATCGAAGCAGGATCTGATTCGATCCAACACGCGCGGCGTATATAAGGCTGATACCGACGATCGTGTGGTTGAGCAGAACGAAACGATCCAACGCATCGCGCGTACCATCGAACAACGGCGGATCGAAATGCAGAAGACTTCAGGATTTGAACGTTTGTATTCTCGTGTTACGAGGTTGTATTTCGGGGGTATGGCTAGGCATCTAGCATCATTACGCCCGGCTCTTTACCCTGGCGCAAAACTCGCGTACGTTGTCGGAGATCAAGCTTCCTACCTTAGAGTTCTGATAAGAACTGGAGAGATTCTCGCCGATTTGGCAGAGTCACTTGGTTATCAAGTGCTCGATATCGATTTGTTCCGCACGCGTCCTTCGACCGTTACCGGCGACCAACTGCGGGAAGAAGTAGTCGTATTGGAGTGGCCGGAAAGCGCAAGTTGACAAGGAGCTAGTCATCGAATCACCAGATCGTTACACAGCGATTATCGAGTCGATTTTTAGGGGCAAGTACAACCCTGGAGATCGTCAAGTGCCATTTGATCGTGCGGAGATTTCTGCACACGCGACTAACCTCAATGTCGCAACCCCCAAGAACCTAGGGGATGTAATTTACAGCTTTCGCTACCGAAAACCCCTACCTGAATCCATATTGAATGAGGCGCCCGAAGGGGAAACATGGATAATCAGGTCGGTTGGTCGCAGCAGGTACGAATTCGTGCTTGTATCCGATATGCCCATCCTCCCTAACCCGAACCTCGCCATTACTAAAATTCCGGATGCGACCCCGGGAATCATCTCAAAATACGCGTTTTCAGATGAACAGGCGCTCTTAGCGCGTGTGCGTTACAACCGGCTAATCGACGTGTTCTTGGGCATCACCTGTTACTCGTTACAGAACCACCTCAGAACGACCGTCGCGGGTATCGGTCAAGTCGAAACTGACGAAGTGTACGTCGGCGTCGACAAACTTGGTTCCCACTATGTTGTACCGATACAAGCGAAGGGTGGAAACGATATCCTCAACCGTGTCCAAATCGAGCAAGATATGGCGGTGTGTGCCGAAAAGTTGCCGAATTTGATTTGCCATCCTGTTGGAGCACAATTCATCGAAAACGAGCAAATCGCCCTGTTCGAATTCGAACAGAATGGCGACGACATCGCCGTGGTCTCGGAAAACCATTACCTTTTGGTGCCGCCCGACGAAATAACTGAACAAGATCTAACTGCGTATCGCCAGCGATTAGCGGGACGGGCGTAATCCCAGGTGACAGCAAAGATACTCTCGAGTGCGTGGTAATTCGGAGTTCCGCATCGGTGGAATTGCTTGACATTACGTTGCCGCGCTGCGCGTTCACTTCGTCACCCTCACCCTAGCTCTATCCGATCAAGGGAGATAGAGTTTTGCGGTCACGCTGGTACTCTTCAGTCGGGGAAGTGGGGAATAGGATGGCTAAACGCCCAAATGCGTGCGGCAGTCGTTTAGGATGGCTTCTCGTTGGGTTTCGGTTGGGGCTTCGGCGTAGATGCGTAGGAGGGGTTCGGTTCCTGATAGGCGGACTACTGCCCAGGCGTTGTTGCTGAGGTTTAGGCGGAGGCCGTCTTGGCGGTCTTGGTTTTGGACGGTTAGGTTGCCTAGGTTTGTTGGGGCTTCGTCGTTGAGGGCGTTTGCTATGCGGTCTCGTTGGTCGGGGGTGAATTGGATGTCGATGCGTCGGAAGGTGTGTGGTCCGGTGATTTGGTGGATTTCGGCTAGGAGTTGGGTTGGGGTTTTGCCGGATTTGGCGATGCTCTCGAGGAAGTAGAGGGCGCTTAGGGGGCCGTCTCGTTCGGGGATGTGTCCGGCGAAGGCGTATCCTCCGCTCTCTTCGCCGCCGAGGACGCAGGCGTTGTCGATCATTGCGGGTCCGACGAATTTGAAGCCTACGGGGGTGCGATAGAGGTCGGTGTTGTGGTGCTCGACGAGGCGGTCCATCATGCTCGACATGGTGATGGTGCATGCTGCGCCGCCGGGGAGGTTGCGTCGGGATTTGAGGTGGTGGAAGAGCATGGAGAAGACTTCGAGAGTCGTGAGGTAAGTGCCGTTTTCGGCTACTACACCTAGGCGGTCGGCGTCGCCGTCGGTGGCTAGGCCTACGTCGAATCTATACGGCGGTAAGGGCCCCCTTTGTCCTTCGGACATTTCCCCCGCTGAGCGGGGGAAACCTTGGGTTTCATCGGTGATGAGGGATATTAGGGGTTCGAGGTTGTCTTCTACCGGTTCGGGCTGCTTCATGCCGGGGAATGCGGGGTTGACTTCGCTTCGGATTTCGGTGACTTGGGTCTTGCCTCCTTCGAGGAGGGTGGCGATGATACCGGCGCCGGAGCCGTGCATGGAGTCGACGGCTACTTTGATGCCGGCGGATTTGATGGTGTCGATGTCGACTAGGGATGCTAGTTGGTCTAGGTAGGGGGAGACCATGTCGGTGGTCTTGATTTCGGCGGTTGAGCAGTTCGGCCCCCTTTGTCCTTCGGACATTTCCCCCGCGAGCGGGGGCAACCCTTGTTTGGCAAGTGCCTCGGGAAGGTGTGATTCGATGCGTTCGACTTGGTCTGGTGGTGCGCTGCCACCGGCTTCGGATTTGACTTTGAAGCCGTTCCACTCGGGCGGGTTGTGGGATGCGGTGATCATGACGCCTGCTGCGGCGTTCATGTTTGTGACGGCTAGGCTGAGGGCGGGCGTCGGGAGAGGTCGGTCGGAGAGCTGGACCGGGATGCCTCGGTTTGCGATGGTTTGTGCGGCGGTTTGTGCGAAGGCTTGGGACTGGAAGCGGGTGTCGTAGCCTACTGCTATGCCGCGGTGGGTCTGGTTGGAGGCTTCGATTTCTAGGGCTACTGCTAGGGCGCAGGCTTGGACGTTTTCGAATGTGTAGTCTTGGGCGATGATTGCTCGCCAGCCGTCGGTTCCGAAGGAGATTTGGGGGAGGGTGTTGGGCATGGGGTGAAGTGTTAGATGTCGTGGTTTTTGGGTTGCCGTGTTGGTTGTTTACCTTACCCCGCCCATTTGTCCGCCCCGGTCACCCTCACCCTGAGCCTCTCCCTCCACCCTTGGGTTCCCGCTTTCGCGGGAATGACGTGGGGATTGACGGGATGATGTTGGATGTTGTGGTTTTGGGTTGAGGTGTTGGTCTTTTGCCGTGCCCCTCCCATTTGTCCGCCCCGGTCACCCTCACCCTGACCCTCTCCCGCCGAGCGGGAGAGGGGA
>CAZMBB010000080.1:0-5235 GCA_964564575.1 uncultured Dehalococcoidales bacterium
CAGGATCCTGCGACATATCCCCATATTGCGCCAATCGGTCCTGCGAGGCCGCCTCAATCGAACCCATCACCTCCTCAAACAACTCACCCTCCAACCGATGCCGAACATCCGCATACCCCGGATCATCCAACAGATTCACCTGCTCCTGAGGATCATTCTCAATGTCGAACAGCAACGCCTCCCCCGACTTGTACCGATGCAGCTTGAACCGACCGTCATAATTCATCCACCCATCCGTCAGCATCCCGAAAATCCGATCCCGACCACGATCCCCCGGCATCCCCTCACCCGGCAGCGGCACCGCATCGTACCAGACTGGCAACTCAACGCCAGCCCATTCAAGCATCGTCGCCGTCACATCGCGCAACTCCACAAGATCATCCACAACCTGACCACCGGTAACCCCTGGACCCATCGCAACGAACGGAATCCGAATCGCCGACTCGAAGAAGGAAGCCTTACCAATCAGATTGTGGTCGCCTAGGTAATCCCCATGGTCCGAAGCCAACACGACATACGTGTTCTCCAACTCGCCAACCCGTTCCAGAGCATCTAATATCGCCCCAACCTCATAATCGATCTGCTGCACCAGACCCGAGTAATGCTTCCGGACCGTCACCTTCGTCTCATCCGGAAACTCCTCATAATCAACCCCGTTCCAAGGCCGACGATTCCCACTCACATTCGTCTCCCGCAAACTCGGATGATGCCCCGGAACCTCAGGCGCCGCCGCCGGCAGTTTGCTCTCATCCACCCCCTCCAAGAACCGCTCATTCGGATCATACGGACAGTGCGGACCCGGAAATCCCACCATCATCGCAAACGGACCCTCATTCCCATACCGCTCGATGAACTTCACCGCCTCCGACCCGACGAAGTGGTCCCACGAATGCTCCCAAGGAATGTCGTGAATCACCGCCCCCTTGTTCTCGTGATACCCATCCATCTCATCCCCATGCAACTTCCGCAACCCATGCTTCTTCAGATGGTGATAGTAGTCGTCCCGCACATGCAGCCAACGCTTGTCCTCGCAGACTACCCGATACTGAAATCCCCTGCGCTCATCCCACGGGTAGAAATGCATCTTCCCGATACCCGCCGTGTAGTACCCCGCATCATTCAGAATCTCCGGCCAAGTCCGCATCCCCGCCTCGCGCCAGTCCGCCCTCAAATTCTGAGAATTGTTCGTCACCCCATTCCGAATCGCATTCGCACCCGTCAACAGAGCCGTCCGAGCTGGCACACAAACCGGCGACTGCGAAAACCCATTCGCATACCTCACACCCTCACGAGCCATCCGATCAATATTCGGCGTCCTCAACCAGTCCGCACCATAGCAACCCGCAAAATCCGCCCGGAACTGGTCCGGAAACAGAAAAACAATATTCGGCCGATCCCCGCTGCTGCTCATTCCGATACTCCTATCTCAATCCAACTCCGCGACCGCCGCCGTGAACGCCGGCAACACCTTCGCCCAATCCCCAACAACACCATACCGGGCATGAGAGAAGATATTCGCCTCTCGGTCCTTGTCGATCGCTACGATATTTCGAGCCGACGAGCATCCAGCCATATGCTGGCTAGCCCCCGAAATGCCCACCGTGATATACGTCGTCGGGCTGATGCTCTTCCCCGTCAGACCCACCTGATGGTTGTGGTCGACCCAGCCGGCATCGCACGCCGCTCGACTAGCCCCCAACGCCGCGCCAAGTAAGCCGCACAACTCCCTCAACTGATCAAACGGCTCCGGACCACCAAGCCCTCGGCCTCCCGAAACAACCACATCCGCCTGCTCCAACGGCACTCCTTCGCTATCCTCAATCACCGTCTCAACAAGCACCGGCACCGCGCCGCTCGCACTGACACCCGACATGTCGATCCGTTCGACATCTGGCGTACCTGAAACACTCTGCGCCGCCTCAAACGCACCGGGCCTAACCGATACCACCTGCAACCCTTCACCTGCAAACTCATAAACCGCCAAAGCGCTACCGCCATGCACAGGCCGAGTAACCGCGACTCTACGGTGAGCATTCAAAGCCAAATCGATACAGTCCGAAGCTAGTCCGGCACCCATCCGAGCCGCAAGCCTCGCCGAGACCACAGATCCAGCATCCGTCTTCCCAACCAGAACGACACCCGGTTCCAATCGAGCAACCACCTCGCAAACCAAATCCGTCAACAGCGAATAAACACCGCCTATCCCATCCGATCCCGCATCCGGATGCTCCAACAAAACCACCTTACCAACACCAATGCCCTCCAGACATCCGCCATCGAACGCGCCATCTACCGCCAAACACAACGTCACCTCCGAACTCTCGCCGATCTGACCTGCCGCATTGACGAGTTGGCGAACCGTCGGATGCAACCCGCCGTCGACAACCTCACCAACGATCATCACGCCATCACTCATATCAATTTAGCCTCTCGCAACTTGAGCGCCAGCAACCGACCCGAATCCGCCTCATCCTCTCCCTCGACAATCTCGACATTCGACTCCGACTCTGGGACAAACAACCTTGTCATCTCCAATTCCTTGCTGTTTGCTAAATCCCCCAACCCAAGATCATCCAATGTCATCGTCTCCGGCTGCTTCCGGCTCGCCGCCATGATCCCCCTCAAATTCGCGTACCTTGCCTCGCCGAGTTCATTCGTAACCGTCATCACCGCAGGAAGTGGACACTCCACACGCTGGAAACCACCCTCCGCAACTCGCTCCACCTCAAATGAACTTCCATCACCGCCAACACTCAAAGCCCGAACCAAAGTGACCAGCGGAGCCGACATCATCTCGCTCAACATGATCGGAACATGCCCTTGGTCCCAGTCCGAAGCCTGCCTGCCCGCCAGAACCAGATCCGCTCCACCATCCCGCTCAATCGCCGCCGCCAACACACTCGCTGTCCCCATAGCATCCAAAGACTCCGACGCCTCATCATCCACCAAAACCAACCGGTCCGCACCAATCGCCAACGGTTTCTTCATCACATCCATCGCAAACTCAGTCCCCACCGAAAAGACCACGATCTCACACTTGACCCCAGCATCCCTCAACCGCAACGCCGCCTCCACCGCGTTCATGTCGAACCCATTGACAATCGGCGGCACACCCGCCGGAGGAACCACGCGCAAAGCCCCCTCATCCACCTTGAACTGTGAAGGCGGGATATCCGTGTCCGGCACCTGCTTCGCGCAGACTGCTATCTTCAACATGCGCTATTTGTCAACCAATCGTCTCGTTCGCAAACTCATCCGCAACAATTCTAAACATTGCCTTCCAAAACTAAATCCGCCTATTCCATCGTCACGTATCATCCAACGAAATCGCTTCCTGTCCGACAATCACGTAGTTTCGGAGCGCAACCAATGAAATCTCGCTTCATCGGCGTTGTCACAGCCCTCGCTGCCATCACCATCGTGTTCACTGCAATCGTCCTAACCATTGCGGCTATCCAAGATTACGATGCGAACCGAGGCAAATCCTTCATTGAGCGAGCCGCCAGCATAGTTGGCATAGGGTCGCTGAAAGAAACGAACGAACCCACAATAGTCAAGATCGAAATATCCGAAGAAGACTCAGAACGATTTGCCAAGCCATCCGAATCCACCGATAAACTCCGTCCGTTCCGCAGGCACGACGCTAACGAAGGCTGGTCAGACAGGTTCTTTAAACGCGATGGTGAGAATCGTGACTACAAATACAAGTTCGAGGATCGCTTCGGTAAATTGCCGGAGAAAGAACCTCTCGATGGGTGGAGATTTGAGGGTTTCATCCTGCCCGATTGGCTAGATGACCTGGTCGAACGCGGCGTCATTACCGAAGAGGACGCCGACGAACTCAAATCGTTGTTCGACGACTTTCCTGAAGAATTCGACGAAAGACTGCCAGGTTTCCTAGACGACCGCGACTTCGAGTTCGACAGCGACGACGGCCGCTTCCGCTTCCGATGGCGTTGGGACAGTTCCGACGAGGACTGGTTTTTCGAAAAAGATCCCGATTACGACAAGAGCCCGAAGAACGGCATCTAGTCGTGCGCCACGTCGCGCCGTTCCCACCCGGGCTTGAACATCCTCAAGAAGTTCGACTTACCGTAAGGATGCTTGGCAGCCTCAGTCTCATTCAACTCGACACCGAACCCGGGCGAATCTGGGATCGTTAACTTCCCTTCTTCGACTCGTTCGAACCCAGTGAGCACGTCATCGACCCACGGCTCCAAGAAGTCGTCGAAACACTCTTGGATATAGATATTCGGCGTAACGGCGTCGATGTGCAAAGCGACCATCGTCTTCAACGGGCTTTCCGCGTTGTGCGGCGCCAACTGGGCATGATGAGCGCGGGCCATCCCCGCAATCTGCAAAGTCCGCCAGACTCCGCCAACTCCCAGCGGCTCCGGATTGATGATGTCGGTAACGTCCGCATTCAAGAACCGGGCGAAATCGTGCAACTCATGCATCCTTTCCCCAGCGATCACCCGCACTGGCACGCGCTTAGCCACCTCAATCAACGCGTCGACGTCGTTAGAAAGAACCGGCGTCTCGAACCAAGTAACATCAAACTCTTCCAACCAGTTCCCGATCTCGATCGCCGCGCCCACACTGAAACGGTCATGCGCCTCAATCATGATCTCGACATCATCGCCAACTGCGTCCCTAACCGCACGCAACAGTGACTGGACCTCACGAGTCTCCGCCTTGCTCAGCGCGAGATACGCCGTCCCGAACGGGTCCAACTTCAACGCGGTGTAACCTTTCGCGACAACCTCGGATGCCTTTTCTGCGAAGCCCTCTGGTGTCCGATCACCTGAGTACCAGCCGTTGGCATATACGCGAATATCGTCGCGAACCTTCCCTCCAAGCAGACGATGCACGGGCACACCCAACGACTTGCCTAAGATGTCCCAACACGCCATCTCAATGCCGGACATCTCTTTGTTGACATTCAAGAATCCTGCGAGATATAGCTCGTTCCAGATCGCATGGATATCCCGAGGATCTCGACCGATCGCCAGATGCTTCACTTCCCCTACCGCGGCGACCGTAGGTTGCGTGCTCAATCCCCCGGTAGCCTCTCCCAAGCCTTGATACCCATCGTCGGTTTCCACCAACACATAGATCCAGTTCTTCCACGGATTGCCAACAACGACCGTTCGGATGTCAACAATTTTCATCTCAACTGTGACTGCTTTCTACTCTTGAAACCAACTCCACTCCCGTCAGAGCCTGCACATCCTG
>CAZMBB010000081.1:0-5214 GCA_964564575.1 uncultured Dehalococcoidales bacterium
AACTCTGAGCGGTAACGGTGGCATCCGACGACTTCGAAGGTGTGCGAGCCGCTTCCGACTTCAGGGTTGAATGAAGACAGCCAAAGATCTCCGGTGTCCCACTGTTCAGCTTCGCCTTCGAAACTGGTCGCGCTTGAGGCGCTGCTACGAGGGTTTTCCCAAATGACCGTGGTGCCGACTTTAACCTTGATAATTTCGGGATCGAAAAACGCAGGATCAGCCATGATCACAGTTGCTTCACCTTCGAGGGCTGGCCCTTCTGGAACTTCGATTTCAGTTTCCTCGTCTTCGGACCCAGTGACTTGCTCCTGTTCTGATCCTGCATCCGTGCCGACTGCTTTTCCTCCCGTCTCGCTACCAGTTTCTGCGTCGGCCGTCGCTCTGGCTTGCGCGGTTGCTTGGATTTGCGCGGCGATCGTGTTCGCCCCAACCTGTATGCCAGCGTCTGGATCGCCACCTTCGGCGATGATTGCCTCCGCGGTGGAGGTCGCGTTGACTACTTTCTGCTCGGATTCGAATGTTTGGATGGTCTCAAACTGGGACGTAGATTCCCCACACGCGACAGCCGCGGCCGTCACGGTCGATAACGCCCAGACGCCAATTAAGAGTGCAAGTGCCTTGCTTTTCATCTGCACCTCCTTTATGCGTTCTACGCAACTTGGCGTAGTCGCGGGTCGAGACGATCACGCAACCAGTCGCCAAAGAAGTTCATGGAGAGTACTACGAGGAAGATGGCAGTTCCAGGAACCAACGTGATATGCGGTGCCTCAAGGATATAGTCTCGGCCTTGATTAGTCATCACACCCCAAGCTGGTGTCGGCGGTTGAATACCCGCGCCCACGAAACTCAAAGTCGACTCGGCAAGAATCAAACCGCTTGTGTTTAAGCTGGCGACTACGATCACGGTGTTCATGATCCCGGGCACGAGATGCCGCCAAATGATGCGTATGTCAGACGCTCCTGCCACTCGGGCGGCAGCCACATAATCCAATTCACGCAACACGAAAACCTGCGCCCGTATGACACGAACAAATCCTACCCAGGCCACAAGCATTAGCACGAACAAAAGCATGTCGACTCTCCAGAACAACACATCCACCTTGGCGCCGAACAGTTGAGTAACCACGATGGCAACCATCAGAAACGGCAATGCATTCCAAATATCGACGAAGCGTGTCACGATCTCGTCGAGGATCCCGCCATAATAGCCGCTGAAAAGGGCTACCGCGGTACCTAATATCATTCCGGAAGTCAGCGAGAATGTGACAACTGCGATGGAAATTCTAGAGCCGTGCAGAAGTCTGCTGAAGATATCTCGCCCAGCATGATCGGCACCGAGGAGGTGCAATTGACCGCATTTGGTTTGGTTGCTTGGCACATCCCTACCGGACGGGTCAATCAGTGGGCAAGGCTGGTAACCAGCCACAACTCCGACTGGGCCTGAGCCTAGTTCGATATGATCCGCAGCTCGAGAACGTTCACCGATTCCGAGCAGTCTGTCGCGTTGGTAAGCTTCGTCTCGCGGGAATGGTGCCAAGTATGGCCCAATAATGGCGGCGAGCAGCAGCAACACAAGAATGAATATCGGGATGACCGGGTATCGACGCAGGTACCACCAAACAAACGTGAAGGGGTTCGATCCCCGTGTAGCGTACGCAACGGTTTGAGTCGCCGTCGTTTCTTCGGCGCTGGTGTCAGTCCTGTCAACTTCTGTTGCCATTCGCAGTTACCTCAAGAATGAAATGTTCGCGTCGGTGACCCGCAAACTATCTGAGCCGGACGCGTGGGTCGATCACTGTGTAGAGGATGTCTGCGACAGTAGCAAACACCAAGAAGTACATCAGAAAGACGATGACGGTTCCGAGCAACAATGGGAAGTCGTTGTTTTGCACAGCGTCCTGAAGTGCGACTTGTCCGATGCCGGGCCAAGAGAACACAATTTCAACGACGAGGGCACCGTTCAAGAAGCCTGCGAACAACAGCAGCATCGAGGTAATTGGTGCGATCAGAGCGTTTCTCAAAGCGTGCTTGAATATCACGGTCGTGTTGCCAACACCCTTCGCTCGAGCCATCTTTACGAACTCGGAGTCCAGGATCTCCAACATGGACGAGCGCGTCAGGCGCATCAGTCCCGCTGCCGAACCCCAACCTAGTGCCAAACACGGAAGGACGTATTCTCCGAAATTAAATTCATGGGGGTTCCGTCCACCCGCTGGGAACCATCCCAGATTTACCGACAGAAGCCAGATCATCACGATACCTGTGACGAACGGCGGAGCCGCTTGCCCGATCAGAGCGACGAATCTGGAAATGTAGTCAAATACTCCGCCTCTCCATACCGCGGCAATGACCCCGGTCGGTATACCCATCAACACAGCAATCAGCCAACCTCCGATACCCAGTTGGACCGTCGCTCCCAATCTTCCCTTGATGATGTCCCACACATCAACCTGCAACCCTAATGAAACGCCAAAGTCTAGTCTGAAGACTCTGCTCAACCATTCGACGTACTGCACAGGAGCAGGTTTGTCGAATCCCAGCCGGTCACCCAAACGGTTCCAACTCTCTCTAGTCAGGCCGTAACCACTTTGAGGGACAAAAATCTCCCGAGGGTCTTTCGGGTTAGCGTGAACCAGAATGAAAATCGCAAGCGTTGCACCGAATACGGAAATCAGTGAGGTAAATATGCGACCAGCCAAGAATCGAAACATTGCGGGCTCCCGGGGCTAGCTAATTCAGAGCGATCCCTTGCGTCCTATTTGGGTGTTTACGTTCGGCGTCGGGCCATTTTTGGGACGTGGCTGCCCCGCTCGGCGAGTACCGATGTTCGGATAGTTCCGATTGCGTGTTGCGCCGTATGACCATTTCGGCGCTTTGCGGCAGTGGCGATGTGCGTCATACATTATCAAGTTCCGCACACCGCCACCACCTAGTGGGACGGAGCCCGACTACCCATTGAGGGTATCCGGGCTCCGCGCCATTTGCTCATCTAGGAGACTACCTGAGAACGATGAACTCAGGGTTGCTCGACCAGTTGCTGTAGTGCTGCTGTCGACCGTTCCAAGAAGCGATTCTCGGACCAGCGACTAGGCCCTTGGGCACTTCGACAACACCGGCGTACTGGACCCAGTACATTGACCAGTCCACCCATTCGAGGTGTTTCTGCTCACGCACTGCTTTGTCCTGCTCGCCGAGGATCTCGAATAGCCACTTAGCGCCTGGCTGAGACTCGAAGCCTACACCCCAACCGGGTCGGCTGGAGGAGGTGTCAACCGTCGGCAATGGCCAGTCAAGCGGGTAGACGTTCGAGTGAACGTCGCCGTTCTTGAAGACAGGCAGGTATTGCACTCGGCGGCGCATCCTTTGCGAGATGACTCCACCGTAGTCTTCGATCAGCTGCTCAATCTCGATACCGAGCTGCTCCCACTGGGAGGTGATGTAGTCGGCGATCTCAAGGCTGACTTCACCGATCTCGGCGACGTATGCCTGGAGCACCATGCTCTCGATACCTTGTCGCTTACCACCAACCAGCGGATAGCCAGCTGCTGCGAGCAAAGCGTCGGCGAGTTCTAGGTCGCCGTCGGGCAAGACCCACGGGACGCCGTTCTCGAACAGAGTGCCAGCGGCCGCAGCCGGGCAGTCGATTCGGTTACCGAGCCAGTCCCAGCAACCAGTGGTCCGGTCGGGGTCCCAGCCTGGGAAGTGTGGTCCCATGTACTCGGAGTAGATGCCTGCGCCCTTGTTGTCAAGGAAAACGCTGTTGATCTCGTTACGGTCAATCGCGATTGACTGAGCGAGACGGACCAGGCGAGCCTGTTCCATGTCGTCCATCCCCGGAGGGTTGTCGGTGTCAGCGTACGGTGCGTTTCCGCATCGCTCGCGACCAGGTGCGTCACCGTCCGTGCAAGGAGCGTCTTCGGTTCCCCAAGGGTTACCGATCCACGGGAAGTCCTCAGAGTAAGGACCCTCGTTCGGGCCGGAGCCGCAAGCGTTGTCGATAGCGTCAGCGCTGCGGTTTTCACAGTTCCAAGGCTCTAGCGGTTCGCCAGTTCGGGCGTGTGAGTGCTCCCAGAGAAGACCGGGGTACATGATCGATTGACCAACGAAACCACCGGGCATAGTCTCGAGGAAGCGGAAGCCTTCCTGAACGACGCCAGGGACGAGTTTGAAGTCCAACAGGGCCAAGTCTGCTTCGCCGTTGCGTAGCATGGCGATACGAGTGTTGTTCTCAGCAACTTGGATCTGGGTGTACTTGTCGATTCCAGGCGTTGCGCGCCAGTGGTTCGGAACAGCTTCGGTCGTGCAGCGGTCGCCGGGGACACAGTGGCCCTGGACGAACGCGCCGGTGCCGATGTGGTGCTCGCGAGCCCACTCAACACCCATCGAGTCCTGGTGACCGAGGTAGTAGAGTCCGCGTGCTGCGCTCAAGCAGCCGAACTGCGAGATGGGCAGGCAGAAGTAGACCGGTGATACCAGTCCGATTTCGACCGTCCAGTCGTCAACCTTCGTCGCTTCCAAGAAGATGGCTGCGAGGTCACCTGAGTTTCCGTAGGTGGTGTCAGGGTTGGTGGTGGCGTTCGACTCGTTGAAGTATCGGACCACTTCGTCAGCGTTAACGATGCCGAAGTCTTGGTCTTCGAAACCAATGGGTGAGTTGAACGGGATACCCGATCCGTCAGGACCTTGTTTCATGGTCATTCGGACGCGGGTTCCTGCCGGGTCGATGTCCCATGACTCAACGAGCTCAGGGGTCATCGGGTCGCCAGCGTCAAAGACGAAGAAGTACTCTTCCACACCGCCACCGTGAGTCGGTGTACCGGCGTATGGGCCGACGGTCGGCAGACCGATAACGGCCGCTACACGTCGGGTAGCGAAGATAACCTCTCGCTCTTCTTCCATGGCCTCAGGAGCCATCGCTTCGGCGGCTTTTTCAGCCGGGCGAGCGGTCGCCGCAGGAGCTGCAGCTTTGGCTGCCTCACCCTTTTGCGCAGGGGCGGCAGTGGCAGCGGCGGCTGCTTTCGCAGCCGGGGCAGCGGTCGCCGCAGGAGCTGCTTTCGCAGCCGGGGCAGCGGTCGCCGCGGGCCTGGCGGTTGCCGCGGGGGCAGGCTGCTGTTGCTCTTCGGTGCTACCGCAGGCAAGGCCAAACGCGGTCGCCGCAACGGCCACCATCAAGGGCAGGAATCCCCACCGCTTGAGTAGATAGCTTAGTTTCAT
>CAZMBB010000082.1:0-4833 GCA_964564575.1 uncultured Dehalococcoidales bacterium
CAACAACAAAATCCCAAAAATCCCCCCAATCCCAAAAATCCCAGTTCAGACAAACGCGCCAACAAAAAGAAGAAACATACAATCAAAAATCAAACCCACACAACAAAACAACCCCAGTAGAACCATGCCCACCATCGCTCCCTACGGCTCTTGGAAATCACCCATCACCGCTGAAATGCTCATCAGCGGCGGAAAACGACGCTTAAACGAGATCAAAACCGACGGCTCCGACATCTACTGGCTAGACGCCCGACCTGCAGAAGCCGGACGTATCGTCATCATGCGACGATCCGCCGACGGTACCACCCAAGACCTCACCCCAGCCCCCTTCAATTCCCGCAACGCCGTCCACGAATACGGCGGAGGATCATACGCCGTCCAGAACCGCATCCTCTACTTCACAAACTGGGAAGATCAGCGAATATACGTCCAGATCGACACCGGCAAACCCCGACCTCTAACCGCCGAACCCCCGTTTCCTCGATCCATCCGCTACGCTGATCTAACCATCACCGCAAACGGCAAATACATCCTCTGCGTCCGCGAGACTCATCACCAAGACGGCACCGAAGCAACCAACGAAATCGCCGCCATCGACACCACCACTGGCGAACAAACAACCATCGCCACGGGTCGAGACTTTTACTGCGCTCCCCGAGCCTGCCCCACTCACGACGGCATCGCATGGACCGAATGGGATCACCCAAACATGCCCTGGGACGGCAACACCCTTGTCTCCGGATCCTTCAACCAAGATGACGCCACCGTCAGCACAACCACACCCATCGCCGGCGAACAAGACGAAAGCATCGTCCAACCAACCTGGGCACCAAACGGACTACTCCACTTCGTAACCGACCAAACTGGATGGTGGAATATCCACTCCTGGAAAGACGGCGAACCCGTCAACCTCCTCCACGAAAACACCGACCACGGACGCCCCGACTGGCAATTCGCCTTCGCCTCATACGCCCACCTCCCTGAAAACAAAATCGCCCTTGGAAAAGGCATGGCAACAAGCGGCTTGATCAACGTCATCGACACCGCCTCCCATCACCTGCCGCACAGCATCCCCATCCCCTACAGCGAAACCGGATCCATCACCGCCGGACCCGACGGCACATCAATCCTCTTCATCGGAGCATCACCCACCGCCGAACCCTCAATCATCTCCCTCGACCTCGAAACCGAGCGCTGCTCCACAATCTACGCCCCCAGCGACATAGATATCGACCGCGGCTACCTCTCCTCGCCCCATCACATCGTCTTCCCAACAACAGACGACGGCCAAGCCCACGCCTTCTACTACGAGCCAACAAACAAAGACTTCGCTCCCCCCGAAGGCGAACTCCCTCCTCTCGTCACCATCTGCCACGGCGGCCCGACCTCCGCTTCCGGCACTGGTCTCGACCTCTCAACTCACTACTGGACAAGCCGAGGATTCGCCGTCGTCGACGTCAACTACCGAGGCTCATCCGGCTACGGAAAAGCCTACCGCGACGCCCTCAAAGGAAAGTGGGGCATCTACGACACCGACGACTGCATCGCCGCCGCCCAGCACCTCATCGACCAAAACTTGGTCGACAAAGACCGGATCATCATCCGAGGCGGATCAGCAGGCGGCTATACAACAATCAACTCCCTCACATTCCACAACTTCTTCGCCGCCGGAGCAGCACTCTACGGCATCGCCGACCTAATGGTCTTCATCGGCGACACTCACAAATTCGAATCCCGTTACCTCGACTCTCTAGTCGGCCCCTACCCCGAAGAAGCCCAACGCTACCACGACCGCTCCGCCATCAACTTCATGGACCAACTAGCCACCCCCATGATCATCCTCCAAGGCCTAGAAGACGAAATCGTCCCTCCATCCCAAGCCGAAATCATGGTCGACGCCCTCGAATCCAAAGGCCTACCCTACGCCTACATCGGATTTCCCGGAGAGCAGCACGGCTTCCGCCAAGCCAAAAACATCATCCGAGCCCAACAAGCCGAACTACACTTCTACGGCAAAGTCCTAGGCTTCGACCCCGCCGACAACATCCCCGAGGACACCGTGGAAGTCCGAAATTTGGATTAGTCCGTTTCCGAATTCGTTAATTCGATCACTTTCTCGACAAACCGAAATGCGATAGCAGTGATGGCGAGATCAGCCCGCCGCCATCGCGCCGCCTTGGTCCATGTTGACCCGCGGCACGCCACACTCATCCAGCAATACTTCCAACTCGTCCATCATCTGCTGCGGAGCTCGAACCGAAGGCGGACGCGGAGGCCCTGCTTTCAATCCCACAGCCTCCATCGCCGACTTGATGAACGGACCCTCACCACCGGTTCGCGCCGCTACGTCGGCCCGCCACTTGGTCCACTTCCACTTGAAATCTGCCAACCGCTGCCTCGCCGCATCGTAGTCCCGCTGCTCCAACAGATTCCAAATCTCCGCCGGATACTGCGGCCAGAAACCGCTCAGGTGCGTGATGAACCCACGAGCACCCATGATGTGACTGAAGATCTGCTGACCTGAGTTGTCGATGCAGACCAACCGATCCGCAAGCTCCCACAGTCCATCCTTGTAAAGCGCCTCATTCGGAGCAGACCACTTCAACGCTCGAACGTTATCGAGATCGGCCAAGTCACTCAACAACCCCAGACTCATCGTCAGACCTTCCCACCATGTGTGGTAGATCATGATCGTGGCATCAGACTCTCGGTTGACCAGCTCAAACAGCCGATACGCGTCGCCCTCTGTCGGTTCGTAGTAATACGTCGGCCCGACCTGAACTCCGCCAAGACCCGCCTCATGCGCGTGATTCGCCAACTCGATGATTACTCGGTAGTCCGTATGCTGAACACTCGTCAGAACCGGAGCCTCGCCATTCGCGGCCTCCATCGCCGTCGTCATCACCGCCTTACGTTCCTCAACATTCATCGTCGGATGCTCACCACCAGCACCGCCGACCAGCAACGATCCCTGCCCTGTATGAACCCCATTCTCGACCATGTATCGAATGTTCGTATACAGCGAGTCGAGGTCGAGCGAGTAGTCCTCGTTGAACGGAGTCGCCACCGCGACCATCGGACCGCACAACCATTCTCGGATATTTTCTGCTTTCAACTTTCAAACCTCTTAGGTTGGTCTAATGTCGGATTGCCAACCAACTTTAAATCAAATTACGGCGATTCTCCCACTCGGAACGCAAGATACCGTAGTAATGGATGTCGTAACGAACCCCTCGATTGACCCCGTGACTTCGTAACGTCCCTTCGCGGGTCATCCCAATCTTCTCCATCACACGCCAAGACCCGACGTTCTCAACGTCCATCCTGGCATAGACCTTCTGCAGTCCGAACTCATTGAACCCCCAACTTATGACGGCCGCAACGGCCTCGGTCATCAACCCGCGGTTCCAGCACGCGCGGGCGATCGAGTAACGCAACGAGGCGATCAATATCGGTTTTTCGATTGTCAGCCTAACGCTGCCAACAACGACGCCGTTGAATTCAATCGCAAACCTGGGTTTTTCATCCCAACTCTTCAAAATCTGACGAGTCACGAACTCCTCAGCATCCCTGACAGTGTACGGACTCGAAACCGGTATAAACCTCGACCACTCGGTATCTGAGGCGTATTCGAAGACATCGTTGACGTCCTCGATCGTGAACGGTCGCAACACTAAACGCCGGGTACGTAGCGTCGACGGAGCGGTCACAACGCCCCTATCCCTCCGCTACCCGCTGGGCTTCGGGATCAAAGTTGCCGTCCCACTCGGAACGCAAGATGCCGTAGTAGTGATAATCCCGTCGCACACCTCGCAAGACTCCGTGGCTACGGAATGTTCCTTCTCGAGTCATACCAATCTTTTCCATCACTCGCCAAGAGCCGACGTTTTCCACATCGGCGAACGAGTAGATCTTAGCCAATCCGAGTTGGCCGAACCCCCAATCGACAACGGCCGCCGCTGCTTCGGTCATTAGTCCTTGGTTCCAGTAAACCCGCGCTATCGAGTAACCCAACATCGCCCTCGAATTCGGTGAATTGATGTGGAAACCGATGCCCCCGATCACAGCCCCGCCATACTCGATTGCTAAAACCGGTTCCTCCTGCCAATCTAGCGATATGTTTCTATCAACGAATGTGTGCGCGTCCTCAAGGGAGTAAGGGCTCGGCACAGGCAGGAAGCGGGACCATTCCGGATCGTTCGCGTAGGCTAAAACGTCCCTGATATCGTCGGGCTCGAATGGACGTAGGAGCAGGCGTTTGGTGCGAATAATCCTCTGTTCGGTGACCATGCCGCTACCCCTCAGCCATCCACTCCGGCTCAGCCAAATTCTTCACCACTGCCTGCAAAAACTCCGCAGCCGGAGCACCATCCCAAGCACGGTGATCGAACGTCAACGAGAAGTACCCCATCGAGCGCACCTCAATCTCACCAGACTTCGTCACGGCAGGCTGCTGAACGACCCGCCCAACCCCAAGAATTCCAACCTCAGGCGGATTGATCAACGGCGTGAAGTGCTCCACATCATAGGCCGACAGATTAGTCAGCGAAAACGTGCTGCCCGTCAGTTCAGCTACGCGCAACTCGTTAGACTTCGACTTCCGGACCAAATCCCGAACCGCAACTGCCAGTTCCAGCGGCGTCTTCGTCTCAGCATCTCTGATGACGGGCACAACCAACCCATCCGGCACCGCAAGCGCAAACCCAAGGTTGATCGTGTCGAATATCCTGACCTCGTCGTCCGTAATATGGGCATTCGCCAACGGGTGGTCCTTAAGCGCCTTGACCGTCGCCGCTATCGCGAGGTCCTGATACTGCGGCCTGACCCGACTCC
>CAZMBB010000083.1:0-4697 GCA_964564575.1 uncultured Dehalococcoidales bacterium
GTCTGCGCAGCACTGTGTTGCGAGCCGCTAAGCCCGCAGAACTTGTTCACTTGTTGTTTCTATAACGGATGTTGAGTGTTGTCAAGTTGTTTTATGAACTAGGCTGCGAAGGATTTAGAAGGATTGCAAAGATGTGTGTATGTTGGATATGAGGATTGCGCTGGCGGTTTGCATGGGAAGACTCAACACTTGGATATCTGCGTCTCTCGGCTTTCCAACGCGGCTTGCTCTACCAATGCGATAAACTGCGCACAGCGCGAAACTATGTTGCCGAATCCTCGGCTATACACACTAGGAGCTGATTCGAATGTCAAGCGCCTTCGAAATCTACTCGGATGAATTCAACAAGATCCTTGGCAACTCCCCAGAAGTGACTCTTCTGACTAGCGAACTCGTGTTCGCCGAGGGCGTATGCTGGTTGCCGTCCCGCAACTACGTGATCGTCAGCGACTTCCCCAACAACCGGATCATGAAGTGGGACGAAACCTCAGGGTTGGGCATATTCCGTCAACCCTCCGACTGCGCCAACGGGAATACGGTCGATCTGGAGGGTCGAGTGCTCTCTTGTCTGACACGGGGCCGTACTGTCGTTCGTCTCGAACACGACGGTTCATTAGTTCCTGTCGCCGAAAGCTACATGGGCGGAAAGCTCACTTCGCCCAACGATGTTGTCGTCAAGTCGGACGGTTCAATTTGGTTCACTGATCCAGACTACGGTTTTCTCCACCCGGAATTTGGTCATGGCGACAAGCCCGAACAGGACAGAAACCGCGTCTTCCGTGTCGATGGAGAAACGTTGGATATAACCGTTGTCTCCGAAGACTTCGACAAGCCCAACGGGATAGCGTTCTCGCCCGACGAATCCGTTCTATACATCGGCGATACCGGACGAACGCACGGGGAGTTCCGACACCATCGAGTGATGCGTTTCGACGTCACTCCAGGCGGCGAATCGCTCGTCAACCCCACTGTCTTCGCGGATATCGAGCCCGGCGTCCCAGACGGCTTCCGATGCGACACCGACGGAAACCTATACGTCTCCGCCGGAGACGGAATCCAAGTCTTCAACCCCGATGGCGACATGATCGGCAAGATACTGATCCCCGAAGTGGCCGCCAACTGCTCGTTCGGCATGTCCGACCGTCAACGCCTATTCATCGGCGCGACATCCTCACTGTGGTCCATCGACCTCAACGCTCAAGGCGCTTAAGAACACGTTTCATCCTCAGAGCGATGGCGGGATGCGATCTTGCGATTTACCTTTGAAGGAATGAACCAAATCAAAGCCATCATCTTCGATTTCGACGGCCTAATCCTCGACACCGAAAGATACGAGTTCGAGGCGTGGCGCTCCATCTATAAAGCCCATGGCGTCCATCTGAACCTCTCCGACTGGATCCCCCACGTCGGCGCCTCAAACGAGCAGTTCAACGTATACGGCCACCTCTCCGAACGATCCGGCATTCCAGTTAAACGCGAGGAGATGCGACCACGTCTCCTGGCTCTCATGCAGGAGATGCTCGAAGACGTACCTCCACTGCCCGGTGTCGAAGATTACCTGAACGCCGCAAAGCGACTCGATATGCGCATCGGTCTCGCTTCAAACTCCAACCTAGATTGGATATTACCCAAACTCGATCACATCGGGCTGACCGAGTGTTTCGACACAATCGTTTGCCGCGACGACGTGAGCGCGCCCAAGCCCGATCCCGCGGTCTATCAGACCTCGCTCGAAAACCTCGGCGTCAAAGCCAAGCAAGCGTTCGCGCTAGAAGACTCGCCCACGGGCGTCCAAGCCGCGAAAAACGCCGGGCTCTTCTGCGTCGCTGTGCCCCGTCCAATGACCAAAGACCTCGACTACGATCACGCCGACATGCGCCTAGCCTCCCTCGCCGACATGCCCCTGGCAAAACTGCTCGATGCCATTCCATCCCCGTGAACCCGGTGGAATAAGGTATTGTGAACCAATCGAGCAACCCATTTCCGAACCACAAAACGCCCATGTCAACTGCACCCAACAAAACCTGGCCGAACCGCAACCAATTCCGTGCCGACGCCGATCTGCGCTCCGGAGCTCTGGTCATCCATCCCAGCTTCCGCGACCTTATCGGTGGCGACGATGTCGATGTCCAAAAGCACTACACCGGAACTGAATGGGCAGAGGGCCCTGCATACGTCCCGTCCCACAACGGCTCCGACGGCTTCGTCGTATTCTCCGACGTCCCCAACAACCGGATGCTCAAATACGATCCCACGAGCGGAGAAACCACAACCTTCCGCGATCCCAGCCACTACAGCAACGGCAACACTGTGGACAACGAAGGCCGTCTCGTAACCTGTGAACACTCACGCCACGCCATCAGCCGCCTCGAACACGACGGAACTCACCACGTTTTGGTCGACAGCTTCGAAGGCAAGAAGCTCAACTCGCCAAACGATCTCGTCGTAAAATCCGACGGCTCGATCTGGTTCACCGACCCTCCCTACGGCATCCTCAGCGGCCGCGAAGGCAACGCCCGAGAGTCGGAACTCGACGGCAACTACGTCTACCGCCTAGAACCAGACACCGGCAACATCTCGATGGTCGTCACCGAACTAGACCGCCCCAACGGCCTAGCCTTCTCCCCAGACGAATCGATCCTCTACGTAGCCGACAGCGGCGAACCCCGCAACGTAGCCGCGTTCGACGTCAACTCCGACGGCAAGACGCTAACCAACTTCCGCATCTTCGCCGTAATCCGACCCGGCATCGCCGACGGCTTCCGTTGCGACGTTAACGGAAACATCTGGACCAGCGCCCACGACGGCATCCACTGCCTCACCCCCGAAGGCGAACTAATCGGCAAAATCCTCATCCCAGAACAACGCACAGCCAACTGCACCTTCGGCGACGAAGACCGCCAAACCCTCTACATCTGCGGCGATGTTTCGCTGTATTCGGTACGGCTCAATGTCGCGGGGGCGTAAACCCAACCGTAACGCGTTCGGAGTATCCATTCGAAACGTGCGACTACACATTGATGTCGATCGACAATCGGCAATGATCGGAGGATCCCCAATCCTCAGGTGAGTTCAAGGCTCGGGTAACTATCGTCTCGTGAAAACCTCGCGACGCGAAGACGTGATCCAACTGCAATTGTGCAGTCAGTGCGGTCATTCGAGGACTCTTGTATGTCGGCACATTTTTGGTGTCTTCTGGAAGATGATCCGGAACGGGATCGGCCTTTCGCCCGTTCGGATATTGCGGTCCCAGGTATTCGAAACCCAACACGTCGAAACGATCCCACACTACGCGAGCGCGTCGACCGTACCAACTGATCCCTTCCTCTTTGACTCCGTGGTCAAGATTGATGTCCCCGGCCGCCAACACCCTATGTGTAGACGGATCTTCGTGTCCGACGAACAGTGAGATATCAGAGATGATCCGATGGATCGACGTGTCCGGCATGATCGCTCCTGTTCTCCTGCCTTCCGGCGGATGAGAACCCATCCATCGTCCGTACATTGAAACGGCGATGAATGGTTGAGCGTCGCAAGCGGTTGGTGTGATTTTGGCGGCGGATATTGTCCCTATACCGCTCGTCGGGATAGTGCCGGGAGGAGGTTCAGCAACGGGAGGAATCTGCTTAAACCATTCAACATTGACACGATCAGACAGCTTCACAACTCGGCACCAACGATCGAACAGGTTCGGCCAGTACCGTTGATAATCACTCGAATACACACCGTGAGAATCGTAGACTTCTCGTTCCCCGATCTCGAACTTGTCGCGGATGTCCGAAGGTGGATCGCCCGCTTCTTGCAACAACGCGACATCAACATCCATCTCAAGCAGATCGCGCCAAGGTTGTCGCCTCTTGGCAATGTTCCAACTCACTAACTTGATCATGTCTTCCCGTGTACTTGGACGAGCGCAAAAGGACCAAATCGGCCTTGGGCCGTCCAAACGATACCACCCACTGTACCCGCGCATTCCTGTTGGGTCATCTGCATGGGTCAATGAATCGTCGAAGAAGATGTTCTCCGAAGGCAGCACTGACTAATAGAATCGTCTTGGTTGCCGATTCCGTAACGCAACGCATCAAACTCGCCAAGACCCGCTCAATTTCCGCCTTGCCAAACGCCCAAACTCTCCCCCAAACCACCTCTGATTCCGACGTGGCCTGGCGCTCAATCAACGCCATCCGATTTCTTTCCATCGACGCCGTAGAGCGCGCAAACAGCGGGCACCCTGGCGCACCGATGGGCCTCGCGCCGACCGCCTATGCCCTCTGGCAACACGTTCTCAAACACGCCCCGAGCACTCCTGATTGGGCCGACAGAGATCGCGTCGTCCTATCAGCAGGCCATGCATCGATGCTGCTCTACTCGATGCTCCATCTAACCGGCTACGACCTCCCTATGGACGAAATCAAGGATTTCCGTCAATGGGATAGCAAAACTCCGGGACACCCTGAATACGGTCTCACCGCCGGGGTGGAGGCAACCACAGGTCCGCTTGGTCAAGGCCTCGGTAATGCAGTCGGATTCGCGCTCGCAGAGAAAATCCTCGCCAACACTTTTAACAGGCCCGGCCACGAGGTCATCAACCACAAGACCTACGCGATCTGCTCCGACGGCGACATGATGGAAGGAGTGGCAGCCGAAGCCGCTTCGCTCGCCGGAACCCTCCAACTCGGCAAACTGGTCGTCATCTA
>CAZMBB010000084.1:0-4081 GCA_964564575.1 uncultured Dehalococcoidales bacterium
ACTAGGCGGTCTTCCCAGAACTCGCCTTTGGTTTCGATGGTTCCGTGGAGATGTCGGATTCTGACGTTGGAGATTTTGGTCATGGGTGGGATTCGGTTTTAGGTGTCGGTCTGTTGTGGTTAGTTGCGGATTCGTTCGAGTTCGGCTTTTGCACGTCTCGATTTTCTAATCAGGTAGAAGGTGATGCCTACGAAGGCGATGGAGACTAGGACCCACAGGATGGTGCCGACGACTAAGTTGTCGCCGCCTCTCGCGCGTCCGAAGACCTCGGTGGCCAAGATCAGGGATTCTTCGCCTAGTTCATGATGATTGACCACGACGTCGATTGCCCACACGCCGGCTTCTTCGATCTCGAGCCTAGCGACGTAGTATTCGCGGTCGTCTGGCGAGTTGAGTGCTGGAGCTACCTGCCTCTCGCCGTGTTCCGATGGTGATGCGTAAACCTTGATGATGGCGTCGGGGACGTTGGCTCCAGTCTCACGTTGATGGACCTGGACGGCGTAGGAGATGGAGCCGATGATCGCTCGTTCGGGCGATTGGTGGACGATTATGCGGTAGTTGCCGACGTTTTCATCGGCGATGATTTCGAACGGGCCGGAGGTGAAGATAAGCGGTTGTGCGAGGACGGCGACGCTGGTTAGAAAGGTGGCGGTCGCTACCGTCAAGAGTGCCGCGATGCGGAGGTAAATGCTGCTCACGGGTGAAGGAAATGAGGAATTCATCTCACTTCTACGATACTGCATGGCGACTCGGACGATGGATGTAAGATATGCCCAGAAACTTGAAACTGGCATGGGATAGAGAGATCATGACACATCACAAACCACTGGCTGGGAGAGCGGGAATCGTTACTGGAGGCGCGTTGGGCATCGGCGGTGGCACTGCGCGACGGCTGGCAGCGGACGGCGCGGAGATTTTGATAGTCGACATCGTTGAGGATGCGGCGCAGCGAAACGCTCAGCGGATCATTGATGCTGGCGGGGCGGCATCGTACATGGTTGGAGACGTTGCTCAAGAGGATGTTGCGAAGTCGATGGTTGAGAGGTGTGTGGATGAGTACGGCCGTCTCGACATACTGATCCAGAACGCGTACGGCGGCGGCGTTGGCCGAGACGGATCGGCGGTTGATGTTGAGTCCGATACTTGGCGTTCGGGTATGGACCTTTTGGTGGGAGCGCAGTTCTTGGGAGCGAAATACAGCGTACCTGCGATGGAGGCGTCGGGGCATCCAGATACTTTCGAGGTTCCCGAATGGAAGGGTGCGGGTCGGCGTCATGGGGTCCCGCCGAAGATGGAGGTCGGACGGATCGTCAATATTTCTTCGGTGCATGGTCTGTTGCAGGCGCCGCGGGCTTTGGTGTACGAGGCAGGGAAGGCGGCGGTTGTCGGTTTGACGCGGCAGATGGCGGTGGATTTTGGGCCCTTGGGCATTACCGTGAATGCGATTGCTCCGGGTCACATTGTGACGGAGCGTGGCGAGACGATGTGGGCGGAGTTGGGCAATGATGCGGGGTTCGGGTTGTTTGAGCGGCATTATCCGGTCAGGCGTACCGGAGTACCGGCGGATATTGCCAATGCAATCGCGTTTTTGTGCTCGCCAGACGCGTCTTTCATCACCGGTGTCGTCTTGCCGGTGGACGGTGGGATGTCGATTCAGCTGCAAGAGAACATCGTGATGCACACCAAGGACTATATCGTTGCGAACCCTGACCTTCGGACGCATTTCGATCATGACCGGTTGGGTTAGCCGAGTCATCAGATAACTGTCACTTCATCGCCGATCTGGATGGTGCCAGGGTTTTTGGCAATTATCGAGATGGCGAATTGGGGTTGGTCTTGGCCGATGATGCGTGTCAGGGTGCCCATGATATCCGTGTCGCGCTGTGCGGTTTGCGGATCGACGTGGGTGGCTAGGCAACGGGTTACTGTCTTGCGGACTCGGAATCGGACCTGACCGATTTGGATGTGTAGTCCGATCCAACTGAATTCTTGCCATGGGGTACAACCTTGGATCGCGATGTTGGATCTGAAGCGGAGTTCTGATAATTCAGACAGGCTTGCAGCTTTGGCGAGGTCGGCCAAGCTTTCTCTAGAGTGAAGAGTGGCTAAGCCGGCAGAGGTGTCGTGGAAGCGGCCGTCGGTGCCGTTCCCGACTAGTCGGAGCGGGAGTTTTCGGCGACCCAAGGCTGATGGAGTGTCTGGTAGTGAGGAGTACCACTGGTTGAAGCGGTGTTCGATGCGCAGACGGTCACCGAGTTCGTCGATGCTACCTTCTATGGGGGCGTCCGTATCCGGGAAGCGGATCCAAAGTCGGCGGCTTGCTGGATCGTAGCCGCAGGATATGCTCGCCAGATCAGGCGAGTGTTGGAGGGAGGCGAACCAGGTTTTTTGTCGCCACTCGGTGTCGTCGGGTGGGCCTGCGTCGTCGAATCGGAAGCCTAGAACACGGTCGCCGATGATGCGTCCGTCTGGCCCGATTTCGAGGGCGTCGCATGGCTCCGCGAGGAGCGATTTGATGGGGTGTCGGTATAGGGCTGCAACTTGCACTGTGGTCAGACCTTTACTTTCCTGAATGCCAGCCAAATGGCAAAATCGTAGGCGAGTTTGATGGTACCGGCTGCTATCCATGGGGTTATGGTCAGCGCACCGGCCCACAACCATCCGGTCACCGTAGCCGAAGGTATACGGCCAAGGCCGCGTCCAAGGTTCGCGGTGCCAGCCATGATGGGATGTTCGTCGTTTTCGGTGATGCCCATCATGTAGGCCTGCCGCGTCGGCACGTCCATCTCATCGAACAACGACCTTGTTAGCCAAAGCGCGATCGCGATTATCGCCGTGGGTGCGAAGGCAAATAGGATGAGGGCGATGTTGGAGACGACTTGCGTGAAGACGAGGGTGTTGAGGAGCCCCAAGCGTCGGGATACCGGAGGGGCAAGAGCCAAGGAGACGATGTTTAGAACATGCGATGCGATGAGGATGGCTCCGATGGCAGCTGCTGAGAGTCCGAATTTGGTGAACAGCCAGAAGCTGAGGAAAGACTCGAAGACCATTCCTCCGGCAAAGGAGTCGAATGCGAATAGGCTTGACATCAAAATGATTGGTCGCCGTGCTTTGGCTTTAAACGGGTTGACCAACAGGGCTGGCTGACTCTCGGACTGGCTCTGAGGATGGGACGCGGGTGACAAGGCGAGGTAGGCGAGCGTGGCGATCAGGTGGAGCGCGACGTAGATCCAAAGGAGGGTGTGGTACGCGTCGGTCGGATTCCATTCGAAGTTGACGATCAGAAGGGTTGAAAGGCCGGCGAGGAGCGCTCCTCCGGCGCGTCCTGCCGAAGATGCGATCGTAAGGATCGAATAGGCTTTGGTGCGGTCTTTTTGAGGAATCACCGCGGCGATGCCTGTCTGCTCGAGCTGCATCATGCCGCCCCAATGGGCTCCGCTGGCCGCGTACGAACCGAACAATCCGCCGATTACGAGCAGCCAGAAGTCGTTCGCCAGTATGAAGACGATGCCGGCGACGCCCGTGATAAGCATGTTGACCATCGACCAAGATCGGGTGCTGAAGGCCCGACTGGTGAGCATCACGACGACGGAAAGGATGAATCCGCCAGCGAGGGAGGCACCGAATATGACCCCGATCTGAGTATTGGTGATACCGATGTGCGCGAGGTAGATGACGGCAAGTATCGCCATCAACGACCGTGCGGCATCACGGATGAAGCGGCCAGCGTAGAACAGGTATGGGTCGAGGGTAGGACCGCGGGAGGTGGGTATGGCAGTTGAACGCATTGAGGGAAAGTATCACATGGAGAGAATTCAGATGGATGGGGGCGTGTTTATATGGCCACTGGAGGTGGCTGTGTGTTTTCTCCTCCCCCTGCGCCTTTTCAGGGGCGCAGGGTCGCCTTTGCCCTCACCTTGGCCCTCTCCCGTCGAACGGGAGAGGGGAATGACGGGCTCGGCCAGGAGGTCGGGTCATGGGGCCGAATATACTGCCCTGGTCCTTGAGCTTCGGTCTCAGCGCCGAGACCTCGGCTCCTTCCCTCTCCATCGCCTCTTCGGTTCGAAGAGGACGACCCCGG
>CAZMBB010000085.1:0-4013 GCA_964564575.1 uncultured Dehalococcoidales bacterium
TTCGCCGGATCTCGTAGAACTGCTGCCGGCTGTATCCCACGATCCGGCACGCCTTCGAGACGTTGCCGAGTTCCTGGGCGAGTTGTAGCAATGACAGCTTCCGGCGCGCTATCTTCTCTGCTTGGACGGTGGTCATTCTCGTTCTCCTCTCTGTGGTTAGTGAATTGTTTGAAGCACTTCTCATCTAACCCCGGCGAGGCCGGCTTGGCCACCGTCCTTTCCTTAGGCCTACTGTCAGGTGATTACTGTACTACAACAACCAGTGTCACCCCCCTTCCGGCCACAACGATCGACCCGTGGGTGATCCAGTTGCGCACGCTACTGGACGCCATCAACCTCTCCCAGCCCTCTACCTTGGGAAGCCTCTTTGATCTCGCCATCAATCTGCAAGCCAAGTGGCCCAACCAGAACGTGGTAAAGTACGCCGCCCGCGCGCTTGCCCGTCATGCTACAAACGACGATCTGCGGCACCGGTGTACTCGACACACCTTGGAGATCGCCTTTCACTACCCCTCGGTCATGCCCATTTTGGCCCGTCTAATTCAACAAGATTGTTCCGCAGTGCGAGCCGACGAACTCGAACAGCTGCTGGGAAAACAGTCCAAGGAGCGGGCACCTACCGATGCCATGTGTTGGACCCTGTTCGCTTGGCGGGAGAAAACAGCTGGTACCAAGACATTACCGTCTGACTTGGCGGCGGCGGTCATTGAGACAAAGGACTGCATGGCCATCGCTTCACTCTGGGCAATAGATCAAGCCGAGGATGATGTGATCGCGTTCGTAAGGACAGAGCTCGATGCCAGCACGGACGAGGAATACGATCGCTATTGGCTACTGGTCCACGAAGTTGGCGACAAGGCCCCGGAGACGCAGTCATATCGGGAGAGGACTGGTCTGCAGCTGCTGGCCGATGAAGAGGTATCGTTCATTGATCGCTCTGCGTTCACGGAGAATGACGAGGAGCCCTTGTGACGACGCCTCGTCCTTCCCGACGCTTGCCTGAGCCGGCGCAGTATCAGCCGGAATCCCAATAGCGGCCGCGGACGGTTGCCGGTGCGCTTCATGGGGCACATCGTCCACGTGCTCGCCCAGCGCCGACACCACCGGGTAATCGATGACGCGGGGCTCGCCGCAATCGTCAGGCAGCTTCACCGATCCGTCCGAGTCAGAAACGCCAACATCGTCGGTGAAAGTGCTACGCCGCGCATCTGTTCGCCTCGGCGGGGTTGCGGGCCATCCTTGCCGCGTGGAGTGGTCGAACGATCTGGAGGGACTGACGATCCTGTCGGACGGCCGGCTGGCAACGCTCGACCTGGAGTTCTTCCCCATGGTGCAGCTTTGGGAGTTGGCTTGGCGACACCCCAAGGTCTCGGCGACCCCTAAGACGACAAGCCAGGATGCGGAAACAGCTCCGGGATTCTTAACGCTCGCGTGGCCGATAACGCCGCAACGTCTATGTCCTCATGTCTTACTATCTCCGGGTAGGGCCTTGGACGAGTGCCCTGCTTATCAAACCGACGGCCCGTTTCATAGACTATCGCATAAACAACTTCTGCAGGCTGGTCGTTTCTCTGCGATTCCACCGAGTACAACGCCTCTAGGTATCTCAAGAGAGGTAGCGACCGTCGGAGCTGCTCAAGCGCCCTACTTCTGTACCCAAAAGTCTTTTTGAGCTCAACGAACACAGCGCTATATCTACCCTCGTAGCCGAGAATAATGAGATAGTCGCACACCCACCTAAGCTTCTCCCCAGTGGTACACGCAAGGTGGCTCATCTGCTGTGGCTTAATGACGATGAAGGGTTCCTCGACAGTACTTACCGCAACTTCCATGAGGACGTTGGGATCATCCTCAACCAATGTGACGCTATCATCTGGGTTAGGCGGATGCAACACACCTGGCGTCAACACTCGCTGTAAGAACTCCACTAATGTTTCGTCTGGTGTCATTACTCTCCGCACAAGGCTCAACGATTCGCGATCCGCGCTCCGAGCTCGTTAGAAATACGGTTGATCATGTCTATTGTGTCATCAAAAATGGGCATTGTGAGACCGAATTCGTCGACCTCACAACGGACTAAGGAGTTTTCTGTAGCCGTATACGCTTCAACCGACGAAATCTCAAGATACTCATCGGGCGCGTACCCGTATTCGGCAACAAACGCGCTTTTGCCTTCAAATCCTTGACCTAACATGACAAGATTGTTGATCTCCTTTACGAAGTAATCACTGTGGGTTGTGACCATTACCTTCAACCCTGATCTGACAGCGCGTGCCAACAGCCTGGCCATACGGATTTGATTCTCTGTATCTAAGTGACTCTCCGGCTCGTCAATGATGAGCAACTGGTTCTGACGAGCTTCGTGCTTTAGAAAGAAGTAGAGATCCGACAGTCCTCGTGCGGACGACGATGCGATGTGAATAGGGATGTCGAATTGCAGTTTCTGCCCTTTGCTTCTCTTTTGAGAGACGAATCGGATGTTGTCGCCCGACGTCTTGTAGTGGCCTCCCATCAGGTTCTCGACATCCTCAACAAGCTTGGAGTTTGTGAGCGTACTTTTGTCAGCTGTGCGATCTGGTATGGATCGTGTGTAGTCAATGTTGTCCTTGATAGGGCGTGCGTATCGACTGGTGCCACGACCGATAACAAAGAAGGTATCCCGCTCTGTCTTTTTCCTTGCCGGAAGATTCTGTAACAGCTCAACGATTTCGCTTCTTGCAAAATCTAGCTCTTTGTAGAAGAGAGAAATGCCAAAGCGCTCGGAAGTGAGAATAAAGGGATCAGGGATCTCGGGAAACAGAAAGTCAAGGTAGCGCAGAACTAGACCGGGATGATGCCAGGACTCTCCACTCTTGTCCTCCCCGTTGGGATGTCGCGAGATAGTCAAAGTCGTGTTGTCATTGGTGATTACGATAGTATCGTCGATGTGGTACTCACTTGGAAACGCAGAGAGCGGTATCGGACTGACGGCAAGATTGACCGCGGCCCCCTTGAGCTCGGAATTTGGAGTGTTGAAGACCTCGGGGAGGGTCTGACGGGAAAAAAGAGAGCTCATCTTCTTGGCAATCTGCGTTCTTCGCCCGTTCACTTCTTCTTCTGTAAGCTCGACGTAATCCACGTCTTCTGGAATAATGGGAGCAAGGAACCTATGGAGCGTTCGCCGGCTAAAAACGCTCGGAAAGGGCGGCCATGACTTCAGAATGCCATATAGCGCATACGTGACATATGTCTTCCCTGTATTGTTCTTGCCAACAATCAACGTTAGATCCCCGAGGCGAAGGTGACCATCGGCGATGGGACCGAGATTGGTGAAATGAAGTTCCATGACAGGCAGCGTGGCTCCGTAGCGGTGTGTAGGCGTGCTCAATTGAACATATCGCCGCTGCAATGATTCGGTCAACGGTATCGGGCCTATGGCCCCGAAAGCCGCCCGACCTAGGCAAAGGCGGCCTCGTGAGCACGCCCTTTTCGGGGGGCTGCCTCTACGGCTTTCACCCCACGCACCCGCTTTCCCGCCCCAGCACCGTCTCCCTCAAGCTCACCCGGCCCAAAGCCCCGTCCCCCCAACCCCCCCCACCTCACGACACCACCACCCCACCCATCAAGATCTCCGCCAGCCCCACCCTCCTCAGCTCGTCATTCACCGCCTCCAACTCCTCCCCCCACACCCCCACCAACCCCCCCAACAGCCCCACCAGCCGCACCACCAAAAACTCAAACACCGCATACATCCCGCTCCCCGGCCGACCATCCCCCCGCTCCGACATCGACAACAGGTTGGCCAACCGATTATTCACCTTGATCGGAAAGTTCAGCGGGTCCTGGTTCGACCGGTTCCGCACCTGGTAGATATCCGCCTCGACCGCCGAGGCCGCCGTCCGCAACCGCTCCGCAGCCGCGATCAGCGTTTCATCATCTCCAGCCTCCTCCAACCGCTCGTCCAGCTGCGCCTTCACCCCGCGGATCGCGATCACCGCCGAGTTCGCCGCGTCCACCTGGTCCCGGATCCGCAT
>CAZMBB010000086.1:0-3836 GCA_964564575.1 uncultured Dehalococcoidales bacterium
TTGGGGTTTTTGTGGGATTGTTGGGATTTGGTGTTGCGTTGCTGATGCTTGCAGCGATGATTTACGTTTGACGTATATCGTCACGCAGGGTATTCTTGCGTTACGTGATACTGAGTTATCGTGATCGACGGACGGAGCGGTTTGCTTCGGGAGAGTTCGTGGCCGCTTTTCAAGGGTTTGAAGGTCAGGCTGAGAGGCGGCTTTCGATTCTGAACGCGGCACCTTCTCTGGACACGTTGAGAGAGTTGCGCGGCAATCGTCTTGAAGCTCTGAGGGGCTCCCGAGCAGGTCAGTACTCGATCAGGATCAATCGTCAGTGGCGGGTCTGCTTCGCTTGGCGCCAAGGGGAGCCGGGACCGTCGGATGTTGAGATTGTGGATTATCACTAGACGCAGGACAGGAGATTGCGTGATGTTCAGACGAGCGGTGCATCCGGGTGTGGTTCTGAAAGAGGAGCTTGCGGAGTTCGGCGTGACGCCGACGGAGTTTGCGCGTCAGATCGATGTGCCTGCGAATCGGGTGAGCCAGATCATTGCGGGGAAGCGTTCGGTGACTGGGGATTCGGCTTTGCGGTTCGGGCACTGGTTCGGGGTGGATCCGCAGTTCTGGTTGAATCTTCAGTCGCAGTATGATCTGGTTATCGCGGAGCGGGGGCTGGGCGATGCTGTGCGAGAGTTGCCTACGGCGGTTGCTATGAAGGGATAGGGGTTGTCTGAACTGGGATTTCTGGGATCGGGAGGATTTTTGGGATTTTGGTGTTGGTTGTTGGGGATTGGTTTTTGGTTGGGGGTGTCGGGTTGAGGGATTGTGATGGGTTAGTTGGGTGTCCAGTTGTCGGTGAAGGGGGTTGGGAGGGTGTCGATGGTGTGCGTTGATGTGTGATTCATGTAGCTTCGTGTTGTCAGTTTTGATGTGGTGCAATCAAATACGAGCATCTTCGATAGCCTCTTTAAGGGCATAGTTGATACGCGTTCCTGATCGTTTGAAACCGAGTTCGCTCATCATCTCCCGAATCAACTCATCTTCTGTTCGCAGAAGGGTGTCCGATTGGATCCACCGGGCAAGACTTACCAACTGCGAGTGGCTGTAATCGGTTATGTTGTCGTAACCATACGAACCTCTTTTGGGAACTCCGGGATGCGGACCACGTTGTGGTGTAGAACTGCCGTTTTGTGCCGTTCTTGGGGGTGGGGCAATTGATGGTAGTGGTTCGTTGTTGTCCGCTGCATTGACAGCTTGTTTCCAAGATTGTTCAGCTTTGTCGAGTTCCGCTTCGCGGTCGCGTGCCCATGCAGTTGACCAAATACGGTGAAATCGCCATCCTTTACTTTCTAGGACCTGTTGTCGCAGACGATCGCGGTCTCGCACCGTAGGCACAGAGTGGTAACTGGCACCATCGGCCTCGACTGCGAGCACCATCCGTCCGGGCTCATCCGGGTGTGCGCACGCAAAGTCGATGCGATAGCCGGATACGCCATATTGAGCGGTAACCGGAATACCGCGACGTTCTAATCCGTCCTTGACCGATAGCTCAAAAGGATTGAGTGGCACGTCAACCACATCAGCACCAAGATTGGTACCGCCTGAAGCAGCATATTCGAGGTACTGCCTCAACAATTCAACACCTCTCGCCGAAGAACGGCCCGGCGTCATATCGTGATGGCTGAATGAAGAAACAAGCGTGAGACGAGATCGGGCCCGCGTAACAGCGACATTTAGGCGACGTTCACCGCCCTCTTGGAGGATAGGGCCAAAGCGATAAGGCAAGTTGCCGTTGGCATCCTTGTGGTATCCAACACTGAGAATGATTGCGTCGCGCTCGTCGCCTTGTACGCGCTCGATGTTTTTGACGAAGAATCGTTCTTCGTTTCTTACTGAGAAGAATTCGTCTAGGGAAGAGCTGTTCATCTGACTTAGACGTCGCATGAGCACGTTTTCGATATTGTCGGCGTGATGTTGGCCGAAAGCGATCACACCAAGTGTCTCGTTTGGCATCTCTTTTGCGTGTTCAAGCACGAGATCAACGACCTTTTCAACCTCGTCAGGGTTCGATCGAGTACCAGTAACGCCGATATGTGGGCGAAAAGGAACCAAGCAATGAGATATGGGAGTGCTAACGATTGCACCGGGAAAAGCGGTAAGGGCGCCGCCATAAATGTGGTTATTGGAAAACGCGATGAGACGGTCGTCACGACTTCGATAATGCCATTGCAACATCTGATCTCGTAGCAGTACATCGGCGGCATCAAGCAAGGATTCGATGTCATTAGTGAGCGAAAAATCGTCGTCGATATCATCATCAGGATCCTCGTTGCGCCCGAAAAACGAAGTTGGCGGCAATTGACGGCTGTCGCCCGCTATTACGGACTGAGGTGCGCGTGCCAGACAACCTATCGCTTCTGCGGGCGGGATCTGAGAAGCCTCGTCGAAGACCACGATGTCGAAGAGGCGCAAGTTCGGTGGGATCATTTCAGCAGCGAGGATCGGTGACATCGTCCAGCAAGGTCGAAGCGTCGATAGAACGTGTGGTGCGCGTGTGAACAATTGACGGACGCTGAGGTGACGGCTTTTCTTGGCAGCTTCTCTTCGAACAATCGCGGTTTCATCGGGATGTTCATTCATAGATGCGATTATGGTCTCAGCAACGAGACGGTGCACGCGTTGAGGGGTGGATTCAAGATGCTGACAATCGGCTTCGATAAACTCCTTTAGATGTCTAGAATGTGATCCCCCATCGAAAGCCGCCAAACGACTATCTTCGAATTCGAGGTCATCGAGGATGCGTCCGATCCAAGCGTACTCAACGGCATGCGCGGCGTATTCTGGCGGAATGTCTTGACCAACACGATCGATAATGTGACGGATACCAAACTGTAGAAACTGATTTTCGAGTTCCCGGATGTGCGGAAGGTTGGCGACGGTTGTACGGCTGGAAGCCATGCGTTGCAAAGCTGATTCCAGTTCTGTTAACGGAAGCTCATCTAATCCGTCAATTTCCGCCGCGCTGCTTAACGCATTTAGCGTGGCGACCAACGCGTTCGCATCGTCTCGCAGGTTGTGTGCTCGGTCTAGTGAGAGTGATAGCGGGACACGCGCTCCAAGAGCTCGCTTAGTCTTTCGGTACTCGCTTGAAAAAACTTGAGCCACCATCCGTTCCCACCAAGAGCCACTTGCTGTGGCGAGAAAACGTGCCGTAGCAGTCCATTCATTGATAGATTCTGGCTTGGGTAATTGCACTTCATCAAGGGTATCGAACAGAGATACACGAGCGGCTGGCAATCCAATATGAGCCAGATCGCTAACGATTTCAAACGCTTTGTGCGCCGCTCCGGTGGTCTTGATACCACTACGGAACCATTCGGGATGATCGAATGCGACCATGTGTCCCTTTAGGTCTACCCATTCGACAATTTCACGTTCAAGGCGTTCAAATCTCTCGCGATCAATGGCGCGAGCGTCGTCAGTACGAAGGCGAATTTGGGTACGTGCGGTCTCGGGAATGCCGAGTAATCGCGTCCGCATCTCGAAAACACTGAGCCCCCAAGGCGAGCGCAAGTCATGGACTGCAGCATCATTGGCCGTAAGGGAATCGCGACTTTGCTGAACACGCGCGTGAAGATCAGAAAAATCGTGTGCTGGGATTTGGCTCACCTGTTTGAGGGAGTCGTTAAGTGTGCGAGCGAAATCACGACGTGATGTTATGCCGCCATGCAGGTCTAGAACATGGTCTATGAGACCGACGTGCTCCAGCCGTTTAGTAACAGCTTCTATCGCAGCACGTTTTTCCGCGACGAAGAGTATGCGTTTTCCTCGGGCGATGAGGGCAGCAATCAAAT
>CAZMBB010000087.1:0-3803 GCA_964564575.1 uncultured Dehalococcoidales bacterium
TTTTCCGCGACGAAGAGTATGCGTTTTCCTCGGGCGATGAGGGCAGCAATCAAATTGGCAATTGTCTGGGACTTGCCAGTGCCTGGCGGGCCTTGAATGACAAGCGACTCACCGCCGAGTACACGATTAATTGCCATGTGCTGACTAGAGTCAGCGTCAAGAACGAGAAATTCCTGCGAAGGTGGATCAGTATCGGGGCGGTTAGGACCGGGGTCGCTAATACGGTCAGTAAGTGCCGAACGAGCATCTGCATCACCTGCGATAGCTGCGACGATGTCACTCTCCGCGAACAATTCTGCGTTAATTTCCAGATCAGCGACTAGTGGCATGGTTGAATAAGAGAAAATAGCGACGACCACTCGTGGTTCTATCAACAAATTAGGCAGTACGTCCCATGACTGTTGTAATCGATTGAGCAGAGCCAAATAACCAGCGAAGGTTCTTGGCGGTTCTTCGGCAACATCGGCCTCGTCTTCATCAGTGCCAATGTCGTGTTCCGTACGGAGGATGTGCGCTAAAACCGGGTTTAGGTGCGCGTCGCCAGCAATAGTGATCCTGAAGTCACGGGCTGCAGCGCCTGTAGGCTCTACGTTGAGTGGTATGAGGACAACAGGCGCGTTCGGTGCTGAACCAGATTCGACATCCCAGGTGGCGATACCAACTGCGGCAAAGAGGGTTTCAATACCCTTCTCCTCTGAGTTCGTGAGAGCCGTCTTATGGATGGCGGCAAGGCGACGGCGCCCGTCGTCAAAAGGTGGTGTCCCGAGCGGATCGACTGGAACACCCGACAATAGGTCACTTAATTTAACCGTTCTATTCGCGAATAGCCGGTCCAGAATCCTCGTATCTAGCCCCTGAGAGGTGCCAGGAGTGAGGTCGAGAGTGCCTGTCTTTAGATCGCGATACCGACGGAGGCGGTTCCGGCCCGTTGTGTCGACGAGATTCTTGCGCCATGTCTCTGTGGCTTGAAGGACGGCTTGAACGCGATTAGGGCTTGGTTGACGCATCACTCATTCGTCTGTGGTGGCCGTTGTAAACGAATAGAACGTAGCGCGTTCAGGGGAATGACAGTTTGATGGTTTGCGGTTTGGATTGGTGGTGGGTTGAGGTTTGGGTGGTCTATACGGCACCGTCAAGTGATGCGCGTATATGTGTTGCTTTCCCTTGAACTCTAGAGTTGGCATCTATACGGCCTGTGCGGAGAAAGGGATGGTGATGGAATCGGACATGGTCGCGGGGGAAGGCGTCAGTTGCGAATACACAATGTAACATGCCTGACACTCTATATTCCTGTTTATAGGATGTGACGGGGATAATATTCGGAAATAACAGATACGGTATGGCAATAGTATGGTGGATTTTCGGGTGAGTCCATCGCTCTGCGAACGGCGCTTCGCTTCCTTCGCAGTCCCTCCCCGGACCGTTCACGAACGGCCCCTACGTGATTGCTGTCCCCCTTGATGTTTATGGACGGGTTTTGGGGCGTGTGTGGTTTTCGGATTGGGTGGTGGTCATTTTGGGGTTCCCGCCTCGGCGATCATCCCCCGCTGTCTGTTGGTGGCGGTTTGGGCTCCCGCGCCCCCTTCGCTTTGCGAAAGGGGCGTGGCCCCCTTTGTCCTTCGGACATTTCCCCCGCGAGCGGGGGAAACCCGGCTACCCCACACCACCCTTGGGTTCCCGCTTTCGTGGGAATGACGTACGGCGTGCGCGAAAAGGTGCGGCTGGCCTTTGGGGGTTGCCGCACCTTTTGTTTTGGTTGTGGTGTTTGGTGCGCTTAGTTGGTTTCGGCCTCGATTGCGGGGGTGTTTCCGACTTGGACCGTTAGTTGTCTGGCCTTTTTTGATTCGACTTTGGGGATGGTGATGGTTAGGACGCCGTTGTCGTAGACCGGGGTTGCGTGGTCGGAGTCGACGGTGTCGGGGAGTCTGAGCGCTCTGTGGAATGATCCGGTGCGTCGCTCTCGCATGAGGTAGTTTTCGCCCTGCTCTTGGTGCTCGGAGGAGGTTTGTCCCTTGATGGTCAGGACGTTGTCCTCGATGGCGACGTTGATGTCGTCGGGGGCGACGCCGGGCAGGGAGGCGCGGATGACGGTGTCATCGTCGTTTTGGGTGACGTCGAGGGGGATTGCCCAAGCCTCGAACTCTCCGTTGCGGATGTTCGTTAGGGTGTTGGTGCCGAAGCGTCTACGGATGCGGTCCATGGAGTTCTGCATCTGGCGCAGATCGCGGAAGGGGTCCCATCGTTGCAAAGCTGTCATTTGTGTCTCCTTGTATTCTTTTTGTGTCTCTCCACCGGGTTCTTGCCAGTAGAGAGTGGACATGGTTTGATTTTATTAATTGATATATATCGTGTCAATTCAAGCGCGATGGATGGTCGCGGTTGGTGGTTAGAGGTGTGCGGAATCGTTTGCGTTGGTAGCGTGGGTTCGCGTGCCGCGCCCTTTTGTCCGCCCCGGTCACCCTCACCCTGACCCTCTCCCGCTGTTGACGGGCGTTTTGGGGGAGAGGGGAAATCATCCGTTGCCCTTCAACATCGCCTATTTGGTTTCGGTGTAGCCTCGGCGCTGTGAGAGTTTCAGCGATAGACCTTGTCGCGTCGAGCGACTCTTATTACCAACACGCGCAAAACGTCGTCTTGGATTTCGCATATGACGCGATAGCCACCGACTCGGTAACGCCACCAACCGCGAAGTGATCCGGATAGAGGCGCACCCAGCTGTTTCGGGTTTTCCGAATCGGCGACTCTCCGACGCATGTAGTCAACGATTCGTTGCGCGGTGGACCTGTCGAGTTTGCGGAGTTCAGACCTTGCGGCTCTGGTGTACTCAACCGTCCAAGCCAAGGTCTCGCCTTATTTCGTCTTCGGTGAAGACCTCTTCCTCGCCATTGCGGACGCGTTCGGAGATTTCAACGGCGAGGTAATAGTCTTCGATGTCGTCGATGCTGCGTTCGATCATTTCGCGGATGTAGAATGCTTTGGTGCGTCGGGTCCTGGAAGCAAGTGAATCCAGTCGCCGTTCGGTTTCGGGGGATAGGCGGATGGAGGTGGGCATTTCGCGCTCCGGATCATTGGCGATACATGTATTCATTGTATCTCGTGGCGGTCATGTTTGGGCTTTAGCTTACGACAACACCGCACTAACAGGAGAGTTCTTGGATGATGTTGATTAGGGGTTGGTTTTTGGAGAGGTTGTCTAGGTTTTTGGCTGTTGTTGCGGCTCGGCGGGCTGCTGTTCCGTGGGTTGCGCCGGAGTGGTGGGGGACCATGATGATGTTGTCTAGTTCCCAGAAGGGGTGGTCGGCGGGTCTTGGGGTGTCGGTGGATGTTTCGGGGTATCGGTACCAGGTGTCGATTGCGGCTCCGGCGATGGTTCGGTTTTTGAGGGCGTTGTAGAGGGCGGTTTCGTCGATGATGTGTCCGCGTGCGGGGTTGATGATGTAGGCAGCGGGTTTCATCAGCCCAAGTTCGTGAGCGCTGATTAAGCCTTCGGTTGCGGGGACTAGGGGAGTGGAGATTAGGACGAAGTCGGAGTTTTCGAGTACGTGTTCTCGTGCGGATTTGCCTCCGCCGATATAGTTTGCGCCGTGGAGTTCGCCGGTTGCGGTTTCAGCGCGTCCGGCGGCGATTACGGTCATGTCGTATGCGTTTGCGAGTTTTGCGACGCGACGTCCGATGGCTCCGAATCCGATGATGCCGAAGGTTCGGCCCATGAGTTCTCGGTATGAGCCGTGTCTTCCGGGCCACATCTCCCATGAACCGGCGCGGAATGTGCGTTCGGATTTGAGGAGTTCGTGGTCTAGGGC
>CAZMBB010000088.1:0-3230 GCA_964564575.1 uncultured Dehalococcoidales bacterium
TCGGCGCAGAACCGACCACCATCGGAGTGCGGCTGAACTTGATCGACTTGCCGCTAACCCACATCGTCCCCGCCACCGGGTCCGGCACCTCCATCATGATCTCCCGCTCGTGCAGCTGCGGCTCATTCGCCGCCTGCTCCGTCGAATTGACCGGAGCACAAGGTATGCTGTGCGCCGAAAGATCCTCAACCGCCTGCTTCGTGCTGCGCAGCTTCAACCAATCGCTTATCCCGTCTTCCAGAACTTCCACATGCTCAGCGCGAGTGTCACGATCAGCAAACCGGGGATCATCGAGCCATTCAGGATGCCCCAGAGCTTCACACACCCTAGGCCACATATTGTCGTTGCCAGCGGCGAGAATCACATGACCATCCTCAGTCTCATACATCCCTCCGAACGGCGTGCCACCGCCACCGATCGCAGTGTCCGGACGCGTAGTCTCCACACCACCACCCAGATAAGCCGATATCGGAATCTCATTCGTCGTAAACCCTGTATCCGCAAGACAGACCTCGAGCGCCTGACCTTCTCCCGATATTTCCCGCTCACGCAGGGCCGCCAGCGCCCCTATGCAGGCATGCAGCGCCGTGATGCGATCTATCAGCGGGAAGTACGTCTTGATCGGCGGCAGGTCGCCATACCCCGTCAACGACATCAACCCGCCCATCGCCTGCCCGATCGGATCGAACCCTACCTTCTCCCGGTTGGGCCCGTACTGCCCATAGGCCGAGACATTGATCATTATGATCTTGGGATTCAGCGCCTTGATCTCTTCGTACCCAAAACCCATGATGTCGATAGTGCCAGGACGGAAGTTCTGAAGGAAGATGTCGGACACCTTCACCAAATCGCGCAACACCTCCTTGCCCTCATCCGTGCGCAGGTTTATAGCCAGGCTCTTCTTCCCGCTGTTGTACTGCACCCAATACGCCGACTGCCCCCGCACGCGCGGTCCGTTGGCGCGGCTCTCGTCGCCCTGCAATGACTCCACCTTGATCACCTCAGCGCCCATGCGAGCAAACATCAGCGCACATCTCGGTCCTGCCTGATAGCGTCCCAAGTCAAGCACGCGAATGCCCTCAAGCGGTGTTTCTAGCTTGCCGTTTTCTGATGTCATCCGCCTAAGTCCTCTCGCAGTTCCTCGTTAGTTGCACTTCTTTATCGTCTTGCGTACCGTTCCCTACGCTACCGGAAAATCACTCGCCCCGGCACCGATGGCGACAACCACCAGCTTCTAATCACTCTTTCTTCCTTTGCGCGCTAGAAACTCGGCGAACCCCTCTTCCACGGGCGTGGCACTGAGCTTGCCCTTTTGCGCCGTCGCCTCATTGTCGTACATCCAACGCCAGCTTTCCCCAACATCCGCAACCATCAGCTCCTTGATGCCCTGAACCATGCGCGGGTCGTTCGCCGCAATCTGCCGCGCTATCTCCATCGCCTTGGGCATTAGTTCGTCTGCACTGACAAGGTGATTCAACAGCCCGATGCGATATGCCTCCTCGGCCTCCACAACTCGAGCGCTGAACAACAGCTCCTTCGCCTTGGGCCATCCCACCTGCATCGGCAGGCTCCAAGTGGAATTAACGCGGCCATAAGACGCGGCGAGGAAGCGGAAGCTCGAACGCTCGCAGCCCACGCGAATATCGAAACTGGACGCCATCACCGCGCCACCGCCATATGCAAGACCATTGAGAGCGCCAATCGTGGGTTTCGTGCATGCGGCCACATGCCACGAGTACTCGCCCCGCTTTGGATCCGGCGGAGGCGGATTCTCCGCGTTGCGCACCTGTTCGTGGATGTCCGCCCCCGCAGTGAAGGCGCGTTCCCCAGTTCCGGTGAATATGACAGCATTGACGCCCGAATCCGCTTCCATATCGCTAATAGCAGAATCGATTTCCCCGAACATCCTCCTGCTCAGCGCGTTCAACACCTTCGGTCTGTTCAGACGAATGATGCCCACCCCATCGTCTTTCGACACAACAATGTCTTCGTAGTTCATAGTCAGTCCTCTAGTATGCCGAGGCTACAATCAGTTCGTCAGTAGTATAGTCTGGCGCACCCCAAGTGCAGATCATTACTGCAACATCACGCATTTCTACATTCGACGTATAATGCAACTTGAAGTGCGCACGCATGAGAATGATCTGCTCGCACCGCGTCTCGCGAATAACGACACAGACTTGACGCTCGAAGCCACACAACGACGTGACGGGGCTATCTTAGTTCTTATTCCTGAAGGACGAATCGAAGTCCCCGACATTGATGAATTCGAACAGTCGATTCGGGAACGTATCCTGAACGGCGATCTCAACATCATCATCGATTTCGAGAAGGTTGAGGCCATAGACTCCGCAGGTATTCGATCGTTGCTCGGCATCGCCGCCAGAATCGTCATCAAACACGGCAAACTCGTTCTATGCGGCCTCGAAAAAAACGTAGCCTCACTCTTTAGAGTCACCGCCGTAGACCAAGTAGTTACGATCACCGACTCCTATCAAGAAGCGGTAGACAGCTTCCGCAAGCCTTGACGAGATATCGAGATCAACTACAATCGATCTCGACATGGCTATAGAATATCAAGGCGAACTTTGGACCATCCAGCGATGGGTTTCAGGCTTCTACAACAACGCCTACCTCATTACCTGCAAGTCCTCAAATAAAAGCGTCATCATCGACACACCTGACCAACCTGACGAGTTGATCGCCGCCGCAGGGCAGACCGACGTAAACGCCATCCTCATCACCCACAACCACTGGGATCATCTCGAGGGTTTCGACGTAGTCACCGACCAGTTCCAAGCTCCAGTCGGCATCGGCGCAAATGACGCAGACGCCGTCGCCGATAAAACTGGCTACCGCGATCCCATCGACGTCTCGCAAGACAACGTCCTCCAAGTCGGCGAAATCACCCTCCGCTGCATCGACACCCCCGGCCACACTCCCGGATCCACGTGTTTCGTCCTCCCAGGAGAAAGCCCGGGCGCAACCCCGCACGTCTTCACTGGCGACACGCTGTTTCCCGGCGGCCCCGGGAAAACCCCCAGCGCCGAGGCGTTTGACGACATCATCGACAGCATCTCCAACCGTCTCCTCAATCTGCCCCCCAACGCGGTAGTGATGCCAGGACACGGCGACTTCACCACCGTCGAGGCGTCGGCTGCCGAATACGCCAACTTCGCATCAAAACCAAGAGAAGCCGGACTGTTCGGCGATGTCACATGGCAGTGACA
>CAZMBB010000089.1:0-3176 GCA_964564575.1 uncultured Dehalococcoidales bacterium
CCAACAACACTACAACAAAATCCCAGAAATCCACCCAATCCCAAAAATCCCAGTTCAGACAAACAAACAAAACCCATCCTAGTTCTCATTGCTAAAATGCAGCCAACCCAAAACGTCCGTCACTGCACGGAAAGAAACTGAAAGAGTAGAAAGCCAAAAATGATCGAGAACACCATCCTCAAAGCAAACCGCGAAGGACGCTACGCCACAGTCTTCGCCCTCCCATTCGCATCGTTCGAACTCATCGAACTCGCCGCACACGTCGGATTCGACGCCATCTCCATCGACGGCGAACACGGCGCATACTCCCCCGAAATCGTAGACAACATCTGCCGCGTCTCCAACGCCTTTGGAATGTCCGTCACCGCACGCGTTCCAAACATCGCCGCATACGAGATCAACCTATACCTCGACCGCGGCATCCAAGGCGTGACCGGCCCCCACGTCGAGACCAAGGAAGACGCCCAAGCCCTCGCCGACGCCTGCCTATTCCCCGAAGCCGGATGGCGATCATGGGGTGGCGGAAGAGGAACCGAGTACGGCGACGCCGAAAAGATCGCCGAATACGGCGGGCAACGAGCCTTCATGAAATGGGCCAACGAAAACATGATCGTCATGGCACAGATCGAATCCAAAAAGGCCCACGACAACCTCGACGACATCCTCTCCGTTCCCGGCCTCACCGGCGTCGCAGGCGGCCCCAACGACTTCGCCGCAAGCATGGGCCTCGCCGGACAACCGCAACACCCCGACCGAGTAGCAGCCACCGCAGACATCGAACGCCGAGCCCTCGCCGCCGGTAAGTCCATCGGCGCTACCACATTCGGCCTCGGAGTACGCGATTTCATGCTCGGTCAAGCACGAGAGTTCTGCCAAGAGAACGGCAACAAACCACTCAACGCCTGAGCCTCAAGAACGCTGGGCAACTGTCCTCGTTTGCACCCTTTGAAACCAAGCCAGCGCGAGAACCGCGCTGGCCGAACCTAACGTATATGAAACCAAGAAAGCGGACATTGTCCGTGGTTTACAATTCGTGCTATGAGAATGCGCAACTCATTGATCTACGTCCTGATCGCCGTCGCCGCGGTCGCTCTGATCCTGCTCCTATTCCGCCAAGGCGACGGAGCAGAGACCATCCCCTTCAACCGCGTCATCGAAATGGCCCGCGACAACACCGGACCCGCACTCAGCATCGAAGTCAACGGCGACACCGTAAAGGTCGATAACGGCTCCCAAATCTTCTCGTCTCGCAAAGAGAGCTCCACCAGCGTATTCGAAGCCCTCTCCGACGCCGGATCCGACCTCAACAACTACAGACTCGACGTCCGCGGACAGAGCGGACTCGCCACCCTCCTCCAAGCCCTCATCGGATTCCTCCCCCTCATCCTCTTCGCCGGGCTTCTAATCTTCATGCTTCGCCAAGCCCAGGCAGGCAACAGCCAGACCATGAACTTCGGCCGCACCCGCGCCCGCATGTTCGTCGGAGCTAAAGCCACCGTCACCTTCTTCGACGTCGCTGGAGTCCCCGAAGCCAAGGAAGAACTCGAAGAGATCGTCGAATTCCTCAAATTCCCCGAACGCTTCCAAGCCCTCGGTGCTCGCATCCCACGCGGGGTCCTCCTAGTCGGCCCCCCCGGCACCGGCAAGACGCTCCTCGCAAGAGCGGTCGCAGGTGAAGCAGGCGTCCCATTCTTCTCTATTTCCGGATCCGAATTCGTCGAGATGTTCGTCGGCGTCGGCGCATCCCGCGTCCGCGACCTCTTCCAACAGGCCAAACGCCACGCACCCTGCATCATCTTCGTAGACGAGATCGATGCCGTCGGTCGTCACCGCGGCGCCGGACTTGGCGGCGGTCACGACGAACGCGAACAAACCCTCAACCAGATCCTCGTCGAGATGGACGGCTTCGACACCAACTCCTCCGTCATCGTCATCGCCGCTACCAACCGACCCGACATCCTAGACCCGGCCCTCCTCCGACCCGGCCGCTTCGACCGCCGAGTCACCCTGGACACACCCGACATCCGCGGTCGCACCGCCATCCTCGACGTCCACGCGAAGGGCAAACCCTTCGACAAAGGCATCGAGATGCAGGCCGTCGCGAAACAGACCCCCGGATTCTCTGGCGCCGACCTCGCCAATTTGATCAACGAGGCCGCGCTCCTCGCTGCACGCAAGAACAAGAAGTCCATCGGTTTCGACGAACTGCTCGAATCCATCGACCGCGTCTCTATCGGTCCCGCCCGCAAGAGCAAGGTCATCACCGAAGACGAACGCCGCCTCACCGCCTACCACGAAGCCGGTCACGCCGTCGTCCCCTACTACATGCCTGAAGGCGACCGCATCGGCAAAATCTCCATCATCGCCCGCGGCCACGCCGGAGGCTTCACTCGCTGGGAACAGGAAGACAAGTCCTATCTGACCAAGCCGTACCTCCTCTCCCGCATCGCTGGAGCAATGGGCGGTCGCGCCGCCGAGGAGTTCAAAGTCGGCAAGATCACAACCGGTGCCTCCCACGACTTCGAACAAGCGACACGCATCGCCCGCGAGATGATCATGCGCTACGGCATGAGCGACGAACTCACCTACCGCTCCTTTGGCAAACGACAAGAAGCCATCTTCCTCGGACGCGAGATGTCCGAAGAACGCGACTACAGCCTCAAGACAGAGGCAATCATCGACCGCGAAATCGACCGCCTCCTCCGCGAAGGCGTCGCGACTGCCAAAGAGATCCTCGCCGATCACGAGGACAAGCTCGAAGCCGTCGCCGATTACCTCTTAGAGAACGAGACGATCGACTCCGACCAGTTCGAAGCCATCATGGAAGGCCGAGATCCAAACGCGGTCCGCAGCCAAACCCCTGAATCTTCAGGCGATAGCGATGGCAGCGCAACCGCAGACCTAGAGCCAGTCGGTCAGACCGAAGGTTCCTCAGCCCCCGATCCCTCGCCAGCAGGCTAGGTCCTCAACACCGGCCCAGTCTCAACGATTATCCGATCGCGCGGGATCGATCAGTCTGAATCGTCGCACGAGATCACTTCCGCATCCACCAGAGCCTCCACCTGCTCGTCTGAGTAACCGAGCAGACCGTTGAGCAACTCACGCGTATGCTCCCCCACCGTCGGCGCAGAACCGACCACCATCGGAGTGCGGCTGAACTTGATCGACTTGCCGCT
>CAZMBB010000090.1:0-2882 GCA_964564575.1 uncultured Dehalococcoidales bacterium
TCGCATCAAAACCAAGAGAAGCCGGACTGTTCGGCGATGTCACATGGCAGTGACACCGTTCCAGAAACCCAACCTTCGGGCTTCTTAAACGATACACCTCGACTTCGATACATCGTCCTCGCCGTTGGCGCAGTCGTCACATGGGTCTGCCTCGACGTCTGGCTGTCACAGATATTCCGCGAATATCCCGTCGGATTCCAGAACGAAGTACCGACTCTAACGTCATTCGTCATAGGTTGTCTCTTCGTTTCGACGGCGATCGGCATCTCGATATTCCTCGCAAGAACCGCCGCGAGCCGGTATCTCGTCATCTACGTGGCGGCCGGTTCTGTCATCCTCATTTCGGCCATCCTTTTCGCCCCCCTGAGCGACCGAGTTGAAACTCAGACCGCGATTAGAAGCATTGCTGCCGCTGCTGTCGGCTCTGCAGCGTTGATCGCAACCGCGGTGACATACGCTTCCTCAACTTCAAAACCTCTCCTCGAACAACTCCGCTTATTCCTGCCAGAACGACGGAAGTTCATAGCATTCGTCTTGCCTTCAGCAGCCTGGGTGGCGCTTGCTATCGCATGGCCATTTACCCCCTTCAACCCCGTAACTCATCCCAACGCCCCCGATCCCATCATTGGACTCAACAACGCGTTCGACAGCAATGTATTCGCCACGATTATCTACCTCGCGATCCTCGTTCCCATAGTTGAGGAGATCTTCTTCCGCGGAATGATCATCACCTTTCTTGCCAACGCCACACACGTTGTCATTGCGGTATTCATCTCCGCGGTAGTCTTCGCGCTGTTCCACATCGATCCGAGCTACTTCTCAATGAACCAAGTCATATACATCTTCTGCCTCGGAACTATATTCGGCACAGCGGCTATGGTCACCCGGTCGATCTGGCCCGGAGTGTTGATGCACTCTCTGAACAACGCGTTGGTGACCTTGCAGTCGGTTCCTCTGTCGGTCTGAGCGACGAATAACATTGTTAGATTGTGAAACGTTGAGATGTCCAATCCGATCCAAAACGCATTCAACCGAGCCAACTCCGATGGTCGAACCGCTATCGTGCCCTTCGTAACCATCGGTCATCCGCAGGTCGACAGCACACCTGATGTCGTCCAAGCGCTGGCTGACGCAGGGGCCGACGCCATCGAACTCGGCATGCCCTTCAGCGACCCCCTCGCCGAAGGGCCCGTCATCCAGAAATCCAGCTTCCAAGCGCTCCAAAACGGCATCACGCCCGAAGCATGCTTCCAGAACGCCGCCGAGATCCGTAAACGCGGCGTCGAAACTCCCCTCGTTTTCATGGGTTACTACAATCCCATGCTCCAGTTCGGCCTAGACGAGTTCTGCGCCCGCACCCGAGACGCCGGAGTCGACGGACTCATTGCCGCCGACCTGCCCGCCGCTGAAGCTGGACCCCTGATCCAAGCCTGCGAAAAAGCAAACATCTCTCTCGTACCCCTCCTCGCCCTAACTTCCACCGACGAGACCATCGCACAAGCCTGCAAACACGCGTCCGGGTTCGTCTACTGCGTCTCCTTGCTGGGAGTAACTGGCGCACGATCTGCCATGTCCAGACAGGTCGAGTCCCTCGTCGCACGTGTCCGCAACCACACTGAACTGCCTATAGCGGTAGGATTCGGCATCTCAAACGCTGAACACGTCCAATCCGTCGGAAATTTCGCCGATGGTGCCGTCATCGGCAGCGCACTCATTAACCATATCCAAGCGGACACCTCCGCCAACGCCCCGGCGAACGCCGCCAAATTCCTCCAATCGCTTCGGAAGTAAAATCACTCCGATACCCATCCATCCCGATCCCTCACCAAATTCCATCATGACTGCAGTACGCGGCGTCAGAGGCGCCACCACCGTCCCCGAAAACTCTCGCAACGAGATTATGGACGGCACAGAAGAACTCCTCAACAAGATGATCGCCGCAAACGACATGCGCTCCGAGGACATCGCCGCCGTATTCTTCACCCTCACCAAAGACCTCAACGCCGAATTCCCAGCCGTCGCCGCACGCGAACGCCTCGGATGGAACCTCGTCCCTCTCATTAACTCCATCGAGGTCGACAGGCCCGGCTCAATGCCCAAATGCATCCGAATAATGCTTTTGTTGAACACCGACAAATCCCAGGAAGACATCCGACACATATACTTGAGAGATGCAGTCGTCCTGCGAGCCGACATCACAGATGCCCAGTAGACATCAAGATTCCTCAAAGACCGCACCTCTCAGCCGCGGTCTGTCAACGCGCATCGAAGCTCAAAACACGACCGCTTACTTCACGTATCCCAGCTACTTTACTCGCTGGTTCTATACTCGCCGGCGCCGCGCATAGAAGCAAAGGCACAATGCCCGCGCGACGTCGAGATTGAACGATAGCAACCTGCGCGGTGCTACCTCAAACCCAAACCTAGTGCCTAGGGGAACCCGCGCGTCCAAATCTAAAGTAAACACCCAACCGCCAAAACCTAGAAACACAGTCACCTGAATCGGAGAAAATGAAACATGGCCTCGCGAATCAAAAACCTCAACGTGGCATCCATCAGCCCCCTAGACCCTCCATCCGAATACCTCGCCGAGATACCGATCTCGAAAGAGGTCGAGGACCTGGTGGTCCGATCCCGGCGAGAGATCACCGACATCCTCAACGGAGACGACGAACGCTTCGTCATCGTAACTGGCCCCTGCTCAATCCACGACGAAGTCGCGGGCAAGGAATACGCCGAGCGCCTAGCCGCTATCGCTGATGAGCTTCGCGACACCGTCATGATCGTCATGCGCGTCTACTTCGAGAAGCCACGCACTACCGTCGGGTGGAAAGGACTCATCAACGATCCCAACCTCGACGGCACCTGCAACATGGCCGAGG
>CAZMBB010000091.1:0-2689 GCA_964564575.1 uncultured Dehalococcoidales bacterium
TAGGCCTGCTAGCGTCAAGCGTTATACTCGCGTCTTCGCCGTTTCAAACTCAGAGAGGTAGCAATGTCGTTCAGTTCTTGCAGGACCGCAGTGTCACGAATATCTGCTCTTGTAGCCGCACTGGTCGCCGCGATCGCTATAAGCTGCGCCGAAGGCGACACCCTCCAAGAAAACCAGCGTCGCGTATCTGACGCTCTCGACGCCTTGGCGACAGACTTGGTGGAGAATCGACCCGCCGACACAACCGAATACACGGAACGGTTGAAGAGCCATCTCGAGACGCATCCGTCATTCTTCGGCAGTGCAGTCGCACTGGTTGACCCTTCAGGCGCCGTCATCACTTCCCCGTACGTCTACCGCACCAACGACGACTTCGCCAGCAAAGACCTGGCTGCTCCTTCATACGACATCGAGGCGCAGGATTGGTTCACCGAGCCAATCGCTGCAAACGCAGGGGTATGGACCGAACCCTACTTCGACGCGGGCGGCGGCGAGATCTGGATGATCTCCCGCTCGGTACCCGTTCGCGATTCACAAGGCCTCTTCGCCGTCGTAACCACCGACTTGGCCGTGGACGACCCCAACCAATAGCGCCGTCTGAGCGCCCGAGTGTCTAAACACTCTCGACCCGACCTGTCATAAACTCCACAACTAAGCGCCATGATCGCCTTAGTTGTCCGACAAATCCTAAGATCAGTCATCTTTCAAGTAGTGATGACCGTCGTGATGCGGTTGCTAGGCAGGCTCTTGCGGCGTCTTTGAACCCTACTGCGCCCTCTCCATCAAAACCGTAACCCCCATGTCGATGTACTTGTTCCGCAGCTCCGGATCACCCGACCGATAACTCATCCTCACAGGATTGTCGTTCACCTGGTCCATCACATGCTTCAAGCAATCGTCATCCGTCTTCAACGGATGATGAGGGTGCATCTCACGATCGAACTCCAAGTCCGCCGGCCCCCACGAGAACAGGTCCACACCCGGCAAAGCCAGGGTATTGATATTCTCAATCGCCCTCAGCGTCTCGATCTGCAAGCACAGTATCCCGTTCTCGTTCCACCACTTCGCATACCCGGGACGGTCATGCCCAAGCTCAGCACCCCAACGGTTACCGCCTACCCAACTGCGACGCCCTTCAGGTGGGAAGTAGAACCACTCCAACGCTTCTCTCACCGTCTCTACCTCTTCGACCAGGGGAATCTCGATGAACGCCGGCCCAAGGTCGGCGATGTTCCCGATCAGAAACGCTAGCTCCGGATGCTTCATGCGGAAATGCACCGCGATCCCAAGCTCATCCGCGATATTGCAATGCTCCACCAGCTTGTGCTCCGAGAACGGGCTATGCTGGCTGTCGCAGGTGACGAAGCCGTAGTCGTCTTTGCCCAGCACGTCCTCGAACTCTGACTTCGTAGAACCGATCGGCACGTTGACGCCGATAACGACATCGCCGCGCCGAATCCGTTCTTTCAAAGATGTGTCATTACTCATTTTGTTTTCTCCTTGGCGAGTCTTTTCGCGTTCCCTCTCCCCCAAAACGCCCGTCAACAGCGGAAGAGGGTTAGGGTGAGGGCGACTTACTTCGCCGTCTCCATCAAAACCGTCACACCCAAGTCAAGATACTTGTTGCGCAGGTTGGGATCATACGACCGGTAGCACATCCGCGGCTTTTCAGACGCCAGCTGCGCCATCACATGCTCGATGCAATCATCGTCGGTCTTCAGCGGATGATGCGGATGCATCTCTCGATCGAACTCAAGATCTGCCGGCCCCCACGAGAACATGTCCACTCCGGGCAACGACAGAGCGCTGATATTCTCGATCGCCCGCAGCGTCTCGATCTGAATCATCATCATCCCGTTATTGTTCCACCACTCGGCATACCCGGTCCGGTCGTGCCCCAGTTCAGCGCCCCATCGTGGACCGCCCACAAAACTGCGACGACCCTCCGGCGGGAAGTAGAACCATTCAAGAGCCTCCCGCACCACCGCCTGATCCTCCACCAACGGCACCTCAATAATGGCAGGCCCTAGATCGGCAAGATTCCCCACTTGAAAAGCGAACCTAGTGTGCTTGATCCGGAAATGCACCGGTATACCCACCTCATCCGCCAGATAGCAGAACTCCACCAGCTTGTGCTCCGAGAACGGACTATGCTGGCTGTCGGTAGTCACGAAACCATAATCATCCTTGCCGAGAATATCCTCAAGCTGCGACTTAGTCACATCCATCCCCGTCCCAACCCCAATCACAACATCCCCACGCCGAATCCGTTCCTTAAGCGGTGCGTCATTACCCATCAGTTTCTTCTCCTTAGAGCTCTAAGAGCGCCAACACCGACGCCCACAACGAATACTACCCCACAAAACCAACAACCGAAAGCACCAAAAACAAGTCGAGCCAGCAGGGGAGAAAGGGTGGTCAGGTTTCCCCCGATCGCGGGGGAAATGTCCGAAGGACAAAGGGGGTACGCCCCTTTCGCAAAGCGAAGGCGGCGCGGGAGCCCAAACCGCCACCAACGAACAGCGGGGGATGCCCGTAGGGGCCGTTCGAGAACGGCCCGGGGGAGGAGCTGCGAACGTAGGGGCAGGTTTCAAACCCGCCCAGCGCCCTTCGCAGAACGACGGACTCACCAAAAACCACACACTCCCCCCACAACCTCTTCCTCCAACTAAAACCGTCTCCAACTAAG
>CAZMBB010000092.1:0-1921 GCA_964564575.1 uncultured Dehalococcoidales bacterium
GCTTCACATGGGAACACGACCTCCACCTATACACCCGCCGCATCCTCTCATGGCGAGCCGACTACGGCGACACCGAAACCCACCTAGAAAACCTAGCCCGAACCATCTAACGTCATTCCTGCGAAAGCAGGAACCCAAGGGTGGGGGCGGGCTGAGCGGGGCCGGCAAACCATCAGGTCCTCAAGAGTGGACAGCATCCCCCTACGTCATTCCCGCGAAAGCGGGAACCCAAGGGTGGGGATGGGCTGAGCGGGGCCGGCAAATCCGCAGTGACGCCGTACCAAACCAGCACCATCATACTCTCTGCCACTTCAACCAAAGATAAACACACTCCACCTGTATATTGAACGAATGCGAGAAGCATACGTCTACATATTGACGAACAAACGATACGGCACCCTTTACACCGGCGTCACGTCCGATCTGGTCTCACGGATTTGGCAACACAAATCGGACGTTACCGACGGATTCACCAAGAGTTACGCCGTACATCGGCTCATCTGGTACGAACAACATGGATCGATCGAGGATGCAATCGAGCGCGAGAAAAACATAAAGCGTTGGCGCCGAAACTGGAAGATCAAACTCATCAACCAAACAAACCCCGCATGGCGCGACCTATACAAAGACATCATCTAACCCCAGCACATCATTCCCGCGAAAGCAGGAACCCAAGGGTGGGGAAGAAGCGAAACGCGGCACGCCAACAACCAACAATCCCCTCTCCCTCTGGGAGAGGGTTAGGGTGAGGGCCCTGAGAGTTACGATTTAACTAAGCCCCATAGGCCCCCAATAGGATCGTGGCTCTATCCTCAATGTGGTACGATGTTTGAACTTTCAATTCATAGACCTCCCTCAATCAATCAAAGGGAGAACCTGATATGACAACAGAAACAGAGCGGCAACGATACGTCAAACGTGCCAAGAAGATTTACGAAGACAAACTGCGTCAAGAACTCGCCCAAGATTACGAGGGTTACATCATCAAAATAGACGGACGCAGCGGTGATTACGTCATCGGAATCAGCGCATCGCAGTCCTTGGCTGAGTTGAAAAAACGCCGTAAAAATCCCGTCACATTCACCGCAAGGATCGGTTCGGACCACGTATACGACCTGCCATCCGTAACCGTTTCGGATCTGAACGCTTAAACGTAAACAGTCACCCTTGATCCGAGGTCATGTCAATCGCTATATCCAGCCTGTGGTATGGGTCGACACCGGCTTCAATGGCGAACTCGGACTCTCGAGATCGCTGTTGGACCAACTCGCAACCACTGAAGAAGAAAAATACACCGTGAGACTCGCGGATGGAAGTATCGCAACCCGGCAGGCATACATTATCGAGATGCGCGTCGGCGGTGAGCAAGAGTCGCGTATCGCACTCGATTTGGCGGCAGGGGGCCAACTAATCGGAATGACCGCATTCCCCGGCTGGGAAGCGCACATCGAAATTCGAGCAAACGGTGACGTCCGTATCGCACCAAGTTAAAACCGCGAGGAACTCCCCCAAAATGCCCTCCCCCAACTGCATCTTCTGCTCCATCATCGCCGGCGACATCCCCTGCACAAAGGTCTACGAAGACGACACCACCCTCGCTTTCAACGACATCAACCCAAAGGCCCGCGTCCACGTCCTCGTAGTCCCAAAAACCTGCTTCGATCGCCTCCACGAAGCAAACGAAACACACGCCCAACTCCTAGGCCAACTCCTAATCGCCGTAGGAAAAGTAGCGGCACTCACCGACATCACCCAATCCGGCTACCGCGTCCAATTCAACCAAGGCAAAGGCGCCGGACAAGAAGTCTTCCACCTCCACGCCCACGTAATGGGCAAATAGTCCAAGGGTCATTGAGAACTAGCGATTAGGCCTGCTAGCGTCAAGCGTTATACTCGCGTCTTCGCCGTTTCAAACTCAGAG